>DATKZM010000113.1:0-48857 GCA_035527975.1 Alphaproteobacteria bacterium | reverse complement strand
GGTGCGCCAAACGCCTTGTCGAGCACGACGTTGCGGCCCTTGGGCCCCAGCGTCACCTTGACCGCGTTCGCGAGCGTATCGACACCCTTCAGCATTCGCTGACGAGCGTCCGATCCAAACCGTACGTCTTTCGCTGACATTGCTTTCTATCTCCTTAGCCGAGGACGCCCATCACGTCGGATTCCTTCATGATCACGAGGTCCTCCCCGTCGATCTTGACCTCAGTACCGGCCCACTTGCCGTAAAGCACCTTGTTGCCGATCTTCACGTCCATGGGTGTGAGTTTGCCCTGCTCGTCGCGCACACCCGCGCCGACGGCGATGATTTTACCCTGTACCGGCTTTTCCTTAGCCGTATCGGGAATGATGATCCCGCCCGCGCTCTTCTCATCCTCGTCCAATGGACGAATCAGGACGCGGTCGTGGAGCGGCTTGAAGCTCATGACACCTCCATTCTTCGGTTTTGGCATTTTCTATGGCGGCTACGATCAAATGCCGCGGCGATTGCCTACGTTTACCTGGTTCGCCGAACGCCCAATTGGACGATCGACGCGTGTTAGCACTCTCTGCCAGTGAGTGCCAATGGGTATACTGTGCGGCAGATGGGGCGTCAACAAGCCTGATGGAATCTCACCGTGGGAGATCTTGATCCATTATGTTTATTTAGAGCGCGATTCACGCGTCGCACCAGATTTCTGGGACGCGGTCGTTCTCTAGGCGGCTAATCCCGGCAGGCCACATGTTCCAAATTTTCGTCTACTAGTCATTCTACTAGTGGATAACTCAGTGGAATATTGTGGATAGCCACCCCGATTGTGCAAGTAGCTGTCGTTCGCGGCCACCAACTCAATCAGCACGGCTGGCCGCGAAGCGCTTCTCGAAACGGGTGGCATCCTTGGGATTGATCCGTACCTTTAGAGCAATCACAGTATCTTCATCGCGGCGTTCGATCACCTCGCCATGTTCATATAGCCATGACAACGCTGCGCCATCAATAACGCCCAAGCGGTATCCAACCACCACCCGGTCTTGGACGAGGCGTTGGTCGAGCATGTCGAGCAACCGCGCAAGACCCTGCCCTGTTCGCGCCGATACCGGCACCGCAGGCTGATTGGCACGGGCCGATTGTGCCACCAATGCCGTGCGGGCCTCCTCGTCGAGCAAATCGATCTTGTTGAGCGCTTCGATCGTATTGCCCTCCAGGCGCCCACTCATGCCCAGCGTCTCCAGCACTGTCAAAACATCGGCCTTTTGGGCTTCGTGATCGGGATGTGAGACGTCGCGCACATGCAGGAGCACCTGGGAGTCGGTGACTTCTTCCAGCGTCGCCCGAAATGCGGCAACCAAATGCGTCGGTAAATTGGAGATAAATCCCACCGTGTCGGACAGAATCGCCCGTTGTCCGGACGGCAAGTCGATCGCGCGCATGGTGGGGTCGAGTGTTGCAAACAGCATGTCATCGGCCGCCACATTGGCTTTAGTAAGCCGATTGAACAGCGTCGATTTGCCGGCATTCGTGTAGCCGACGAGGGCCACCACAGGAAACGGAACGCGCGCGCGCGCGCGTCGTTGGAGCGCGCGCCGGCGGCGCACAGTTTCCAACTCGCGTTTCAGCTTTATCAGGCGCTCGTCGATCAGGCGGCGGTCGATTTCTAACTGCGATTCACCTGGGCCGCCCAGAAAGCCGAAGCCGCCGCGCTGGCGCTCCAAATGGGTCCAACTTCGTACCAACCGCGAGCGTTGATATGTAAGGTGGGCGAGTTCGACCTGCAGCGTGCCTTCGCGCGTGCGAGCCCGGCGTCCGAATATCTCCAGGATCAGAGCAGTTCGGTCGATCACCTTGCAGGCCCAGGCACGTTCGAGATTACGCTGCTGGATAGGGGTCAGGGTGCCGTCGACCACTACCAGAGCGACCCCCTCCAATTCGACTATTTCTGCGAAATCTTTGACCATGCCGCGGCCGAAAAGCGTCGCGGGGGCCGGCCGCGCGATCCGCCTCAGATCTGCATGCACCACATCAAGATCGATCGCTTCAGCAAGTCCCTGGGCTTCGGCGAGGCGTGCTTCTAGTGAGCGCGTGGTCGAGGGAGCACCGCGCAGCGCCGGATGAAGCACAATCGCACGCATACCGTCCGCATTTGTCGGGCGGTCGGTCATGACTTTCGGCCTTGAGTTGCCTCCCGGGGGCGGCCGATCAGCCGACCTGCTCGGCTTCCTTGTCCTGATCGAACAACTGGATCGGGCCTGTCGGCATCACCGTTGAGATCGCGTGCTTGTAAACAAGCTGCGAATGGTGATCGCGCCGTAACAGGACCGAAAAGTTGTCGAACCAGGTAACTATCCCCTGCAATTTCACCCCGTTCACAAGGAAAATAGTGACCGGTGTCTTGTTCTTGCGGATGTGATTGAGAAACACGTCCTGCAGGTTTTGGCTCTTATCTGCGGGCATGGTTCGTACCCTTTGTTATTGGCCTTTTGTTGTTCAGAGCACGGGACGGCTCCTTACCAGCTACTATTCCCCACCGCCGGTTCGGTCGTCTGATCCGTTTTCCTCCGGGCGCCGCCGCAGTACTGCATCGCCCGACTACAACTGGAATTATTGTGTTGTGAACATCTTTGCAAGTGCCGTGAGGTCAGATAGCCAAATATTAGGATTGGCTTCCCTGGTCTCCCGGCCGTCTCCATCCCCCACCAAGACGGCGATGCAGCCCGCATTTCTGGCGCATTCGATGTCGATCAGGGCGTCGCCGACATACTATACCGATGCGCCGAGTGCGATGCCGCTCCCGTCAAGCGCCAGCACAATTGGGGCGGGCGACGGCTTGTCGCCGGATGCGTCGCCGGTGCCGACTAGCCTTGCAAAGTGCCCGTTCCAGCCAAGTTGTCCGGCTTCGCGGCGCAAAAATGTTCCATGTTTGTTGCTGACCACACCAAGATAGATATTCAAAGCGCCAAGCTTGTCGAGCAATGCATTGGCGCCGGGCAACGATGTCAATGTATTGAGATGGGCAGCCTCGAACCGGTCGTAGAAAATGCACATCGCCTCCTCGGCGCGTTTGCCAAAGAGCTGCGGAAAGGTCTCACGGGCAGATGTGCGAACGCGGGCGCGCACCTGCGCCAGGCTCCAAGGCTCCTGGCCCATAGCGGCGAACGTGGTGTTAAATGCGTCCTGGATGCTGATCCAGTTGTCGACCAGTGTGTTGTCCCAATCGAAAAGGACCGCCTGCGGCCATTTTGCCGCGTCAATGCGCGGGTTTGTGTTAGTCACTATTCGCGAAGCGTTCGTAAAGATCGGAGAGCGAGCGCGTAACCGTTCCCGGATGGCCATTGCCAATTGGGCTGCCGTCAATCTCGATTACCGGCATGACATTTGATGTGGTGCTGGTCAGAAACGCTTCCTTCGCCGCCTTCGCCTCTTCAAGGCTAAAGGGACGCTCGATTAGCGTGATACCGTCGCGCTCGGCAAGCGCCATGACCGCCAGACGGGTTACCCCGCTCAAGATTGCCTCGTCAGCCTGTCGAGTGATGATTTCGCCTTCCTTGGTGACGATCCAGGCATTGGTTGCGCTGCCTTCGGTGACGTAGCCGCCCTGATCGACCTGCCAGGCCTCGTAAGCGCCGGCTTCAAATGCCTTCTGTTTTGCTAATACATTAGGAAGAAGAGATATTGTTTTGATATCACATCTTTTCCAGCGATTATCAGGTGTGCTAATGACGCCGATTCCGGCCTCGCGCTGAGCCACTTTTGGAATTGTATTACGCGCAGTCACGACCATCGCGGCCATGGCATCGGTGGGGAACTGGTGGTCGCGTGGCGCAACGCCGCGGGTGATCTGCAGATAGACGATGCCGTCCTTGACCCTGTTGCGGCGCACAATCGCTTTTAAGATAAAGCTCATAACCGCATGCGGCATGGGCGCCTCTATGTCGAGTTCACCCAATGATCGGTCCAGTCGGTCGAAATGCGGTGCGAGATCTACGAGGTGACCGTTACGCACAGCGATGACCTCGTAAACGCCGTCAGCGAATTGATAGCCGCGGTCCTCGACATGCACGGCGGCACGACGATGAGGCACATACTGGCCGTTGACGTAAGCGATCCGCGACATTAGCAATAGTTTCCGGGCGCCTAAAAGAACTCAAGTCCCACGGCAAATAGCTGCTCGACCTCTTTAACCGCTTGCGCCGCCGCGAATAGCACTACCCGGTCCTTCGCTTTGATCTCGAGATCGCCGCGCGGCAGCAACACCTCATCGCCTCGCACCACTGCTCCGATGATGATGCCTTTGTCCATGCGGATGTCGCGGAGCGGCTTGCCGACAGCGGCGGAGGTATCGAGGGCCTCGGCCTCGATAACCTCCCCTGCCCCCTCGCGCAACGCATGCACCGCGATGATGCGCCCGCGCCGGATGTGCCGAAGAATGGTCGAAACCGTGATCGCGCGAGGATTTACCACCACGTCGACGCCCAGTGAGGCGATCAACGGCTCGTAGCTTAGTTTGTTGACCAGCGTCACCGCCCGCTTGGCGCCGTTGCGCTTGGCCAACAGCGAGGAAAGAATGTTGACCTCATCGTCATTTGTGACAGCAACGATGGTATCGGTCTGATCAATATTCACTTCTTCTAGGATTTCCAGGTCGAGGGCGTCGCCGTTGACGACCATGGTTTCTTTAAGCAACTCTGCGACCTGGGTTGCACGTTCCTTGCTCAGCTCGATCATCTTGGTCGTTAGATCGCTGCGCGTCTGCTCGAATTCCTGGGCCAGGAAGAGACCGATATTCCCACCGCCAACGATTACAATACGGTGCGCCTTGGGTTCTTCGTGGCCGAATGCGGCGAGAGAGCGCGCGACGTGTTCGGCCTCGGCGACGAAATAGACTTCGTCGCCGATCAGGAGTTGATCCTCGGGGTCGGGCACAATCACCTTGCCGTCGCGGATGATGGCGATAACGATCAAATGAAGATCGGGGAACAGCGAGGTGAGCTGGCGCAGCGGCGTATCGACAATTGGGCAATCGTCTTCCAGGCGCACGCCGATCACCTGCAACAGCCCATCGGCCATTGGGATCATGTCAACTGCGCCGGGCGCCTTCAGACGGTTGTTGATGGCGCGCGCCACCTCGATTTCCGGTGAGATGATGACATCGATCGGCATGTGATCGCGGCTGAAAAGATCCGCCCAGATCGGCTTTTGGTAACTTTGCGCCCGGACCCGTGCGATCTTGGTGGGCACGTTGAACAGAGAATGCGCCACCTGGCAGGCCACCATGTTGACTTCGTCGGCATTGGCGACCGCGATCAGCATGTCGGCATCCGATGCGCCGGCGCGCTCCAATACATCGGGATAAGAGGCAAACCCGCATAGCCCCTGGACGTCCAGGGTCTCGGTGACCCGCCGTACCAGTTCTGGCGACTGGTCGATCACGGTCACATCGTTGTGTTCGGTTGCCAAATGTCTGGCAATATTAGTGCCGACTTGTCCGGCGCCGCAGACGATGACCTTCATCCGTATCGTTCCGTCAGTGGGCGCGTGCAGGCTGCGGAGACCGGCCGCTCAGTGCGGCTTGTCCGAGCTCGGAACGCCGAGGCTCTTGAGCTTGCGATGAAGGGCCGAACGTTCCATACCGACGAACTCGGCTGTGCGCGATATATTGCCGCCAAAGCGGGACACCTGCGCTGCCAGATACTCGCGCTCGAAAATTTCCCGTGCCTCGCGCAACGGCAGCGACATGATCTCGCCGCCGCGGTCCCAGTGCGACGACATTGGCGCCTCCGCGCGCAGATCGGGTGGCAACATGTCCGATGTGATCGCCGTCCGTGCGTCGCCGGGTGCCATGATTAAAAGCCAGTCGATGACGTTGCCGAGCTGACGCACATTGCCTGGCCAGGCGTAGGACTGCAGCGCCGCCATCGCGTCCGCGCCAATCGGGCGCGGCGGAATGCCCGCCAGGCGCGCCGACCGTAGTATCAGATGCTCGGCCAGATCGGGTATGTCGGCGCGCCTTCCACGCAGGGGGGGCACGTCGATCGGTACGACATTGAGGCGGTAGTAGAGATCTTCGCGGAACCGCCCGCTTGCCATTTCCGACTGAAGATCGCGGTTGGTAGTGGCTATCACACGGACATCAACCTCAACCCGCGCGGTGCCGCCGACTCGCTCGAAGCTCTGGTCCTGAAGCACGCGGACAATTTTGCCTTGCGTTTCCGCCGGCATGTCCGCGACCTCGTCGAGCAGCAGTGTGCCGCCATGGGCCTGCTCGAATGTGCCGATCTTGGTTGGCCCGGAACCGTCATTCTGTTCGGGCACACCGCCGAAGAGCTCAATTTCCATGCGGTCGGGGTGCATCGTTGCGCAGTTGAGCACGACGAAGGGGCCGTGCGCGCGCGGCGAGCGCGTGTGTATCAGCCGCGCCACCACCTCTTTGCCGCAACCGGCTGGTCCAGTAATTAGCACGCGACTTGATGTAGGAGCGACGCGCTGAATAGCCTGGCGAAGCTGGTTTGTCGGCTGGCTCCCGCCAATAAGTTCGACTTCGCCGCCGGCGCGCTGCTTCAGCGCTTCAAATTCACGCTTGATCCGCGCTGCCTCGATCGCTCGCTCAACCACCACAAGCAGTCGGCCCGACTTGAATGGCTTCTCGATGAAGTCGTAAGCACCCTTCTTGATTGCGGCGACAGCAGTTTCGATGTTGCCGTGGCCACTGATCATGACGACCGGCAGTCCTGGATAGTCCTTTGCGATCACATCCAGCAATTCGATCCCGTCGAGCGTGCTGTCCTGAAGCCAGATGTCGAGCACGACAAGATTGGGAAGTCGGGACCGGATCGCGTCCAACGCGCCGTCGCCATCCGCAGCTTCTCGAGTGGCGTAGCCCTCGTCCTGGAGTGTGCCCGCAATCAACATGCGGATATCGGCCTCGTCGTCGACAATCAGGATATCAAGGGCCATGGTGCGCCGCCTTACGTTGTGCGGTTTTGCGTTTCGTGGGTTTTCGTTCTACGGATTTGGGCGGGTTGCCGTGCCGCGACTCATCCATTTCGACGGCGTTCATGAATTCCAAGCGGGCCCTGGCTCCCCCGCCTTCGCGGTTCTCAAGTGTCAATTGGCCACCGTGATCTTCCATAATCTTAGCCACGATGGCGAGCCCCAATCCTGTCCCCTTTTTGCGAGTGGTCACGTAGGGTTCGGTCAGACGATGCTGCAGCTCTTTCGGAAGCCCTGGCCCGTCATCCTCGACCTCGATCACTATGTCGCTTCCTTGCTTGCTTACGGTGATCGCGATCCAGCCGCGCCGTGACTCTTGCCCGTCGGGACCTTTGCGGTCAAGGATCGAATCGGCGGCGTTTTGCAACAAGTTGGTTACCGCCTGCGTGATCTGGCCGCGGTCGGCGTGTAGAGTCACTGCGGTATCCGGCAACGATATATCAATCTTGATGGTGCTATGCGCGCTGCGCTGAAGGACTGCAGCCTGGCGGCAAATCTCACTGACGTCTTCCGCCCGCATGACTGGTGCGGGCATCCTAGCGAAAGAGGAGAATTCATCGACCATACGGCCGATGTCGCCCACTTGGCGCACGATCGTGTCAGCCAGCGTCTCGAATAGCTCTGGCTCGGTCTTGATTTCTTTCAGGTATTTCCGCTTAAGGCGCTCCGCCGATAGCTGGATCGGGGTCAGCGGGTTCTTGATCTCGTGGGCGATGCGTCGCGCGACGTCGGCCCAGGCCGCCGTGCGCTGGGCGGATTGAAGCTCTGTAATGTCATCGAACGTGACGACATAACCATAGGGCTCGCCATCGATCGATTCTGTTGCGACCCGCACCGTGAGCGTTCGTGCCACGCCGCCGCGCGGGACCACGAGCTCCGTCTGTTCCAAACTCTCGCTGCCCATTTGTGCCCGCTTGACCAGTTCCGCCATTTCTGGGACTACGCTGGCCAGCGGTTTGCCGATCTGATCGTCAAGGTTGGTGGCCAAAAGATCCGACGCAGAACGGTTCGGCAAGTTGATCCGGCCATTGGCGTCCAGGCCGATCACGCCCGCGGTCACACCGGCCAGCACCGTTTCAGTGAACATGCGGCGCGCATCGAGCTGGCGGTTGGCGTCCATCAGCTCGCGCCGGTTTCGCTCCAAGCGTTTGGCCATGCGATTGAACGCGCGACCTAGCCCGCCAATGTCGACGTCTTCTTTGCTTTCGACGACACGTGCCGACAGATCGCCGCGCCGAATCCGGTCCGCGGCGCCAATGAGATCGCCGATCGGTTTCATCAACTGGTTCGACAACAACAAACCAACCCAGACGGCGGCCATCAACAGCAGCAAGGCTACGACGGCGTACAGCAGGAAAAAACTGATCTGCAACCCCGAGCGCTGTCCTTCAAGTTTTTGATACGCCTCTACGGCGCTACGAGTGCGTGCGACGTGGCCGACCACGGTCGGGTCGATGAAGCGGCCGACATAAAGGTAAGTGTTGAAGAACTGATCGAGCCGCACGAGCGCCCGTACACGCTTGGCGCCACTCTCGGCCACCACTGCAACTTCGCCCTTTTTCGCCCGGTCAAGCGCCCATTGCGGCACTGTTTCACGCTGGATCGAAACGTCGAGGCCCGAGGTCGCCAATACCGTGCCGCTTTCATCGAACACCACCGCTTCGAGAAGCGCGCGGGCCGAAGCCTGTTCCTCGACCGCGCGCTTGAAAATATCCGGTGAGCGGAGCAACAACAATGCGTTGCGGTTAAGCACGCTCGCCATCGCCAACGCATCGGCGCGGATGGCTTGCTGATGTTCTCGAAGATACGCGTCTGTGACCTTGAGCGATTCCGTGAGCGCCAAATGCACACGCTCACTGAACCAGGCCTGGATGCCGAAATTGAAAAAGATTGCGGAAAAAACCGCGACCACGATCGCAGGCGTGACGGCGACAAGGCTGAACAGGAGCACCAGTCGCGCATGCAACCGCGATCCGGCCAGGCCGCGCCGCCGCTGTGCCCAGAGCCGGGTGACCCGCCGCGCGATAAGTGCGCCCAGCAGCAGCAGCAGGACAAAGTCAACATTCAGTAGTATGAGGATTGTCTTTGGGTCCGGCTCGAAAAGACGTGAGCCGGTCAGCGCCCAATAGGTCCCAATGCCCGATGCAATCGCGGCGATGGTGAGTGCGATAGCCGCATAGCGGCTGAGACCGATGCGATGCGCCCAGCCCATTACGCGGGGCCACAGCGCAGGCGGCACTTGTTCTCCTCCTGGCGGCGGGCGATTGGTTGCGCCGGACCTTTGCTTCGCCCGCCGCGCCTTGAGCGCGGTCGTAAGCACCATGGTATTGTTAGCCTTGGGTTTTTGTTGCATGCGACCGCATTGCAGTCACTTTAGGCCGCGCAAGATCGGGATGTCTAACGCCCGTATTTTCTTCCGCAATGTGTTCCGATTGAGGCCGAGAAGCGCCGCGGCGCGGATTTGGTTGCCTCGCGTCGCTTCCAGACTGAGGCGAATCAGGGGCGCTTCGATCTCCTTAAGGACACGATCGTACAGTCCCGAAGGCGGCAACCCACCCTTGTGAGCCAAAAAATACTCGCTTAGGTGGCGATCGACGGCCGCGCCAAGGCTTTCGTCGCGTTGAGCCTCCAACGCATCGATGTTGCGTCCGGTATCGGCGAGTTCAGCCTCAATAACATCAACCCCGATCGTTTCCTGGCTGTACAGGGCAGTCAGCCGGCGGATCATATTCTCCAGTTCGCGGACGTTGCCGGGCCAGCGATGTGCCGACAAGCGTTCGAGCGCAGCTGGCGCAATCGCCTTCGACGGCAATCCTTCGGCGGACGCCAAGCCAAGGAAATGCCGCGCCAGATCGGGGATATCCTCCGAGCGCTCGCGCAGCGACGGTAGCCGGATCGGCACCACGTTCAGACGATAGAACAAATCTTCTCGAAACAGGCCCTGGCGAATCAGCTGCTTCAGATCGCGATGAGTGGCGGCGATGATTCGAACGTCGGCGCGTATCGGCGTGCGTCCGCCCACCGCGGTGTATTCACCTTCCTGCAGAACGCGCAGTAGCCGCGTCTGTGCCTCCAGCGGCATGTCGCCAATCTCGTCGAGAAAGAGCGTTCCCCCTTCGGCCTGCTCGAAGCGCCCGGCGTATCGAGCCGCCGCGCCGGTAAACGCGCCGCGCTCGTGACCGAACAATTCGCTTTCGATTAGCTCACGCGGGATCGCCGCCATGTTTATCGCGATGAACGGTCCGACCCTTCGTCGACCATGTTCGTGAAGGGCGCGTGCCACCAGTTCCTTACCTGTGCCGGACTCGCCAACGATCATTACCGTAAGATCGGTTCCCATCAGTCTTGCCATCACACGGTAGATTTCCTGCATCGCCGCCGAACGGCCGATTAACGGCAATTCTTCATCGATTTCCGGCACGTCCTCTCCCGCGGCGACATTTGCCAGCGGCTCGGTCAGGGCGCGGTCCACCAGGCCAACCAGTTCATTTAGATCGAAAGGTTTTGGTAGATATTCGAAGGCGCCGCGCTCGGCGGCACGCACAGCCGTCATCAAAGTCTTGTGCGCGCTCATCGCTATCACGCGCAACTCTGGTCGCATCTTGCGAATGCGCGGGATCAAATCGAGCCCGTTCTCATCGGGCATGACGACATCGGTTATAACAAGATCGCCCTGGCCGTCGGCGACCCAGCGCCATAGCGTCGCGGCATTGCCCGTGGTCCGCACTGTGTGCCCCTCGCGCCCGAGGGCCTGGCTCAACACGGTCCGGATGCTTCGGTCGTCGTCGGCGATTAGGATCGTAGCGGCGGTCATTCTTTACCCCTCGATCGCAATGTTTTCATCGCGGCCTAGCCCACGCTCGGCCATCGGCAGCAATACGCGGAAAACGGTCCGTCGCGGCACGCTGTCGAGTTCCACCACGCCCCGATGGTCGCCAATGATCTTCGCGACCAAGGCGAGGCCAAGGCCCGAACCGTTCGCCTTTGTCGTGACGAATGGATCGAAGAGGTGCGGGCGCAGGTCTTCGGGCACGCCTTCGCCGTTGTCGCGGACCTCTATAGCAATCGGCAGTTGGACCCGGCTCTCGCCGCCGGGCAACGCAAGTCGCATGCCATGCCGGTAGGCAGTCGACAGCGCGATTTCCCCATCCGCCTCGGGGACGGCTTCGGCGGCATTCTTGACCAGGTTGAGAAAGACCTGAACCAACTGGTCGCGATTGCCAAAGACCGGCGGCAGCGACGGATCGTAGGTCTCGCGGATTCGGATGCGCCGGGCAAAGCCAGCTCCGGCAATTTGCCGCACATGTTCAAGAACTTGGTGGATATTGACCGGTTTGCGCTCCAAGGGCCGCTGATCGGCGAACACCTCCATGCGATCGACAAGACCGACGATACGGTCGGTTTCGTCGCGGATGAGCTGGGTCAGTCGCCGGTCCTCGGGCGAAAGGTTGTGATCGAGGAGCTGCGCCGCGCCGCGGATGCCAGAGAGAGGATTCTTGACCTCATGCGCCAGCAGCGCCGCCATTGCCGTCACCGAGCGTGCGGCATTGCGGTGCACGAGTTGCCTGTCGATGGCATGCGCTCGCGACTGGACATGGAGCGTAATCACAACCGCGTCGTTGCTCTCAGCCAGTGACGCCACGTTTAAATCAGCGATATGGCTGCCGATCCTGGGCGTTTCGATGCCGACGCCAAATTCAGAAACCATATGTCCGGTAGCAAATACGTGGTCGACGACCGAGAAAATCGGACTGTCATCGGGCAAGAGCTCCTTTAACGTGCGTTTGCGCAGCGTCGCAGCTCCTGTGTCAAAAAACTGCTCGGCGGCGGGGTTTGCAAAACGCACGCCGCCGTTACGGCCCACTTCGAGGAGTGGGTCGGCGAGGGCATTGATGAGGGCGGCTGGATCCGCCGCGACGATAGCAGCGCCCTCCTCCTCGTTCGCATCACCGGAATGGTCAAGATCGAAGGATTGTTCCATATTTTTACGGCCTGACATCCTGTGATCCAATTTTTCGGCGATCCCAAATGTCGTGTATCTATGCTCTTAGGCAGCCGCGCGTTGGGCAGCCGGCAGAAAGAAAGAGCGTAAGCATTCGGTAACTGCGCCCGCATCTTCAAGGCGAAAGAGGTGAGCCCTTGCTTCGGCCGCGCCCGGCAATCCGGCGCAATACCAAGCGAGATGTTTGCGGGCAACCTTGATGCCCCGTTCCAGTCCGTAATGTTCCAGCATCGCTTCGTAGTGCCGCAGCGCTGCATTGAGGCGAGCGGCCGGCCCCGGTGTCGGCGAGACAGGTTCGCCGGCGAGCGCCTGCATGATTTGGCTGACAAACCAAGGCCGGCCGTACGCGCCACGACCAATCATCACCCCATCCGCACCGGAGCGTGCCAGACATGCGCGTGCGTCCGCGACGCTGACGATATCGCCATTGGCGAGCACCGGCACCGATACGGCACGCTTTATCTCCGAAATATACGCCCAGTCGGCCTTGCCTTTATAGGCTTGGGTGCGCGTGCGCCCATGGACTGCGATCATGGCAACGCCGAGATCCTCGGCGATGCGTGCCAGTTCAGGCGCGTTGCGATGTGCGTCATCCCAACCTGTGCGCATCTTTACCGTGACGGGCACGCTAACGGCTCCCACCACTGCCCTAATAATGCGCGCAGCCTGGTTGAGATCGCGCATTAGGGCTGAACCAGCCAACTTGCCGACCACTTTCTTCACCGGGCAGCCGAAATTGATGTCGATCACCGCCGCGCCACGCGCCTCGCTCAGACGTGCGGCCTCCGCCATCGTGGTGGGCTCGCAGCCAGCAATCTGCACGGACATCGGGTATTCCGCGGCGCAGTCGGTCGTCGATTTCAGCATGTGCCGCCTCGTCTCGCGAATCATCGCCTGGCTGGCGATCATCTCTGAAACAACGAGCCCGGCGCCGAACCCACGCACCTGGGCGCGAAACGGCTGGTCTGTGACGCCAGACATGGGCGCCAGCACCACCGGCGAGCGTAATTCTAGGGGGCCAATATTGATGCTCATTTGTTGTGCAGTCTACCTGTTTGCACAAAGATCAGGCAATATATCCGGATACATCAATTATGCAAGTAATTTGCAAGACCACCCTGATCTCGATCATCCCCCGGCCAACACGTCAGTAACAAATTTTACCCCCGGATAGGCAAGAGAAATGATGAGATAAGCGATGAGGATCAATCGTGCGGCGCGGCGACCGCGCAGGCCCGCAAGGAAATGCAGGCCGAGAAGCGTGCCGATCACCACAAAAGCGACAATCGCTAAGACCGTCTTATGGTCAAGTCGCAGCACCGTGCCCGACGCCGAATAAAGCGTTATGAACCCAGTGACCAGTCCGGCACCGAGCACCGCCTCGCCGGCAACGAGCAGGCCGACCTGCAACCGCTCAGCGTCTGCGACTGCTGGTAGCCGACGGGTGAGAGCTGTGGGCCGCTTGGCTTTCAGCGCACGTTCCTGAAGCAATATCGCCAAGCCAGCAATGGCACCAAGGGTGATAAGCGCATAAGTCAACTCCGAGACGACGATATGCGCGATGAGCCAGCTTTCAGCCGCTGCGCCGGAAAGTGGTCGTCCGGGCGCGTTCTGCCAAATCATTGCCAGTACGCCCAGGAGCAAAAGATACGGCAGCAAGAGCGGCGCCAGCCGCCACGCTACCCGGTTGACAGCCGCGATCGCCGCAAAGATCACTATCGCGACGGCGATCGTCAACCAAAGCGAAGCGGAAAATCCGGTTTGCCACCTCCCGGCGAGTTGTACAGCAGTCCAGCTCACCGGCCCAGCCAACGCTACAGCCAGCAACGCCCAGAAGAGCGGCACGCGCCCGCCTCCGCGCATTACGTAAAGCCAGGCAGGCACAAGCGCCGCCAGGGCCGAAAGGCCATATACCATCGCAACTTGCATGGTCCATCTATACCGCAGCTTCGAGCCACAAGACAGAATTCGCGCCGGCGCGCGATTTAGATTAAGTCTACGAAAGTCGGTATTGCCAGACTTGGCATCGCATCAGGGGCGGTATAGGGTCCGCGCCAAGGTCGGCCGCGCGAAAAAATTGGCGCGCAAGTGAAGCCTGATTGAGCATACATTTCCGCATGACAGGCGTCTCCGCATGACTGGATGCATTGCGTTGATTGTCGCCGCGGGCCTCGGAACCCGGTTCGGCGGCGAACTTCCGAAACAGTACCGGCGGCTCGGTGGTTTTCCGGTTTTGCGCCACAGCGTGTCGACCTTCCTGCGCCACCCGAAAATCGAGCGTGTCCGAGTCGTGATCCACCGCGGCGACCGGATCTTGCATGACGAAGCGGTCGAAGGTTTGCGCGTGGAGGCGCCCGTAAACGGTGGACCAACACGCCAAGATTCGGTCCGTCTTGGACTGGAATCGCTTGAGACGCTTTCGCCTGAGACAGTGCTGATTCATGATGCCGCCCGCCCCTTCATCAATGCCGACACGATCGGTAGGACCGTCGAATGTCTTGCGAGCAGCGAAGGTGCACTTGTCGCAATCCCGGTTGTAGACACACTGAAACGCGCCGAGAATGGCAAGGTCGGAATTACTGTCGATCGCGCCGGGCTCTTTCGTGCGCAGACCCCGCAGGGTTTTCGCTATCAGCCGATCCTGGCCGCGCACCGAGCGACAACCGGGCACGCGTTGACCGATGACGCCGCTGTCGCGGAAGCCGCCGGTCTCGCCGTAAGCCTGGTCGAAGGCAGCGAGGCAAACTTCAAGATCACGACCGAGGACGATCTTGCGCGCGCTGAGCGTCAGCTCGCTGTGTCCGGCACAATTCGTGTCGGCTTCGGCTTTGATGTCCACGCCTTTGGGGCGGGAGACCACGTCTGGCTCGCCGGCGTCAAGGTCGACCATGATCGCGGTCTGCAAGGCCATTCCGACGCCGATGTTGGTTTGCATGCGCTCACCGATGCGCTTCTAGGCGCCATTGGTGCCGGCGATATTGGCAATCACTTTCCCGATAGCGACGAGCGCTGGCGCGGTGTCTCCTCCGACCGTTTTCTTGCCCATGCCGGCGATCTTGTCGCCGAGCGCGGGGGGGCGGTCCTGCATGTCGACCTGACCTTGATCTGCGAGGCGCCCAAAATCCGTCCCCATCATGCGGCCATGGTGGGACGTGTCGCAGAGATATTGGGCTTGCCCATGGCCTGTGTCAGCATCAAGGCGACCACGACCGAAGGGCTTGGCTTTACGGGCCGCGGTGAAGGCATCGCCGGCCAGGCCGTCGCGACAGTCCGATTGCCAAGCTAGGCACGCGGAGATGACAGACGTTCGACCCCATATTCCGCTCCTGCCCCTCGGCTTGGCTACCTGGTTCGGCGCAGGATTGATGCCGAAAGCCCCCGGCACCTGGGGCTCACTCGCCGCCCTGCCGTTCGCCTGGTTAATATTGCACTACGGCGGGTACTGGTGGCTGGCCGGCGCCGCGGTGTTGGTGTTTCTGGTCGGTTGGTGGGCGAGCAATGTGTATATCGCCGGCACCAGTGCGACCGATCCGGGCGCGGTGGTAATCGACGAGGTTGCCGGACAATGGCTGACGCTGTTACCCGCGACCACACTTGT
Organism: Alphaproteobacteria bacterium; assembly: GCA_035527975.1. Lineage (GTDB taxonomy): Bacteria > Pseudomonadota > Alphaproteobacteria > JAPULJ01 > JAPULJ01 > DATKZM01. Next base: position 33,273 of record DATKZM010000113.1, on the reverse strand, counting down.
CTGGTGGCACTGGGCCGTCGGATTTGCGCTCTTTAGGTTCTTCGATATCGTGAAGCCTTGGCCGGTGGGTTGGGCAGATCGCCGTGTGAAGGGCGGCTTTGGCGTGATGATCGACGATGTGATTGCGGGCGTCTATGCCGGCGCATTGCTCTGCGGACTAATTCTCATCAAGGAATCGAAGTATATTTTCTAACTCGCTTATCAATGGAGCAGAGGGCGTTCTTGGCGCTGCCCGTGCGTCAGGCGTAATGATCGCAACAGCCGAATCCTGTACCGGCGGAATGATCGCCGCCGCGTTGACAGCGGTAGCGGGCTCCTCAGCAGTTTTCGAGCGTGGTTTCGTAACCTATACCAACCGGGCCAAAGCGGAAATGCTGGGCGTGCCAGTACGGCTCATCGAGGAGCATGGCGCGGTCAGCGAGCTGGTGGCGCGGGCCATGGCGGAGGGCGCACTTCAGCATTCGGCCGCGGATCTCGCTGTCTCTGTCACCGGCATCGCCGGCCCCGGCGGCGGCACACCGACCAAGCCCGTCGGGCTCGTCCATCTTGCTGTAGCGTTTACCGGCCACGCCACCAACCACGTTCGCAAAGTCTTCGATGGTGACCGCGACGCGGTTCGCCTGGCCGCAGCGGCACGTGCGCTCGCCATGATATTGGAAATGCTGCAGGAACCCCAGATTGCCTGACGACCGTCCTGTGGAGAATTTTTCCGGTGCGCCGTCTTCGGGCGTCGTCCCGCTTCCGCCCCCTATTGGCAGGATCCCCGGTTTCAACATTCGTTTCTGGGAAGTGCTGGCCGTACTCGGCGCCTCGATTGGCTTCGCGATTTTGGTGGCTATGGTAACTGGGATCGTAATGGGTGGGTTCGATCCGAATCGCGCCAAAACACTGGCCAAATCAGAGACGTTCGCACTGACTGTGCTGGGACTATCGACACTGGGAATGTTCGCTTGGGCGCACATTATCATTATCATGCGGCGTCGCATGAGCTGGCGCGAGTTTGGATTTCGACCGATTAGGGTCCGAACCGGCTTTGCGGCCGTCGGTCTCGGCCTGCTGGCAGTGCCGGTGATGGCGCTGACAGGCAGTGCGGTACAGCGCATCCTTGGCCGTCCACTGGAAAGTCCGCAGCTCCGGTTCCTGGCGCCGGATGGCTTTAGTTGGACAATCGTGGTTGGCATGATTTTGATCGGCGGGATACTGGCGCCGCTGGCCGAGGAGATCATCTTTCGCGGCTTGCTTTACGGTTGGTTGCGCCGATTTTGGCGGATATTGCCGGCAACCCTGCTGAGTGCGGCGATCTTCGGGCTGATCCATGGTGTAATTCCCGTCATCTTCGCCGCGTTCGTCGTTGGCCTTGCGCTGGCTTATGTATACGAGCGAACGGGCTCGCTGTGGACGCCGGCGATCGTGCACGCGACCCAGAACTGCGTGGCCATGGCGGTCATGTTTGCCGGTCTCAAATGACGGGCCGCGGGCCATCAGAGCGTCGGCCGATTTCAGCAAAGGCGGATCTCGGCGAAACCGGCGCGCCCGCTCCGCGTCCACGGATCCGGCCGCGAGGCGCGCGTCGGCGCAAGGGTGCCCTCACCGCGCCAGACATGGCGCTGATCGCGGCGATCGCCGTCGTACTGTTGCTGGTGGCCGAGTCTATCTGGTCGGTCGTCTCCCTGGTCCTGCAGGCGCTCGGTATCGGAAAGTCCGGTCTGCACATGGCCGGCGAGATCACGTTCACAGTGATCTATGCATGCGCCTTTGTGGGCGCGTTTCACGTCATCGGGCGCCGGCGGCGAGGCGTGCCGTGGAAGCGTGCCGGCCTTGTCAAACCCAAGACCCGCGCCCTCTCGATAGGACTGATCGCGGGGATCGCCGCCTATACCGTTGTTGGCTTGGTCGACGGCGCGGTATCTACGTCGCTCGGCCGCGCCCTCGTCGACAATCCGCGCGTCTTCGCCGAGGGTTACGAGGCGACGTGGTACACGACAACGCTATCGCTGCTCGTCTCCACGGCCATCGTGCCCTTCATCGAAGAGCTGTTTTTCCGGGGGCTTTTACTGGGCTGGCTGAAGGACCGGATCCCAGTCATCCCTGCAGTAATATTCAGCGCGCTTGCATTCGCGGCCTATCATCAGAACTGGGATTATCTGCTTTCGCTCTTCGCGTTCGGCCTGATCCTGAGCTGGGTCTTTCTGCGCACCAAATCGCTCTGGCCGGCCGTGCTCGCGCACGGTGCCTACAATCTCGTCATCGATCTTTACGGCTATCTCTCGCCCGGCTAAGGCTCTGCGCGTTTAGCTGTTCGGTGCGAGCTTGGCGTCGTCTGCGGGTGCGGTGCCGTAGATCGCTTTTGCGCGGATTTCGAAGGCGGAGACCATGCGCCGGACGGCTTCTTGAAATACCATGCCGATCACGCGTTGCAGCATGCGTGAGCGGAACTCAAAATCTAGGAAGAAATCCACCTCGCAGCCGCCGTCGACGGCAGCGAACTGCCAGTGGTTCTCCAAATGCCGGAACGGCCCGTCATTGCCGTAATCGACGTCGATCCTGTCCGGTCGGATAAGACGCACCTTGGAGGTGTAGCGTTCACGGATCATCTTGAAGCCGATCAGGAGGTCCGCGACGATCAAGCCTTCCTCGCGCCTGGAGATCCGCGCGCCGACGCACCAGGGCAGGAATTCCGGATAGCGCTCGACATCGGCCACCAGATCGAAGATCTGCTCCGGCGTGTAGGGCAGGACCCGTTTCTCACGATGGGTCGGCATTTCCGCGTCCTGTCGGATGGTTCCAGGCGATGGTAGCCAGCATCCATGCCATCGCAAACGATTGCGCGGGCATGTCGGCAAATCACGTGTAGTCGCGCGATACGGGCTCTTGCTGATCCTTCACTCCGCCTCGGCGGGCGCTCCGCGACTGATCTGCGCCAGCCGCGCCTGACGCAGCTGGGCAAAGTCGTCACCGGCGAAGTATGACGAACGTGTCAGCGGCGAGGCTGAAACCATCAGGAAGCCTTTGCCAAAGGCCCGCGACTTCAGCGCCTCGAACTCATCGGGTGTCACGAACCGGTCGATCGGCGCATGCTTAGGCGTCGGCTGCAGGTATTGCCCGATTGTGAGGAAATCGACATCGGCGGCACGTAAATCGTCCATCACCTGGCTGACTTCCTCCGTGCTCTCACCGAGGCCTACCATCATCCCCGACTTTGTGAACATGGCGGGGTCGATCTCCTTCACGCGCGCCAGAAGTTGCAGCGACGTGAAATAGCGCGAGCCCGGCCGGATAGTCGTATAGAGCCGCGGCACAGTCTCCAGATTGTGATTGAAGACGTCGGGCCGCGCGGTGACCACAGTCTCGATCGCGCCCTTCTTGCGCAGGAAATCTGGTGTCAGAACCTCTATCGTCGTGCCCGGCGCGCGCGCGCGGATAGCCTCGATGGTGGCTGCAAAGTGCCCTGCCCCGCCATCGTCCAGATCGTCGCGGTCGACCGAGGTGATGACGATGTGCTCGAGCCCCAGTGCCGCCACCGCCTCGCCGACATGAGCCGGTTCGTGCGGGTCAAGCCGGTCGGGCATGCCGGTTGCGACGTTGCAGAAGGCGCAGGCCCTCGTGCAGACGGCGCCGAGGATCATCATCGTCGCGTGTTTCTTCTCCCAACACTCGCCAATATTGGGACAGGCGGCTTCTTCACAAACTGTGTTGAGCGAGAGGTCGCGCATCAGCTTGCGCGTCTTGTGATATTCGGCCGAGGTCGGCGCCTTGACGCGGATCCAGGCGGGTTTCCGCTTTTGGACCGGATTGTCAGGCCGATGTGCCTTTTCGGGGTGGCGAAGCCTCGCGGGCGATGGTGACTGCTCGGTCATGGTCTAGATGTGGCGGGGCGGTGTGCGGGCGTCAACCCGGCGCATCAATCTCGCCTCACATATGCAGCATCTGCCCATAAGCATCGAGCACGGACTCATGCATCATCTCCGAGAGCGTGGGATGCGGGAAGATGGTGCGCATGAGCTCGGCCTCGGTGGTCTCGAGGTTCTTGGCGATGGTGTAGCCCTGGATCAACTCGGTGACTTCGGCCCCGACCATATGCGCGCCCAGTAGCTCGCCGGTCTCGGCATCGAAGACGGTCTTGATGAGCCCCTGATCCTCGCCGAGCGCGATCGCCTTTCCGTTGCCGATAAAGGGAAAACGCCCGACCTTGACCTTGCGCCCCGCCGCCTTGGCCGCCGCCTCTGTCAGGCCGACCGAAGCGATTTGCGGCGTACAGTAAGTGCAACCGGGAATACGCGTGACATCGAGCGGATGTACGCCGTCGCGCCCGGCGATCTTCTCCACGCATATGACGCCCTCATGCATCGCCTTATGGGCAAGCCAGGGCGCACCGACCACGTCGCCGATGGCGTAGACGCCCGGCTCACCCGTGCGCAGCCACTCATCGACCACGATATGGCCATTCTCGGCTTTGATCTTGGTGCCTTCGAGGCCGATGCCTTCGACATTGCCTGTGATGCCGACAGCGAGGATGACGCGCTCGAAAGTTTCCTCGGTTGATTTGCCGCCCGCCTCGCCCCCCAACTCAATCGTCGCCTTGACGTTGGACTTAGCGGGCTTAAGCGCGGAGACTTTGGCGCCAGTCAGGATCTTCATGCCCTGTTTCTCGAATGCCTTGTGGGCGAAGGCCGAGATTTCCGCATCCTCGACGGGCAGCACCCGGTCGAGCACCTCGACGACCGTGACCTCGCAACCCATGGTCCGGTAGAAGCTTGCGAACTCGATGCCGATAGCGCCCGAGCCGATCACCAGCAGCGATTTCGGGAAAGCTTCCGGCACCATCGCTTCTTTGTAGGTCCAGATCAGCTTGCCGTCGGGCTCGAGCCCGGGCAGCGTGCGCGCCCGCGCACCGGTCGCCAGAATAATGTACTTGGCTGTCAGATCGGCGAAGGGTTTGCCGCCTTTGGCGACCTTAAGTTTACCGGCGCCGTTCAGCGTGCCCTCGCCGTCGACCACGGTGATCTTGTTTTTCTTCATCAGGAAGCCGACGCCGTCGCTGAGACGTTTGGAAACCGCCCGCGAGCGCGCGATGATCTTCTTGGGATCGAAGGATATCTCTTTGGCGGAAAAGCCGAATTCGTCGAGCCGGTGCAGCAGGTGATAGATCTCCGAGGAGCGCAGCAGCGCTTTGGTCGGGATGCAGCCCCAGTTGAGACAGATGCCGCCCAGATGCTCGCGCTCGACCACCGCCGTCTTCATGCCCAGCTGCGCTGCCCTTATAGCGGCGACGTAGCCGCCGGGGCCGCCACCAAGGACGATCAGATCGAAGTTCGTGTCGGCCATCGTGTTAGGCTCCGCGGCTCAAATTCGCTCGGCTGCGCTAGTCAGCGCGCTCTCCGCGGCGTCGCCAGTATTCAGAACGCCGCTGCGCTCGAGCAACAGCATTTTGCATTCAGTCGCGGCGCTGAGTTTGTGTTCGGTGCCCTTGGGGACAACGAAGAATTCGCTCGGTCCGAGTACTACCTCGCGGTCGCGCAGCGCTATCGTGAGTGCGCCCTCAATCACCAGGAACAATTCGTCCTCGGTGTCGTGCTTGTGCCAGACGAATTCGCCCTCGACCTTGACGAGCTTGATCTCGTAATCGTCGACCGCGCCGACGATCTTGGGAGACCAATGCTCGGAAAAGGCCGCGAACTTCTCCGCTAGGTTGACTTTGTCCATAGCCAGGCTGGGCCGGTTCACACCAACATCGTCGCGGGCGTTTCGATCATCGCCTTGAAGACCTGCAGCCATTGCGCACCGGTGGCGCCGTCGACGACGCGGTGATCGCAGGTCAGCGTCACCGACATGATGCTGCGCACGACGACTTCGCCGCCTCGCGCGACCGGTCGTTCCTCGCCCGCCGCCACAGCGAGAATGCACGCTTGCGGCGGGTTGACGATCGAAGTGAAATCCTTGATGCCGAACATGCCGAGATTGGAGACCGAGAAGCCGCCACCCTGGTATTCCTCCGGCATCAATTTGCCGGCCTTGGCGCGGCTCGCCAGTGCTTTCATCTCCGCCGAGATCGCCGCAAGGCCCTTCAAATCGGCATTGCGGATGATCGGCGTGATCAGCCCGCCCTCGATCGCCACCGCGACCGAAACGTCGATGGTGTTGTATTGAACGATCCCTTCGGCCGACCATGATGCGTTGACGGCCGGGAACTGACGCATGGCGATGGCGGCGGCCTTAATCACCATATCGTTGACCGAGACTTTGTAAGCCGGTTTGCCACTCTCCTTGTCGGTGGGTGCGGCCCCGTTGATCGCCGCGCGCGCGCGCAACAACTCGTCGATCTCGCAATCCACGGTCAGATAGAACTGCGGAATGTCGCGATCGGCAGCGGTCAGGCGCTCGGCGATCACCTTGCGGATACTCGAATGGGGGATCAGCGTCGGAGCGGCGCTTGTGGGCAGGATCTCGAAAGCGGGCGTGGACACACCGGGAGCAACGGCCGGACGCGGGCCCCTCAACGCTTTTTCGACATCGATCTTGATAATTCGGCCGTGCGGTCCGCTACCGCTGATCGCCGCGAGGTCAATCCCGGCCTGGCTTGCCATGCGCTTGGCGAGCGGTGAGGCGAACACTCGGTCCTGGCCGTTGCTGGGCTTTGTATTCGGTTGTCGCGGAGGCGCCGTTGGTTGCTGTGGCGGAGCGGACACTGGCGCCGGCGCGGTACGTGCTGGCGAACTTGCGGTATCTGGTTGTGGAGATGGCGCGGGTTGGGAAGGTGGAGCGGCTGGCGCGGGCGCCTTGAAGGATTCCAGCGCACCGGCATCCTCGCCCTCTTCGAGCAAGAGCGCGATCGTCGCGTTGACCGCGACGCCCTCTGCGCCCTCGGCGACCAGGATCTTGCCGAGCACGCCTTCTTCGACCGCCTCGACTTCCATCGTCGCCTTATCGGTCTCGATCTCGGCGATCACGTCTCCCGTCTTGACCGCTTCGCCCTCGGCCTTGAGCCATTTGGCGAGCTTGCCTTCGGTCATGGTAGGCGAGAGCGCCGGCATAAGGATCTGGATCGGCATTTGGTCCCTGTTCGCTGGTCAGCCGGCGTAAAGAACGGATTTCGCCGCCTCGACAACATTCTCGACTTGTGGCAGCGCCAGCACCTCGAGATTGGCGGCATACGGCATCGGCACGTCGGCGCCGGTCACACGCTTGAGCGGCGCATCAAGCCAGTCGAAGGCCTGCTCCATCATCACCGCGGCGAGCTCCGAGCCGATCCCAGCATAGGGCCAGCCTTCCTCGAGCGAGACGATGCGGTTGGTCTTCTTCACCGATTGGACGATGGTTTCCGTGTCGAGGGGCCGGAGCGTGCGCAGATCGATCACCTCCGCCTCGATCCCCTCCTCCGCCAGCGCGTTTGCGGCCTGCAGCGCCAACTCGACCATCCGCGAATAGGCCGTGATCGTGACGTGGCCGCCGGATCGCGCGATCCGCGCCCGGCCGATCGGCACCAGGTGCTCTGGGTCGGTCGGTACGTCGTCGAAGTTGCGGCCATATAAGATTTCGTTTTCAAGGATCAGAACCGGGCTGTCGTTGCGGATCGCCGATTTTAACAGCCCCTTGGCATCGGCTGCCGAATATGGCGCGATCACGATCAGTCCCGGGCAATGGGCGTACCAGCTCGCATAATCCTGGCTGTGCTGCGCGGCGACCCGCGCCGCCGCACCGTTGGGTCCGCGAAAGACGATCGGTGAGGTCACCTGGCCGCCGGACATGTAAAGCGTCTTGGCGGCGGAATTGATGATGTGGTCGATCCCCTGCATGGCGAAGTTCCACGTCATGAACTCCACAATCGGTCTGAGACCCGCGAAGGCTGCGCCGACACCGAGCCCGGCGAAACCGTGCTCGGTTATGGGCGTGTCGATCACGCGCCTGGCGCCGAATTCCTCGAGCAGTCCCTGGCTCACCTTGTAGGCACCCTGGTATTCGGCGACTTCCTCGCCCATCAGCAGGACGCGGTCGTCGCGGCGCATCTCCTCCGCCATGGCATCGCGTAGCGCTTCCCGGACCGTCATCGCTGCGACGGTGCCCGAATAGGCTTCTTCCTGCGGAATGGGTGTCGCCGCGGGAGGCGCCGCCGATGGCGTTGGTGAAGGAGCCGGTGCGTCTTTGCGTGCAGCTGGGGCAACCGACGGCCGGCCCGCCGCGCCGTTGCCACCGGTGCCATCGAGCGCGGACGCGTCCTCGCCATCGGTCAGCAAGAGCGCAATGACCTGGTTGACCGGCACCGCCTCGGTACCCTCGGCGATAACGATCCGCCCGAGGACGCCCTCGTCAACGGCTTCGACTTCCATGGTCGCCTTGTCGGTCTCTATCTCTGCGATCACGTCGCCCGACTGAATGGTGTCGCCTTCCGATTTCAGCCATTTGGCGAGCGTGCCCTCGGTCATGGTAGGCGACAGCGCCGGCATCAGCACCTCAACCGGCATGGCAGGCCTCCGCCATAATGAGCGATTTCTGGGCGCCGCCGCTCATGCTACTTGCTCCGACAGAACGTCGGTCCATAGCTCGCCTGGATCGGGCTCGGGGCTGTTCTGGGCGAACTCGGCGGATTTGTTGACGATCTCGCGGACCTCGCGATCGATTTCCTTCAGTTCAGCTTCATCGATCGTCTTGGCCGCAAGCATCTTGTCGCGCAGGTGATCGATCGGGTCGCGCTCGTCGCGCACTTTCTGCACCTCTTCGCGGGTACGATACTTTGCGGGGTCGGACATCGAATGGCCGCGGTAGCGGTAGGTCACCATCTCCAGGATGGACGGCCCGTTGCTGCGCCTTGCTTGCTCGACCGCCCTGGCGCCGGCCTCGCGCACCGCCATCACATCCATGCCGTCGACCTTTTCACCCGGAATGCCGTGCGCGGAGCCGCGCTCGCAGAGATCGACAGTTGCCGAGGAGCGGCTTATCGCCGTGCCCATGGCGTATTTGTTGTTCTCGATGATGTAGACCACAGGCAGGTCCCACAACGCCGCCATATTGAAGGATTCGTAAACCTGACCCTGATTGGCGGCGCCGTCGCCAAGATAGGTAAGGCTGACGCGCCCGTTCTCCCGGTATTTGTGGGCGAAGGCAATGCCGGTGCCGAGCGAGACGTTGGCGCCGACGATGCCGTGTCCGCCATAGAAGTTCTTCTCGGCGGAGAACATGTGCATCGAGCCGCCCTTGCCCTTGGAATAGCCACTGCGCCGGCCCGTTAACTCGGCCATCACGCCGTCCGGATCCATGCCGCAAGCGAGCATGTGGCCGTGGTCGCGGTAGGCTGTGATGACGGTGTCGCCCTCTTCGAGGATCGACTGCATGCCAACCACCACGGCTTCCTGGCCGATGTACAAATGACAGAAGCCGCCTATCAGCCCCATGCCGTAGAGCTGGCCTGCTTTTTCCTCAAAGCGCCGGATCAGAAGCATCTGCCGGTAAAGCATGTCCTGCAATTCAGGCGCGACTATCGCCGGCCTTACCTTGCCTGGCGTCGGCTTTCCATTCGTCGATTTCCTTGATGTCGATTTTTGGGGCGTCGGTTTGGCTTTTTTGGCCGTACGCGCCATACGCATCTCCCCTGCGCGCTGGTGGAGGTCGGCTCATAGCGGGTGTGAGTAACGCGCGGCGCCGATCTCACGCACGGCTAACAGGTACGCGAAACCGTCCGGCCCTGCAAGCAGGCGCGATCGCGGCGCGGCAATTTCGAACCATCGTTTCGGAAATGACCGGGTCGACGCAATTTCGCGACCGACATGCGCTCAACACCGATGAGTTCAGCGGTCGTAGATCACGACCTCGTTGGGGCGAACGAGATTGAGCATCCGGCGAACCTGCTCATCGAGCATATCTTCGTCGATATGCTCGCGTCGCAGCAACGCCACGCGGCCGCGCAAAATCTGACGCTCCAGATGCAGCTTGCCGAGTTCCGCCTCAGCGCGCTCCAGCCGATCATTGACTTGCCACCAGGCGAACAACCCACGGTCGCCCTGTACCAGGTGGTAGCCGAAATAAAGCAACAGGCTGGCGACCAATACCTGGACTAATGCCGGCCGCACGCGCCAACGGAGGTTCTCGAACAAGCTCATGGGCGCGTAACGAATCATAGGCAGATTCCGTCGGTCAAGCGAAAAATATCTATAGAATCTTCAGTTTAGCCACATGCAGCGTTAAAGTGCTGAAAGGACTCAATATTTTGATTTGCGGCGTTCGGCCGATCGTCGTCAGCGTTTGAGCGCACCGGCGCCGGCATAGCGTGCAGCCGGACCTAATTGTTCCTCGATGCGGATCAATTGATTGTATTTCGCAAGTCTGTCGGAGCGGGCGAGCGAACCGGTTTTGATCTGCCCGCAATTGGTCGCCACGGCGAGGTCGGCGATCGTCGCATCCTCGGTTTCGCCAGAGCGATGCGACATGATCGCCGTCATGCCAGCTTTGTGCGCCATCTCCACTGCCGCCAGCGTCTCGGTCAGCGTGCCGATTTGATTGACCTTCACGAGGATCGAGTTTGCCGTGCCGCGCGCGATACCGTCGGCCAGTCGCTTGGGATTGGTGACGAAGAGATCGTCGCCGACGAGTTGCACGGTTCCGCCGATCGCCCTGGTCAGCGCGGCCCAGCCATCCCAGTCATCCTCGGCCATACCGTCTTCGATCGAAGCGATCGGGTAGTTGGAGACGAGTGTTTTATAGTAGTCGACCATGGCGGCCGTATCGAGCGTCTTGCCTTCGCCGGCGAGCGTGTACTTGCCTTTGGCGTAGAACTCGGTCGAGGCAGCATCGAGCGCGAGCACAATGTCATCGCCAGACTTCAAGCCAGCCGATCCGATTGCCTCCATGACGAAGTCGAGCGCTTCCTTGGTGCTCTTGAGTGCCGGAGCAAAACCGCCCTCGTCGCCGACATTTGTATTGTGTCCAGCCTTCTTCAACGCTGCCTTGAGGGCGTGGACGATTTCCGCGCCGACGCGCACGGCTTCGGCGATCGAGCCGGCGGAGACCGGCATCACCATGAATTCCTGGATGTCGATGGCATTGTCGGCGTGGGCGCCGCCGTTGACGATATTCATCATCGGCACCGGTAGCATGCGTGCCGCCGTGCCGCCGATATACCGGTAGAGCGGCAACCCGGCATCCTCGGCGGCCGCCTTGGCGACGGCCAAGCTAACGCCGAGGATGGCGTTGGCACCGAGCCGGGCCTTGTTCTCGCTGCCGTCGATCTCGATCATCGCTTCGTCGATCATGACCTGATCTTCGGCGTCGAGACCAGACAGCACATCGAATATTTCGCCATTGACCGACTGAACGGCCTTGAGCACACCCTTGCCACCATAGCGGGCCTTGTCGCCGTCGCGCAGCTCGACCGCCTCATGCGTGCCCGTGGAGGCACCCGACGGTACCGCTGCGCGGCCGCTCGCACCACTCTCGAGCACCACATCAACCTCGACCGTGGGATTGCCACGCGAATCGAGGATCTCGCGGGCCTGGATATCAAGAATTGCGGTCATCGGCGCTTCCCCTGCCCCGCTGTGTTGATCTTTCGGTGCGGAATGCCTTCAGATAACCACCGACGGCGATATGCGCAAGTCAGGCGCTTGGGTGACATTTTGGCCGTGGTCAATTAGGCGACTGCCGCGGGGGCTTGCGGGACGTCTTTCCAGAATTCGGGGTCATGCCCGTAGAAGATCCGCGCTCCCCGCGCCTTGAGCCCGGCGAGAATTTCGAGAGAGGCCAGCATCGCCTCCTTGTCGTGGACCTGGCGCGGCAGCCACATCTTCTCCAGCGTCTGGCGCAGATAGCAGGCATCACCCGCCAGCACGACCTCTCCCGCATCGGTTCGCACCAGCAGCGACTGGTGCCCTGGTGTGTGGCCATAGGTCGGAATGCAGACCACCGAATTGTCGCCGAAGACGTCGTACTCGCCCTCGATTTGCAGGACATCGTGGCCGAGGTCGTAATCCTCCCTCTTATAGCCGTTGGTGCGAATGAAATCGGGCTCGTGTCCGGCCGCCCATTCTTTGGCTTGCACGATTATGCGTGCATTGGGCGCCTGGGCGTTGCCGCCGCAATGATCGAAGTGGAGATGCGAGACAATGACAGTTTCGATCTTGCCGGCGTCGTGATCCATTGTCTCCAGGCGCGCGGACAACTCGTCGCCCGGATGGAAGGTCACATCCAGCCACTTCGCCATCTTGCCGAGATAGCCTGCTTTGTCGGTGAAAATATCGAGATGCAGGCCGGTATCGAACAGTACGGCGCCCTTTGGATGATCGATCAGATACGAGGGAACCGGCACCAGCAGTGTGCCCTCCTCGCCGGAGAGCAGGCTGTTCATCGGCATGGTCACCCAGCCGCAGGTCATGGCGTAGACTTGGACGCTCATTGTCTCAGCCTATCGCTGTCTTTGTGATGCGATCGATTGCGGTCAGCGTGGCGAGCAATTCCGGCAGGGCTTTTAGCGGGATCATGTTTGGCCCGTCCGATGGCGCGCTGTCTGGATCCTGGTGCGTTTCCAGGAATACTGCCGCGACGCCGACGGCTACCGCGGCGCGGGCCAGAACCGGCACATATTCGCGTTGACCGCCTGACACCGTGCCGAGGCCGCCTGGCTGCTGGACCGAGTGGGTGGCATCGAAGACCACCGGATAGCCCGTCGCGGCGAGCACAGGCAGCGCACGCATGTCGGAGACCAGCGTGTTGTATCCAAAGGACGCCCCGCGCTCGGTCACCAGGATGTTGCGGTTGCCGGTCGCTTCGAGCTTGGCAACCACGTTCGCCATGTCCCAGGGCGCCAGGAACTGGCCCTTTTTGACGTTCACTGCCCTGCCCGTCTCCGCCGCCGCGATCAGCAGGTCCGTCTGGCGGCATAGAAAGGCCGGGATCTGGAGCACGTCGGCCACTTCGGCCACGGGCGCACATTGCTCGCGCTCATGGACGTCGGTCAGGACCGGGAGGCCTGACGTTTCCCGGATTTCGGCCAGAATCGGCAGCGCTTGTTTGATGCCGATGCCGCGCGGGCTTGCCGCGCTCGTCCTATTCGCCTTATCGAAGGAGGTCTTGTAGATGAGCCCGATGCCGCTCGCTTGGGCGATCTCCTTCAGCGCCGCGGATATCTCAAGCCCATGGGCCCGCGATTCCAGCGCGCAAGGCCCCGCGATCAACACGAGCGGCCGTTCGTTGCCCAGTGTCACATCGCCAATGGTGACAGTGTGCGGCGCGGTGGGTGATCCGGTATCAGGCATCTTCAATTCTCCCCCGCGGCGATTAGCGGATATGAGCGGGTCGGAGCAAGCACGAAGGCGCCGCCGACGCAGGTTCGACTACTAGTAGAGGCCGCGTGGATCAAGATACAAGCGCGGTCCAGCAGCCCGTTTCCTCAAGAATAGCACGGGCCCGCGGCTTATTCGGGCCGGCCAGTGCGTTTAGCCTGGATTTGATTTCGGCAAGGCAGTTCACTTGATACTTGAACGGTGCCTGCGTGTAGGTCCGGCCCAGCAAATCAAGTGCGAATGTCTCGCTGTCCGCCGCGAACGCTTCGGCGTTGGCGGCGAGAAAGGGCAGATAAAGCTCGCCGATCAACCGCAGCAGTCCCAGCGTCGCCTTTGGCGGCGACGCGTCGTTGTCCAGCCAATCGCCCTCGATCCCCGAGGCATCATCCAGTTGGCGGACCCAGCTTTCGACACGCTGGGCGCGGGCGCGCATGATCGTTTGCGGTGTCGCGTCCTCTGAAAGCGGCTTCAGCTGGCCGAACAGGCCGAAATCGGCCAGCGCCGGCCGGCTGCCGAAGAGAAAGTCATGCAGTCCAACATGGGGTTCCAGCAAATCGAGGATGCGCTCAAAGCTGGCTTCGATAATCGGCGCGTTTTCTTTTGTGCAGCCGACGAGTGCCATGCGGCCGATCTGGCGCTGTGCAAACTCCTCGGCAATTGCTGTGCGCGCTTCGCCCTTCCGGTCAGGGAAGAAATCGTCGGCAATCCAGAGCCGCGAATACGCGATATCCTCGTCGCGCGCCCAGCGGTACCAGAACATGATCTTGGTGCCCCACTCGTCGGCGAAATCCTCGATCAGATGGGACAGATAGGCGTGCACCGGGTCGTTGGGCACAATCGAGCGTGCGAGCGGATGGCGTTCTTCGAGCAGGTAGGCCAGCGGCGTGCTATCCGACTGAAAACGACCGTCCCCGGGAAACTGCAGGATCGGGATCACCGGCGGGCTGACATGCGCCAGGAGATCGTTGTTGCGTTCCGTGCGAAGGACCCAGTCGAAGGGCAGCCGGCGATAGCGCAAAATCGCCCGCAGCTTCATCGAATAGGGCGAGCCGTTGGTGCCGTAGAGGCGATATCGGCCCTCCGCTGCTCCCTCGTCCTCCACTTCGCTTATGCCGGCGCCGCGGCGGCAGGCCGCTTCCGCAATACGCCCCAAATATATGCCCCCGCCGTCACGAACATGATGAGGCCGTAGATACCGCCGGGGACGATCATGGTGGTGTTTTTCAAGAGCGTTGCGCCAACAAAGATCGCCAGCGTGCTGTTCTGGAGACCGCATTCCAGGGTAATGGCCGTCCGCTGCGCCGGGCCGAGCTTGAACAGTGCGCCGATCGCGAAGGCCAGGACCAGCATGATCACGTTGAGGGCCAGCGCCACCGGACCCGCCTGAATGAAGTAGCCGACGATATTCGCTCGCTCGCTATAGATCGCACCGAACACAATGAGGATGAACAGCACCGTCGCCATGTGCCGCGCGATACGCTCGCTGGCCTTCGCCGTGCGCGGGGTCAAATGGCGGATCATCATGCCGAGCAGCACCGGCACGGTGGTGATGACGAAGACGCCAGCGATGGTCTCGATCACGTTGAGCTTGGGCGCGCTCGCCGCATCCATGAAGTGAACGATCGAGAAACCGACGATGAAGGGCAGCGTCAGCACGGCGAGTACGCTGATCACGGCGGTCAGCGATACCGATAGCGCCGTGTCGCCGCGTGCGATGTGCGTCAGCAGGTTCGAGGTGACGCCCCCCGGGCAGGCCGCGAGGATCATCACGCCGACGGCGAGCGCGGGCTCGATCGGCCAGATCGATACCAGGCCAAAGGCGACCAGCGGCAGCAGTACGACCTGGCTGACCGCGCCGACGAAGAAATCCTTGGGCTGCACAGCAACGCGCCTGAAATCCGCCCAGCGCAGCGCCAAGCCCAGCGTCAGCATGATGAATGCCAGCGAGATCGGCAGAATAACTTGCGTGACGATATTACCGCCTTGCACAGACGAGGCCTTCCGCTTGACGCCGAGCTGCCCTAAACCAGTCGGCTCTGCTCCAGCGCCGCGCCGATGAAAGATTTGAACAGCGGGTGCGGTGCGGTGGGTTTTGACTTCAGCTCGGGGTGGAACTGCACACCGACAAACCAAGGATGGCCGGTCAGCTCGACGATCTCGGGCAGCTCGCCATCGGGCGACATGCCGGAGAAACGCAGCCCCGCGCCCTCCAGCCGCTCCCGGTAGCCGATATTGACCTCGTAGCGGTGACGGTGGCGTTCGGTGATGTGGGCTTCGCCGTAGATTGCACGCGCCTTGCTGCCTTCGGCGATCTCGCACGGATAAGCGCCAAGGCGCATGGTTCCGCCCATGTCGTCGTCGATGTTGCGCCGTTCGATGCGCTCGCCCTGCATCCATTCGGTCAGCAGGCCGACGACGGGCTCTTCGGCGGGGCCGAATTCCGACGAGCCGGCGTTCTTGATCCCGGCGAGGTTCCGGGCCGCTTCGATCACCGCCATCTGCATGCCGAAGCAGATGCCGAAATAGGGCACCTTTCGCTGGCGCGCGAAGCTGGCCGCCTTGATCTTGCCCTCTGCACCCCGCTCGCCAAAGCCGCCGGGCACGAGGATGCCGTTCACATCCTCCAGATGCGGCACCGGGTCTTCCTGCTCGAAGACCTCTGCCTCGATCCAGCGTAGATTGACGCGCGCGTTGTTGGCGATGCCGCCATGGGTCAGCGCCTCGGTGAGCGACTTATAGGCATCCTGCAGTTCGGTGTACTTGCCCGCCACGGCGATCGTCACCTCGCCCTCGGGGGTGAGGACGCGTTTCACGATCTCCTCCCAGAGCCCGAGATCGGGTTCGGCCGTGTCGAGCCCAAAGTGCTTGCAGACCTGGGTGTCGAAGCCCTCCTCGTGATAGCGCAGCGGCACTTCGTAAATGGTCCGCGCATCGAGCGCCGGGATCACCGCCTCCTCGCGCAGATTGCAGAAGAGCGCAATCTTGCGCCGCTCGTCGCGGGTGATCTCGCGGTCGCAGCGGCAGAGCAAAAGATCGGGTTGGATGCCGAGCGACTGCAGCGCTTTGACCGAGTGCTGCGTCGGCTTGGTTTTGAGTTCGCCCGCCGAGGGGATGTAAGGCAGCAGCGTCAGATGCACGAAGAGCGCGCGCTCGCGGCCAAGCTCGTAGCCGAGCTGCCGGATCGCCTCGAAGAACGGCAAACCCTCGATATCGCCGACGGTGCCGCCGATCTCGATCAGCATGAAATCGGGATTGCTCGAATCGGCGGCAACGAAGCCCTTGATCGCGTCGGTGACATGCGGAATCACCTGGACGGTGGCGCCCAGATAATCACCGCGCCGCTCGCGCGCGATGACATCGGAATAGATGCGGCCGGCCGTCACATTGTCGGAGCGCCGCGAGGCTACCCCGGTGAAGCGCTCGTAATGCCCCAGATCCAGATCGGTCTCCGCCCCGTCGTCGGTGACGTAGACCTCGCCGTGCTGGTAGGGGCTCATCGTGCCCGGATCGACGTTGAGATAAGGATCGAGCTTGCGCAGGCGGACCGAAAATCCACGCGTTTGCAGGAGCGCGCCCAAGGCTGCTGCGGATAGGCCTTTTCCGAGGGAGGAAGCCACGCCGCCGGTGATAAATACATACCGCGTCATGGACCCTCACCGTATACGAAGTGTTGTGATTCCCCAAAGCAAAAGACGCTCGAAGCCATGTTCATCCGCAACTTTCTTGTATCTCGAAGCGGCAGCAATGCGCCGTACCCTAAATTGAGGCTTGGCGCGGGGCTTGCCGAGGCCCGAACCGGGTGTTGCCGGACAGTGCGGAGACGTGGAGGCGCGACTTACTTCACTGGCGCTTGCGGTCCGGCGGGCTTTTTCGGCGCGGGTTTGCTGGTCGATGGTTTTCCAGAAGCGGCCGGCGCGCCCTGTACGATGGCGCCCTCTCGCTTGGTGCCGACCCAGGTCAGCGCCATGCTGGTCAGAAAGAACCCCGCCGCGATGATTGCAGTGGCGCGCGTCAGCAGGTTGGCCGTGGCCCGCCCGGTCATGAAACCGCCCATTCCGCCGCCGCCGCCGCCGATGCCGAGCGCCCCGCCCTCGCTGCGTTGGATCAGGATCACGCCGATCAGCGCCAGTGCGAGGATCAGATGAATGACGAGGAGAATGACTTCCATAACGCTATCCGCTTCACTTGCCAGTTCACGCAAAAACCATTCGATATTGCGGGCGGTTGGCGATCTCAGCTATGCCGGCTTTTATGTAGTGCTTTCGCGCCAGCGGCGCTAGGCACCCGTGTGGATCACTAACGTCCGTATTAAATTCAGCCTCCTAGTTACAGGCCTCCACGATTGCCCAGAAATCCGCCGCATTCAAGCTGGCGCCGCCGACCAGTGCCCCGTCGACATCATCGAGTCCGAGGATCTCCGCGGAATTGGCAGGCTTGACCGAGCCGCCATAGAGAATGCGGATGCCATCGCCGCCCTCGAAGCGTTCGGCGAGGTGGTCGCGGATCGCCGCATGGATCTCAACGATTTCTCCCAGCGTCGGTGTGCGTCCGGTGCCGATAGCCCAGACCGGCTCATAAGCGACCACCATCGTCTTGGGGCTGGCGGCTGCCGGAATTGAGCCGTCGATCTGGCTGATGACGACTGCGACCGCATCGCCGGCATCGCGTTGCGCCTCGGTTTCGCCGACGCAGACGATGGCGACGAGGCCCTCGGCCAGCGCCGCTTCTGCCTTGGCGCGAACTAAATTGTCGCTCTCGTTATGGTCGCCGCGCCGCTCGGAGTGTCCGATGATCGCCAAAGACGCGCCTGCATCCTTCAACATCGCTGCGCTTGTATCTCCGGTATGCGCGCCCGCCACCTCCCAATGGCAATCCTGACCGCCGGCGCTCACAGGGCCGCCGGCGAGCCGGGCGACGACCTCCCGTAGCAAGGTTGCCGGCGGAGCGATGGCGATATCACATGCAATGGCCCCGCCCGCACCGCTTGCCTCGGCCGCCCGCGCCGCCACGTTGGACGCAAGCGCAAGTCCGTCGGCGGTCAGGCCGTTCATCTTCCAGTTGCCGACTATCAGTTTGCGTCGCGTGTGGGACATGATCGAGTAGCCTTTCGCGCCGTGCCTTTTCTGCGAGAATTTGCGCGGTGCTGACTAGCATGGCCACCGCAGTTTGGCCATCATGTCACCGCCGTGTTTGGTGCAATATGCCGCACCCGCACCAACATCGGACAGTATCAGTCACACGCTATTGTGAGTGTGCCGTCCAGTTGCGGGCGGCCCGAGCGGATCATAAGATGCGGCCTGGCGCGTCCCGGAACCGGAGTATCCCCTAAATGCTGCAATCAATGCGTAGTTCGGCCAAGTCCTGGGTGATGGTCGTACTGTTCGGCCTCCTCATCCTGAGCTTCGCGGTCTGGGGCATTGGCGATATTCTTCGGCCTGGGGTCAGCGGCACCGCAGCGCTCGTGACCGTAGGCGGCACCAAGATCACGTTCGATCAGTTCCGTCGCCAGCTCACCCGAACCATCGAGGTCCAGCGCCAGCGCCTTGGCGTCACTCTCACCTTCCGGCAGGCCTATCAGCTTGGCCTCGCCAACCAGGTGCTCCAGAACATGATCAACGAGGAATTGCTGGCCTTGGGCGCCACGGATGTCGGTGTGGCGGTCAGCAACGAGCTGGTGGCGCGCGAGATTCGGGAGGATCGCTCCTTTCGCAATCGATTTGACGAATTCGACCGTGCCATATTCACCCGTGCATTGGGGCAGGCCCAACTCACCGAAGCCGGATATGTCGAGGGGCGCCGCCGCGAGATCGCACGTGGCCAGATTACTGGCGTGATAGCGGCAAATCAGACGATTCCGCGCTCGCTGGTCGAGCGGCTGTTCCGATATCAGAACGAAAAGCGCGTCGCGGACATCATCGTCATCGCAGATAGCGCGATCACGTCAGTTCCCGAGCCCGGCGCCACTGCGATCGCCGCCTATCACAAAAAACACGCCAAGACATTCACCGCACCGGAATTGCGCCAGATCGCGGCAGTCGTCCTGGTGCCGGCTGACGTAGCGGCCACGATCGAGGTCAGCGATGCCGATCTCCGCCGCACCTACGATGAGCGCGGCGCGGAGTTTCTCTCCAAGGAACGGCGCACGGTCGATCAGATCCTCTTCACCGACGAGGCGACCGCCAAGAAGGCGCATGCGGCGCTCGAGGCGGGAAGTAGTTTCGACAAGGTCGCCAAGGAAATCGCCAAACAGGAGGCTGGCCCACTGTCGCTCGGCACGGTCGAGCAAGACGGTTTGCCGCTCAAGGTGCTTGGCGATGCCGCCTTCAAGCTCAAGGCGGGCAGCTTTAGCGCGCCGGTCAAGAGCGATCTTGGATGGCATATCCTGCGCGTGACCAAGATCGAGAAGACCAAGACCAGGCCCTTCGATCAGGTGAAGGCAAAGCTTAAGACCGATATTCAGAAGGAACGTGCCGGCGACCGAATGGTCAAGCTCACCAACCAGATAGAGGACGAACTCGGCAGCGGCGCGACGTTGGAAGAGGCTGCCAAGAAGTACAATCTGAAGGTCGTCAAATACGCCGCCGTCGATCGCCAGGGCAATGATGGCGATGGCAACAAGATCAAGGGATTGCTGACGGCACCTGAGTTCCTCTCCCGCGTCTTTGAGCTTGATGAGGGCGAGGATAGCGGCATGGTCGAAGCACGCAGCGGGGCCTCGTTCGTGGCCCGGATCGACAAGATCACCAAGCCGGCGCTGAGGCCGTTGGACAAAGTGCGCGATAAGGTCGTTGCCGCGATCAAGAAAGATAGCCGGCGTGCCGCGGCAACGAAACGAGCCAAGGAAATACTCGAAAAACTCAAGGGCGGCTTCACCCTTGCGACCGTTGCAAAAAAGGAAAAGCTTACGGTACGCACCACCAAGCCATTCGCACGTGATGGCCGGGCGGCGGGCGCTGACATGCCCGGCGCGCTGGTGACGAAACTCTTCAAAGCCAGGCGCGGCCAGGCACTCATGGAAAATGGGAAGAACGGGGTGCTGCTCGCGGCCTTGAAAGATATCCTGGAAGCAAATCCATCGAGTGACACCGCCGGCAGCAAACGCCTGAGCGAAACGCTTGCACGCGGCATTCATGTGGATCTGCTGGCCGCCCTTGCCGGCGCGCTAAAGGACCGGCACAGCGTCGATATCGATCAGGACGCCTTCAAGCGCTTCTTCACCCAGAATGTCAGGAATTAGCGCTCCCGGTTGAACCAAGCCGCATCGGCAAGCACGACCGAGGTTTCGATCTGGCGCTCCGGGATTGACCAGTAGGTCGCGAGCAGGCGGTTCTTCTCCGCCTCGCCGACCCGGCGGAAACCGAATTTTTCATAGAATGCTACCGCCCAGACGGCGGCGGCCCAGGTTCCGATCAGCACCGGCCGGTCGCTCAGCGTCCTTAGATGCGCGAGAAGTTGGGCGCCGATGCCTTGCCGCCGCGTCGCGGTGCGCACGTAGGCGTGCCGGATCAGCGTGACGTCCTTCACCGCCTGGGTGCCCATCACGCCGAGCAGTGCGCCGTCCCGCCCATAGCCGAAGAAACGCACATCGACCGCGATCTCGGCGTCGAGATCGGCGAGCGACATATAGGGATCATGCCAGCGGTCTGCGGGGATGATGCCGCGATAGGCCTCGGCCGCGTCGTTGATGATGGCGCAGATAGCCTTGCGATCGGCGGTGGCGCAGGCGCGGATACGTTTGTGTTCTCCACTCACTTTCCGCGCACTTTCCGCGCATTTTCCGCTCGCTTGCCGCTTAGGGTGCGCGGGCTAGGTCGTCGAGGATCGGGCAGTCCGGCCGGTCGTCGCCGTGGCAGCGTTCCATCAGATCGACAAGTGTGCGCCGCATCGAGCGGAGTTCGGATACCTTGCGGTCGATTTCGCCGACGTGATCGGTGGCGAGGCGTTTGACTTCGCCGCTGGCACGGGCGTTGTCGTGCCACAGGGCAAGGAGCGCGCCGACATCCTTGACCGAGAAGCCGAGCGAGCGCGCCCGCTGCACAAAACGCAAAGTCGCAAGGTCGCGATCGTTATAGTCGCGATATCCCGATTCGCTCCGCCGCGCCTGCGGGATCAACCCGATATCTTCGTAATAGCGGATAGTCTTGGCGCGGACGCCCGACTTGCCCGCCACTTCACCGATGTTCATCGTTCGGCCTCCGATTGATCCCGTGTGCCAACTGTCTCAGTTCGAGTGTCGCATCGGTCTTGATTGTCTCAATTGTCTCGATTTTAGCGCGCGCGTTGACTCAAAGCGCCTTGTTGCGCAGGCGAAGGGCATTGGTGATGACGGAAACCGAGCTGAGGCTCATCGCCGCCGCGGCAATCATCGGGTTAAGCAACAATTCGGCCACGGGATAGAAAACACCCGCTGCGATCGGCACGCCGAGCCCATTATAGACGAAGGCGAAAAACAGGTTTTGGCGAATGTTGCCCATGACCGCGCCGCTGAGGCGCCGGGCGCGTGCGATGCCGCGCAGATCGCCACTTACCAGTGTGACGTCGGCGCTCTCGATGGCGATATCGGTGCCGGTGCCCATGGCGATTCCGATATCGGCCTGGGCGAGCGCGGGGGCGTCATTGATGCCATCGCCGGCCATCGCCACCACCTTGCCTGCGGCCTGCAATTCCTTGGCGATCGCGACCTTGCGTTCAGGCAGCACTTCGGCCTCGACGCGGTCGATGCCGAGTTGGCGGGCGACCGCGTCGGCCGTCGTCTTGTTGTCGCCTGTCGCCATGACGATCGCGATGCCGGCGTGATGCAGCAGCCTGACCGCCTCCGCGCTCGAGGATTTGATCGGATCGGCGACCGCGAGCAACCCGGCGGCTTTATTATCGATCACCGCGAACATAACCGTCGCCCCGTCCCCGCGCAGCGCCTCGGCTTGCGGTTCGAGTGCGGCGGGCGAAACCTTGAGCGTTTCGAGCAGGCGCGCATTGCCGACCGCGACCGCCTGGCCGGCAACCGTGCCGCGCACCCCGTGGCCGGTGATCGACTGGAACCCCTCGACCGGCTGCAGCACAAGGCCGCGATCTTCGGCGCCGGCAACGATGGCTTCGGCAATGGGGTGCTCGCTCACCCGCTCAAGGCTGGCGACGAGGGTCAGCATCGCCGCTTCATCGAGCCCATCAGCCGTCACCACCTCGGTGAGCCGGGGCCGGCCTTCGGTCAGCGTGCCGGTCTTGTCGACCACCAGCACATCGACGCGTTCGAGGCGCTCCAGCGCGGCGGCATTTCTGATCAGCACGCCCTCGCGCGCACCGCGGCCAATACCGACCATCACCGACATTGGGGTCGCCAGGCCGAGCGCGCAGGGGCAGGCGATGATCAGCACCGCCACGGCGTTGATGATCGCGTAGGAGAATGACGGCGGAGGCCCCCATATCGCCCAGGTGACGAAGGTTGCGACCGCCACCAGCATGACGGCCGGCACGAACCAGCTTGCAACCATGTCGGCGAGGCGCTGGATCGGCGCGCGGCTCCGCTGGGCCTCGGCGACCATGGCGACGATGCGTGCGAGCAGCGTGTCGCCGCCTACTTTTTCTGCCCGCATGACCAGGGTGCCGGTGCCGTTGATGGTGGCGCCCACCAGCGCCTCTCCGGGCCGTTTGGCGACCGCCAGCGGCTCGCCCGTCACCATCGATTCGTCGACTGCGCTCTCGCCCTCGGTGACGACGCCGTCGACGGGTATCTTTTCGCCAGGCCGCACGCGCAGCAAATCGCCGATATGGACCATGGCAAGCGGCACATCCGCCTCGTTGCCATCCGGGGCGATGCGCCGCGCCAGTGCCGGGGCGAGGTCAAGCAGTGCGCGGATCGCGTTGCTGGTCTGGCCACGTGCCTTGAGCTCGAGCACCTGGCCGAGCAGAACCAGGGTCACAATCACGGCCGCCGCCTCGAAATAGATCGCAACCGTGCCATCGGCGGCGCGGAAGGAGGCAGGAAAGATGCCCGGCGCCACGGTCGCAACGACACTGTAGGCAACCGCAACGCCGGTCCCGATGGAAATCAGCGTGAACATATTGAGATTGCGGCTGACCAGCGAGCGCCACCCGCGCACGAAAAACGGCCAGCCGCCCCAGAACACCACCGGCAGGGCGAGGGCAAGTTGAACCCGGGCGAGCGCCTGTCCGCCGATCGCCGCCTGGAGCGGATTGCCGGGCAGCACGTCGGACATGGCAATGAGGAAAACCGGCAAGGTCAGCGCGAGCGAGATCCAGAATCGCCGGCGCATGTCGAGATATTCCCGGTCGGGTCCCGGGTCCGCGGAAACCGCCATTGGCTCAAGCGCCATGCCGCATATTGGGCAGTTTCCAGGGCCCTCCTGGACGATTTCGGGGTGCATCGGACAGGTGTAGGTGGCGGCCGCCGGTGTGCCGGCCGGCACGATCGGTTCCAACGCGCAGCCGCATTTCGGGCATGGCCCCGGTTCGGGCAGGTCGAGCTCGGCGTGCATCGGGCAGGTATAGCCGCTGCCCGGTACGGCCAGGACCGGCGCAACATCCGCACCGGCGGCGTTATCAGGTGAGTGCTCGTGACAACGTGAGGTCGTTTCGGTCATTGTCTCGATACAATCTCCAGCGATGACCGCACGCCAATTGGGCGCATCAGCGGCCGCTTGGGGGTTCGCACTTCTTAGATAAGGCTTCCAGTAACTAGAAGGTCAAGGGTAGGATCCACGCCGCCGCATGGTATCAAGCCGTCTCGGCCGCGCGTTTTGCCGCTTGCCCCGAGACCAGACGCACTTTGCGCGGGGCGGCCATCCAGACGCCAAGCGCCGAAATGCCGCAGGCGCCAAGCGCGACGGTCCAACTGAGCTGATAGTCGCCCGTCAGGTCAAACAGCGCGCCGGTCGCCCATGGCCCCACCGCGGCGCCGAACCCTGAAATGGCGCTGAAGGCGCCATAAATCTGGCCATAGCGGCGGCTGTGAAAGAGCTCCGCCATGATCGTCGGATAGATCGCGGATACGCCGTAGCCGATGAGGCCTTGCGCCGTCACCATCAGGTACAGCATGGCCTGGCTGGGTGCCGCCTTCATCACCAACAGCAGTGCGTAGCAGGCGGCAAAGCCGACGCAGCCCACAACCCAGGCAAACTCGCGGCCGATCCGGTCGGAAAGCGCTCCAAGGCTGATCTGGCCGGCAACCCCCATCAGCCCGACGAGGCCGAGCGCGAGGGCGGCGATCTCGGTGGAGAAGCCGATCTCGCCGAGATATTTGGTCTGGTGGATCAGAATTGAATACCAGGCGTACATGCCCGCGAAATAGCCGAGAGAGAGCCACCAGAAGCGCGTGGTCCTAATGGCACGGACAAGCGACCAGTCGGTGTCGACCCAGGCGCGGTCGACGACATTGTCGACCGCCGGGCCGGACGCCTTGCGACCGGCCCGCCCATCGCCGTCAGGCTTGAGCCCCATATCCTCCGGCCGGCCGCGCTGAAAAAACAGATTAAGCGGCAGGACGATCGCCAGCAGCAAGATAGCCATCGTCCAACAGGCCTCGCGCCAGCCTTCGGCGCCGATGATCGACTGCAGCCAGGGGAACAGCACCATCGCGCCCGCGCCGACCCCGGAAAAGGCGATCCCGATTGCCAGGCCCCGCCGCCTTGTGAACCAGAACGGCAGGAAATACGAATGGCTGACGTAAGCAAGAATGACGCTGCCGCCGACCACCCCGGTCCCCAAAGTGAGAAAGAGATGGAATTGGGTGGTCGCCGCCGTGGTCAGCATCAGGCTGCCGCTGACGATCACCGCGCCGGCGGATAGCAGCGGCGCGGGCCCGAACCGGGCGATCAGCGCGCCGATGAAGGGCGAAAGCAGCATCGAGCAGAGAAAGCCCACGGAGTAGATGCCCGCCGTCACCCCGCGGTCCCATTTGAACTCCGCCAGAATGGGCGGAAAGAGCAGCGAGAACGATGTCCGCACACTGACCCCGATCCCCATCGTGACGAAGGCGATCGCGACAACCACCCAGCCATAGTAGAGCGGCAGCCTCGCAAGCGGGCTCAACGTCCGTGCAGACACGTCCTGGTCGCGGTCGGCGGTCACGAGTTCATCCTGGAGAAACCAATCCTTCGGAGTGCCCGGCGGCCATTGATCGAACGGGCCGCGGCGCCGGCCACGTCCACCTTCCAGCGGCTTTGTGGGGGACCCTGCATGATCCACCGAAGCGGCGCAAGCAACCTGCTCGAGCGGGAAACGGGACCCGACTATGCGGGCGACGAGACCTGCCCGATAGTGTATGAGGGACGGCGCGTACCCGTATTTCCGGTCGATCGGAGAGTGATGTCGGCGCCCTAAACCGCCTGCCACACCACCAAGGCGGCGTTGCCACGCGCGCAAGCCTGGATACACTTGGCATTTGGACTCCCAGTTATCTATGTAGTGATGAAATAATCTGTTGTACCTTATTGTTTTAGAACGGCTATTTTGTTTGAAGGAACACGTAACCGGCGCGGCGAAGGAGCCGTTGTGTGATGACCGCCGATAGCATCGACATGAAAGCCCTGCTCGGCCTGGTCGCCAACGGCGAGTGCCTGAACGAGGCCCAGGCGGAGGCGGCCTTCGGTATCATGATGTCAGGCGACGCCACGCCGGCGCAGATGGGTGCTTTCCTGATGGCGCTGCGGCTGCGCGGCG
Organism: Alphaproteobacteria bacterium; assembly: GCA_035527975.1. Taxonomy (GTDB): domain Bacteria; phylum Pseudomonadota; class Alphaproteobacteria; order JAPULJ01; family JAPULJ01; genus DATKZM01. The sequence continues at coordinate 7,333 of DATKZM010000113.1, read as the reverse complement.
AGACCGTCGAGGAGATCACCGGCGCCGTGCGTGCCATGCGCGCCAAGGCCACGCCTATCAAAGCCCCGCCGGGCGCCATCGACACGGTGGGAACCGGCGGCGACGGGGCCGGAACGTTCAATGTTTCGACCGCGACCGCCTTCGTTGTCGCAGGCGCCGGCGTGCCCGTCGCCAAGCACGGCAACCGGGCATTTACCTCCAAGTCCGGCGCCGCCGATGTGCTGGCCGCGCTGGGGGTCAATCTGGACGCCGATTTCAAACGCATCGAGCAGGCGCTTCGGGAGGCCGGCATCGCGTTCATGATGGCGCCGCGTCATCACGGGGCGATGCGCCATGTCGCCGGTCCGCGTGTCGAGCTTGGCGTGCGGACGATCTTCAATATCCTGGGTCCGCTTTCAAACCCGGCAGGCGTCAAGCGTTTGCTGATCGGCGTGTTTGCCGAACAGTGGCTCGAGCCGATGGCGACGGTGCTGGGCCGGCTTGGCGGTGAGCGCGCCTGGGTGGTGCACGGCTCCGACGGCCTTGACGAGATCACGCTGACCGGGCCGACCCATGTCGCCGAGCTCAAAGACGGTGCGGTTACGCGCTTTGAGGTGACGCCGGAGGATGCGGGGCTCGATCGCGCTGCGCCCGAGGCCCTCAAGGGCGGCGAGCCGGAGGAAAACGCCGAGACGATGCTGGCCCTGCTGGCGGGTGCGGCCGGCCCGATCCGCGATATCGTCACGCTCAATGCCGCCGCGGCGCTCGTGGTGGCCGGCAAGGCGGACGATCTGACGACCGGGGCCGGATTGGCGGCGCAGTCGATCGATGGCGGCGCGGCGCGCGCGGCGCTCGACAAGCTGGTCGAGATCACCAACCTGCCGCCGCCTCCGCCCGAGGAGGAAGATAGCAGTGCGGCAGGCCGGTCGCGGCAGGAGAATGCCGCTTGAGTGATCCGGCAAGCGAACGCACCGGCGATGCGGCCAACACACTGGCCCGTATTTGCGCCGACAAGGGTGTTGAAATTGCGGCCCGTAAGGCGGCGATGCCGTTAGACGAGATCGAACGGATGGCGGCCGACACACGGCCACCGCGAGGCTTTGCTAGGGCACTCAAAGACGCGAGCGCTGCGCGCGGCGTAGGTCTGATCGCCGAAATAAAAAAGGCCAGCCCGAGCGAGGGCTTGATCCGGGCCGATTTCGAGCCGGCGACGCTGGCGAAAGCCTATGAGGCCGGCGGCGCGGCGTGCCTGTCGGTACTCACGGAGACGAAATACTTCCAGGGCGAGGACACGCATCTGGGCGCCGCGCGGGCCGCCTGCGCCCTGCCGCTGCTGCGCAAGGACTTCATGCTCGATCCCTATCAGGTGGTCGAGGCCAGGGCGCTGGGCGCCGACTGTATTCTGATCATCATGGCGGCTGTCGGCGACGAGCTTGCCCGGGAGCTGGCCGATGCCGCCGCCGCGCACGGCCTCGACGCGCTGGTGGAGGTGCATGATGCGGCCGAGCTTGCGCGCGCGCTCGACCTGCCCTGCCCGCTCATCGGCATCAATAACCGTGACCTCAAGACCCTGGCGACGGATCTGGCAGTCACCGAGCGGCTGGCCGCCGATGTGCCCGAGGGCCGTTTCCTTGTCGCCGAGAGCGGTATCCATGCGCCGGGCGATGTCGAACGGCTTCGGAAAGCCGGGGCACGGGGCTTCCTTGTCGGCACGGCGCTGATGCGCCAGGCGGATGTGACCGCCGCGACCCGGGCCCTGTTGGCCCCTGCGGCGGCCACGGCGGAGACGTAAGGCGCCTACAAGACTTGGCCCACAATGGTCTGAACGGGTATGAATAGCGCGTCTGGGGGCCCTTAGGGGCCCCGCAAAGGATGATCGGCGAGACCATGGTGGACTTCACCCATTTCGACGACAAGGGCAAGGCCCGCATGGTCGACGTCTCGGACAAACCCGAGACCGCCCGCCTCGCCGTTGCCAGCGGTGCTGTGCACATGGCGCCGGAGACCCTCGCCATGGTTGCGGCCGGGACCGCGAAAAAGGGCGACGTGCTGGGCGTGGCGCGGCTTGCCGGCATCATGGCTGCCAAGCGCACGGCGGAGTTGATCCCGCTTTGCCATCCACTGCCCCTGAGTTCGGTCGAGCTCGATCTTGTTTGCGACACCGAGAAGAGCGTTGTCGAGATCACCGCGACCGCGCGCACCACCGGGCGCACCGGGGTCGAGATGGAGGCGATGACCGCGGTCTCCGTCGCGGCGCTCACCGTCTACGACATGTGCAAGGCGGTGGACCGGGCCATGGTGCTGAGCGAGATCCGCCTGGAACAAAAAACCGGCGGAAAATCCGGTACTTACACACGCCAATTATGATCAGAGATAAGCTGTGATATCGGTCGAGGAAGCCTTCACGCGCATCGTCGGCGCCTTTGAGCGTCTTGCCGCCGAACAGGTCGCGCTCGGAAGCGCCTTGGGACGGGTGCTGGCCGCTGACATCGTCTCGCGCCGCACCCAGCCGCCATCCGACGTTTCGGCGATGGACGGCTACGCGGTTCGCGCGGCCGATGTGGCAGACGTTCCCGTCACGCTCACGCGGATCGGCGAGGCGCCCGCGGGCGCGGCATTCAAGGGCAGGGTTGGCCAGGGTGAAACGGTGCGCATTTTCACCGGCGGGCCGCTGCCCGCGGGCGCCGATGCGGTGGTGATCCAGGAAGATACCGACGCCGAGGGCAATCAGGTCACCATCAAGGAGAACGTGTCAAAGGGGCATTATGTGCGCGAGGCAGGCCTCGATTTCCGTGAAGGCACGGTCGGCGTGCCGGCCGGGACCCGGTTGGGTCCGCGCGAGATCGGCCTCGCAGCGGCCATGAACGTGCCCTGGCTCAGCGTGGTCAGAAAGCCGCGCGTCGCCATCCTGGCGACTGGCGATGAGATCGTCATGCCCGGCGATCCGGTTGGAGCGGACCAAATCATGAGCTCCAATGGCCTCGCCCTGGCCGGCTTCGTGCGCGAACGCGGCGGCGAGCCGATCGACCTCGGTATCGCCCGCGACGATGAGGCGGCGCTCCGCGCTGCTGCCGCCGGCGCGCGGGGCGCCGACCTTCTGCTGACCTGCGGCGGCGCCTCGGTGGGCGAACACGATCTGATCCAGAGCGCGCTGGCGCCCGATGGGCTCGATGTGGACTTCTGGAAGATCGCGATGCGGCCCGGCAAGCCGCTTATATTTGGCAGCCTTGGCGAGACGAAATTGATCGGTCTGCCTGGCAATCCGGTATCGAGCCTCGTCTGTGCAATCCTTTTCGTCGGCCCGGCAATCGATGCAATGCTGGGACTGGATCCCAGTGCAGAGCGCACGATCACTGTGACGCTTGGCGGGGACCTCGACGCCAATGACCGGCGCCAGGACTATCTCCGCGCAACGCTCTCCCGTGACGCCGGCGGCGCACTGGTCGCCAAGCCCTTCGAGCGCCAGGATAGCTCGATGCTCTCCCGTTTCGTTGCCGCCGATTGCCTGATCGTCCGGGCGCCGCTGGCCCCGCGGGCGACGGCGGGGGCACTCGCCGAGGCGATCCTTCTGCCCAGCGGCAGGCGTCTCGCCTGATTGCCGATCCACACTGGCCCGAACCGCCATTGCCGCCCGACGAATCTCCTCTTTTGACGCTTGACGGCCTGCGCGAACCAAACTAGAACATGTGCGGAGTTTGCATTTTGTTCTAGATGTTGGGTTCGGCTGTGATCAACGACAGATCAACAGCAATTGAGCCTGGCGAGCGTGGAGGAACCCGCACCGATGCTCACCCGCAAACAGCACGAGCTGCTGATCTTCATCAACGAACATATCGCTGGGTCGGGGACGTCGCCGTCGTTCGACGAGATGAAGGATGCGCTCGACTTGAAGTCGAAATCGGGCATTCATCGCCTGATCATGGGGCTCGAGGAGCGCGGCTTTATTCGCCGCCTGCCCCACCGGGCCCGGGCCCTGGAAGTGGTGCGCATGCCCGAGACCGCGGCGGTCGGCACCAGCCCGGGCAAGCCCGCGCGCAACAGCAAATTCACGCCGAACGTGATCAAGGGCGATTTCACCCATGCGCTTACCGGCATACCGGTGACGGTGACCCACGAATCGGTCGAGCTGCCGCTTTATGGCAAGATCGCAGCCGGCACGCCGATCGAGGCGCTGCGTAGTCCCGACCGCGTCGAGGTGCCGGGCGGCATGCTTGGCCGCGGCGAACACTACGCGCTGCAGGTCGAGGGCGATTCGATGACCGAGGCCGGCATTCTCGACGGCGATACGGTGATTATCCAGCGCGCCGAAACCGCCGAAAACGGCACCATCGTGGTGGCGCTGATCGACGATGTTGAGGTGACCCTGAAGCGCCTGCGTCGTAAGGGCGCGTCGGTGGCGCTGGAGCCCGCCAACAAGAAATACGAGACCCGGATCTTCGGCCCCGACCAGGTCAAGGTGCAGGGCAAACTGGTCGGGCTGCTGCGGCAGTTCTAAGCGCCCGCGCCTCATAGATCAGACGCCAGCTTGGAACAGCGACTGAGCATTGTGACATTGGGCGTGCGCGATATGACCCGCGCCCGGGCATTTTATGAGCGGCTGGGATGGCGGGCCTCACCGGCGAGCAACGATGAGGTCGCTTTTTTCAAGGCCGGCGGAGTGGTGCTTGGGCTCTATGGCCGCGCGGCGCTGGCTGACGATGCGAACGTGTCACCCGATGGCGAGGGCTTTGCCGGCATGGCGCTGGCCCACAACACGGCGAGCTGCGAGGCCGTGGATGGTGTGATCGCCGAGGCGGCGGCGGCGGGCGGCACGCTCGTCAAACCTGCGGAGGACGTGTTCTGGGGCGGCTATTCGGGCTATTTCGCCGATCCGGACGGCCATCTTTGGGAAGTGGCGTGGAACCCGCATTTTCCCTTCGACGCGGCGGGTAATCTCATACTGCCCGACTGACGGCCCGACCAGCCGCGGGCGGATCATGCAGACCGCGCCGACCTGGTCGACGATGGCACTGGCGGCGATCCGGGTCGAACGCGGGTGATCCAAGCGCTCAGGCGAGATAGTCAGGCGTAGTTGGATATCCAGTTCTTGACCTGCCGGCGCATTTTCTTCTCCGCGTCCTTTTTGGTCCGGGCGCAGGCTTCTCCGAAATTGTGGACGATCGGCTTGTCGGGCACGCCACGTATTTTTAGGCACAGGTCACTGACCGTCGCCGCATAGTGGAGGTCGCTCGATATCTCTGCCCTCAGCTTTCTCACGTTGATCTGATAGCGAAACTTCTTGTGTGACACGTCTTTGCTCCAACGTCATACAACAGTTTTAGTCAAGAGTGATCCATCACTTTTACGGATTGATCACGGGAAGTATTGTTACGATGATCACTTGAAATAAACTCTTAAGAATACGTTCATTTTGACGAATTATTATTCGATAATTACATGAATTCTGCGGACAATGGCGGCTCCGCTGATTATGGCGCTTACCGCCTGGGTCGGCGCTTCCCGGCTGGTCGGTTTTCTGGATTTCGCGTCCAGGGGCGCCCGCCCTGGGCGCCCCGGACGGTCACAACACGGATGGATTTGGGCGAGAGATAGATCGCATGGGTGCCGGCACGCCAGAGATCGAAGCGGTCGACCTTGCGCCGGGCCGAGGGGCAGCGGCCGGCCAAAGGCTGCAGGCTCACGACCACCGTAGCGCGGCGGCAATCCTCGGCCAGCGCACGCTCGTCCTGTGCCAAAGCCACGACCTGGCTTTTGCTGCGGTAAATGCAGCCGAGCCCATCGCAGGCAAGCCAAGGGGCCGGGCCGGATGCGGGGGTTGCGGCACCACCTGCTGCCTGCTCATACGCCCGTTTGCGCTTTCCCCGCAGCAGGCCTGGATCGACGGGCCAGTCACGGGTCGTGGGCTGCCCCGCCTGGCGCAGCCAGGCGCTGCCCTGGAAGCGGGCAAAGCGACGCGATGAAAGCACGAGGGTGCCGTCGGGTGCCTTGACCGCGAGCAGGCGGCCGGCCTCGGAGACAAGCACGTCGGGGGATGGCGTAAAGAGACCCGACGCCAGGCCGCCGGCCAGAACTGCCACGCCCGCAAAGCGCCACCCGCCGCGCCACAGTGCCAGCCACAGCCCGCCGAGGGCGATCGCGACCAATCCCCAATCGGGCATCGCCGGCAGCAGGGTCACCGCACCCGGCCAGGCCGCGACTGTCTCGGCCGCACCGATCACGGCATCGAGCCCCCAGCCCATCGGCACGAGCGCCAGCTGCTCAAGGCCGAACGGCATGAGGAATAGCGCTGCCAGCCCCAATGGCATAACCCAGAAGGCGGTTATGGGAACTGCGATCAGGTTCGCTGCAACGCCAAAGAGCGCGAGCTTGTTGAAGTGAAAGACCGCGAAGGGCCCCGTCGCGGCGCCGGCGACAAAGGTGGTGAGCGCCACTGCACCGACATAGAGCACGATGCGGCGCCACCAGCGTGGATCGCTCCTCCATCCGGGCGCGTGCATGCGCAAGGCTTCATAGACCGCGACCAGGGCGACCACCGCCGCGGAGGACATTTGGAAACTGACGGACAGCAGGCTTTCCGGCGCCATCAACAGCACGACCACGGCGGCCCAGGCGACCAGCCGCATCGAGATCGCGACCCGGTCGACCAGCACGCCCAGCAGCACGATGGCGAGCATGATAAAGGCGCGCTGGGTCGGCACCGTAGCACCGGTGAGCAACAGGTATCCAAAGGCGCCGACGAGCGCGGCCACGGCGGCGATCTTCTTGATCGGTCGCCTGAGCGCCATTGGCTCGATCAAGGCAAGGCCGGCGCGAATGCAGAAGAACAATATGACGGCTACAAGGCTCAAATGGAGCCCGGAGATCGCCAAAAGGTGCGCCAGACCCGAGTTGCGTAAAGCACCCAGGGTCTCCTTCGGGATGCCGCCACGATCCCCGGTCAGGAGGGCTGCCGCGATCCCGCCGGCCGCGCCCCCGAGGCTCGCCGTGATCCGTCCGGTGATCGTCTGACGCAGGCGCGCGAGGCCAAGCGCGAAGCCGCCCTGCCCGGCCGCATCACGGATCTGGGGTTCCGGCGGCGCCACGACGTAGCCCGTCGCGCCGATCCGGCGGAAATAGTCGCGCCGGGCGAAATCGAAGGCGCCGGGTGCGATCGGGCGCGGCGGGGGCAGCAATACGGCGCGCAGGCGCACTCGGTCGCCAGGCTTCAACGCCGGCGTGAAGGCTTATCCCGTTGTCCCAGGTTTCGCTGGCATGAGGCTGGTTCCCGCCGCATGATGCGGCGGCATGGCCCGAAGATACGCTTCCTTGATCGAATTCCAGCGTCGGTTTCCGGACGAAGCGAGCTGCGCACTCT
>DATKZM010000112.1:0-2838 GCA_035527975.1 Alphaproteobacteria bacterium | reverse complement strand
CGCTCAAGCCACTGCTCGCTGGTATTCCTCGGCTGCGCCTCCTCCGGAATCCCGAGGTCCGGGGCAATACTGGCGATCAGCTCGTTGCATCGCCTATGGTCGCCGACGAAAAAGAAATTGGAAAGAAACCGGTTCGCCTCTTCGTATTTGTCGGCTGCTGAGAGGGTTAGCAGTCGCTGCCAAGACATCTCGGCGAAAGTGCGCAGGATGAAATGCGTGAGGAAGTTGCGCTGGCGAGCGCCGTAGGCAATCTCGAGCGGATAGGGACTCAGGCCCCTCGCGATATACCGCATCATGCGGAAATTGTAGTGAGAGAGGAACTGACTGACGGGGTCGCGTAGCAGGAGGCTCCGGGCGATGTGCCTGCCGGGGAAGTTCTGCTCGATCGAACGTCCGATCCAATGTCCGCTAATGACATTAAGGCTCTTGAGGTCCGGCAGGTCGGTGGCCCGATACTTCGGCAGAAAAACCCGACCGGCTCCTTTCCGCTTTCTCACCCGAAAGTAACTCCCCGCGGGAGCGTGGCCGGAAAGGTGATGGTGGATCGTCTGGCCCGCGCAACGCGGCAGATGGAAGACGATGTGAAGCGGCTTGGTCTCGTCCTCGCTCGGACTGCTGGTCGAGCTCTGAGTCAGGTCCGAAACTGAAGCACGCATGGCTTGGTGAAACGCTATCGGTTCAAGGAGCAGGCAAGGCCGTCGAACGTCAGGAGCCGTCCCTATCCAGGCAAGAGGATTGCGGCCCAAAAACGGCCACGTCTCGTCGGCTATTTATTGCGGCGCGACTCCATAGCACGGGACGGCAGCTGCCTTGACAAGAGCTTCCCGCCCGTGCCGGGTAGGCAACGAGAGGTCATCCTGGTCCTGTTATGTGTGGAATTGCGGGGTTTCTCGATCCCAAACGGCGCTCCGGCGACAATGAGCTGCGGGCGCTTGCCGCAGGCATGGCAGGCGCGCTGCGCCATCGCGGGCCCGACGCCCAAGGCGTGTGGGCCGACGCCGAGGCCGGCGTGGCGCTCGGCCATGCGCGGCTGTCCATTATCGATCTGAGCCCCGCCGGCGCCCAGCCGATGTTGTCCGCGTCAGGCCGGTTCGCGCTTTCGTATAATGGCGAGATCTACAACGCGGGCGAGTTGCGCGCCGAGCTGGAGCGCGCCGGACATACGTTCCGCGGTCATTCCGATACCGAGGTGATGGTGGAAGGCTTCGCCGCCTGGGGCGTGCGCGCCACGGTGGAGCGCGTCGTTGGCATGTTCGCCTTCGCCGCCTTCGATCAAGCCACGCGCACGCTGACATTGGGGCGTGACCGGCTGGGCATCAAGCCGCTGTATTGGGGCCGGGTGAGCGAGCGCATCGTGTTCGCGTCCGAGCTGAAGGCGCTCGCGACACTTCCCGACTTTGCGCCCGCCATCGACCGCCAAGCACTCGGGGCTTATCTCTGCACCGGTTATGTGCCGGCGCCGTCGAGCATCTATCAGGGCATCGAGAAGCTCGAGCCCGGCATGCTGTTGGAGATCGATGGGAACGGCGAGACGCGCGGGCAAGCCTATTGGTCGCTGCTCGATGTGGCCGAGCGCGGGCAGGCCGCGCCGCTTGACCTGAGTGCGGGAGAGGCGCGCGACCGGCTCGAGGCACTGCTCACCGATGCCGTCACGCGGCGCATGGTGGCGGACGTGCCGCTCGGTACGTTTCTTTCCGGCGGTATCGATTCGTCGACGGTCACGGCGCTGATGCAGGCGAACAGTCCAAAGCCGGTGCGGAGCTTTACCATCGGTTTTCACGAGCACGGCTTCGACGAGGCGAGCCAGGCGAAGGCCGTGGCGGCGCATCTCGGCACGGACCACACGGAACTCTATGTCACGGCCGCGCAAGCGCAAGCGGTCATCCCGAAGCTGCCTACGATCTACGATGAACCGTTCGCGGACTCATCGCAGATCCCGACCTTTCTCGTGTCGGAGATGACCCGGCAGCATGTGACAGTGGCGCTCTCCGGCGATGGCGGCGACGAGCTGTTCGCGGGCTATACGCGCTATGGCCAGGGCTTGCGCATCGCGCGGGCGCTTCGGCTCCTGCCGCAGCCGATGGCCGCCTGCTTGGCACACATGATCAGGGCGGTTCCTCCGGCATCGTGGGACCGCCTGTTCGATGTGGTGCCCGCCAGCATGCGGCCGCGGCTTGCGGGCGACAAACTGCAAAAGCTCGCAAGCGTCTTGGGTCACGATCGGGCCAGCTATTACCGCTCGCTGATCGCGCAGTGGACTGGCGCGTGGTCCTTGGTCAAGGGCGCGAGCGCGCCGGACCAGGCCGCGTTCAGCGACGATGTGCGGCGGCGCTTGGGCGATGAATTGTCGTGGATGCAATATGCCGACAGCGTGACCTATCTCCCCGACGACATTCTCACCAAGGTCGACCGGGCCTCGATGGCTGTGTCGCTCGAGGCGCGCGTGCCGCTGCTCGATCACCGCGTCGTGGCGTTCGCTTGGCAATTACCGGCGCATTTCAAGATGCGCGGCGGGCAGGGCAAGTGGCTGCTCCGGCAGGTCCTCAATAAGTATGTGCCGAAGCATCTCGTGGAGCGGCCGAAAATGGGCTTCGGCGTGCCCATCGACGCTTGGCTGCGCGGACCCTTGAAGGAGTGGGCCGCCGACCTGCTCGATCCTGGCGCCATGTCCCGCGCCGGCCTGCTCGATCCGGCGCCCATTCAGGAGAAATGGGCGGAGCATCAATCGGGGCGGCGCAACTGGCAGCAGTTCCTCTGGAATGTGCTGATGTTCGAGGCCTGGCGGCGTGCGCAAGCCACGATCTAAGGGATACTTCCGCAGTTGGGGGTGTTCGGCCA
>DATKZM010000111.1:0-20145 GCA_035527975.1 Alphaproteobacteria bacterium | reverse complement strand
GTGCGGTCGGCCCGGAGGCCAGCCTGAACGGGGCGACGCGCGGCCGCGGCAAATCGGGCTATGACGGCATGCCCCGCCAGGAGGCGGGCGTTGTCGTCCAGCAGCGCCTGTTCGACGGCTTTTTCACCGACAGCGAGGTGGCGCGCCAGAAGGGCCGCGTGAATTCGGCCCGCTACCGGGTCAGCGACACGGCGCAGGCCGTGGCCTTGCGCGGGATCGAGGCGTATCTCGACGTGCTGCGCACGGCGCGGGTGGCGGTGCTTTCCAAACGCAATCTCCAGGCGCATGAGGCGATCCTGCGCCGCGTCGGCGCGCGCGCGCGCGGCGGCCGCGGTCCGCGCTCCGATGTCGAGCAGGCGCGGGCGCGGATGTATGCGTCCAAGGGCAACCTCGCCAGCGCGCATGGCCGCTACGAGGATGCCGTGGCGCGCTACCGCGCCGTCGTCGGCGAGCGGCCCGAAAAGCTCGAAGCGGTGACCGCGCCGGAGCTGGAGCTGCCGCCCAATGTCGACGCGGCCGCGGCGATCGCGCTCAAGACCGCGCCGGCGATCCTCGCCGCGGCGGCGGACATCACCGCGGCGATGGGCCAGATCGGCATCGCCCGCTCGGAGTTCTTTCCAAAGGTCAGCATCGAGGCCTCCGCCAACCGTTTGCGCAATGTCGACGGTGTGCGCGGCAGCACCTTCGATGCCCAGGCCCTGGTGGTCGCGCGCTGGAGCCTTTATCGCGGCGGCGCCGATGCGGCGCGGTTGCGCGAGGCCAAGGCGCGGCTGTCCGAAGCGCGTGATACGCTCGACCGGTCGCGGCGCGAAGTTGCCCAGCAGGTGGCGGTCAGTTGGGCTGCGCTCAACGCGGCGCGCGGACGCCGCGTGGCGTTGCAAAACCAGGTCGCGGCCACGGCCAAGGTGCGCGATGCCTACTCCAAACAGTTCGATCTTGGCCGGCGCACCCTGCTCGACCTGCTCGACATTCAGAACGAGCTCTTCTCCACGCGCAGCCAGCTCGTGACCGAGGATTCCACCGTAAAGTTCGGCGTCTACCGGACCCTGGCGACGATGGGCATCCTCTTGAAGACGATGGGCGTGCCGACGCCGGCGGAGGCGACGCGCAAGCCCAACGGTTTCCGGCGGTTGGAGCGGCGCTGGTGAGGGTCCCGAGATCGCATTCATAGTTTGTCGTTTCGTTTGAAAATAGTTCGACTGTTCGGATCGGTGGCGGCGGCGCCAATCCAAACCTTGCTCCGGGGCGCAGCAGCCCCTGACGGATAACGCGCCGGCTCGAAGATCATGACCAGCACCGAAGGCAATCACCGCGCCGAGGAGACGGCCGACAGGCCGAAGCTCAGCCGCTCGGCCGGCTTCGCCGATTGGCTGACGGCGCGTCATATCGGCTTGGCGCTGACGACGCGCGCGGGCGGCATGCTGTTCCTGATCGGGCTGACCAGGGAAGGCGAGATCGCCCTGGTCGGCCGGGCCTTCGGGCGCACTTATGCGGTCAGGGCGGTCGGCCACAGTATCTTCCTGGCCACGCGCTATCAGATCTGGCGGCTGGAGAACCGCCTTGCCGAGGGCGTCACGGTCGCCGGTTACGACCATCTGTTCATTCCCCAGGCCGCCTACACGACCGGCGAGATCAGGCCGGGGGATATTGCGGTCGACGGCGAGGGGCGGGTGCTGTTTGCCAACCCGCTCTTCTCCTGCGTCGCCGAGCTGCGCGACCTGTACAATTTTGTACCGGTTTGGCGGCCGCCCTTTGTCACCGCGCTGGTTGCCGAGGACCGCTGTCATCTGAACGGTATCGCCGTCGATGAGGGCAAGCTGCGTTATGCCACGGCACTGGCAAGCGAGAACACGGCCGGCGGCTGGCGCGACCGCCGCGTCGATAGCGGCGTGGTCATGGACGTGCCGGGCGGGGCGGTCATCGCGCGCGGGCTGTCGCTTCCATGCAGCCCGCGGGTGCATCGCGGCAAGCTGTGGCTGCTGGAATCCGGGACGGGGTATCTCGGTTTCATCGATCCCGCCAGCGGCCGCTTCGAGCGGGTGACCCTGTGTCCGGGGTTCCTGCGCGGGCTCGCTTTCGTCGGCCGCTATGCGATCGTCACCGTCTCGCGGCCGCGGCGCGAAGCCGGCTTCGATGAGCTGCCGGTTGCCCAGACCCTCGCCAAGGCCAAGGCCAACCCGCAATGCGCGGTGGCGGTGATCGACATAGAAAGCGGCAATCTGGTGCACTGGCTGCGCGTCGACAATGTCGGCGGCGAGCTGGGTGATGTGACCGTGATCGAGGGCGCCCGCCAGCCGGGCGCGCTTGGCCTGCTGGGCGACCCGATCCGCAACATCTTCGATATCGGCCCCAGCGATTATGCGGTTGCGGGCGCGGCCTCGATCGATATGGAATAGGCGCGCAAGAAGAACCGCAAAAGAAGGGCCGCGCCGGTGAGGGTTTTCAAAACAATCGACGATCTTGAGGTGGCGGGGCGGCGGGTGCTGCTGCGCGGCGATTTGAACGTGCCGATGGCGGATGGCCGGGTTACCGACACAACGCGGCTCGACCGCCTGGCGCCGACGATCAACGAGCTGGCGGACAAAGGCGCGCGCGTCATCGTGCTGTCGCATTTCGGCCGGCCCAAGGGCAAACCGGCGCCGGAGTTCTCGCTGAGGCCCGTCGCCGCGGCGCTCGAGACCGCGCTCAAATCTGCGCACAAATCAGCGCTGGGCGGGCGCAAGGTCGCCTTCGCGCCCGACTGCATCGGCGAGGCGGCGTCGGCGGTAACACAAGCGCTCGGCGACGGGGAGGTCGCGGTGCTGGAAAACCTGCGCTTCCATGCCGGCGAGGAAGCGAACGATCCGGGCTTTGCGGCCGCGCTGGCGGCGCTCGGCGATCTCTACGTCAATGACGCCTTCTCCGCTGCGCATCGCGCCCATGCCTCGACCGAGGCGATCGCGCGCCTGCTGCCGGCGGCGGCTGGCCGGGCCATGCAGGCCGAGCTCGAAGCCCTGTCCGGAGCGCTCGATGTGCCCGAGCGCCCGCTTGCGGCGCTGATCGGCGGCGCCAAGGTTTCGACCAAGATCGCGGTCCTGGAGAATCTCGCCGGGCGCGTCGATGCGATCGTGATCGGCGGGGCCATGGCGAACACCTTTTTGCATGCGCGCGGCATCGACGTCGCCGCCTCGCTGCTGGAGCCCGATTTTGTCGATACCGCACGTGGGGTCGAGGCCGCCGCAATGAAGGCCGGCTGCGCCTTGCTGTTGCCCGAGGACGCGGTGGTCGCGGCCAAGCTCGCGCCAGATGTCGAGACCCAAACGGCGCCGATCGGCGAAGTGCCGGCCGGCACCATGATCCTCGATATCGGCCCGGCCAGCGTGGCGGCGCTCAACGCCGCGATGGAGGATTGGCGCACGCTGGTCTGGAATGGACCGCTGGGCGCCTTCGAGGTGCCGCCCTTCGATGCGGGCACCGTGGCGGTGGCGCGTGCGGCCGCCGCGCGGACCAAGGCCGGCACGCTGCTGACCGTGGCCGGCGGCGGCGACACCGTGGCGGCGCTGGCCCATGCCGGCGTGGTGCACGACTTCAGCTACGTCTCAACGGCGGGCGGTGCCTTCCTGGAATGGCTCGAGGGCAAAGCGCTCCCCGGGGTCGAAGCGCTGCGACGCGCGGGCTGAGAGCATGGCCGGGAGACGCATCCGGATTACCGTGGGCGCGGTCGCGATCGAGGCCGAGACCCTGGATACGCCGACCGCCGCGGCGCTGCTGGCGGCGCTGCCCTTCGAGGCGTTGGCGCTGACCTGGGGCGAGGAGGTTTACTTCGAAACGCCGGTCTCAGTTGTGCGCGAGGCTGATGCCCGCGCCGTCGTCGAGCCTGGCGAGATCGCCTTCTGGGTCGAGGGCGATGCGATCGCCATCGGCTACGGGCGCACACCGATTTCCAAGGGCGACGAGATCAGGTTGGCCCTCCGGTTAGGCACGCGGCGCGGCGCGATGCAGCGCATCGGGCAAGCTGCGTGCCTAACCGGAGGGCCAATCCGCCCCACCGAAGGCCGCCATCTTTTGTCCGCCGGCGTCGTTGCGCGCGGCTTGTGGTGCGCCGCACCACGGCGCAACCCGCGCCTATCCGGCGGACAAAATCTTGGCGGTCAAATGGCTCAATATCACTGAGATTTGGTATTAGGCTGAAATCAGGGGGGCAGGGGGATCAGAGCCGGCGGTTAGAGCATTTTCCGTTCAGCGGGTTGGTGCCGTTTCCACGCAAATGGAAAATGCTCTAGCTGACGGCGTTCGGGGTCGCCGTGGCCGCTGCGATTTCGCGATCGAGGCGCCAGTTGCGTATCTCTGCCTTGGCGGCTTCGGCGTTCAGCGTATCGTAATAGGCCAGTACCTTGGACAGCTCCCCGGGATCCACGGTCTGGTCGCCAGGACGGCCCTGACGGCTCAGCAGGAAGATTGAAGCAAAGTCGGGTTTGGAGATGCGCGCCGCCTTGGAGGCGATGGCGAGCTGCTCGCCGCCAGGTTCGTAGAGCAGTGTTTTGATTTTCGCGTTGGTCAGATGCGTGATCTTCGCGTACATCGCTTCGAAAAGCGGGATCTCGCCCTCGCGCAACACCTGGATGAGCAGTTTGGAGTCGAGCGCGTTGCTGCGCCAGAGGTGCTCGACCAACTCGTTTGCCTTGCCGGTCTCGGCCTGATCGTCGGTCTCGGCGATCATGTCGCGGACCGCCACTTGCAGGGTCTCGTCGAGCGCCAGCGGATCGATGTCGAATTTTCCGACGATGCGGTCGCGCAGATCGGCCGATACCCACCAGTAGATCTTGGACGCCAGATCGGTGGGCAGGGCGCGGTGGTCGATCAACGGTTCGTGAAACTCATCGGTCCGGCGGGCCTGCTCCGCGAGATACTCAAAGGCGAGCTTCGAGATGGTCGCGCTCTCGTTCTCCAGCAACGCCTTGATCACGCCGCCGTCGCCGGTGGCGACGAGGGCATCGGAAACCGGCGCCCCGATACCGCCGCGGATGGCGACAGCCAACCGGTGTTCGCGCGAGCGGTGGCGCACGATTTCGATCAGGTCGGGCTCGTCCAGCAGCGGGTTGTCGATGAGCAACGGGCGGGCCACCGCAATCTCGTCATTGGCCAGTTGCACGATGAGCTCGCGAGGCGCGTCGCCGCGGTCGGAGAGCCGCTCGGCCAGCGTCCGGCGGACCGAGGTTTCCACCTCGTCGATCAGTTTGCACAGGATCTCGGATATGAGCGCGCTCTCGCGGTCGCTCAGCCCACCGTTTCGGGCCAGGAACATGTTGCCGACGGCATCGACCAGCGTGGCCCGTCCGGTCTTGGAGCGGTCGCGCGCCAGGTCGAGCAGATTGACGATATCGGGCGCTGGACTAAGCGTGGTCTGAGCGGCAACGTTCATCGCTGCGCCCCCGCATTTGGGCGCAGACAGGCGAAATCGCCGCGCGCAAGGTGGCGCGGTCTGTAACCTATGCGTGATGTGGTGCGTTTAGGCACCGCCGGTCTCCTTACCCAAAACCTTTCGTTCCACCCGGCTCTGCCGCGCTATTTGCGCTGGCGCGAACCAGTTGCTCACGGCCGCGTTCCCTCGCAGCTTATGGCGATTATTCGGGGTTAGCGCTTACCAAAGGATTAATAAAATTAGTCAGGAGGTTAATGGAAATGCGGTCTGGTTTGGGATGATCGCGAGCGCCAATCTGCGGAAATGCCCAGCTAATGGAGCGCTGCGCAGGTCACCAGAGGCGGTGAATTCGCCTTTATGATTAATAAGTTAGCGCATTTTCCACTTGCGTGGAATCGGCGCCAGCCCGCTCCCCCGCCCGGCCACCCCAAGGATGCTGCCATGGGTGGCCGGGTGGGGGAGTGGGCTGGTGATGCAACCGAACGGAAAATGCTCTAGCCGCTGTCGGCCGGTTGTATGAGGAAATTGGCGTTCACCGCTGCGACGGGCCGTTCAGGGTCGTCCTGCCAGGCGCGGGCGCGCACGTTCGCTACCCGCGATCCGAGCTTTGTTATGGTGGCTTTCGCGTATGTGTCGATAACCGCAGCCGAGCGCATATAGTCGACCGTGACCGTGATCGTCTTTGGAACGTGGAGTGTCTGACCGGACCACATGAGGTGGAGAATGGCAGTGGTCTCCAGAAAGGCGCCGATCACCCCGCCGTGGATCGCGGGCAGGGCCGGATTGCCGATGATTTTTTCATTCCCCGGCAGCACCGCGATCAGCGCGCCGTTTTCCTCATGCACGCGGATGCCCAGATAAGCGTGGTAGGGGATGTTGTCGACCAGCCCCTGGAAGTTCCTGCTCGCCTTCGCCTCGGCGATCAGATCGACGAAGGCGCTCATGATGGCGCCTCGGCAACCGGGCGCAGGCCGAGGCGGCCGCTCAGCATGAAGGTGCCGACGGCGGCGGCCACGAGGTCGTCGGGGCCATCCTGATAGGCGGTGGCGCGCAGGAAGACGACCTGGCGGGTGACCTTGTAGGCTTCCGCCGCGGCGAAGATGTCGCGTTTCGGCGTGGCCGGCCGCAGGTAGTCGATCCGCAGATCCAGCGTGACGATCGGCTGCGGCTTTTCGAGCGCGGTCAGGCAGGCCATGCCGCAGACCGAATCGATCAGGGTGGTGACGACGCCGCCATGCAGCACCCCGGTCTCGGGATTGCCGACGAGGTCGAGACGCCAGGGCAGGCGCATGAGCCCGCGCCCGCCGCCCGCTTCGACCAGCTCGATGCCAAGCTCGCTGACATGGGGAATGGGAGACGAAAAGGCGGCCCTGGTCGGATTTTTCGAGCCTTCGTTTGGGCCCTTGCCTGGGCCAGTGGTCGGGCGGTCGGCCATGCGGTTCGTTTGTCTCATCAAGGCGACTGGGTTGGCGCAACCTCGCGCGCGGCGCGCAGCAATTCAAGGACTTTGGCGGGCCTGGCCGCGAACCAACGACGCGGCGGCGTCAGCCTTTACCGGCCGGGCTTTCCTCCGCGATCGTATGGCGGTGGATCAGCGGGGTCTGGGAAAGCGCGAAAACCAAGGTCAGCGGCAGGATGCCGAAGACCTTGAAGTTGACCCAGAGGTCGGTGGAAAAGTTGCGCCAGACGAACTCGTTCAGAACCGCCACGGCAACGAAAAAGATTGCCCAGCGGACCGAAAGCTTTTTCCAGCCTTCCTCGTCGAGCTTCATCACCGTGCCGAACAGATGCTTGAGAAAGGCCCGGCGCAGGGCGAGCCCCGCGAACAGAATCGCCGCAAAGAGCGCGTTGATGATCGTCGGCTTCATCTTGATGAAGATCTCGCTGTCGAGGGCGAGGGTGAGGCCGCCGAACACGAACACCACGGCGGCGCTGACCAACGGCATCAGCGGCACCCGTCGCTCCAGCCACACCGAGACGGCGAGCGAGACCGTGATGGCGCCCATGAAGATCGCGGTGGCGGCGATCAAATTGGCTTTGTCACCGCCGCCCCAGGTGGAATAGGCGATGAAAAAGGCCGCAAGCGGGCCGACCTCGACAAGGAATTTGACGATCGGGTTCATGACCGGGTGTATATAGGCCGCGCGCGATGGCTGCGCCAGTGGCGGACGCTGCGCTGGGTTTGGGGGATTTGCAAATTCGCCGGATGGATTGGTTATGCGGCCCTCATGCGTCGACAAGTTCAGCATGAGGGGCGTTTTGTGTGTGTGCTCATCCGCGTCATCCTGAGCCTGTCGAAGAATGGGGCTTTGCGGAAACGGTTGAGCGAGTGAACGGTGGGGCGTTGAGCGTGCAATCCGGGATCGAGAAATCTGGGATCTGGGGCGAAGACGTCCGATGCTGATCGACAATCCGTGGTTCTACGTCGCGGCGGTGCCGGCGGTGATGCTGACCGGCATCTCCAAGGGCGGCTTCGGCGGGGCGGGCGGCGTTGCCGTGCCGGTCATGGCGCTCCTGATCTCGCCGGTGCAGGCCGCCGCGATCATGCTGCCGATCCTCTGCCTGATGGATATCGCCGGGCTGATCGCCTACCGCAAGACCTGGCATCGCCGCAACACCGCGATCCTGATCGTCGCGGGCCTGGTCGGCATCGGCATCGGCTGGATCACGTTCGACTACCTGACCGACGATTTCGTGCGGCTGATCGTCGGCGTGATCGCACTCTCCTTCACGCTGTACCGTTGGATCGTGGCGCCGTTGTTGGGCCGGCGCGATATGCCGGCGAGCGAGCCCCATGCCGGGCGCGGCGCCTTCTGGGGAACCCTGATGGGCTTCACCAGCTTCGTTGCCCATGCCGGCAGCCCGCCGGCGCAGATCTACCTGCTGCCCCAGAAGCTCGACAAGACGCTCTATCAGGGCACCATGGTGGTCGTCTTCATGGTGCTCAATTATGTGAAACTTGTGCCCTACGCGATGCTCGGCCAGTTTTCCGCGGCCAACATGACGACCGCCCTGGTGCTGTTGCCGCTGGCGCCGCTCGGCGTCTGGCTGGGGGTCTGGCTGCACAAGCGCGTACCGGAGGCGATCTTCTACCGCATAGCCTATCTGCTGTTGTTCGGCACCGGGCTGAAGCTGGTTTGGGACGGGATCGGCAATACGCTTGGGTGAGCGCGTCGTCCCCATTGTATTGGCGCCGGGATCGCTTGCCGGCAAGCGGCCAAAACTCTAACGTGGCGCGGTCCCATGACGCTCTACGATCCCCTCACAGGTCTTCCTGATCGCGCATTGTTCGGTGACCGGCTGCGCCACTCGATGGCGCGCGCCGACCGGCGCAAGGGCGCGCTGGCGGTGCTTGTGGTCGATCCGGGCGCGCGCGGCGATGACGAGGCGATCCGGGCCGCGGGCGCCGCGCTCACCGAGCGGGTGCGCGCCACCGATACCGTGGCGCGTTTCGACGAGCGGCGCTTTGCGGTAATCCAGACCGATCTCGACCGCTTCGACGAGGCGGCCTTCCTGGCCCAGAAGCTGCTCGACGGGCTGGGACCGGCGGCCGGGGTGGGGATCGCGCTCTACCCCGATGACAGCCGCGAGCCGGAGGTGCTGGCCGGTCTTGCCGGCGGCGCGCTCGATGCCGCCAGGGAACGCGGCGCGGCCTTTGCCTATCACGCGCGCGCGGTTACGGCCGAGGCGGAGGACCGGGTCGGTCTCGCGCGCGATCTGCGCGGCGCCCTCAAGGCCGGTGAGCTGCGCATGCGCTACCAGCCCAAGCTCGATATCGCGTCTGGGCGCATCGTCGGCGCCGAGGCGCTGATGCGCTGGGAGCATCCCGAGCGTGGAACTCTCGCGCCCGACGCGTTCCTCGGCGTCGCCCGCGAGAGCGAAATGATCGTGCCGCTCGGCGAGTGGGCATTAGGCCAGGCATGCCGCGACGCGGCGAGCTGGCCGACCAGGACGATCGGCGCTTCCGGTGACGGCCCGCCGCCGGGCGTCGCGGTGAATGTCGAGGCCGAGCAGTTCGAAGCGGCCGATTTCGCCAGGCATATCGCAGCGGCGCTTGACGAGGCCGGGCTCAGCCCCTCGCGCCTTGAAATCGAGATAACCGAATCAAGCTTGATGCGCGATCCCGAGCAGGTCGCCGACACGCTGATCGGCCTTGCCAAGCTGGGGGTCTCGATCACGGTCGACGATTTCGGCACCGGCTATTCCTCGCTCGCTTATTTGCGGCGCTTTCCGGTCGACGCGCTCAAGATCGACCGCGCCTTCGTCGACGAGCTGCCGGACAACGCCGAGGACGCGGCGATCGTGCGCGCGATCGTTAGCCTCGCCGCCGCGCTGAACCTGCGCGTGGTGGCCGAAGGGGTGAGCCGCCAGAACCAGCTCGATTTCCTGGCCGCCGAGGGCTGCCAGCTGGCGCAGGGCTATCTGATCGGCGAGGCGATGACATCGGAAGATTTCGCGGCCTTGCTGAAGAGCGGGTGAGCGGCCCTGTACCGGCATCGCTAGCACAAGGGGGCCTTAGGCCCCCTCTCCCTCTTCAGAGGGGGAGGGAAACTATGAGGGCGCGGTCCGGCCCCCCTACCCCTCCAGCCCCATCAGGCTGCGGGCGAAATCGCGGGGCTCGAAGGGGCGCATGTCGTCCGCGCCTTCGCCGACACCGATGGCGTGGATCGGCAGGCCGAAAGCCTCGGCCAGCGCCACGATCACCCCGCCCTTGGCGCTGCCGTCGAGCTTGGTCACGATGAGCCCGCTGACCTCGGCGATCTCCTTGAAGATCCGAACCTGGCTGTGGGCGTTCTGGCCGACCGTGGCGTCGAGCACCAGCAGGACCGAATGCGGCGCGCTTTCGTCGAGCTTGCGCAGCACGCGGACGATCTTCGCCAGCTCGGCCATCAGATCGGCCTTGTTCTGAAGCCGGCCAGCGGTATCGACCAGCAGCACGTCGTCGCCGCGCGCGGCGGCCTCCTTTAACGCATCGAAGGCGAGCCCGGCCGCATCGGCGCCGGTGTCGCGCGCGACGACATGCGCGCCCACCCGGTCGCCCCAGATCTTGAGCTGCTCGACGGCGGCGGCGCGAAACGTATCGCCGGCCGCGAAGGTGATGGTGCGGCCTTCATCGGCCCATTGCTTGCCGAGCTTGCCGATGGTGGTGGTTTTGCCGCTGCCGTTGACGCCGACCACCAGCACGACATACGGGTGCTTGTCGGCGTCGGGCGTGAGGGGCTGCGCCACCGGCGCCAGGATCTCGGCCACGTTCTCGGCGAGCGCCTCGCGAATTTCCGCGCTTGAGACCGCCTTGTCGAACTTGTCGCGCGCCAGATTTGCAGTGAGCTTGGCAGCGGCGGCGGGGCCGAGATCGGCCGTGATCAACACCTCTTCGATCGCCTCCAGTGCGGCGTCGTCGAGTTTGCGCCGGCGCACGAAACGGACGATGCGCTCGGCGAGGCCGGGACGGGCCTTTTGGTCCTCTGTTTCTTCTGGCGCCGGGGCCGGTGGCACCGGCCTTTCGTCGGATGCGGCCGGCGCGGGTTCAATTCGGTCGGCCGGTTCCACCGCCTTGGCCTTGACGGGTGCCGGCTCGACCGCTGTTTCCGCGATGGGCGGCGGCTTTGCGGCCACGCGCGGGGCGGGTTCGGGTTCGACAGGTTTGGCTTCGAGAGGTTTCGTGGCCGCCGGTGCTAACGCGGTCTCGGCCTTAGCCTCAGGTTGGACCGGCTGGGCGGGCGCCGGCGGCCTGCTTGGCGCTGGGCGCGCGTCCGCCCTAGCTGGTGCTGGCGCCGGTTTGGGTGGCGGGGCCGGGTCAGGCGGCGGGGCCGGGTCAGGCGGAGCGGCCGATACAGGCTCCGGTGTGGGCTCGGGAATGGGCTCTGGAATGGGCTGGGCAGGGGCGGTCGCTGCCTCGGGCGCCTCGTCGATCACCGCGTCGATGCCGTCGGTGATCTTGTCCGTGGACTTGGTGAGGCCGTCCTTGAGACGGGAGAACCAGCCTTTCTTCTTCTCCGGTTGCGCTTCGGCGCTGTCGCCCGCAGCCACCTGTTTTTTGCGGCCGAACATCAGGCGGCCCGGCCGACCAGCGTATCGCCGTCACGGGCCGTGACCGTGGCCTCGACGATGCTGCCGCGCGGGTGCTCGCCGGCGAGGCGGATCGGGGCGTAATGCGCCGTGCGGCTTGAACTGCCGGCCTCGACGAGGACCGCCTCGGTCTTGCCGATGCGGCTGTCGAGGAAGCGCGCTTGCGCCTGCTCGCCTGCTGCCCGCAGCGCCTTCGCGCGCGCCTTGCGGATGGACTTGGGCAGTTGGGGCATGCGCGCGGCGGGCGTGCCCGGCCGCTCCGAATAGGGAAAGACGTGGAGGTAGGCAAGGCCGCAGTCGTCGATCAGCGCGAGGGTGTTGGCGAAGGCCGCCGCGCTTTCGGTCGGAAAGCCCGCGATCAGGTCGGCGCCGAACGCGATATCCGGGCGGAGCGCGCGGAGGCGTTCGGTCAGCGCCACCGCCTCGGCGCGGAGGTGGCGGCGCTTCATGCGCTTCAGGATGAGATCGTCGCCGGCCTGGAGGCTGAGATGCAGATGCGGCATCAGCCGCTCCTCCTCGGCAACGGCGCGCAGAAGATCGTCGTCGACCACCGCCGGATCGAGCGAGGAGAGCCGTAGGCGCGGCAATTCGGGCACGGCCGCGAGCAGGCGGCGCACGAGCTGGCCAAGCGAGGGCGTCCCTGGAAGATCGCGGCCGTAACCGGCGATGTCGACGCCCGTCAGCACGACTTCCCGGTATCCGGCCTCGATCAACGTACGGGTCTGCTCGGCGATGGCGCCGATGGGCGCGCTGCGGTTGTTGCCGCGGCCGTAAGGGATGATGCAGAAGGTGCAACGGTGGTCGCAGCCCTGCTGGATCTCGACGAAGGCGCGGCTGCGCCCGTCGAAGCCGCCTAGCATGTGCCCAGCCGTCTCGGTGAGCGCCATGATGTCGCCGACTTGCACGGGCGCGACCGCGTCAGCCATGAACGACGCGGCCTCCAGTTTCTCGCGGTTGCCCAGCACGCGGTCGACCTCGGCCATGCCAGCGTAGCGCTCGGGATCGATTTGGGCGGCGCAGCCGGTGACGATGATCTGCGCGCCCGGATGCTCGCGCCGCGCCTTGCGAATGGCCTGGCGGGCCTGGCGCTCGGCCTCGGCGGTGACGGCGCAGGTGTTGACGATCACCGCGTCGGTCAGCCCCGCCGAACGCGCCAACTCGCCCATCGCCGCCGACTCGTACGCGTTGAGCCGGCAGCCGAAGGTGATGAGCTTTGGTGCAGATCCGGGGGCGGCGTTCATCGCGCCTTCCTTATCCCGCGAAAAGCGAGGCGTCGAACTCGCCGGTGAACGCGGTGGCGACGGGTCCGGTCATCAGCACGTGGCCGTTTTCCAGCCATTCGATGGCGAGCGGGCCGCCATCGAGCACGATCTCGACCGTGCGTCCGGTCAGATTGCGGCGATGGCCGGCGACCGTCGCGGCGCAGGCGCCCGAACCGCAGGCCAGCGTGATCCCGGCGCCGCGCTCCCAGACGCGCAGGCGAAGCTGGTCGGGCGCGGTCACCTGAGCGACGCCGATATTGGCGCGTTCGGGGAACATCTTATGGTGTTCGAGCCTGGGGCCGAGCCTGGGCAGATCGATCGCTTCGGCATCCTCGACGAAGAAGACCGCATGGGGGTTGCCGATGTTGACCGCCACCGGATCGGCGAGCGCGCCCTCGGCAATCCCGAGATGCAGCGTGTCGGCGCGTTCCCGCAGCGGGATTTCGTCCCACCCGGTGCGCGCCAGTCCCATGTCGACGCTGATGAGGCCGCCCGCTGCCTTCTCGATATCGAGCACCCCGGCCAGCGTTTCGACGGCCAGATGATCGGCGCCGCGCTCATTCATCAACAGCGCGCCGACGCATCGCGTGCCGTTGCCGCAGGCGCCCGATTCGCCGCCATCGGGGTTGAAGAAGCGCAAGGCAACATCGGCGATGCCGCTCTCGCCGATCACGACCACCTGGTCACAGCCGATGCCGCGATGCCGGTCGGCGAGCGCACGCGCCGTCTCCGGCGGGATGGTCCCGCCATTGGCGCGCCGGTCGAGCACGACGAAGTCGTTGCCCAATCCGTGCATCTTGATGAACTGATGTTGGTTCATGCCGCTCACACCGCGCGATGGTGCGGCTTATATGGCCCGGCGGGCGGGGAATGCCAAGCGGTGCGCGCGGTTGATGGTCTTACCATGCCCGATGGTGCGACCCGCGGGCCCGGGCCTCGTCCTTCGACAAGCTCAGGATGAGGCCCTTATGCTGAGCCCTCACGCAGAAGCCCTCACGCTGAAGCCCTCATGCTGAGCTTGTCGAAGCATGTGAGCTGGATGGACGGCCAGCTAGCCGGCTCTTCGGTCCGTGGTCGTACCTGGAGCGACGAGGCGCTCGGCGGGAAAGCGGATGGTGACCGTGGTGCCTTGCCCCAGCGCGCTGTCGATCTCGATGCCGGCGCCGTGGAGTTCGGCCATCGACTTGACCAGCGGCAGGCCAAGGCCCGTGCCTTCGCTGGAGCGCGACCGGGCGATGTCGGCCTGACCGTAGGCTTCCAGAACCTTTGGGATATCGGCGGCGTCGATGCCGACGCCGTCATCTATGATCGAGAGCGACAGGCGGCCCTCGCCGTCGATGCATGCGTTGACGGCGACGGCGCCGCCGGGCTGGGTGAACCTCACCGAATTGGTCAGCAGATTGAGGATGATCTGCTTGATCATGCGCTCGTCGGCGCGCAGATGGGGCAGCGTGCTTGGAACCTCCAGCATCATTCTGACGGTTGCTTCATAGGCGCGCTCGCGCACCAGGCGCATTGCTGAGGTCGCGGCCTCCTCGATACTCACCGTCGTTTCGTTCAGCTCCATGCGGCCCGATTCGGCCTTGGACAGATCGAGCAGGTCGTTGATGACGGCGAGCAGATGGACGCCCGAGGCATGGATGTCCTCGACATATTCCCGGTAGCGCGTGGGCTGAACGGCGCCGAACATGCGTGCGGTCATGACCTCGGTAAATCCGATGATCGCGTTGAGGGGCGAGCGCAACTCGTGGCTCATATGGGCCAGGAACTCCGATTTGGCGCGGTTCGCGATGGTCGCCTCGTCGCGCGCGCGCCCCAGATCGCGGGCAATCGTGCGCAGCTCGCGCGATTGGGCCTGCAGGCGCCCGCGGGCCAGCCGCTCGTCGGTAAGCAACTCATACTGGCGGCGTTGCAGCGTCTGGATCCGGTGCAGCATCGAAACGCCCAAAAGGTTGCAGCCGAGCAGCAGCGCGCCCTCCAGGGCAAGGTCCACCAGGGTGAAGGGCCGGAACAGGAGGCTGACCGCGCAATACCCAAGAGAGGCCAGCAGTGCGACTGACGTGCAGAACGAAAAGCGCGTGGCGATGAAAACGTAGTTTCCGAGCACGATCATCACGATCCCGTAAGACGAGACGCTCGGCGGATAGAGATAGCCTGTGGGTGTCCGCGCCGCGACGGCGACCAGGAAAAGCCCGATGATGTAGAGCTGAAGCGCCAGGATGGCGAGGTCGGCCATCGGGTAGCGTTTGGGATCGTATGTCAGGACGATCGCCAGTACCGCCGTGCAGACTAAACCGATACGCAGCCCGCAGAGCGTGTAGAAGAGCGGGCTTGCGCCGAGGGTGATGTAGTCGAAGACACCGAAGCCGGCATAGATCAGCGAAGCGATTACCGCGGTGGTTCGATTGAGCAGCCGAGCATCGGCGAAGCTGGCCTCGCGGAACGCCCGTTCGACAGACGGATCTGTGAACTCTGCGCTGAAGCGCGAGATCATGGAGGCGGTCCCTTCAGGGGCGCGGAAAGCTGCGCATGCGGTTGCGCGCGGCCTCGAAACCGAAGCCACGCGGCGCCCGCATTGAGCCAACGCCCGGGTTAAAATATCCTTAGGAGGCTAGGGTTTTCGGGGGATTGCGGGGTAGCGGAGTATGCCGCGAGGTGGTTGTGCCCGTCTTGACAGCCACGCGGCCTCTCCTTACATTCCGCTCCGACTTCCCGGATCGCTCCGTCTTCGTGATCCGCTCCCGAGGGGGCCCGTCCGTCCGCGAGTTTCGCGCACGGGCGCGTTTGTCGTTTAGGCCGTCCCATTGATGGTCCTGGCGACGGCCTTGATGGCGGTTGGGGGTAATTCCGAGCTTCTTCCTGAGCTTGTCGAAGGATGCGGCGGGCCCGTGACGCGACGTTTGTGAGACGCGATGTTTGCGAGACGCAATGTTTGAAAGCCTGACCGACCGCCTTGGCGGCATATTCGATCGCCTGACCAGGCGCGGCGCGCTCACCGAGGCGCATGTGGACGAGGCGCTGCGCGAGGTGCGCGTGGCGCTGCTCGAAGCCGACGTGGCGCTGCCGGTGGTCAAGGACTTCATCGACAAGGTCCGCGCGCGCGCTGTCGGCCACGAGGTCATGAAGTCGGTGGCCCCGGGCCAGCAGGTCATCAAGATCGTCCACGACACGCTCGTGGAAACGCTGGGTGAAGGCGAGGCGATCAATCTCCGCGCGGCGGCACCCGTGCCTATCCTGATGGTCGGCCTGCAGGGCTCGGGCAAGACCACGAGCACGGCCAAGCTCGGGCTTTGGTTTACCGCCAAGGATAAGAAAAAAGTGCTGATGGCGTCGCTCGACACGCGGCGCCCGGCGGCGATGGAGCAGCTCGCCCAACTCGGCATTCAGATCGGCGTGGCGACGCTGCGGGTTGTCGCCGGCGAGCCGCCGGTGGCGATCGCCAAGCGCGCCATCCAGACCGGCAAGCTTGAAGGCTACGACATCGTCCTCCTCGATACTGCCGGCCGCCTGGCCATCGACCAGGAGCTGATGGCCGAGGTCGCGCAGGTCGCCAAGGCGGTCGATCCGGCCGAGACCCTCCTGGTCGCCGACGCCATGACCGGTCAGGACGCGGTCACCATCGCGCGCGAGTTCCGCGAGAAGGTCGGCGTTACCGGCATCATGCTGACCCGCATCGACGGCGATGCGCGCGGCGGCGCGGCGCTGTCGATGCGCGCGGTCGCGGGCTGTCCGATCAAGCTGCTCGGCACCGGCGAGCAGACCGACGCGCTGGAGGTTTTCCACCCCGACCGCATCGCCGACCGTATCCTCGGCATGGGCGACGTCGTCAGCCTGGTGGAAAAAGCCGCCGAGACGATCGAGCAGGACGAGGCCGAGGCGCTCGCACGCAAGATCCAGAAGGGCCAGTTCGACCTTGAGGATATGCTGAAGCAGCTGCGCCAGCTCAAGAAAATGGGCGGGCTCGACGGGTTGCTCGGCATGCTGCCCGGTATCGGCAAGATGAAGAAACAGCTCGATCAGGCGAATATCGACCCGAACATGTTGAAGCGCCAGGAGGCTATCATCCTTTCGATGACCCCCAAGGAGCGCCGCAACCCCAAGATCCTCCACGCCTCGCGCAAGAAACGCATCGCCGGCGGCGCCGGCGCCACCGTGCAAGACATCAACAAGCTGCTCAAGCAGTGGATGGAGATGTCGAAGATGATGAAGCGCATGGGCAAGATGGCCAAGAAGGGCAAGATGCCCGGTGGCATGCCGCCCGGTTTCCCGCCTGGCGGGATGCCCCCCGGAGGTCTGCCCCCAGGCTTTTCGCCCGGCGGCCTGCCGGGGCGCTGACCAGACGAGCCAGAAGAGCCAGAAGAGATCAAATCAACGCAACTATCGAGAAACACGAGACAGGAGTACCCACGACCATGTCGCTTAGAATCCGTCTCGCCCGGGGAGGGGCGAAGAAACGGCCGTACTACCGGATCGTCATCGCCGATTCGCGCACGCCGCGCGACGGCCGCTTCATCGAACGTGTCGGCAGCTACAACCCGATGGTTCCCAAAGACCATCCCGACCGCGTGAAGCTCAACGAGGACCGGATCAAGCATTGGCTCGGCCACGGCGCCCAGCCCTCGGAGCGCGTCGCGCGCTTTCTGGGCGCGGCCAATATCATTGAGCTCGCCGAGCGCCGCGATCAGACCAAGCAGCCCATGCCGCGGCCGAAGACGGTGGAGCGCATGAAGGCGGCGGAGGAAGCCAAGAAGGCGGCCGAGGAGGCCGCGGCCGCGGAGAGCGCGGCGCCGGCCCCAGAAGCGCCTGCCGAGGAAGCGCCCGCCGAGGAGGTCGCCGTCGAGGCGACGTCGGCGGAGGCGCCTGCCGAAGCGGCCCCGGCCGAGGAAGCAAAAGCCGAGGAGGCGCCTGCCGAGGAGGTCGCCGTCGAGGCAACGTCGGCGGAGGTGCCCGCTGAAGAGGCCCCGGCCGAGGAAGCAAAAGCCGAGGAAGCCCCGGCTGAAGCGGCCCCGACGGAAGAAGCCAAAGCAGAGGAAGCCCCGGCTGAAGCGGCTGCCGCCGAGGGCGGCGACGAAGAGGCGAAGAAGGAGGACGGCTAGCGGGCGATGGCCGAGAGGGTCGGGGACGAGGCGCCTGAGGCAGCCAATTCGCAAAAGGCGGATAAGCGCAACGAGGCGCGGATCTGTCTGGGCGTCGTCGCCGGCGCGCACGGCGTTCGCGGCGCGCTGCGGGTCAAAAGCTTTGCCGCCGCGCCTGACGACATAGCGGCCTATGGGCCGCTTACCGACGAAGCGGGGAGGCGCAATTTCACGCTCCGTGTCGTCGGCCATGCACGCGGAGCGCTGGTGATCGAAGTGGACGGAGTGAACGACCGCAACGCCGCGGAGGCGCTGAAGGGCACGCGATTCTATGTCGCGCGCGCGGTGCTGCCCGAACCCGAGGCGGACGAATTCTATCACGCCGATCTCATCGGGCTGCGCGCCGAGGATGAGGGTGGTGCTGCGCTCGGCACGGTGCGTGCTGTGCACGACCATGGCGCCGGTGCGCTGATCGATATCCGTTCGCAAGACGGCGCCGAGCTTTTGGTGGCGTTCACCAGGGCGGCGGTCCCAGTTGTCGACCTTGCAGCCGGCCGGATTGTGGTGGTGCCGCCGGATGAGGTGGGCGAAGCGGAAAGTGCCCACGAAGCTAATGAAGCCAATGAAGCCAACAAAGCCAACAAAGCCGACAAAGCCAACAAAGCCAACAAAGCCAACAAAGCAGGCGACGACCGATGAGCGCCGACCAGGCGACCGAGCCCGGCATGCCCTGGCTTGCGACGGTGCTGACGATCTTCCCGGAGATGTTTCCGGGGCCGCTGGCCTGCTCGCTGGCGGGCAAGGCGCTCGAATCGGGCGTCTGGTCGCTTGAAACGGTGGACATCCGCGACTTTGCGCGCGATAAGCACCGCACCGTGGACGACACGCCGTTTGGCGGCGGGCCCGGCATGGTGATGCGTCCCGACGTGGTCGACGCAGCCCTGGCAACGGTGGCGGAGCGCCCCGGTCCGGTGCTGCTGATGACGCCGCGCGGTGCGCCGCTCGACCAGCGTCGAGCCGAAGACCTTGCCGCCGGGCCGGGCGTCACCATCTTGTGCGGGCGCTATGAGGGGATCGACCAGCGCGCCATCGAGGCGCGCGATCTCGACGAGGTGAGCCTCGGCGATTTCGTGCTGTCGGGCGGCGAGCCGGCGGCGCTGGCGCTGATCGATGCGGCGGTCCGCCTGCTGCCCGGCGTGCTGGGCGCGGAGGCCTCGCTGGGCGAGGAGAGTTTCGAGCGGGGATTGCTGGAATATCCCCACTACACCCGGCCCGCCGAATGGCAGGGGCGGGCGGTGCCGGAGGTTCTGCTCTCCGGTCACCACGAAAAGATACGCGCCTGGCGGTTGGCCCAGGCAGAAGAGATCACACGCCGCCGGCGGCCCGACATGTGGGCGCGCTACGAGGCGGCCCGGATTACAGAAGGACGCGAGCAATGAACACCATCCAACAGATCGAGCAAGAGCAGATCGAAAAGCTCACGGCCAACAAGAGCCTGCCCGACTTCGCGCCCGGCGACACGGTGCGCGTCCTGGTCAAGGTGGTCGAAGGCACGCGCGAGCGGATACAGGCTTTTGAGGGCGTGTGCATCGCGCGCAAGAATGCTGGGCTGAATTCCTCATTTACCGTGCGCAAGCTGAGCTACGGTGAGGGCGTGGAGCGCGTCTTCCCGCTGTACAGCCCGCGCATCGAGGATATCGAGCTGGTGCGGCGCGGCCGGGTCCGCCGGGCCAAGCTCTATTATCTGCGCGGGCTCACTGGCAAGGCCGCGCGCATCGCCGAGCGCACTACGGGCCGCGCCCGCACCAAGCCCAGGGAAGTCGCGACCGCGGCGGATGCCATCGAGATCGAGCAGGCCAAAGCAAAGGCCCCGGAAGCCAAGCCCGCCAAGGCCAAGAAAGAGGCCAAGGCCAAAGCCAAGGCTGAGAAAAAGGCTGAGAAGAAGCCCGAGGCAGAGGCCAAGAAAGACGACGACGCCGGCGAAGGCTGAGCGCGTTCCTTCGGCGTATTCGTCACGTCCTTCCCGCGAAAGCGGGAATCCATAATTACCACGAGAATTGTGCCCGGTTGTCGAGGCGGCCCACTTTCGCCCGCGCGCGGGATTTGGAGCCGTGTGTGCGTCCTTCGAGACGCCCCTTCGGGGTTCCTCAGGATGACGCCGGACCGTCTATCCCATCCTCAATGCCACCAAAACTCGCCCTCATCCTGAGAGTCTGGCCCGAAACTAATTGCATGTTATCAGGCTCTTGCCAGTTGTCGTATGAGGAGCTGGACGGCGGCGATGTAGATCCATGCCTGTTCGGTTGAGGGATATTTTTCGAAGTCCTTTGCGAGGCGT
>DATKZM010000110.1:0-16270 GCA_035527975.1 Alphaproteobacteria bacterium | reverse complement strand
TCTGCGGCATCGGACCGTCGGCAGCCGAAACAACCAGGATCGCACCGTCCATCTGCGCCGCGCCCGTGATCATGTTCTTCACGTAATCGGCATGACCCGGACAGTCCACATGCGCGTAGTGACGGTTCGCCGTCTCATACTCAACATGCGCCGTCGCAATCGTGATCCCACGCGCCTTCTCTTCAGGCGCCTTGTCAATCTGGTCGTACGCCGTGAACGTCGCACCGCCAGACTCAGCCAAGACCTTCGTAATCGCGGCCGTCAGCGTCGTCTTGCCATGATCAACATGACCAATCGTACCTACATTGCAGTGCGGCTTCGTTCGCTCAAACTTCGCTTTCGCCATCGTCTGTCGTCCCTAATACCGGTGTTCGTTCCGTTGTCTGGTTCTAACCGAGATCTAGCCGTGATGCGCTCAGGCCATCTTGGCCCGGACCTCTTCGGCGACCGCCTGGGGCACTTCCTCGTAACGCGCGAAGTGCATGGTGTAGGTCGCACGGCCCTGGCTCATTGAGCGCAGCGTGTTCACGTAACCGAACATATTCGCCAGCGGCACGGTCGCGTCGATGACGCGCGCATTGCCGCGCGTATCCATGCCCTGGACAGTGCCGCGGCGACTGTTCAGATCGCCAATGATGTCGCCCATGTATTCATCCGGCGTCACCACCTCGACTTTCATCACCGGTTCGAGCAGACGCGGACCCGCTTTTTCCACAGCTTCGCGGAAGGCCGAGCGGCCGGCGATTTCGAAGGCCATCACCGAGCTGTCGACGTCGTGGCTGGCGCCGTCCGTCAGCGTCGCCTTGAAGTCGATCACCGGGAACCCGGCGAGCACGCCCGACTGGCGCGCGGCCTCGATGCCCTTGGCCACGCCCGGAATGAATTCCTTCGGCACGTTGCCGCCAACCACGCTGCTCACGAAGGAAAAACCTTCGCCCGGCGCCACAGGCTCGAAAGTGATCTTCACCCGCGCGAACTGTCCCGAGCCGCCGGTCTGCTTCTTGTGTGTGTAGTCGACACTGGTCAGCTTGGAGATCGTCTCGCGGTAGGCCACCTGCGGTGCCCCGATATTGGCCTCGACTTTGAATTCGCGTTTCATGCGATCGACGATAATCTCAAGGTGCAGTTCGCCCATACCGGCGATCACGGTCTGCCCGCTTTCCTGGTCGGTGGCGACGCGAAATGACGGGTCCTCCTGGGCCAGCCGGGCCAACGCCTGGCCCATCTTGTCCTGGTCGGCCTTGGTCTTGGCCTCGACGGCGATCTCGATCACCGGCTCGGGGAATTCCATGCGCTCAAGAATGACCGGCTTTGACGGGTCGCACAGCGTATCGCCGGTAGTTACCGTCTTCAGGCCGCAGAAAGCGATGATGTCGCCGGCGCGCGCTTCCTTGGTGTCCTCGCGGCTGTTGGCGTGCATCAGCAACATCCGCCCAACGCGCTCATTCTTGTCCTTGGTCGGGTTCAGCATGCCATCGCCGGCCTTGACCACGCCAGAATAGATCCGCGCGAAGGTAAGTGAGCCAACGAAGGGATCGGTCATGATCTTGAAAGCAAGCGCACTGAAAGGCTCGTCGTCGGAGCTCTTGCGCTCGATCGCCTCGTCGGTGCCGGGCTTTAAACCATTGATCGCGAGGACCTCGGTCGGTGACGGCATGTAGTCGACAACGGCGTCGAGCAGCGGCTGCACACCCTTGTTCTTGAAGGCGCTGCCACACAGTACCGGTACAATCGCACCCACCACAGTGCCCTTGCGGATGCACCGCTTGATGGTCTCCACGTCGGGCTCGGTGCCCTCCAGATAGGCCTCCATCGCGACGTCATCGTGCTCGACCGCGGCCTCGACCAGCTTCTCGCGGTAGATTGAGGCCTGCTCGGCGAGCTCGGCCGGGATATCCCCCTCCTCGAACTCGGCACCTAGCGTCTCGTCCTTCCAGATGATGCTTTTCATCTTGACCAAGTCGACCAGCCCGACGAACTCCGCCTCGGCGCCGATCGGCAACTGCAAAACGACCGCGACCGCCCCAAGACGGTCCTCGATCATGTCGACACAGCGGAAGAAATCGGCGCCAATGCGGTCCATCTTATTGACGAAGCACAGGCGCGGAACGTCGTATTTGTCAGCCTGCCGCCAAACCGTCTCAGACTGTGGCTCAACGCCGCCGACCGAATCGAAGACCGCAACGGCGCCGTCGAGCACGCGGAGGCTGCGCTCGACCTCGATGGTGAAATCGACGTGGCCCGGAGTGTCGATGATGTTGACCCGGTGATCATTCCAATGACAAGTCGTCGCGGCCGACGTGATCGTGATACCGCGCTCCTGCTCCTGCTCCATCCAATCCATAGTGGCCGCGCCGTCATGCACCTCGCCCATCTTATGGGAGCGACCGGTGTAATAGAGGATGCGCTCGGTCGTGGTCGTCTTGCCGGCATCAATATGCGCCATGATGCCGATATTACGGTAGCGCTCCAGGGGCGTTGTGCGAGCCATGACTTTCTTCCGTCGTCCGTCAACTACCAGCGATAATGCGAGAAAGCACGGTTGGCATCCGCCATCCGGTGCGTGTCTTCGCGCTTTTTGACCGCGGTGCCGCGGCTATTGGCGGCGTCGAGCAACTCGCTCGCCAGACGTTCTGCCATCGTGCGCTCCGAGCGGGCGCGCGCGATCTGAATCAGCCAGCGGATCGCAAGCGTTTGCGCCCGGTCCTGGCGGACTTCGATCGGAACCTGATAGGTGGCGCCGCCGACCCGGCGCGAGCGCACCTCGACATGAGGGCGCACGTTTTCCAGTGCGTCGTGGAAAACCTTCAACGGATCGGTCTTCGCCTGGTTTTCGATGCGATCGAAGGCACCATAGATAATACCCTCGGCGACCGACTTCTTGCCGTGATGCATCAACGAATTCGTGAACTTGGTCAAAACCCGATCATGATATTTCGGATCCGGCAAGGTCTCACGTTTCTCGGCGCGGCGACGACGCGACATGCTCTATCCTCGCATTACTTCGGCCGCTTCGTGCCGTACTTCGAACGGCGCTGGCGACGATCGGACACACCCTGCGTATCGAGCGTGCCACGAATGATGTGATAGCGAACGCCAGGCAAATCCTTGACTCGCCCGCCCCGGATCATCACGACGGAATGTTCCTGGAGGTTGTGGCCTTCGCCGGGAATATAGCTGGTGACCTCAAAGCTGTTCGTCAAGCGCACGCGCGCAACTTTCCGCAACGCCGAGTTCGGTTTCTTCGGCGTTGTCGTGTAGACGCGCGTGCACACGCCGCGCTTTTGCGGACAGGCCTCCAGCGCCGGCACTTTATTGCGTTCCACCGGCCGCTGGCGCGGCTTGCGGATCAATTGATTAATCGTTGGCATTGGGTCTACACCCCTCCACATCCACACATCAAAAACCCCAAGCGCGACGCAAAGCATCGCCCGGGTTGCTTCCGCAATCTGGCTCCCGGCCGGCGCGTGTCGCCCCGTTGACTGGGCGTGATCCCGGTATTGTTCCGCTAGGAAGTCGCAACCGAAAACCGCGTCTAGGAGCCTATCCTACTGCCGGTTCCCCAAAGGTTGGCGCATCCTATGGAGGGTGCGTTGACCCGTCAAGAAAAACCGAAGTAAAACCGGTTTGAGAAACGGGCGCCGCGTTTATCGTTCAAAAACGCGGCGCCCGTATTTGCCCATTATACTAGGCGGACTGCTTTTCTTCCACCTCTGATTCGTCGGTCAGCGCCACAACGCCCTCTTCCTCGACAACCGCTTGAGATTCGAGAACTTCGCGGTCGCGTTCTCCGGCGACGTGCTTCAGCTGCTTCATCACGCTGCCGGTGCCGGCCGGAATCAGGCGGCCGACGATGACGTTCTCCTTCAAACCCTGCAACATGTCGATCTTGCCATTGACCGCAGCTTCGGTCAGCACCCGCGTGGTCTCCTGGAAAGATGCCGCGGAGATGAACGACTTGGTCTGCAGGCTCGCTTTGGTGATGCCCTGCAGCACCGGTGTCGCCGTGGCCAGCTTCAGCTTCTGTGCCTTGGCCTTCTCGTTGACCTCGTCGAACTCGGGACGGTCGACCTGCTCGCCCACCAGGAAAGTGGTCTCGCCCGGATCCTGTATCTCGACCTTCTGCATCATCTGGCGGACGATCACTTCGATATGCTTGTCGTTGATCTTCACGCCCTGCAGTCGGTAGACCTCCTGGATCTCGGCGATGAGATAGCGGGCCAGCGCCTCGACACCCAGCACATGCAGGATGTCGTGGGGCACCGGGTTGCCGTCCATCAACGCGTCGCCGGTCTCGACCCAATCGCCTTCCTGAACCGAGATGTGCTTTCCCTTGGGGATCAGGTACTCGACGGGCTCGCCCTCTTCCGGCCGCACGACGATCCGCCGCTTGGTCTTGTAGTCCTTGCCGAACTCAACCCGGCCTGGGGATTCCGCGATGATCGCATAGTCCTTGGGCTTGCGGGCCTCGAAGAGTTCCGCGACCCGCGGCAGACCGCCGGTGATGTCACGGGTCTTTGAGGACTCACGGGGGATGCGTGCGAGCACGTCACCGGCCTGTACGTGCTGGCCCGCCTCGACCGAAAGGATCGCGTCGACCGACATGAAGTAACGGGCTTCCAGGCCGTTGGACAAGGTCACGACCTCACCGGGCTTGGAGTCCTTCCCTGGCCGCAGCGACACGCGGGGCTTCAGATCGGCGCCCTTGGGCTGCTGCTTCCAATCGATCACCACCTTGTTGGCAATGCCGGTCGCCTCGTCCATGATCTCGCGCAGCGAGATGCCCTCGATCAGATCGACGTAGTCGACGTAGCCTTCCTTCTCCGTGATGATCGGCAGCGTGTAGGGATCCCATTCGGCCAGCTTGTCGCTCTTTTCAATGCTCTGCCCATCGGCCACGAACAGCTTGGCGCCGTAAGGTACGCGGTGCCGGGCGCGCTCGCGCTTGGCATCGTCGAGCAGCACGATCTCGAGATTGCGCCCCATCACAATGTTGACGCCCTCGGAGTTCATGACGACGTTGAAGTTCTCGATCTTCGTCGTCGAGGTGAACGCGGCCTCAATGCTCGAGGCTTCCGCGCCGCGCTGCGCGGCACCGCCGATGTGGAACGTCCGCATGGTGAGCTGGGTGCCCGGCTCGCCGATCGACTGCGCCGCGATCACACCGACCGCCTCGCCGATATTAACCTTGGTGCCACGCGCGAGATCACGTCCGTAACAGGCACCGCAGGCCCCTTCCTTCGCTACGCATGTCAACACCGATCGCACCAGTACTGATTCCACGCCGGCGTTCTCGATCGCCTCGACTTCCTCTTCACGAATGAGCTTGCCGGCCTTGACGATCACGTCGCCCGACAACGGATCCTTCACGCCGTCAGCCGACGAGCGGCCCAGAATGCGCTCACCCAATGACGCGATCACCTCACCGCCCTCGACCACCGCCCGCACCGTCAAACCGTCCTTGGTGCCGCAATCGTCTTGGGTGATGATGCAGTCTTGGGCCACATCCACCAGACGCCGGGTCAGATAACCGGAGTTCGCTGTCTTAAGTGCCGTATCGGCCAGACCCTTGCGAGCGCCGTGGGTGGAGTTGAAGTACTCAAGGACGTTCAGGCCTTCCTTGAAGTTCGAGATAATCGGCGTTTCGATGATCTCGCCCGACGGTTTGGCCATCAGGCCGCGCATGCCGGCGAGCTGCTTGATCTGCGCCGCCGATCCACGGGCGCCGCTATCGGCCATCATGAAGACCGAGTTGATCGGCTCGCCAGGCACGGTACGCGACATTTCCTCCATCATGGCGTCCGCGACCTGGGCCGTGCACTTGTCCCAAGCATCGACAACCCGGTTGTACTTCTCGCCCTGGGTCGTCAGGCCATCGAGATACTGTTGCTCGAACTGCTTGACCAGTTCGCGCGTCTCGTTGACCAGCCTTTCCTTGGCGACTGGGATCTTCAGGTCATCCTTGCCGAAGGAGATGCCGGCCTTGCACGCATAGGAGAAGCCAAGCCCCATCACCCGGTCGGCGAAAAGCACCGTCTCCTTCTGACCGCAGTAACGGTAGATGATATCGATGACGTTTGAGATATCCTTCTTGCCCAAAACCTGGTTGATCAGATCGAAGCTGACAGCCGGGTGGCGTGGCAGGATCTCCGACAGCAGCATTCGGCCAGGGGTCGAGACGACGCGCTGGACCACCTCTTTGCCGTTGGCGTCGAGCGTCTTGAAGATCGATTTGATGCGGGTGTGAAGCGTGATTGCGCCTGCTTCAACGGCATGCTCGATCTCGCCCACGGTCCGAAAAGCCGGCACGCGATGGGCGATCATCTTGCCGTCCTTGATCAACTTGAAGGTCTTCTTGACGTCATCGACGACCACATCAGCCATCGTATCGTCGGCCGACCGCAATACGACGGACTCGCTTTCCAGCGCGGCGGCAAGCGCATCCTCCGAGGTAATCTCGGCCGCGGGGGCAAGATCGTCAGGCCGCACGGCCGTCAGATAGTAGAGCCCCAGGACAATGTCCTGGCTGGGCACGATAATCGGTTTGCCGTTGGCGGGGCTGAGGATGTTGTTGGTCGACATCATCAGCACGCGCGCCTCGAGTTGCGCCTCCAGCGACAACGGCACATGGACTGCCATCTGATCACCGTCAAAGTCGGCGTTGAAGGCGGTGCAGACCAGCGGGTGGAGCTGGATCGCCTTACCCTCGATCAACACCGGCTCGAAGGCCTGGATACCGAGGCGGTGGAGCGTCGGCGCGCGGTTGAGCAGAACCGGATGCTCGCGGATTACCTCTTCGAGGATATCCCAGACCTCTTCGGTCTCCTTCTCGACCTTGCGCTTGGCCGCCTTGATCGTTGTGGCGAGGCCCCGGGTTTCAAGCTTGGCGTAGATGAACGGCTTGAAGAGCTCGAGCGCC
The DNA here is from genome assembly GCA_035527975.1 of Alphaproteobacteria bacterium. Lineage (GTDB taxonomy): Bacteria > Pseudomonadota > Alphaproteobacteria > JAPULJ01 > JAPULJ01 > DATKZM01. The sequence goes on along the minus strand of DATKZM010000110.1, from coordinate 9,351 downwards.
ATCTTCTTCGGCAGCCCGCACTGATGCAGTTTGAGCTCGGGGCCAACCACGATCACCGAACGACCCGAATAGTCGACGCGCTTGCCCAGCAGGTTCTGGCGGAACCGGCCTTGCTTTCCCTTCAGCATGTCGGCGAGCGACTTCAGCGGCCGCTTGTTGGCACCCGTGATGACGCGGCCACGGCGGCCGTTGTCGAACAGCGCGTCAACGGCCTCCTGCAGCATGCGCTTTTCGTTACGCACGATGATCTCAGGAGCGCGCAGCTCGATCAGCCGCTTCAGGCGGTTGTTGCGGTTGATGACGCGTCGATAGAGGTCGTTGAGATCGGACGTCGCAAAGCGGCCGCCATCGAGCGGCACCAGCGGGCGCAGCTCCGGCGGGATCACAGGAACGACGTCGAGCACCATCCATTCCGGCCGGGTGTTCGACTCCATGAACGCCTCGACCAACTTGAGACGCTTGACCAGTTTCTTGCGCCGCGCCTCCGACTTGGTCTCCTTGAGCTCCACGCGCAGCATCTCGCGCTCTTCATCAAGCTCAATGGCCGAGAGCATGGTCTTCAGCGCCTCGGCACCGATGCCGACCTCGAACTGATCGTCGCCGAAATCATCGACCGCTTGCTGGTACTGGTCCTCGTTCAGAAGCTGGCGCAGCTTGAGCGGCGTCAGCCCCGGCTCAAGCACGACGTAGTTCTCGAAATAGAGCACCCGCTCCAGGTCACGCAGCGTCATGTCGAGCAGCAGCCCCACGCGTGACGGCAGCGATTTCATGAACCAGATATGCGCCACCGGCGAGGCCAGTTCGATATGGCCCATACGCTCGCGCCGGACCTTCTGCAACGTCACCTCGACGCCGCATTTCTCGCAGACGATGCCGCGATACTTCATGCGCTTGTACTTGCCGCACAGGCACTCATAATCCTTGATCGGGCCAAAGATGCGCGCGCAGAACAGCCCGTCGCGCTCCGGCTTGAAGGTGCGATAGTTGATGGTCTCCGGCTTCTTGATCTCGCCGTAGGACCAGGAGCGGATCCGCTCCGGGCTTGCGATCGAGATGCGGAGTTGGTCAAAGTCTTCCGACTTCTTGACCGGGCCGAAGATGTTCATCACTTCGTTCATCTAAGCGATCTCCCGCTGTACAGCGCTTTTCCTGTCCGCCGCGCCCTCATGGCCGCGGCACCCGATAGTGTCTGTTCGTGGCATCAGCTGCTCTGTTTGAGCTCGACATTGAGGCCGAGCGAGCGGAGTTCCTTCACCAGCACGTTGAAGGATTCCGGTATGCCCGCCTCGAAGGTGTCCGAACCGCGCACGATCTTGGCGTAGACGTTGGTGCGGCCACCGACATCGTCCGATTTGACCGTCAGCATCTCTTGCAGCGTGTAGGCCGCTCCGTATGCTTCGAGCGCCCATACCTCCATTTCACCGAAGCGCTGGCCGCCGAATTGCGCCTTGCCGCCCAGTGGCTGCTGGGTGACCAGGCTGTAGGGACCGATGGAGCGTGCGTGGATCTTGTCGTCGACCAGGTGATGCAGCTTCAACATATATATGTATCCAACCGTCACAGGGCGGGCGAAGGCCTCGCCTGTGCGGCCGTCGGTCAAGATGACTTGGCCGGAGTCCTGCAGACCCGCCTCCCTCAGCAGATCGACGATCTCGTTCTCACGCGCGCCGTCGAAAACCGGCGTGGCCATTGGAACGCCTACCCTCAGCGTCTCGGCAAGGTTATTCAGATCGGTGTCCTTCATGGCCTCGAGGCGTTCGGCATAATCCCGGTCGCCGTAGCTCTTTTTCAGGAAATTCCGCAATTCACCATTGCCTTCGGCCGCGGCGCCGCCCTTGGCTTCAATGCGCATCTTGTCGAGCATCTTGCCGATCTGAATGCCCAGGCCCGCCGATGCCCATCCCAGATGAGTCTCCAGGATCTGGCCGACATTCATGCGGCTCGGCACGCCCAGTGGATTGAGCACGATATCGACCTGTGTGCCGTCTTCCAGATAGGGCATGTCCTCGATCGGGACGATCTTGGAAATAACGCCCTTGTTGCCGTGCCGGCCAGCCATCTTGTCGCCCGGCTGGATCTTGCGCTTCATGGCGACGAAGACTTTGACCATCTTCATGACGCCCGGCGGCAGCTCGTCGCCGCGCTGAAGTTTGTCGACCTTGTCCCGGAAGCGCGCTTCCAGATTGCCGATCGCCTCGTCGAACACGCGGTTGACCGCCTCGATGTCCTTGGCGTTTTTGTCGTTCTTGACCGTAATCTGTCGCCACTGGCCGCGGGTGTAGTCCTCCAATACCTTTTCGGTCACTCGGCCACCCGACTTCAAGCCCTTCGGCCCGCCATCGATGGTCTGATTGAGCAAAAGGTCTCGCAGGCGGTTGTAATAGCTACGCTCCAGGATCGTCTTCTCGTCGTCGCGATCCTTGGCCAGGCGGGCGATCTCGGCCCGCTCGATGGCAAGGGCACGTTCGTCCTTGTCGACACCGCGCCGCGAGAACACCCGAACCTCCACAACCGTCCCGCTCACACCCGGCGGCAGCCGCAGCGAGGTATCGCGCACATCGGAAGCCTTCTCGCCGAAGATGGCCCGGAGCAATTTTTCCTCCGGGGTCATCGGCGATTCGCCCTTCGGCGTCACCTTACCGACCAGGATGTCGCCCGGCCGCACCTCGGCGCCGACATAAACGATGCCCGCCTCGTCGAGGTGCTTGAGAGCCTCCTCGCCGACATTCGGGATATCGCGGGTGATTTCCTCCTGGCCGAGCTTGGTGTCGCGCGCCATCACTTCGAATTCCTCGATATGGATCGAAGTGAAGACATCGTCGCGAACGACGCGCTCGGAAATCAGGATCGAGTCTTCAAAGTTGTAGCCGTTCCAGGGCATGAAGGCGACGAGTATGTTCCGCCCCAGCGCCAGCTCTCCCAGACTGGTCGACGGCCCGTCGGCGAGGATCTCACCGGCCGTAACCTGCTCGCCGACCTTCACCAGCGGACGCTGGTTGATGCAGGTGTTCTGATTGGAGCGTTGGAATTTGAGCAGGTTGTAAATATCGACGGCCGGCATATCCGCGGAGATATCATCGGTCGCCCGCACGACGATGCGGGTCGCATCAATCTGGTCAACTACGCCCGAGCGTTTGGCGACGATGGTGGCGCCGCTATCGCGCGCAACCGTCTCTTCCATACCGGTGCCGACAAGCGGCGCCTCGGACTGGATCAGCGGCACCGCTTGGCGCTGCATGTTCGAGCCCATGAGCGCACGGTTGGCGTCGTCGTTCTCAAGGAACGGGATCAACGCCGCTGCAACTGAAACCAGCTGCTTGGGCGAGACGTCGATGAAATTGACATCCTCGCGCTGCGCCATCACGTATTCGCCGCCTTTGCGGCTGGAGACCAGGTCGTCGACCAACTGGCCCGCCTTATCGATCGTGGCGTTGGCCTGGGCGACGGTGTACTTCACCTCCTCCATGGCGGAGAGGTAGACCACCTCGTCCTGCAACTTGGAACTTTCGACGCGCCGATAAGGGCTCTCGATAAAACCGTACTGATTGACCCGCGCATAAGTCGCCAGCGAGTTGATCAGACCAATATTCGGCCCTTCCGGCGTCTCGATCGGGCAGATCCGGCCATAGTGGGTCGGGTGCACGTCGCGCACCTCAAAGCCCGCGCGCTCACGTGTCAAACCACCCGGCCCGAGCGCGGAAAGACGCCGCTTGTGCGTGATCTCCGACAGCGGATTGGTCTGGTCCATGAACTGCGAAAGCTGCGAGGATCCGAAGAATTCGCGCACCGCCGCCGCCGCCGGCTTGGCGTTGATCAGATCGTGCGGCATCACGCTGTCGATCTCCACGGTCGACATGCGCTCCTTGATCGCGCGCTCCATCCGCAACAGGCCGACACGGTATTGATTCTCCATCAGCTCGCCAACCGAGCGCACCCGGCGGTTGCCGAGGTGGTCGATATCGTCAATATCGCCGCGGCCATCCTTCAGATCCGCCAGCGTCTTGACGATGGCGAGGATGTCGTCTTTGCGCAGCGTGCGCATGTTGTCGGGGACGTCGGCATTGTCGAAGCCGAGCCGGGCGTTCATCTTCACCCGGCCGACGGCGGACAGATCGTAGCGCTCAGAGTCGAAGAACAAGCCGCTCAACAGCGCCTCCGCCGCGTCAAGGGTCGGCGGTTCGCCCGGACGCATGACCTTATAGATGTCGATGAGCGCATCTTCGCGCTTCATGTTCTTGTCGACCGCGAGAGTGTTGCGGATGTAGGGACCGATGTTAATGTGATCGATGGCGAGGATCGGCAGCGTCTTGATGTTCGCCTCAACGAGCTTTTGCAAGCTCTCTTCGGTCAGTTCCTCGCCGGCCTCGACATAGATCTCGCCCGTCTTCTCATTGATCATGTCGACGGCGATGTAGCTGCCGATGAGCTCCTCTTCGGAGACCAAGCGTTCCTTCAGGCCCTCTTCGGCGAGCTTCACCGACAGGCGTGGGCTCACCTTGGTGCCGGCTTCGGCCATCACGTCGCCCGTCTTGGCGTCGATCAAATCGCTGATCAGCTTGACGCCGCGCATGCGTTCGGCATCGAAAGCCGTCTTCCAGCCCTTGTCCGTGCGTTTATGATCGATGGTTTCGTAGAAATACTCCAGGATCTCCTCCGGCGAGAGGCCGACGATCTCGGTGATATCGAGCTTGCCGTCATTAGCTTCGCGCTCGGCTCGCAGCGCCGCCGTAGCGTCGTTTTCAAGCGCCAGCAACAGCGTCGTCACCGGCAGTTTGCGCCGGCGATCGATGCGAACATGGATGACATCCTTGGCGTCAAACTCAAAATCGAGCCACGAGCCGCGATAGGGGATCACGCGCGCGGCGAACAGAAACTTGCCTGAAGAATGCGACTTGCCCTTGTCGTGATCGAAGAAGACCCCGGGGCTACGGTGCATCTGGCTGACAATGACCCGTTCGGTGCCGTTCACGACGAAAGTGCCGTTGCCGGTCATGAACGGCATATCGCCCATGTAAACGTCCTGCTCCTTGATGTCGCGGATCGAGCGTGAGCCCGTCTCCTCGTCGATATCCCAGACGACCAACCGCAAGGTCAGCTTGAGCGGCGCCGCATAGGTCATGCCACGCTGCTGACATTCCTCGACGTCGTATTTCGGATCCTCGAATTCATAAGAGACGAACTCGAGCTGCGCCCGGCCGGAGAAGTCGTTGATCGGGAAAACCGACTTGAACACCTCCTGCAGGCCGTAGGGGTCGCGCCCGCCCTCGGGCTCTTCCATCTGCAGGAAATGATCGTACGACTTCTTCTGGACTTCGATCAGGTTCGGCATCGGGGCGACCTCGGGAATCCGCCCAAAGTTGCGGCGGATACGCTCGCGTCCCGTGAATACCGTGGACCTGGTCGACGTCTTGGCAGCGGTCTTGGCCATTTATGCTCCTCTCGCGCATACACCGGTGCGACCGACGGCCGCCCGGCGAATCCTTCGTAAGGTCACGAAGCGCCGAAGCGCGCTCCGCAAGCCCCGTCGGCCGCGGCGATTGCTCGCACGCGGCCCCGGGGTCATGTTGACTGTCAACGCCGGTCCGTGACCACCGCCGCGCCATGGATTTGAACCATGCGTCAGCGGCGCCAAACGGATCCGGTTTCGAGGTGACGGCAAGCTAGGTGAGCTCCACCTGCGCGCCGACTTCCTCGAGCTTCTCCTTGATCTTCTCAGCGTCGTCCTTCGGCACGCCTTCCTTGATCACCGTCGGCGCGCTTTCGACCAGATCCTTGGCCTCTTTGAGGCCGAGGCCTGTCACGGCGCGCACTTCCTTGATGACGTTGATCTTCTTGTCACCAATGACCTTGAGCACGACGTCGAAGTCGGTCTTTTCCTCAGCCGCGGCCTCACCGCCCCCAGCTGCGCCGGGCGCCACCGCGATCGCGGCCGGAGCGGCGGCGGAAACGCCCCACTCGTCCTCCAACTTCTTTGACAACTCCGCCGCTTCAATGACGGTGAGCTTGGAGAGTTCGGTTACTAGTTTCTCGAGATCTGCCATTTCTTAAGTGTCTCCTAGGCTTGAGCTTGATAGGTCCTGATGCCGTTATGCGGCGTCCTTGGCGGCATATGCGCCAAAAACACGGGCGAGCTGAGCAGCCGGCGCCTGCAGCACGCCGGCGATCTTTGTCGCCGGAGCTTGCAGCAAGCCGATGATCGTCGCCCGCTGCTCGTCGAGTGACGGCAGCGTGGCCAGCGCCTTGACTTCGGTCTCGTTCAAGACCTTGTCGTCGAGCGCGCCGCCAAGAACGACGAGCTTGTCGTTGTCCTTGGCGAACCTGACCGCGACCCTTGCGGGCGCCACCGGATCGTCCGAGTAGGCGATCGCCGTCGGGCCCTCGAAGAGCGGTAACAGCCCCGCGAACTTGGTGCCTTCCAGCGCCCGCCGCACAAGGCGGTTCTTGGTCACCTTGAATTGCGCCTGAGCGTCCCGCATCTGCACGCGCAATTCAGTGATTTCCGAGACGGTCAGGCCTGAGTAGTGGGTCACCACCACCGAGGACGCCGAACCGAATATCTCGTTCATCGAGGTGACCAGGGCTTCTTTCTGCGATCGGTCCATTGTTTCTCCGATGCTTCTTCCCTTGGCCATGGACCGGACGGGCGAATGGGCCCGGCCCGGCCCTCCAAACAACCGGCCCCGAATCGCTCGGCCCCGGCTGTCCTGCCCGTCCCAGAAGCTCAAGCCGCGCGAAGCCCGATGGGCTCTTGCCCGATCGGACCCGCGTGAACTCGATCTCCCATCTCATGCCGGCGGTTTCCCTTTAAGCCCCTCGATCCACACCGGACCTCGCGGCACCTGCAATCTCGGACAGGGTGGAAGCGCGGGGTGCGGACCCCTCGCCTCCTTTCCCGATCGGCGCCCTCTGGGAGGCGTCATTCGGGAAATTCGTCTCGACCGCGGCTGTCGTGTCGTTAGGAACCTGCCGCGGTCCCTTCAAATGCGGCCGGGCTTACGCGGCCGCCTCCTTGCCGCTATCGGCAAGGTCTCCGATATCAAGGCTAACGCCCGGGCCCATCGTCGAACACAGGCTCACCTTCTTTATATATACCCCCTTCACGCCGCTCGGCTTGGCGCGGGCGATGGCGGCGTAGAAGGCTCGCACATTCTCTTCAAGCTGCGCCTCGGAAAAGCTCGCCTTGCCGACCCCGGCATGGACAATCCCGCTCTTCTCGGCGCGGTACTGAACCTGCCCGCCCTTGGCGGCTTTGACCGCGGTGACGACATCCGGCGTCACGGTTCCGAGCTTGGGGTTCGGCATCAGGCCCTTGGGACCCAGCACTTTGCCGAGCCGGCCGACGACCGCCATCATGTCCGGCGTTGCTATCACGCGATCGAAGTTGATCTCGCCGTTCTGCACCGCCTCGGCCAGATCTTCCGCGCCGACGAGGTCGGCTCCGGCGGCCTTGGCTTCTTCGGCCTTATCGCCCTTGGCGAAGACAGCAACCCGCATCGACTTACCCGAGCCGTTCGGCAACGAGATCGCGCCACGCACCGTCTGATCGGCGTGGCGGGTATCGAGGCCAAGATTGAAGGACATCTCGATCGTCTCATCGAACTTTGCGATCGCACGCTCCTTGACCGCCTTGACCGCGTCGGTCACCAGCATACGGGCCTCGCGATCCAGGCCTTCACTGGCCTTGGTGAGCCGCTTTCCCTTATTCGCCATGGCCTAGCTCCCCACCACTGCAATTCCCATCGACCGGGCCGTGCCTGCCAGAATCTTGCAGGCGGCGTCGACATCGTTGGCGTTCAGATCTTCCTTCTTTTGCTCAGCGATCTCACGCAACTGACCCATGGTCACGCTGCCGATCGGATCGCCGCCGGGAGCGGTAGCGCCTTTGCTGAGGCGCGCAGCCGTCTTCAGGAAGTAACTGGCCGGCGGCGACTTGGTCTCGAACGAGAAGCTGCGGTCGGCATAGACCGTGATCGTCACCGGAACCGGCATGCCCGGCTCCATCTTCTGCGTATGCGCGTTGAACGTCTTCACGAACTCGCCGATGCTGACCCCACGCTGACCGAGCGCCGGACCGACCGGCGGTGAGGGCGATGCCTGCCCCGCCGGGATCTGCAGCTTGATGTATCCGGTAATCTTCTTCGCCATTCGATTTAAGTCCTTAGTATTGTGCGTTCCCGTGTGGTGCGGCGTGCCCCGGGTGGCGATCCCGGTTTCCGCCTCCCACGCCGAAGCGCATGGGTTGTCGTATCGCGCCGCTTAGAGTTTCTCGACCTGGCTGTATTCGAGCTCTACCGGCGTCGCCCGGCCAAAGATCGAAACCGCGACCTTCAGACGCGCGCGTTCTTCATCCACATCCTCAACAAGACCATTGAACGAATTGAACGGCCCATCACAAACCCGAACCTGCTCGCCGATCTCGAAGGTGACCGACGGCTTCGGCCGCTCGATCCCCTCCTGAACCTGACGGCTGATACGCTCGGCCTCACCGTCGGAGATCGGCGTGGGTTTGCCCCGGCTGCCCAGGAAACCACTGACTTTGGGCGTATCCTTGACCAGATGCCACGTCTCGTCGCTCAGATCCATGCGCACCAGCACATAGCCAGGAAAAAACTTGCGCTCGGCATTCACCTTGGCGCCGCGGCGCATCTCGACCACCTCCTCGGTCGGTACGAGAACCTCCTCGATCCGCTCATCCAAACCTTGTTGGCGCGCTTGCTCGCGGATTGACTCGGCGACCTTCTTCTCGAAGCCCGAATAGACATGAATAACGTACCAGCGTTGCGCCAACTCAGCCTCCAAGGCCAAGCACGAAGCGCACCGCGCTGCCGAGCAGGAGGTCGACCACCCAGAAAAAGATCGCGGCCAAGAATACCATGACGAACACCATCATGGTGGTCACCATGGTTTCCTTTCGCGTCGGCCAGGTGACCTTGGCGGTCTCCTGGCGCACCTCGCGAATGAACTGTCCGATATTGGTCTTCGCCATCTGCGTCCTTTGCCTGCGGGCGGGCCCGCGCGTATTCGGCTTATCTATTCAGCTTGCCCAACGACCGCTCCGGTCTCACCCGGGGAAAGCCCCGGGACTGGCAGGAGTGGGGGGACTCGAACCCCCAACCCCCGGTTTTGGAGACCGGTGCTCTAGCCAATTGAGCTACACTCCTTTGCCGCCCGACATTCCATTCGGTCGGTGTTCTTTCGGTCGATATCGGCTACTCGATAATCTTGGCGACGACTCCTGCGCCGACGGTACGTCCGCCCTCGCGGATGGCAAAGCGCAGGCCCTCATCCATGGCGATCGGCTGGATCAGCGCGACCTCCATCGAGATGTTGTCCCCCGGCATCACCATCTCC
>DATKZM010000109.1:0-6642 GCA_035527975.1 Alphaproteobacteria bacterium | reverse complement strand
GGCATTTTGACGGAGGAGATGTGGATCGAGTCGCCGATCTCGAGGCCCGTCAGATCGATCTCGAACGATTCGGGGATCCGATCGGCGGGGCAGCGCACCGGAATGTCGTGGCGCACCACGTTGAGCACGCCGCCGCGCTTGAGGCCGGGGGCAGCGGCCTCGTTGAGGAAGTGCACCGGCACGTCCACCGTCACCTGCGCGTCCTTCGCGAGCCGCATGAAATCGACGTGGATGGGAAAATCGCGGATTGGATCGAGCTGCACGTCGCGCGGGATCACGCGGATCTTGCTGCCCCCCATGTCGATCATAAAGATGGTGCTCTGAAAGTGCCCAGTCTGCATCTGCTTGGAGACTTCCTTGGTCTCCAGCGAGATGTTCTGGGGCTCTTCCTTGCCGCCATAGATGATGCCGGGAACGCGCCCTTCGCGGCGAACCTCGCGCGCGCCACCGGTGCCGGTGCGCCCTCTGGCCCACGCCTTGAGTTCGATCGCCTCAGCCATGTCTTCCTCCGAACGTCTGAAATAATGAGGGGGCCGGAAGCCGGCCCCGCAAGATCAAGCGCGGCGCTGCCGTAAAGGCCGCCGCGACGAATTCGAGTGGCTTATAGCCCAAGGGCCCGGGGGAAGACAATCGCCTATGAGGCTTGTGGTTGCGGTCTTAGCGCGCGGCGTCCAGGGCATCCGGCGAAAGCGCCGGGGAGCCGTTTTGGGCCGATTCCGCCGCTTTGACGCATTCCAGGACCCGGCGGTTCACCGGAGCCGGCACCCCATGCTGCTCCGCCAGCCGGACAATCTGACCTTGCAGGTAGTCGATTTCGGTCGGGCGCCCCAACCGCAAATCCTCCCACATCGAGGAACGGGCATTCTTGTCCACCGCGAGCATGCCCTTGGCGGCGAGCCTGAACAGGGCGTCGGGGAGGCAGAGCGCGAAGGCCATGAGCCGCGGCGGCACGCCTTCGATCGGGGCCGGGCGGATGCCCGCCGCGCGTAAAACGCCGAGCCCCTCGCGCATTTGCTGGGAGATCAGAAGCCGCCAGCGGCGGTCGCCAAGCTGCTGGTGGAGCGGCAGATCGGACAGGGCATTGAGCGCATTGTTCAAGTTGACGATCAGCTTGCCCCAAAGGGCGGCTTCGATGTCGCGATGCTCGGCGAATGCCGCGCCGGGAACGTCCAGGAGATCGCGCAAGCCTTCCAGACCGCTTTCGAGCTGGATGGTGCCGCTGGTCGCCCGGTGGAAGCGCGGCGTCTCACCGCGCGCGTGTGTCTGCACCACGTTGAACGGCACCATGGCATCGACGACAAGGTGTCCGGGCGCGAGGACACGGCGCAGGACTGTGGCGTTCTCCACGCCGTTTTGCAGGCTGACCACGATCGCATCCTTCGGTGCATGATCCTCGATTAGCTGCGCCATGGCCTCGGTGTCCTGCGACTTCACGGTGACCAGCACGACCTTGGCGTTACGCAGCGCCGCCGCTGGGGCCGCGGTGAGGGTGAGGGCGCCCGCTGGCAGAGTGATGTCGCGTTCTTCCAGGTCCGACACGTGCACCCCGTGCTTGGCGATGGTCTCGGCCAACGCCGCACGTGACAGGAGGGTGACGTTCCGGCCTGCCGCCGCAAGAAGTGCCCCGACATAGCAGCCGACGCTGCCGGCGCCAGCGACGGTAATGGGCGTATCCGGCTTGAGGGTCATGGCCGTAGCGGGGAGACGGGGGGTTTAAGCATGATGAGGCAAAATCATGATGAGGGCTTAATTGCCTTTCAGGGTCGGCTTTTGGTCAGGTCTGGGGTAAATATACCGGCCTTGGTCGGGGGCTGCGTCAAGTTTGCCATCTCATTGAGTTTGCGATCCGCCCGGATCGGGATAAGAGCGTAGGGTATGAACGAACGTTTCGATAGCGAACTCGCCGATACCAGTGCCGAACCTGTTGGCTCGATCGAGACGCCGGAGTTGCGGCGCAGCGCGATGGTCAAGTCGCCGCTGCTGGCGCAGCACCCCGGTCGTTTGAAGGCCGCAGCCAAACGGCGGTTGCCGATTGCGATCTACGATTTTCTCGAAGGCGGCTCAAACGACGAAGTGACGCTCAAGCGAAACCGCGACGACTTCGATGCGTTGCGGTTGCGGCAGCGCGTTTTCGATCACGCCGCGACGCGGAATATGCGCACGGTTCTCTTTGGTCAGCGGTCGGCTATTCCCGTGGCATTGGCGCCTATCGGCATGGGCGGCGTGTTCTACCCCCGCGCGGAGATTCATGCGGCGCGCGCCGCGAGCGCGTTTGGGGTGCCGTATTGTTTGAGCACGCTGGCAAGTTGCTCCATCGAGGAAGTCGCCGCCGCGGTCGAAACGCCCTTCCTGTTCCAGCTCTATATGATGAAGGATCGCGCGATCAACGCGGCGCTCCTGCAGCGGGCGGAGCAGGCAAAGTGCCCGGGGCTCGTGGTCAATGTCGACACCGCGGTGCAAGGACGGCGCAACCGTGATCTCGACAATGGCTTGGTGGTGCCACTCAAAGTCCGGCCTCGCCACGTGGCCCGCATCGTGCGCAAGCCACGCTGGCTCTATAACTGGGTGCGCAACAAGCCGACGCTCGGCAATCTCGCGCCTTACTCGCCCGACGGCACCGACCTCGCCACTGTGTCAATGTGGGCGGAGCCGCGCTTCAAGGGCTCCGTGACCGCAGCGGACCTGGAATGGCTTCGGCATCACTGGCCGCGCAAGCTCATCGTGAAGGGTGTTCTCGATCCCGAAGACGCAAAGCTGGCCCTCGGTCTCGGCGTTGACACCGTCATCATCTCCAATCACGGCGGCCGTCAGCTCGATGGCGCCGCCAGCACGATCGACATGCTGCCGCGGATTCGCGATGCAGTCGGCGACAAGGTCGAGCTGCTTTTGGATAGCGGCGTCCGCTCCGGCTTCGACGTCTTGAAGGCGCTCGGCCGTGGGGCGAACGGCTGCCTCTTGGGACGCGCCTATGTGTACGGGCTCGCCGCCCATGGCGAGCCGGGTGTGACCGCGGCGCTCGAGCTGATTGCGCAAGAGCTCGACGAGGCGATGACGCTGACGGGAACCGCCGACGTCAACGCCTTGCCGGAAAATTTGGTTTTCAGCGCCTAGGTCCGCCAGGGATGCTCGGGCAGTTCGGTGACACCGAGCACCCTCACGCCGGCTTCCGCGACCGCATGGTCGTTCTCCACAACACTGCCGCTGACGCCGATAGCGCCGACCAGCACGCCGTCCTCGTCAACGATGGGCACGCCGCCGGGGAAGGTGATCAAACCGTCGTTGGAATGTTCGATCCCGTAGAGCGGCTTGCCAGGCTGTGACAGCTTGCCGAGCTGACCTGTCGCCATGCCAAAAAAGACGGCCGTGGTCGCCTTCTTGATGGCGATGTCGATGGATCCGACCCAGGCGTCGTCCATCCGGATGAACGCCTTCAGGTTGGCGCCGGAATCGACCACCGCAATGCACATCTGTGTATTCAGTTCGATGGCCTTCTTGCGTGCGGCGACGATCGCCTTTTCGGCATGCTCCAATGTTACGTGCATCGATGCTCTCCTCGTTGGCTTTTATGAGTAATTCAATGGTTGGGCGCCGGCTCGGCGGTTAAACGCGCCAGTGCCGGATTGGTGGCAGGCGGGTGCGTCTTTTGTCGGGCAGCCTAGTAGAAAAGGCTCGACACGGACTTCTCTTCGGCCGTGCGGGCGATGGCCTCGCCAAGCAGCGGGGCGATGGGCACCACGCGGATGTTTTGAGCGTTCAAAACGGAGCCGTTCGGCAGAATCGAATCGGTGATGACCAGCTCCTTCAGCTGAGAGGCCATGATGCGGGCCACGGCGCCCCCGGACAGCACGCCATGGGTGATATAGGCGGTGACCTGGTTGGCGCCCTGCTCGAGGAGCGCTTCGGCCGCGTTGACCAATGTGCCGCCGGAATCGACGATGTCGTCCACCAGGATACAGTTGTATCCCGCCACGTCGCCGATGACGTTCATCACCTCGGAGTCGCCCGGACGCTCGCGGCGCTTGTCGACGATGGCCAGCGGCGCGTCGATGCGCTTGGCGAGGCCCCGTGCGCGGACCACGCCGCCGACGTCCGGCGACACGACCATGACTTTGTCGTCGGCCATAAGGTCCTTGATGTCCGCGACCATGACCGGCGCGGCGAACAGATTGTCCGTGGGGATGTCGAAGAAGCCTTGGATCTGGCCCGCATGCAGGTCGAGGGTCAGGACGCGGTCGGCCCCGGCGCGGACGATCATATTGGCGACCAGTTTCGCCGAAATCGGCGTGCGCGGCCCCGGTTTGCGATCCTGCCGAGCATAGCCGAAATAGGGGAGAACCGCGGTGATGCGGCGGGCCGATGCCCGCTTGAGGGCATCGATCAGAATCAGCAGTTCCATCAGATGGTCGTTGGCCGGCGCCGAGGTCGATTGGATGATGAAGACGTCCTCGCCACGGACGTTCTCCTGCACCTCGACAAAGATCTCCTTGTCCGCGAAACGGCGAACGATGCACCGTGCAAGAGGGTTGTCGAGATAGGCGGCGATCGCCTCGGCGAGAGGACGGTTGCTGTTGCCTGCAACCAGTTTCATGCGACCGTTCCTTGAGACCCAGTCTAACGCGAGGCGAGCCAGCCGGCTCCCGCGCCACGGCGGCTTTTAACAAGCGCGTGGCACCAATGTAAACTTAACTAAGGCCTTACGAGGCGCTGGCTGTGGATGAGGTCGGTTTGGCGAGATCAACTGGACTTGGGTAGGAGCTTGATGATGCCATCGGCTGCGGCGCCTGCGGCCGCGTCGGCGATGGCCCCCCAGGGACCGTTCAGCGAGCCTTTGGGAATGGTGTTCTGCTGCGACACCGTGCCCAGGCGCTTGCCGCTGGGATCGAGCACTTGCCAATCGATTTGGATTTTCTCCTTGCCGCCGCTGGCCGAGGTGAGCTTCACGATGCCCTTCACCGTGTAGACGTTGCCCGCGGCGCCGTTGGCGAGCTTCACGCCGTCCGAATAAAGCTTCTTCTTGAGGGCCGTGACCAACGACCTGCTGCCGTCGCCGGGAGCGCCCGTCACGGTCGAGACCAGCACCCCCGAAGGTTTCGGCTTGGGCGTGGCCGCCGGCCGCGGGGCGGCGGCGGTCGCGGTTGCCGTAGAGGTTGCAGCCGGGGTGGCTGCTACCGATGGCGAACTTGCGCTGCGGCCGCCCGGCAGGTCGGCGGCAAGCTGGGAAGCGGACTTGTTGGCGATGCTGCGGATCACGGTCTCGTCGACGCCGCGCCACGGATCGCTGCGGGTGCCCTGGGCCACGGATTCCTCGCCGGAAACACGGGTCACGCGGGTGCCCTCGGCATCGGTCACGTCCCAGATGTAGGAGACCTTCGACCCGCGTTGCTCGGGAGCCGCCAAGAGGTAGCCGCGCAAGGTGTAGTTGGCGCCTTCGGTCCCTGTCATGATCGTCAAATTGCGTTCGCTACCGGCGACGATCAGGGCTTGGGTCATCTCCTTGGTGACCTTCTCGGGCGCGCCGATTATGGGGGCGACGGTGATCTTGGGAGAGCCGCCGAAAAGGCTTCCGGCGCCGCTCAGGAGCCCGCCCATGCCCGCGCTCCCGCCGCCGCAGCCTGTCAGGCATGCAGCCGTCAGGGCGGCGAGCACGATCCCCGCAATACCTTTCAAAAGGCCGCGTCCGTGTCGTGAGACCGCGTCCAACAAGATACTCCCTCTGTTGGCCGCACAGTACCGCTCGCGTGAAAGTCTCCGCGAGTGAACTCCCAACCCTCTATCAAACAAGACCTTACCTGCCCCAGCCTGTTTGCGTCTAGTTCCAGCGTCCCCGTCAGGCCGGGCGGATCCACCTCATGGTGAATACAGCTCAGACAAGCACGATGGCGGAAATTTGACGCCCGTAATCGTCCTCGCCGTGGTGCTGAGACCGGCGATAGCTGAAGAGCCGGGTCTCGTCATAATAGGTACACAGGCCGAGGTCGAGGGTCTCTCCCACCCCGGCTCTGGCCAGGCGCTCGGCCACGTAGCCCGGGAGGTCGAAATGGGGCTCGCCGGAGCCCTCATCGATTGCAAAGAAGGCTTCGCTGTCAGGATCTTGGGCCAGAAACTGCCCCTTGTAGTCCTCGCCTACCTCGTAAGCGCCTTGGCTGATGGCGGGGCCGATCGCCGCACGGATGCGTGGAGGCTCGGCGCCAAGCCCGATCATGGCCTGAACCGTCGCCTCGACGATGCCCGATAGGGCCCCACGCCAGCCGGCATGGGCCGCACCGATGACCCGGGCTTGGGGATCGCAGAGCAGCAGGGGCGCACAATCGGCGGTGAGAATGCCGATGGCCAGCCCCGGGGTTGCCGTGACGACGGCGTCGGCCTCGGGCGCCTTGTCCCTGGTCCAGGGCTTCTTGGTCACCATGGCGGTGTTTGAATGCTTTTGGAAGACAGTGACGAACTGGCCGGGCTCCACGCCCAGGAGGCGCGCCACCCGCGCGCGGTTCTCGGTGACGTTGTCTGCGTCGTCGCGCGAGCCGGGGCCGCAATTCAACGACGCATAGATGCCAGCGGAAACGCCGCCCAGCCGCGTGAAGAATCCGTGTGCCACGCCGTCGATCTCGGCGAGGCTTGGGGCCTGGACCCGCATCTTGTCGTCAG
>DATKZM010000108.1:0-3749 GCA_035527975.1 Alphaproteobacteria bacterium | reverse complement strand
TCCGCCGCCTTCGTGGGGGGTGCCTCGCCCGCGATTGTGAACGCGGCGACCACGCACATGATCGCCCCCCGGATCAGTCCCGACTTCCAACGCACGATATTCGTTCCCCGCGTCTTCTTCTTATCTAGAGTCTTGTTTTCTGGAGTCTTGCCACCAACTCGGCGCGACCTCAAGACCGTGAGATTCAATCAGCGTGTGCTTTTAGCGAGCCCTTTCGAGCGGACAAGCGGATGTCCGGAATGACCCCACGAGCAGATATCCGCTCGTCGCCAGCTCATGTCGCAGAATGACCCAGAGCGGACTTAGGGTCCCCGCAGTCTCAGATGCTACAAGTGGCTAGGGGTGAGACATTGATCTTCCTCAATCCTGTCATCGGTTAGGGCGATTAGATGCGACCGGTCTTGCCCCTAACTGGGCGCAGCCTCAAACATCGGTGTTTTGCTACTTGAGGCGATGAGTTTCTTGATTTCGGGCTGGCAGGAGCCGCAATTCGTGCCGGCCTTGAGATGGCGCCCAACGGCCTCCACCGAGACGACCGCGCCGCTGGTGATGAGGTCTTGGATTGCCGCCAGCCCCACGCCGAAGCAGGCGCAGACGACCGGCCCGCTATCGGCCAGGCCGTTGGACGGCCGGGCGGCAAGCAGGGCTTTGCGGGCGCCGGCGTCAAGCTTCGCTTCCAGCAGCTGCCGTTTCAGCCAGTCCATGCCCGGAATCGGCGTCGAGCCCGGTCCAAGATAGAGGCAAGCCTCGAGGCGTTCGTCGCGAATGCGCGCGGCGCGATAGATCGCTCGCTTGTGGTCCTGGAACTCGATGACGGCGCCGTCGTCTCCGAGGAGCTGTCGCGCCAGGGTGGGCCAAGATGCCGCACCTGCGTTGGCGGCGAAGCGCACCGCGTTGCCGCCCTCGATCGTCGCGCGCGACCACCAGAAATCGTCCGGCAGGGCGACGCTACAGCGTGACAGCAGAATCCCCTGAACCTTGAAGCTCGCGGCCTCAAGCGTCACCGGCGTCGTCTTCATGTCCGGTTGCCCGGAATGAGGATCGCAGATCGGATGGACCAGCGCGCCAATGCGAGCGTCGGAGGCCGTCTCGTTACTCCAATGGATCGGGGCGAAGAGTTCGCCCCGGCGCTGGCTCTCATTCAACCGAACGCGGAGCATGACGCTGCCATGAGGAGACGATAGGCGGGCAACCCCACCCTCGACAAGACCTGAAGCGGAAGCATCCTTTGGATGGAGCTCCACATAGGGCTCATCGACATGGGCGCTGAGGCGAGGCGATTTACCGGTGCGCGTCATACTGTGCCAGTGGTCGCGGACGCGGCCGGTGTTGAGCAGATAGGGGTAGCGCTTGCCCGTCTTCCTGGGGAGCTTCGGCCTGGCGATGGCAACAAATCGCGCGCGGCCATCTGGGGTAAAGAAGCGGCCATTGGCGAACAAGCGCGCTTGGCCGGTGGAGCGCTGCCGGCGCAACGGCCATTGGACCGGCGCGAGCTCGGCATAGTCGTAAGGCGAGAGGTCGGCGAGCCCGCTCAGGTCGAAATCGCGCGTGCCATTGTTCTCGAAGGACGAGAGTCTGGCATGCTCCTGGAAGATCTCACTTGGAAATTTGAAGCCGAAGCCTTGGGCGAAGCCAAGGCGCTTGGCAATTTCGCAGACGATCCACCAATCGGGCTTGGCCTCGCCGGGAGCATCGAGGAAACAACGCTGGCGTGAGATGCGCCGCTCGGAGTTCGTGACCGTTCCGTCTTTTTCGCCCCATGCGGCCGCCGGCAGCACCACATGCGGGCGTGCGGCCATGGTGTCGGTGCTCGCGACCACCTCGGAGATGACGAACAGGTCGAGCTTGGCCAGTGCTGCGCGCGCGGCGTCGGCGTCGGGGAGGCTCACGGCCGGGTTGGTCGCCATGACCCACAGGGCCTTGACCCGGCCGCCGGCGATGGCATCGAACAGATCGACGGCCTTCAATCCTTCGGCGGTGGCGACGGCCGTTCCAGAAGCGCTTGACGCGGTCGATGCTGGCATGGTCGAAGCCCATATGCGCCGCGAGCTGATTGGCAAGACCGCCGACCTCCCTGCCGCCCATGGCGTTAGGTTGCCCGGTAAGCGAGAAAGGCCCCATGCCGCCGCGGCCGATGCGGTTGGCGGCGAGATGGCAGTTGATGATGGCATCGACCTTGTCGGTCCCTTGCGCCGATTGGTTCACCCCTTGCGAGAACAGCGTCACCACCTTCTCGGTCGTGCAGAACCAGTCGAAGAATTCAGCCACCTTGGACGCGGCGATGCCGCAAAGTCGCGCGACCGCGTCGATGTCAGGGGCGATGTCGCGTGCGCGGGCGAGGGCCTCGGCGAAGCCGCTCGTGTGGTCGCCGATGAAGGCGCGGTCCAAAACCTCCCGTTCGGCAAGCTGAACCAGAAGGCCGGAGAAGAGGACGCCGTCGGTGCCCGGCGCGATCTGGAGGACGAGGTCGGCGTCTTCCGCGGTCGGCGTGCGACGCGGGTCGACGACGACAATACGCGCGCCGCGCTCGCGCCGGTTCCGCACCATGCGTTGATGCAGGATTGGATGGCACCAGGCAGCGTTGGAGCCGGTAAGGACGAGCAGATCGGCCGCGTCGAGATCCTCGTAACAGCCGGGCACGGTGTCGGAGCCGAAGGCGCGGCGGTGACCGGCCACGGCGGAGGCCATGCACAGGCGCGAATTGGTGTCGATGTTGGCGGAGCCGAGGAATCCCTTCATCAGCTTGTTGGCGACGTAATAGTCCTCGGTGAGCAGCTGTCCCGAAACGTAGAAGGCGATGGCGTCCGGCCCATGGCGCTCGAGCGTTTGGCGAAAACCGGAGGCGACGCGGTCGAGCGCCGCGTCCCAGGTCACCCGGGTCAGGGCGCCATCGGCCGCAAGCAGCATCGGATGCAACAGCCGCCCGTCATAGCCCAAGGTCTCGCCCAGGGCCGAACCCTTTGAGCAAAGCCGGCCGCGATTGGCTGGATGGTCTGGGTCCCCGGCGATGAGCGTCCTGCCTTGACCGTCGGGTCGTGCCAACACGCCGCAGCCGACGCCGCAATAGGGGCAGGTCGTTCTGGTGGGAGGGATCGCCCCGGTCACCCGCGCCCTCAATAGACGTCGGTCTGGTAGCGTCCCGACGATCGAAGCGCCTCGACATAGGCCTTGGCGTCATCGGGCGATGAACTGCCGCGGCTGGCGATGATGTCGGTGAGCGCGGTCTCGACATCCTTGGCCATCCGCAGCGCGTCGCCGCAAATGTAGAAATGGGCGCCGCGTTCGAGCCAAGCGAAAATCTCGTCTGCCTCTTCGCGCATCTTGTCCTGCACATAGACCTTCTTGTCGCCGTCGCGGGACCAGGCGAGCGACAGGCGTTTCAGGGTGCCCGCGTCTTGCAGTTCCGCCAGCTCCTCCTCGTAGAGGAAGTCCGTGTTGCGGCGCTGATGACCGAAGAACAGCCATGAAGGGCCCGGCGCGCGGCTTGCCTGCCGTTCTTGCAGAAAGGCGCGGAAGGGCGCGATGCCGGTGCCCGGTCCGACCATGATGATCGGGGTCGCGCCATCCTGCGGCAGGGTAAAGCCATGCGCCTTCTGCACATAGACTTTGAGCTCGGCGCCCGAATCGATGCGATCATCGAGGAAGGTCGAGGTCACGCCCTCGCGCAAGCGCTCCCCGATGGTGTAGCGAACGGCATCGACGGTGAGACAGACACGGCCGGGCTCGGCCTTGGGCGAGGACGAGATCGA
>DATKZM010000107.1:0-2576 GCA_035527975.1 Alphaproteobacteria bacterium | reverse complement strand
CTCAGGGGCAGATAAGGAGGAGCTTCAGGGTGCGCGCGCGCAGAACCGCACCGGACGGAGAGCCGCCCGTGGTCATGCCGGTCTGTGTCATCAAGCGCTGCATCGGTCACCCTGTCGCACGAGGTCTCGCCTCGCGATGTTCGGAAAATAGTGGGAACAGGCCCCAAGAGCAAGGGCAAGCGCCGGTATTGCCGCGACGCCTTGAAGCATCCGGTTTCGAGGTCCTGTTCTCTCCGCCCCCCTAGCGAGGGGGATGGCGCGCCGAAAAGCGCAAATCCTAATGGCTCGCGATCCGAAGATCGCGCGGGCGCCTTCCGGCGCGCCAATCGCGACGTCTCCAACGCCGGGCCCCGCTTCTCATTGTTCCTCGATGCGCATCCCGAGAATCGCGCTCAAGTAGCGCGAAGCGCGGTAGCGCCCCAAGAAGCCAAATCCCAGCGAGCTTCTCGCGGGGGCTCGTAGTGGCCCCGGGGGGTGGCTCCGGCGCCGCCCGGAGGTCTCGCTGCGAACGAGACCAGCAGGCGCCGCACCCCGCCCCGCTCACGCTAACGCCTCGCGAGAACGCCCTTTGAACGGACGAGGTGAGCGCATTGTACGGGAGGTTCGGAGGGCGGGGATAAATTAGCCAATTTCACCTCGCCCCAACGCGGGGGGTGAGCACGCGGAGCGCGCCGAAACCCCTTTCTGTGGTGGAATTTATGGGGGCAATGCCGCCGAAACAGAATACGGCGGTCGAGCGTTCTCATGGACGAGACGCGGATAGTGGGATCAAAGTCCGCTTCCGATCGGGCAAACAGGGCGGCGTTCACCACTTGGCACACTTCATCGCGCAGCATCAGGCTGCTATCGCGCTAGCGATATTGGCCGGCACCTTCTTGGCGTTTTTGATGGAGCGTTTCCCACCGGCCGTGGTTGCCACCGCCGGCGCGGCCGCCTTCCTCGCGCTCGGCCTGGTCAATACCAAAGATCTCATGGGCGTGTTCTCGAACAGCGCCCCGATCACGATCGCAGCCATGTTCATCCTTTCCGGCGCGCTGGTGCGAACCGGAACGTTGGAGGCCGCTGCGTCCTGGGTGACATCGAAGGCGACCGAGCGTCCCAAGACCGTGCTCCTATTGTTTTTTGCCGGTGTCGTCGCGGCTTCGGCCTTCATGAACAACACCCCGGTCGTGGTCGTGCTCATTCCGATCGCGGTGCGGCTAGCCCGCACCGTGGGGCTGGCGCCCACGCAGCTCCTGATTCCGCTGTCATATGCCGCGATTCTGGGCGGCACCTGCACCTTGATCGGAACCTCGACCAACCTTCTGGTCGATGGCGTCGCCCGCGAGCATGGCCTTCCGGCATTCTCGATTTTCGAGATCACGCCCGTCGGGCTGGTGGCGGCGGTGGTCGGAACCGCGACCATGCTCCTCCTTGCCCGATACCTTCTGCCCGCGCGGATGAGCGCGGCGGACCTAATGGACGAGGACGGTAAGGTGTTCTTCCTGACCGAGCTTACCGTACTCGACGGATCCCGATTCGCCGGCAGGACGCTCGACAGCGTGAAGCAACTCAATCGGGCGGGAATCGAAATCATCATTCTGTACCGCGACGGTGAAGCCCGGTCAGGCTTCCTTGGCGATCAGATGCTCCAGCCCGGCGACCGCATCGCCGTCAAGGCCACCATGCCGGAATTGCTTACTCTTCACGGTGAACCGGGCCTGACCATTCTCGGTGCCGGCGGCGGCCACCTCAGCGAGAACCACATCATCGTCGAAGCCGTTGCCGCGCAAGGTCACGGGGTTTCGCGCTCGGCCCACGACATGCGGCTCAGCCGGTTCGGCGTGCGCCTGCTCGGCATAAGCCGCCACCGCTATCTTCCAGGCGTAGACCTCGAGACCGTCCAGCTTCGGGCGGCCGACCGGCTCCTTCTGGAGGGCACTCCCGAAGGCCTCGCCGCAGCAGCCGAGGAGACGGACTTCATCAATGTCACCCAGCCCCGGGCGCGCAGCTACCGCCGCAAAAAGGCGCCTATCGCGATCGCCGCGCTCGCCGGCGTGGTTTCGCTGGCCGCACTCAACGTGATGCCGATCGAGGGATTGGCCGTGCTGGGTGTCGCCGTCATCTTGCTGCTTCGCTGCATCGACGCCGAAGAGGCGTGGGAGTCGATCAATGGCGGCATTCTGGTGTTGATCTTCGCGATGCTCGCAATCGGCGTCGGGCTGGAGAAGACCGGGGCCGTGCGGGCCATCGTGGCCGCGATCGAGCCCCTGCTCGGCCAGAGCTCCGGATATGTGACGCTCGCCGTCGTCTATTTCCTCGCCGTGCTCCTGACGGAGCTCATCACCAACAACGCGGTTGCCGTCGTCCTCACGCCCATCGCCATCGGCCTTGCCGAAGGCCTCGGTCTCGACTCCCGGCCGTTCCTGGTCGCCATCATGATGGGCGCGAGCGCGAGCTTCGCAACACCCATCGGTTATCAGACCAACACCATGGTCTATGCCTCGGGGAATTACCGGTTCGCCGACTTCCTGCGCATCGGCGTGCCGATGAACCTCATCGTCGGCGTCGCGACCTGCACCGCGATCGCGCTGCTC
>DATKZM010000106.1:0-24196 GCA_035527975.1 Alphaproteobacteria bacterium | reverse complement strand
ACAACCATTCACATGGGGATTGGTTGGTCAAGGAAAGGGTTAGTTTGCTTCGCGCATAGCACTCCTTCCAGGTTATAGGATCCAAGTCCGAGCCTTTTCCGACGACGCGGCCGTTCTCGGGGCCGGTCAAACTCACATCCGGTCGCCGGTCGAGCCGGCTGCACCAACATCCCGCTTTCGGCGGTGGAGGCTCAGGAGGACGGGGCCATTCTTCAATACGGCTATTTCAGCCAAATGATTGTTCGGTCCGTCCGCCTGGATCCGGCGAGGCTGATCGGGCCCCGCGGAACAGGATTAGGGGTAAAGCGGGTTGCTAGGCTGCGCTCATGATCGCGCCCTCCGGAACGACGCCCGTGGTCACAAACCGCCACAATCCGACGAGCAGCTTGCGCGCCAACGCTACGATCATGACGCGTCTGTTGCGACCGCCGATGGCTTTGGCACGCTCGTGAAACCACAACGTCAAAGCGGACTTCGGCTGGTGTCTCAGCCACAACCAACTGAGCTGGATCATTGTCGTACGCAGCCGGGCGTTCCCGGCTTTCGAGACGCCCTGCTCTCGGGCGACGGTTCCGCTCTGCCAGGGCGTCGGAGCCAGACCGGCATAGGAGGCGAGCTGCCTTCGGTTGGCGAAGTGCCGGAAGAACCCTTCGGACCAAAGGACCATGGCGAACTCCGGACCGATGCCTCTCAACGTCTGCAGGATCGCCGACGGTGACCGTGGAGCCTCGGCCTGCGACGCGAGAAGCGCATCACGCTGCGCCTCCACCTTCCTGATCTGTTCGAGAATGAGCTCCAGTCGGTCGAGTTCTCGGCTGAGCCGCTGCTTCAGGCAGATCGGCAGAGGTCGTCCATCGCCAGTTCTGAGGGCCTCCAGGCGTTGACGCCGATCCCGCCGAACTGGCTGGTAGTCCGCGACGCCCTGTGCAAAGAGCAGCCCCTTGATGCGGTTGACATGCTCGACCCGCTCGGCGATCAGAGCCCGGCGCTCACGGCTAATCTGCCGGCGGTCCTCCTCCTCGGGCGTGGGCGCTATTACCATGGCGCAGACCCGTGGCTCGCCGCGCTTGTAGGCCAGCAGGGCTCGGACGAGAGCCTCGCCGTCGATCCGATCTGTCTTGGCACGCCGCCGACGGCGTGAGGTGGTTATGGAAGCCGGGTCCACGACGTGGCTCTCGATGCCGGCATTCTTAAGCATGCGATCAATCCAGAACCCGTCCAGGCCAGCCTCATGGATCACGATCAGACGGTACGCCCGCCCTGTACGCGCCGTGCACTTCGCCTGCAGTTGGGAAAACCTCGCCAAAACGCCCGCGACATCCCCGCCACGCACCTGGTGCTTGGACATCTTCTCCCCGCCGCCGGGCGACAGCGACGTGATCAGCCACGTTGATAGGCTGAGTTCCAGCGACACGAAAATCGCGCTCAGATCATTGCGGACGGAGGCCCGCTCTTCGGAAATGTGTTCGATCGACGACATGGTTGCCTCCACAGGGTTATGTTGCGACACCACTCTGACGAGTGGATCGCAATCCGTCCCCATGGGATCTTCAATGGTGCCAGCGCTCCCGGCGGCGCCACGGCGGTCCTGAAAAACACGTCCGGCGCATCGGCGATGACATTGCATCCGATCGAACCGCGCGGCGTCTTCGGCGTTACCCGCGATGGCAAATTCATCGGCTACTTTGCCCGCCTCGGCCTCGGCCGGAGCGCGGCGCTCATTACGCTTCATATCATCGGGGTCGCGGAAATCATTCTGGGCCTGATGTTTCTGGCGCTGCTGCTCTGGAGCATCCTGCCCCTGCGTCTGCGTCAGCGGCGAGCGGGCTTTATGAGCGTGTTTGAGGATCGCACCATGCACCGGCTCGCCTTCAAGGGCGGGATTGCGGTCTTTATCCTGTTCGCGCTGGGCGACATCTTGTTCGGCGACCGGGCCGAGCTATGGGAGCACGGCACCTACATGGTGCTCTGTCTCATCACCTATGACATGTGGTATCGGACCGACCGCTTCATCGCCAACCAGGAGCGCAAGGAGAGCCAGCGTGAGGCCTATTCGCATCGCCCCGTGGTCGACGAGGCAGACTGAAGGAGGACGTTATATGCATCTTGACCACAAACGCCGCGGCTTCATCACCGGCCTTGCCTCGTTGAGCGTCATCACCACAGTTCCGGCCGCGGGGGCTCAAGCCACCGAAGCACCAATCGCCCCGCCCTTAAGGCCCGGCCGTAGCGCATTCCTCGCCCGCGCCTTCGCCCTGCGCGACGCCGCCGTCCGGGCAGGCGACCAGGCTTACGGCGCGGTGGTTGTCAAGGATGGCAAGATCGTCGGTCAGGGCCCGAGCCGGGTCGTCACCAACACCGACGCCACCGCCCATGCCGAAATGGAGGCGATCCGCGACGCCTCGCGGCGGCTCGGCACACGCGATCTCTCCGGCTGCATCCTCTACAGCTCGTCGGCGCCCTGCGCGATGTGCGAGACCGCCGCTTACTGGGCCGGGATCGCGAAGAAAGTCCATGGTGCAGAGGGCACCGATAGCGGCGCGCCGCGCTATGGCGGTTGCCGTTAGGCCACTCTACTCGGCAGCCTCCTGGGCAGGTTCAGGCTCCGGGGTTCGCATGGTGACGAACTCCTCCGCAGCAGTCGGGTGGATGCCGATGGTTGCGTCGAACATGGCCTTGGTCGCGCCAGCCTTGATGGCAACGGCAAAGCCCTGCACGATCTCGCCCGCTTCAGGCCCGACAATGTGCAAGCCGACCACGCGGTCGGATTTTCGGTCAACCACAAGCTTCATCAACGAGCGCTCGTCGC
Source organism: Alphaproteobacteria bacterium (assembly GCA_035527975.1). Taxonomy (GTDB): domain Bacteria; phylum Pseudomonadota; class Alphaproteobacteria; order JAPULJ01; family JAPULJ01; genus DATKZM01. Next base: position 21,387 of record DATKZM010000106.1, on the reverse strand, counting down.
GGCCGGAGATCGTGTGCTTCATCGGCTGGAAGGCGGATTTGTAGATATCGACTGCGCCGTATTGCGCGCGCGCTTGCGCTTCGGTCAGCCCGACCGTGCCGAGATTGGGTTGGCTGAACACCGTCGAGGCGACATGGTCGTAGCTCACCATCCGGTTCGATTTGTTGTAGAGCCGGTCGGCCAGGGCGTGCCCCTCGGCGATGGCGATGGGGGTCAGCTGGATGCGGTCGGTGACATCGCCAATGGCGTAGATGTTGGACGTGCTGGTGCGCCAGTCCTTGTCGATCACGATGGCGCCGCGCTCGTTCGTTTTGACGCCCGCTCGCTCCAGTCCGAGCCCCGCGGTGTTCGGGTGGCGGCCGGTGGCGTACATGACGAGATCACACTCGAGCGTTTCGCCACCATGGAGATCAAGCACCAGGCTGCCGTCGTCCTGCTTGGTGATGCACTCGACGACCGAGTTGAACCGAAGGTCGAGGCCTTTCTTCAGCATCTCTTCGGCTAGGAACTCGCGGCAGTCGTCGTCGAAGCCGCGCAGGAAAAGGGGCCCGCGATAAAGCTGGGTCACCTTGCGTCCGAGCCCATGGAAGATGCCGGCGAACTCCACCGCGATATAGCCTCCGCCAACGACGACAATGCGCTCGGGCAGCGTTTCAATGTGGAAGGCCTCGTTCGAGGTGAGGATGTGCTCCTTGCCGGGAATATCCGGCACGCTCGGCCAGCCACCGACGGCGACCAGGATCGTCTCCGCGGTCACGGTCTCGCCGCCGACATCGAGCGTATGGGCGTCGGTGAGTGTCGCTCGGGCATCGTAGATCTTCGCGCCGGCACCCTCGATCAGGCGTTGATAGATGCCGTTCAGGCGCGCGATCTCGACATCTTTGTTGGCGATCAGCGTCGCCCAATCGTGGCCGCGCGGCTCTACCGTCCAGCCGAACTTGGCCGCGTCCTCGAATTCCTCGGAAAAATGCGAGCCGTAGACCAGAAGCTTCTTGGGCACGCAGCCGACATTGACGCAGGTGCCGCCGAGATAGAGATCCTCGGCAACCGCGACCCGGGCGCCGTGCGCGGCGGCGATGCGTGATGCCCGCGTGCCTCCGGAACCCGCGCCGATGACGAAGAAATCGTAGTCGTGCTTGCTCATATCCCTCGATTGTCCGCTGTCATGGGTTTGTTTACGAACCCATGATATCAGTCGCGCTGGCGGCCGGCGCAAGCGCCGGTCCCGGGGAGAAGTCCGCGCGAGGATAGGCAAGGACGATCTATTGGTTTTGGATGCCGGATCGGCAAGGAGGATATCGATGCAGGGTCATCTGACGCGGCTTACCCTCGTGGGCCTTGTGGCCGTCATGCTGGTTTTCATACCCGAGGGGCAAGCGCGCGCCGACGCCGCGGCGGAAGCCGCCAATTGGCTGAACAGCATCGGCCTGAAATACCGGCGCAAACCCTATGACGCGGAGGCGGTCGCCAAGGTGACCTCGCTCGGCCTGCGGTCGGCCAAGCCCTTCGATGCCGCCGACATGAAGCATCTGAAGGCGCTGCCCAAGCTGGTCAAGCTCGATCTCCGCGACAAGAAGTTCGGCGACAAGGAACTTGCGATGGCCGCCCAGCTGACCCAGCTGACAGCGCTCTGGCTGGGTGAGGCGAGCATCACCGACAAGGGCCTCGCCAAGATCGTCAGCCTGCAGAAGCTGAAGACCCTCAGCATCAACGGCAGCAAGGTCAGCGGCGCGGCGATGGTCCATGTCGCCAAGCTGAAGAACCTGGAATTTCTCCAGCTCGGCAATACGTCGATCGGCGATGCGGGGCTCGAACACCTGAAGACCATGCCCAAGCTCGAGCGGCTCTATCTGGCGAAGGTCAAGGGCATCACCGCCAAGGGGCTGGCGGCGGTCGCGGCAATGCCCAGGCTCGAACGCGTGGCCCTTGAGTTCCTCCCGATCAACACGGAAGTCGGCGCGCTCGCCGCTTCCAAGTCACTGCGCGCGATCAACCTGATGCGCACGAAGTTCGATGACGCGGGCGCCAAGGAACTGGCCAAGGTGAAGACGCTGCAGGTCGTCACCGTCTGGCATACCGGCATCACCGATCAGGGCGTGGCCGCCCTGGCAAAACTGCCGAAGCTGAAGAAACTCACCATCGCGTATACCAAGATCACCGACGCCGCCTTGAAGGCGGTTGCCGGCGCCAAGAACCTTCAATCGCTGGAGATCAGCAGCACGGCGATCGGCGATGCCGGCATCGCGCACCTTGGTGGGCACCCGAAACTGAAGCGGCTCTTTGCCAGCCGCACCCGCATCACCGATGCGAGCCTGGCGGTGCTGGCCAAAATGCTCAAGTTGAGCCAAGCGGAGATGCGCGGCACCAAGGTAACCAAGGAAGGCCTTGCAGATCTGAAGACCAAGCGTCCGAAACTGCGGACACGCCGCTAGCGGGCTGGCCAGCCCTCCTGCCGAGGCGGCTTACTCGGCCAGCATCGCGAACCAGCCGGGCTGGATTTTGACGCGGTCGAGCCAGCGGCCGATGGCGGGGTAGCGCGCCAGATCGAACCCGCCCTGGTCCGCCACATGAGTGTAGGCGTAGAGCGCGATGTCGGCGATGGTGTAGCGGCCGGCGGCGAACCAATCGCGGGATTGCAGTTCCCCCTCCATGACACCGAGCGCGGCATCGCCGCGCGGGCGCAGTGCCGCGATCTCCGCCGTCACATCATCGGTCTGCTCGAAATGGCGCATGCGGAAACGCGCGCCGGCGATTGGCGGCTCGTGGCTGTACTGCTCGAAGAACATCCATTGCAGCACCCGCGCACGCTCGATCCCGCCATCGGGCAGATAGGCCGTGCCCTCGGCCAGGTAGTTCAGCATTGCGCCCGATTCGGCGAGGAAGCTGCCGTCCTCGAGCTGCAACAACGGAATACGGCCATTGGGGTTCATGGCGAGGTATTCGGGCGTGCGAGTTTCGCCCTTCATGATGTCCATCTCGACCAGCGTGTAGTCGCGGCCGAGATGGGCGAGCAGCAGCCGAACCTTGTAGCCGTTGCCGCTGTCGAGATAGTCGTAAAGGGTAAGCACCAGCCCGCCTCCAGACCTTTCCGCGCATATAACAAAGCGACCTCATGCTGAGCCTGTCGAAGGACGAGAGCGCGCGGTGCATCGAAATGATTTTTTTGACGGACATGACCGCGCCCGCCGCCTCGTGCTTCGACAGGCTCAGCATGAGGCTCCTGAGAGATTAGGAATTATGAACCGTCAAATCGAATAGTCCGGGGAGACATCGACCCCTTGGTCCATGGCGCGCGAGGGCTGGTCGGAACAATCGGTTTCGCCGATCACCTTGGCCGGAACGCCGGCCACGGTCGTTCGTGGCGGCACGTCCTTGGTGACCACGCTGCCGGCGGCGACCTTGGAGCATTCGCCGATCTCGACATTGCCGAGGATCTTGGCGCCGGCCCCGATCAGCACGCCGCGGCGCACCTTGGGATGACGGTCGCCTTCGACCTTGCCGGTGCCGCCGAGCGTCACCCCGTGCAGCAGCGAGACGTCGTCCTCGATCACCGCGGTCTCGCCGATCACCACGCCGGTCGCGTGGTCGACAAAGATGCCGCGGCCGATGCGCGCCGCTGGATGAGCGTCGACGCCGAAGAGCTCAGAGACCCGGCTCTGCAGGAAGAGCGCCATCTCCCAGCGCTTGTTGAGCCACAGCCAGTTGGCGACGCGCTGCGCCTGGATCGACAGGAAGCCCTTGAAGAACAGCAGCGGCTGAAGATAGCCGCGGCAGGCGGGGTCCCGGTCATGGACCGCGAGGATGTCGGCGCGGGCCGAGGCGCCCACGTCGGGTGCCGCGGCATAGCATTTGTCGAAGACCTCGCGCAGCAGGATCGCCGGCACCTCCACGCTGCCCAGCTTCTGCGCCAGGTGGTAGGAGAGCGCCTGCTCGAGGCGCTCATGGTTGAGCACCGTGGCGTGGACGAAGCTGGCCAGCAGCGGCTCGCTTTTGACCAGATCGATCGCTTCCTCGCGGATGCGCGACCAAACCGGGTCGACTTCGGCGAATTTCTTGGACGTTTGGGGCATGGGACCGTGACCTCCCCGCCTTGCCTAGTTCAGGGGCTCAGATTCACTTAGTACCCAATTGGCCCCGCGTCCAGTCTGCAACATCACCTTCCGGAGCGGGCGTCGGCGTGGGCCCTACTTCATGCGCGCCTTGTCCTGCAGCGCCTTGAGCGAGAAGACGTAACTGTCCTTGTCGAGCGGCTTGTGGCAGGCGAAACAGCTCGCGTGGTTAACGCCCTTGCGCGGGGTCTTTCCGGCGGTGAAGACGGCGTAGTGCCAGTCGCCGTTTCGCAGCATGGCCGGGATCGAGCCACCCCAGCCTGCGCGCATTTCCATCGCCGTGTAAGCCACCAGCTTTTCGCCGATGAGGTTTCCGTCAGTCCCCTTCACGGGCATTTTCTTGTCGTCGAGCTTGGCCTTGTAGATCTCGACCAGCAGGACCGAGCCGTTCGGCAGCGGCTTGCCATCGCGGGCCGCCTTGAGCGCTGCCGGGCTCGCATAGTAGTGGCGGACCTGGCCACGCTTGGGGAAGTTGATCGTTGTATAACGGGTGTAGCTCGACTTGTACCCGGCCGGGAATTTGACATTGGTCGCCGCGAGCGCCGGGGCGAGCGCGGATTTGGCGTTGGCGGCCGCCCCGGGCAGGCCGCCGAAGAAGGCGGCGAGATTGGCGATATCCCCGTCATTGAGCTGAGCTGCGATCGCGTTCATCAAGGCGTTCTTTCGCGCCTTGGCGCGGAAGGCCTTGAGCTGTCCTTCGAGGTATTTCTGCTTTTGGCCGGCGAGATTGGGGATGGTGGCGGCAACGCTGATCCCGTTGCTGCCATGTCACGCGGTGCAGGCCGTTGCCTTTGCGCGGCCCGCCGATGCGTCGGCCGCCCAAGCGTTGCTCGAGGCGCCCATAACCAGCGCCGCAACCATCACCGACAACCGTCCAATGTGTCTCATCGGGCGTCTCCCTTTTTGCAGCCGGTGCGCGTTGTGACCGCCGGCCCGGCGCGCCAACCGATGCCGCCGGTCAACGCGTTCCACACGCAGGAACATTCTACGCGGATAGGCGCGATCGCCCCTTCACATTGATGCGAGCTTGACGTCTTGCCTGTCGGAGTAAGCGACCGGATGGCGCCGGGCGGCCACAGATCGTCCGGGGACCGTCAGTCGTAGGACAGACCGCCATCGACGGTGAGGCACTGGCCGGTCATGAAGGCGCTGGCGTCGGAGGCCAGGAACATCAGCGTGCCAATGAGATCGGCCGGCGTCTCCGGCCGCGGAATGCTTTGCATTGAGACGATCGCCGCCTTCTGCTCGGGCGTCACGGTCGCGCGCTCGATCTCGGTGAAGGTGGCGCCCGGCATGATCGCATTGACGGTGATCCCATCGGGGCCGAGCTCGCGCGCCATCGAGCGGGTCATGCCGATCAATGCGGATTTTGAGGTGGTATAGTGGGTGTAGTTCGGCCGGCCCATGGCGACGGCCGCCGACGAGAAATTGATGATCCGCCCGAACCTGGCCTTCCGCATCGTCCCCACCACGGCACGAGTGGCAAGGAAACAGCCGGTGACATTGACGCGCAGCACCGCCTCCCACTCCTCGAGCGGGATTTCCCAGAAGGGACGCATTTCCAGCGATGAGAATATCGCGGCGTTGTTGATCAGCACGTCGATCCGGCCATGCGCCCCCAGCACCGTCTCGGCCATCGCCTCAAGCGAGCCTGCATCGGCGACGTCGGTCGGGACCGCCATGGCCCGGTTGCCGATCTCGCGCGCGACCGCTTGGCCTTTGCCCTCGTCGATCTCGGCGATCACCGGAATGGCGCCCGCCCCGGCCATGGCGATTGCAGTGGCCCGGCCGATGCCCTGGCCGGCGCCGGTGATCACAACCACGCGCCCGTCGAGGCTGCCATTCGAAAAATCGTTCATTGCCCGGATCTCCCCTCGTTGTTATCCCGCCGTTTATTCCTTAAGCGCTTCGAGCGCACGCCGCGCATCGACCGGCTGCCACCACGGTTTCAGGCCGAGATCGCGCGCGATCACGCTTGAGGCGATATAACCCGCACCACCAGAGATCGCCCCACCGGGATGGCAGGCCGAGCCCACGTTGTAGAGCCCGGCCACCGGCCCGCGATAGCCGAAATGCTTGTCCATCACCTGATCGGCGGAGAAGGCGCCCATGAAGATGTCGCCGGACGCCATGTTGATCAGCTCTGCCCCATAGGTGCGCGCCGTGTAGGTGTAGGTCTTGAGGATGTTGGCGCGGGTCATGTTCGGCGCGAATTTGGCAAAGCGCTCGATGATCCGCTCGGTGAACTCGGCCTCGAACTCCGCCGCCGATTGCTCGCTCAGATCGGGCTCGAGCGGCATCACATGCCAGGCATAGGTGGTGTGCTTGCCCGCCGGCGCCTGGGCCGGGTCGTTGGCGCTGAGCGCGCCGGAACCGAACTGGACGATCTTCGGCACGCGGCCGGCCTTGACGTCGCCATGGGCGGCGATCAAATCGGCGATCGATTCCGCCCCGACATTCCATTTGAGCGCGCGGTTGAGGTTGGGGTCGAAGGCAGCCGCCGCGAAATCCGGCGAGTGATCCAGCGCAAAGTGCACGCCGAAGAGCGTCCACGGCGTGTACTGGTGGCCGTCGAGCCGCGCGGCAAAATCCGCCGGCAGCTGCTCGCGTCCGATCATCGTCTCGTAGGTTTGGTGGACGTCGACGGCGCTAGCGACGAACTGGCCGGCGCGGATCGTCTCGCCCTCACCCGTCTCGATGCCGGTCGCGCGGCCGCCCTCGACGATGATGCGCTCGACATGGGTCTGGTTGCGGAAGCGCCCGCCCGCCTCGATGAAGCGCTCCATCAGCCCGCGAGCGAGGTTGTAGCTGCCGCCGCGGCAGAGCTGGTAACCGGTTTCCAGATCGAAGGCGCGTACCAGCGAGCCCACCGGGCTCGACTGGCCCGTCGTATCGGTGAGCCAGGTGCCGAAGAGCGAGACCTTGAAGAGGAAGAGCAGCTTCACCCATTCATGCTCGAACCACTCGTCGACCAGCTTGAAGGGCTCGTGCCGCGTCACCTCGAGAAAGTCGCGGCCGAGCGCGGTGCGCGACAGCAAATCGGCGCGCTCCTCGGCCGGCAGCGGCTCGGAGAAGCGCTCGGGCAGGAATATCTCATGGGTGATGCGCTCGGCCTTGGCGTTCCAGGCGCGGAAGAGCTCGGCGTCGTGCTTGGAAAACCTGGCGATGCTCTTCAGGGTCTCCTCGCGGTCGCGGCTGAAGACCAGCGCCGAGCCGTCCGGATGCGGCTGGCCGAACTCGTAGCGCGGTGTCACATAGGCGACCGTCTCGGCCAGGTTCAAATCGTGGAACCACGGCGTCTCGGTGATGTGGAAGTGATTGATCGAGTGGCTGTTGTGATAGAAGCCCGGCAGCGTCGCCTCGACGGTGGCGAGCCCGCCGCCATGCTGCAAACGCCGCTCGACCAGCAGCACCTTGAGACCCGCCCGCGCCAGATAGGTCGCGAGGATCAGCCCATGATGCCCGGCGCCGATGACGATGCCGTCGTAATGCGTCTCCGCCGCCACGCCCCTGCCCTCGCTATGCCAACACCAGCCGTTCCAGCTCGCGGCTCAGCGGCCGGCCTCGGCGGGGAAACGGATCACCACGTAGCTTTGCCGCCCGCCCCGTACGGTAAAGCGCGCCTGCTCGGTGAACTTGCCAAGGGCGATGGCCGTCACCGAATAACGGCCCGGCGGCAGCTGCGCCATCAGCCAGGGCGCGTCCTCGCAATGGACATCGAGCACCGGCCGCCCGGCGCCGTCATGGATGCGCGCCGCAACGCCCGACAAGAGCGCGCCATCGGGATGGACGGCGTAAGCCAGCTTGAGCGCGAACCCCGACCAGCGGGGGTCATCTTTTTCCTCGCCGATGCCCGTGCAGGCGTAGCGTATGCCGTTCTGCACCATGACCGGATCGGCCGCGGAGACGGCACGGGGCGCGAGCGGCGCGCCGACAGCGGCGAGCAAAAGCGCGGCGGACATGGCGTAGCGAAGCGCTATCTTGGCCATTGGATCATCTCCTTCTTTCTCGACCGCTCACATCTGGGTGTTGGCGGCGGCTTGAATAGATCATTTGTCCGAACATATCCCAGCAAAGTGCCCTGTATGACCTGTTGTGTTCAAGCGTGCGTCGCCACGCAGAACTGCCTTGACGCCGCCGCATCTTCGGCGCTCAGATCGGGCGATGATCGAAATTCACCGCAGACGCTTCCTCGCGCTCACGGCGTCGGTCGCGGCGACCGGCCTCATTCCCCGCAACCCGGAGGCTGCGGCGCGCGGGCACCCGGTCGCACTCACGCCGGGACCGGCACGCCTCAACATCGTCGGTGCGCCGCATCCCGATACCGAGGTCTGGGGATATAACGATACGGTGCCGGGCCCTGTCTTGCGCGCGCGCCAAGGCAGCCACTTGAAGGTCACGGTCAGGAACAAACTCGCCGAGCCGACGACGGTTCACTGGCACGGCCTGCGTGTGCCCAATGCGATGGACGGTGTGCCCTTCGTCACCCAGCCGCCGATCGCGCCGGGCGCAGCCTTCACATACGACATCCCGTTGGAGGACGCCGGCACCTTCTGGTACCACCCGCATTTCAACAGCAGCGTCCAGGTTGGCCGCGGACTGGCGGGCGCCTTGATCGTCGAAGAGCCGGCGCCACCGCGAGTCGACCGCGACCTCATATGGGTGCTCGACGACTGGCGGCTCGATCGCAAGGCCGCGATTGTGGCGAATTTCGCTCAACCCCATGACCTCACCCACGCCGGTCGCATCGGCAATACGGCAACCGTGAATGGACGGGTGCGCGAAAGTATATCGGTGCGCGCCGGCGAACAGCTGCGGCTGCGGCTGGTCAACGTCGCCAATGCACGCACATTCGGCCTCAAGTTCGAAGGTCTGAAGCCAAAAATCATCGCCCTCGACGGCCACCCCGTGACACCGCACGCTCCGGCGGGGGGCATGGTGGTGCTGGGCGCCGGCCAGCGCGCCGATCTGATCCTCGACATGACCGGCAATCCGGGCAGCCGCACGCGCGTGATCGACGCATATTATGGCCGCGCCGCCTACCGCCTGGTTGACCTCGCTTACAACGACGAGCCGCCCCTGCGCGCGGCCCCGCCCGATTGGCCGATAGCGCTGAAACCCAACCCGCTCACCGAGCCCAAACTCGACGGAGCGGCCTATCACCGCGTGCTACTCGAGGGTGGGGCGATGTCGGCGATGCTGGCCCGCCGCTTCCGCGAGAACCGCAACACCCGCGCCTTCTGGTTCATGAACGGCGCGGCGATGACCGAGATGAAGACGAAGGCGCCGCCGCTCCTGACGCTCAAGCGGGGCACCAACCACATCCTCGACCTCGTCAACGACACGGTCTTCGAGCACCCGATGCACCTGCACGGCCACGCCTTCCGAGTGCTCTCGGTTGGCAGCAAGGTGGAGCCGCACCGGCCCTGGCGTGACACTGTGCTGGTGCCGCCGCGCGGCCGCGCCCGCGTGGCGCTGCACGCCGAGAATCCCGGCGACTGGATGTTTCACTGCCACGTCCTGGAGCATCAGGCGGCGGGCATGATGGGGATCGTGCGCGTCGTTTGAGCGGCGCGATGGCGCGTATCCGCGTCTAAAGCTTGCGGCACCAGAACTGATACATGCCCTGGAACGTGTCGGGATGTTCGCACTCGAATTGGTGCCATGCCGTGAGCGAGCGCGTGGCGCCAGCTTGCGGGTTGGCCTCCACGAATTTGCGCATCACGCCTTGGTGGCGCATCTCGAAGCCGAGGAATGCGAGTTTCAGCTCCTTTAGCACCGCCTCGATCCGGGGCAGCGTGAAGCGATGCTCCTGGACGTGGAAGATGAGATCGCGGCATTCGCTCAAGCTATAAAAGTCGCGGAATTCGACGAGCCGCGTGAGTGCCGTGTCCGTGTCGGTGTCCGTCGCCATGGCGATGATTTTCTCGCGGCAGCGGCGGATATCGCTGACGGATGAGGTGTAGCCCTCTTCGGCGATCATCGCCCGGGCCTGCACCACCGGTTCGCGCGCGGCTTCGCTGTAGAGCCCGATCTTCATGAACCCGCCGGGACGCAGCAGGTCGACCAGGACGCGCCAACCGGTCATTGGATCGGCCATGTGGTGCAGCACGCCCGAGCATTCGATGACATCGAACGAACGGTCGAGCCCACACAGCCGGATGATATCGGCCTGGGCATATTCGATGTTGTCGAAGCCGAGTGCGCGGGTCTTGCGCGCGGCATAGCTGAGGCTGCTCAGGCTGAGGTCGATGGCGAGCACGCGCGCATTGGAGAACTTCGAGGCCGGTATCAAAGCATGCTGCCCGGTCCCGCAGCCGGCAACCAGAACCTCCGGCTGCTCGATGGGCGCGCAGTCACCCAGATCGAAATGTAAGGGCGAGCCCCGCAGGACCGCCGTGATGTTGCGGGGCTGGGCGTCAATATTGGCCTTGATCCAGCGCGGATAGGGGTTCTCTTCGTATTGCGCGCGCACTGCTTGCGAAACCGTGTCGTCGATCGCCGTCAGCCGCGCGATTTGGTCGCGCAAGGCTTGCTCCTGCGCCGGCTCGGCGAGCTGGCGTTCAATGACTGGCTGGAACGCCTCCGGCCAGGCACGCTCTGTCAACTTGGCGGCCCAGGGATAACGATGCAGCGGACGGTAGGCCGCCAACGTGGCCAAATGGATCGAAGGATGGATCGAAGGAATGCCGGCGTCCGTCTCGGCCGCCGCCCCGATCCTTTGCGCCAGCGCTTCGACCAACCTTTCTTCTTCCTCGCCCTCGGAGAATACGTACTCTTTGGTGAAACAGTGGAGTGCCAGAGCCGAGGCAAAATCCAGCGCCCCGTCATCGACCGCATTCGCCCCGATCGCATCCGCCCCAACCGCATCGAGCAGGGCGCGGCGCGACAGCGTGAGCAGCCTCTCGACGTCGAGATCGTTGATAGGGCTTTGCTCGATCACGCGCAGGAAGAGCGGTATCGCCGCGAGGCGTCCGGCCACATCGCCGATGTCGATCGCCTGATGCGTTGCCCCCCGAGCGGCGAGCGCGAGCACTCGGGCAAATTCCGGGTGATGACGAAGCGCGCTTATGATGGGCCCGGCGACAGAGTTCACGCGCACCGCGGGGCGTTCCAGCAGACGCTGCAGATCGTCGAAGAGGGCTTGGTCGGCGGCGGCAAAGTTCGCGGTTTCCACGCACGCGACGAAGGCGCTCCAGAAGGAACCGATCTCAGGCTTGAGCGCGATCGCCCGCCGGCAATGGGTCAGGGCGTCCTCGCGCCGGCCCAACAGCTGCAGCGCGGCGCCGAGGTTGCTGTGGGCCTCGGCATAGTCGGGATTGACACCGAGTGCCTCGCCGTAACACGCGACGGCGTCGTCCAGCCGGCCCAGATCCCGAAGCGCGTTGCCGAGATTGTTGTGGGCTTCGATAAAGAGGGGATTGACCGAGACGGCAGTCTCGTAGCTTGCGACGGCCTCCTCCGCAAGGCCCAGAACTTTCAGTGCGGCGCCAAGATTGCAGTGCGCTTCGGCATAGTCGGCCCTGATCGCCAGCGCGCGGCGGTAACAGTCGATGGCCTCATCGACCGCTCCGGTCGCCGCGAGCACATTGCCAAGATTGTTGTGGGCTTCGGCGAAGCGGGCATTGATCGCGATCGCCGCGCGATAGCCGGCGACGGCGTCGTCGGTTTGGCCCATCTCTTCAAGCGCGCTTCCAAGGTTATTGTGAACCTCGGCGGCGGCCGGATTCATGGCAAGAGCCTTGCGGTAACCGGCAACCGCCTCGTCGAACTGCCCTTGGCTCTTCAGCACGTTGGCCAAGTTTCCCTGCGCATCGGCGTAGTCAGGCTTGAGCGCGAGTGCCTTCTCGTAGCGCGCGATCGCATCCGCCGGCCGGGCCATGATCTGCAACGCGTTCGCCAAGTTGTAGTGCGCCTCGGCATAATCGGGATTGATCTCCAGCGCTTTTTCGTAGGCGGCGGCCGCCTCGTCCACGCCCCCCTGGGCCGCGAGCACATTGGCGAGGTTGTTGAACGCCTCGGCATAGTCGGGGTTGAGCGCGATGGCCCGGCGGTAGCTCGCCGCGGCTTCATCAAGGCGGCCTAGCGCCCGAAGCGCATTGCCGAGATTGTTGCGATAGGCTGGCTGTTTTGGTGCCTTGGCGATCGCCTTGGAAATCAGCGCCACCGCGCCTTCGTAGTTGCCCGCCTGATGCGCCAAGCTGCCCAGCAGATGGTTGGCGTCGGCATGCCCGGGCTTGGCTTCGAGGACCTGCGAGTAAATCGCCTCGGCCTCCCGCAGCCGCCCGGCCAGATGCAGCTGAAGCCCATTGTTCGTCAGCTCGGAAAGATAGTCCGCAGGCGGCGCGTAGGGCACCGGCCGGTTGGCGCGCGCGGAAGGGCTCCGCCGCTTGAGTGTTGCTTTGCGCGCCAACTTCTTCTGGTGGCGTGTCGCTGCTCTGCTCATGGGACAAAACTCGGTATCAAGTCTCGGATCACGTCACGCGCATACCCGCCCGGCCGGCCTGAACCCGCCGCACCGACGATCTCCAGATAAACGAAATTCGTGGAAATCCCGCTAACAATGGTTAACGGGCGGAAAACCTCACGCCGGTCCTGCCGAAGCACAAACCGCAAGCGTGATCGCGTCTGCCCAGGCGTTCAGCGATTGGCTACCAGGTCCAACCCAGATAGAGCTGACCGACGGCCACCAGCGCGATTGCTCCACACGCGACCGCGAAAGCCAGCATCATGTCCAGCGGCCAGCGTCTGACATTTGGATACTCTTGCATGAAATGGGGATCGGTGATCGTCCCGCTTAGGAACAGCCGGGCCAGCGCCGCTGCCAGGAAAAGGTTTCGCCGGCCCCAGTCGATCGCCCGCCATTCCAGGGGATAGTGTTGCTTCACCCAGACGGCGAGCCGCCGTCTTCGCGCCGTGCGCTGGATGTCGCGTATGAAGGCATAGACCGAGCCCAGCGCCGCAAGCGAAATCAACACCTTGATCTCAATGCTGGCCATGGACTGGCTTCGTTGAAGCGCCCTACTCCACCGTCACGCTTTTGGCCAGATTGCGCGGCTGGTCGACATCGGTGCCCTTGACCACCGCCGTGTGGTAGGCGAGGAGCTGGATCGGGATTGCATAGAGGATGGGCGCCACGAAGGGATCGACCGTAGGCAGCTCGATGGTCGCCCAGGGCTTGGCCTGGCTGGTCATCTTGGCAACCCCCTGTTTGTCGGAAAGGAAGATCACCTTGCCGCCGCGCGCGATGACTTCCTGCACGTTCGAGGCGGTTTTCTCGAAGAGCGCGTCCGTCGGTGCGATCACGATCACCGGCACGGCCTCGTCGATCAGCGCGATCGGCCCGTGCTTCATCTCCCCCGCCGCGTAACCTTCGGCGTGGATGTAGGAAATCTCCTTCAGCTTGAGGGCGCCTTCGAGCGCAATCGGATAGGACGTGCCGCGCCCCAGATAGAGCACGTCGCGCGCCTCGGCGACGTCATGGGCCAGCTCGCGAATACGCTCGTCGTGATTGAGAACCTCCGCCGCCCGCGCCGGCACCTCGGTGATCGCCTTGGTCAGCGCCGCCTCGCGGGCCTGGCCGATGGTGCCGCGCGCCCGCGCCGTTGCGATGGCAAGGCAGGCCAGCACCGTGAGCTGGGTGGTGAAGGCCTTGGTCGAGGCGACCCCGATCTCCGGTCCCGCATGGGTCGGCAGAACGACGTCGGAAGCCCTCGCGATCGAGCTTTCCGGCACGTTGACCACCGAGATTACGTGCTGGCCGGTCTGACGCGCGTATTTCAGCGCCGCCATCGTGTCGGCGGTCTCGCCGGACTGCGAGACCAGGATCGTGGCCCCGCCCTTTTCCATCGGCGCCTCGCGGTAACGCATTTCCGAAGCGACGTCGATATCGACCGGCACGCGAGCCAGTTGCTCCAGCCAATAGCGCCCGACATGACCGGCATAGTAGGCCGTACCGCAGGCGGTGATGGTCATGCGCGGGATCTTGGCGAGATCGAAGGGCAACTCCGGCAGGTAGACCGCGCGCTCCACCGGATTGAAATAGGAGTGCAGCGTGTCCCCGATCACCGCCGGCTGCTCATGAATTTCCTTTTCCATGAAGTGCCGAAAATTGCCTTTGCCGACGAGAGCGCCCGAGGCCACGGTCTCGCGGACCTCGCGCTCGACGATTGCACCGGTTTCGTCGCGCACGATGGCGCGCTCATAATTTATCTCGACCCAGTCGCCTTCTTCCAGATAGGCGATCTGGCGGGTCAGCGGGGCCAACGCCATGGCATCGGAGCCCAGATACATCTCGCCGTCGCCGTAACCGACCGCGAGCGGGCAGCCGCGCCGCGCGCCGATCATCAGCTCCTCATTGCCGGAGAATAAGATCGCCAGCGCGAACGCGCCCTCAAGGCGGGCCATGGCTTCCGCCATCGCCTCCTGCGGCGAGAAGCCATTCTTCACCGCGCGGGTCAGCATATGGACGACGACCTCGGTGTCGGTGTCGGTCTCGAAGACCTCGCCGTCGCCCTCCAGCTCCTCGCGCAGCTCCTGGAAATTCTCGATAATGCCATTGTGGACGACCGCGACCTCGTCGGTCGCGTGCGGGTGGGCGTTCTCCTCGCTCGGCACGCCGTGGGTCGCCCAGCGGGTGTGGCCGATGCCGACGATACCCTCGATCGGCCGGGCTCCCAGCTTTTCTTCCAGGTTGACCAGCTTGCCCTTGGCGCGCCGGCGCTTGATCGTACCCTTGTGCAACGTGGCGATGCCGGCGCTGTCATAGCCGCGATACTCGAGGCGTTTCAGGCCGTCGAGCAGCAATGGCGCGACCTCGCCCTTTCCCAGAATTCCGATGATCCCGCACATGTTTTGCGTCTAGCCTCTGCCCATCACATTGCCGCGCTCGAATTTTATTTCCGTGCCGTATTTTGCTTGTTCTTCTGCTTGCTCTTTTGCTGGGCGGCCTTTTCCGCCGACTTCTTTTCGCGGAACATCTTCGCCCAGCCCAGCGTCGTCTTGGTATCCGCCCGCTCCACCGCCAGGGCGCCCGCCGCGACGTCCTTGGTGATGGTCGAGCCGGCGCCGACGATGGCGCCGTCACCGATCTTCACCGGGCCCACCAGCGCCGTGTTCGAGCCGATGAAGGCGCCGTCGCCGATATCGGTGTGGTGTTTCAAAAAGCCGTCATAGTTGCAGGTGATCGTGCCGGCGCCGACATTGGCGGCCTTGCCGACCCGGGCATCGCCAATATAGCTCAGGTGATTGACCTTGGCGCCTTCCTCCAAGGTTGCGTTCTTGACCTCGACGAAATTGCCGACGCGCGCGCCCTTGGCAACCACCGCGCCGGGCCGCAGCCGCGCGAAGGGACCAATGGTCACATCCTCGCCCAGCGTCGCTCCCTCCAGATGCGAGAAGGCGCGGATCTCGGCGCCGTCCGCCACGCTGACGCCCGGGCCGAAAAAGACGTTGGGGCCGATCGTCACATCCTGGCCGATCCTGGTGTCAGTGCTGAACCAGACCGTGGTGGGATCGATGAGCGTCGCCCCATTCGCCATCGCGGCCGCGCGCAAGCGCTGTTGCATGATCGCCTCGGCAACCGCCAGCTCGGCGCGCGAATTGACGCCGGAAAGCTCCTCTGCGTCCGCCTCGATATAGGCGCAGGCCAGCCCCTGGCCCCGCGCGATCGCGACGATGTCGGTCAGGTAGTACTCACCCTTGGCGTTGTCGTTGCCGACCGCATCGATCAAATCCCACAGCCGCGCACCGTCGATCGCCATCACGCCGGAGTTGCAAAGATCGATGGCGAGCTCGTCCGGGCTCGCCTCGCGCGCCTCGACGATCGCCTGCAGGTCACCTGTCGCGCCGAGCACCAAGCGACCATAGGCGCCGGGATCGGCCGGCCGGAAGCCGAGCACGACCACCGCGGTCTCCGCTGCTGCCTCGCGCGCGGCGACCATCTTCTCCAAGGTCGCGCGCCCGATGAAGGGCGTATCTCCGTAGAGTACCAGGACCGTCCCGTCGATGGACGGCAGCCCATCGCGCGCAGCCTTGACCGCATCGGCGGTACCAAGCTGTTCGGGCTGGACGACAGCCGCGGCGGGCGCCACCGCCTCGGCCACCGCCTCCATGCCGGGGCCGATCACCACGGCCACGCGGGCCGGATTGAGGCCGGCGAGCGTATCGAGCACATGGCCGACCATGGTGCGCCCGGCGATCGGGTGCAGCACCTTGGGCAGCGCCGATTTCATCCGGGTGCCCTTGCCGGCGGCGAGGATGAGGGCAGCGAGTTCCATTGCGTCCCAAAAGTCGTAAGTCGAGGCCGGGCCCCGAGGATCAAATATCGAGCCAGGACGGTCGCGGGCCGACCATGCCACAGCGGCCGGAATAGCACCAAGTCCCGAATTATTTCATAACTTTGCTGCAACAGCGGCGGGATCGCGCGGCAGTTGAGGCGGGCCTGTCAGCCCTGTAGGCGGCCGGTGGCGGTCTGCCGGCGGCTTGGTTGACTTCGCTTCGGCGCGCGCTATATCGTCCCAGCCTTCCCTATTCGTCATAGGGGCGCGTAGCTCAGCGGGAGAGCACCGTCTTCACACGGCGGGGGTCGCTGGTTCAATCCCAGCCGCGCCCACCAGTTTTTTCTTGTGTTTCAAAGAGTTGTAGGTAAGCAATCTGGATGGCAATATCAGCTATCCGGATTGCACACTAAATGCACACGACTACGCCGCATAAACACCGCACCCCCGTCCCCGCCCCATTTCCCAACCCGCCCCCTTTCACACACCGCAGCGCCGCAGGGTGAGGTCGGGCGTCCCCCGGTTTGCTCGTTAGGGGAGGTAGTGGTGTACGGATGCGAAGGTGCGACGCAGTTTTGGTGGGACCTTCTCGGCATTCAGGCTTGCAGAGCGTTCACAGTTCGCAAAGTCATATGAACGAACCCAAACAACTCGGTTGGATCCAGCGGAGGTTCCTGCGCATCACGAGAGTCCTCACCATGGTGGTAGTCCGTCGTATAATCATTAATACGATCAAGGGTTTCGTAGTGCGCATGTGCCGAATGCTGCTCACCGCCTTCCCTGATCTTTTGCAGGATTGCGCCGAGGGTATCATCGGGCAGAAAAGCGCCTGCGTATGTTGAGCGAAAGTGCGTCTCAAGCACAATTCGCAGCTTCTTGATGATCTCGTGTGGATCTCCCGCGCCGGTCGCGCGAAAAGCCACCAGGTCATCGAGCTCAGCCGCTGCGCGACCCCGGCAAGCGTCGTTCAGATCGAATGCGCCGAGCTTCGAGCCTGTTGCAGGGTGGAAGATGAGCTGGAGTGCGACGCGATCATCGCGCGGACACTTGTCCCAGACATGTTTTAGGAATTGCGCGTCATGGGACAGCACTATTACCTGGGCGCAGGCTCTACCTATACGTTGTATCTCGTAGATTGTCTGACGCCGACGGAACGCATCCTGACTACTGAGTGGATCATCGAACACTACAATCCGCTCTGCCAAATCCGGCTCCAGCTCAACTTGAGCAAGAAACAATGCAAGAGCAAGCGTTGTTCGATCGCCCGCGCTTAACGTATTCTTGAAACACGGCCGATCAGGGGGAGTGTTTGCATCTCCCAGTTGGACCAGCGTCTCATCGATTACTAACTGGTAGCTCGAAGCGGTAGTTCCGCCGGGGTAGCCGTGTTGTGTCCGAGCAATTCCGAAACCCGCATTGAAAAGGTCAAGTAGCTCGTTTATGCGCGCCTCGTAGGCAGGCATGACCACTCTGGTATGTTCCTCGAGTTGGCCCCGAACCGCCGCCTTTGTTGCTTCAATTGCCGATTTCTCATTTTGGAGTCGTATGTAAGTTTCGCAGATCGGCACGTTGGCCGGAGCGTGACGCAACTTGACTGCCTCAAGTCGAGCGAGTTCTGCTGTTGTCACTTCCAAGTCGCCGGCGGCGGCCGCGCGCTTACGCTCTTCAATCACAGCATTTGCGGCATTGACCGTTACATTGTAAGCCTCGATAGCAGCGCCGGCTAACGCCAGCAATGCAGTTGCGTTTTCCAGTTCATCCAATTGTACAATCGGCTCAAGCGGCGCTCCGGCTTTGCGTCCGAGCAAACCAATCAAAGCGTTGTGCGCTTGCTGAAGCTGCCCCAAAACCCTGTCAAGATTGGGAAATTCGACAGGCTCAAAATCACACAGTCGCCCCCAGAACTCAGCAGTAGCCTCGTTGCTGGCTGACAAAGTTTGTAGTTGCCCGCGTGCGCCGTCGCCTAGTGCATCCTCCACGACTTGAAGTGCGGCTCTAATTTCTGCCTGCAATTCATTGTAAACGTCGCTGAATATTGCACGGTAGGTTCTGACCAGAGGGATCGCATCAACTTCATCGCGGCCACAATAAGGGCATTCGTCGTCTTGAATGTAGCCCATGCCTTCGGCAATCCAATTCTCACCACCGTGTCCCATGCGATGGCGATTGATGTGCTCCGCCAATCGTGCTTCAGCACCAGCCTCCACACCCTCCAATGTCTTGACAAGGAGTTGACTGAGATCGGCGTCAAGTTGCGGAACTGATAAATGAACCATTGCGCTGCGCGTCTGAATTGCGTCCGCTTGTCCTAGCGATCTAAGCTGTGTTCGTGCAGCTTCGATCTTGGCGTCGATGTCGAGATCGACCGCCAAATTGACGAACTCCTGCAAATCAAGTTCTCGCGGTGCAAAGGCTGTTATTGCGTTCTCCGCCGCTGTGATTTCACCTTGTTTGGCGCGGCTTGCCTCGGCAAGTTGTTGCTCTCGTTCAGCCAATCCCACACCAGCTCGCCCGACGATTACTCGGTAGAGACTCCGCCTGTTAGCAATGTCAACAATTTCACCCGAATGAACGTTCTCCGCGACAAAAACACCATCAAAGACGGAAACATTTGGCGCTGTCGCGGACCAAACTTCGTTCTGAAAGCGGCGATTGCCGTCAGAAAACAGCAGATCGATGTCCGGTGCATTTTCTGCCCCCAATGTTGTTCGACCAAGCAATGGAGCGGGGTCACCGGACTGAACCGAACGCATTACGGTACAAAATGTCGTTTTGCCGTATCCGTTAGCCGCAAACACCAGTGTATGTTTCGAGAAACTTGGGTTCGGTGCCGCCGCCGAATTGCGCAATCTTCCAACGTTCTTGATTGCTATAACGCGCTGCAGCATGTTGTTGCCTCCCATTACAGCCTACAACGTTGACGGGCTAATCCGGAAGTTCTTCTACGGCGGCAAGCCTACCATGCAAAACCGCTACACATGCGATGTCGGCGATTTCGGCAAGTACGGCCTTCTTCGCAGACTCTGCGGTTCCGATGGGCGCTTTTCGCCAATTCTCTCTCTTTGCGTTCTTTGGTACCTGGTGCCGGACGAAGGCCACAACGCCGACGGCAAACACGTCGCCTACTTAGGTAAACCGGATGAATACCAGAGGTGCGATCCAGAATTGTTCGATCGCCTTCATCAGCTCGTATCTCAAGGCAAGCGCGACGTTGCAAGCATCGAACTATCGGGCCTGCTTGGCAGCGCCCGATACCATTCGGAATACCTCGAATACACCGCATTAGGCGATAGGGCCGCCCGCCAAGAGCGCCGCAGCAAGTGGTTCGGTGCAGCGTTGATGGCAGCCGATGGGGCCGACCTCATTTTCGTCGATCCTGACAATGGACTAGAGGGCGAGAGTGCCGGGACCCAAGGTAGTTCGCCCAAAGGCAGCAAGTTTGCAATGTTTGACGAAGTCGCTGCGCTATACGAAAGCGGCGCTTCCCTCGTGATCTATCACCACGCTGGACGCA
The DNA here is from genome assembly GCA_035527975.1 of Alphaproteobacteria bacterium. Taxonomy (GTDB): domain Bacteria; phylum Pseudomonadota; class Alphaproteobacteria; order JAPULJ01; family JAPULJ01; genus DATKZM01. The sequence continues at coordinate 1,486 of DATKZM010000106.1, read as the reverse complement.
ATGGCACGGTTGCACAGCAGGCGTCGCGACTGGTCGGTCGTCTTCGCGACGCCATTGCGACCGACCTAGAAATCCCAGTGTTGGCGTTTCGTCGAGGAACAGTTCGGCTGTTTTTGCTTGTACCGAACGGCGTTGATGGCATGGAGCTTGTCAATCGCTGGCGCTCCATGACAGCCAACGCGGATCCTTGGAGCGATCATTTCGAAAGTATCTCCTAGCCGCTTGGTTGGTCCCGCGCCGCGCCATTTCACATTCGTGTGCTGCAATCGACAATGGTACGAACAAACCCCTGCGGCGGACAGACGAGCGTCGCTGACGCATGGTTACGGCTAGCGCCGTGGACTGTGGCCGATCCGTCGCTGCGCGCTGTCGCGTATCAACCGACCCCCACGGCGCAGCCGTTACCTCGCCTGCTGCCCTCGATCCCCTTTATGTCCCTGATCGACACACCGCGCTCACCCAAACTCAAATCGGATTGCCGCCTGAAACGTAAGTTGCACTCACCGACACGCTGACGGAAGTCGACGAGGCGGTCGCCATTGCGCGCGTGCAAACTTTACAAGCTCTGCACACCACCTTACGCTTTTGCCCGATGCATCCGACGGATGAGCAACTGCGGCGGATCGAACCGGTCGAGACGTGATGGAGCCTGTTCGATGATCCTGCCGCAAATCAGCGCCCCGCCCAACAGCGCCGTATTGGGTGGACCAACGCTTTGAGCGCCAGGCGCCGCAGGCGATTCGGCCGGTCCGGGCGTCTGTTCGGCATGGCGGCGCCACTGCTGCTGATGGGACTCATACTGCTCGGCTGGCAACTCGCCGTACGCTTGTTCGAACTGCCGACCTGGCTGCTGCCGGCGCCCAGCGAGATCGTGGTCAAGATCGTCAGCGACCGGGTCATCATCTTCGCCCAGTTGAGGGTGACGCTCTACGTGATCATTGTAGGCTACCTGGCGGCGGTGGTGGTCGGCTTCTGCCTCAGCATCACTATCATCTACTCCAGCGCGTTTCGGCGCGGCGTACTGCCGCTGATGGTGGCCTCACAGTCGATACCGGTCATCGCCATCGCTCCGGTTTTGGTCATCTGGTTCGGCTACAACGATACGCCGCGCATCATTATCACCGCGCTTGTCGCGTTCTTTCCGCTGACAATCGCCATCGTCACCGGGCTGCAGACGCTGGAGCGGGAGTTCGTCGACTTCTTCCACTCGATGAATGCCAACGAGTTTCAGACCTTCCTAAAGCTGCGCCTGCCCGCGGCGTTGCCCAACATTTTCGCCGGGCTCAAGGTTGCGACGACGCTGGCCGTGATCGGCGCCACGATCAGTGAATGGGTCGGCGCCAGCGCCGGGCTCGGCTATCTGATGTCGCAGGATACCGCCCAGCTCAACACCACCCGGGTCTTTGCTTCCCTGGTGGTGCTCGGCTTGTGCGGTATGGGTTTTTTCGGTACCGTCGGATTGATTGAGCGCTTATGCATGCCGTGG
>DATKZM010000105.1:0-106863 GCA_035527975.1 Alphaproteobacteria bacterium | reverse complement strand
CGTTGTAGACATTGCCGTTGTGGCCTCGGACCCACTCGAAGGTCACATGTCGCTTCCGAGCGAGCCCGCGCGCCCATCCGATCAGGTCCGGGTTCTTTTTCCCGCGCCAACGTCCGGACAGGATCTCCACGACAAGTCTGGAATCGGAGTAGATCGTGGCCGCCTCGCCCTCGGGGATGTGGCGAAGCGCCTCAATCACCGCCCGCAGTTCCATGCGGTTATTGGTCGTGTCCGGTTCGGTCCCGCTGTACTCCTCAACGGTTCCGTCCGGCAGTTTCAGCACGGCGGCAAATCCACCCGCGCCGGGATTTGGTCGGCAGCCGCCGTCCGTCCAAGCTCTGTATTCCATCTTTCCTCTTTCCCCCCCCTAGCAACAACACCCCCCTGTTAGTTCTATTGTGGTGCGATTTCGTACCACTAGGATTTGAGGCGGAACCTTGCGGTGTTGCCGAGCCCTCTACCGCCTTGATGCGTTTGTTCGATGAACCCCTCACAGGTGAGAAATTCGCGGGCGCGGTAGAATCGGGGCTTTGTCCAGTCGAGCGCGGCGCCTAATGCTGGCGTAAGCGCGAAGTCGTCGTTTCGGCAGGCGTGGGCGGCTCGCAGTCGCATCAGCATCAGCGCCGCGTCCGCATTCCCGCCGAGGGCTTGCAACTCGCGCGTATCGATCAGCGCGTAGCCACCTTGGCCTGCTCGGTTCGTTCCGTTGACCTGATGCCGCCATGCGCTGTGCGCCGTGCTGATAACTTCCGTGTCCAGCAGGGGCGGGGCGCATTCTGTGTTGAGCGTTCTCATCCCGTCTATGAGCGCGTCCAGGGTGGCGCAGGATCGGGCCGCCCGAAGCGCCTCCCTGAACAGCCAATCACCGCGCCGCCCCTCCGGTACGCTTCCAGGTACAGGAATTTCTGCATTTGTTTTTTCGTGCCCGTCGGCGACAAGCGGTAAGCTTCCCGGTTTGACGGACGGCAGTTTGTCCAGATCACGCGGCAAGCATCCGCGCTCCCATGTCCATTTCGTTCCGGTGTCAGGGCGCACGGACGGCGGGGCAATGATCAGCGGATTGCCTTGCGCGCCGCGAACGTCGATTGCCACGCCGTCCAGGCGGTTGGTTGATCGCTCGCCCTGGTGACGGAAGAAAAGGTGATAGCCGCGGTGACCCATCGAAATAACGGGCGTCTCGCCGAATCGCATGATCGCCTCGCCCATCAAATCGGGATCGTCGATATCGACCGCCGTAACGCCCGAGACAGGCCCGCACATGAGGCCGAGGTTGGCGTCGGGGAATTGCTGGCAAAATTTCTCAATGCTGCTCTCCGCCGCCAGATATTTGGCGTACCGCATATATTTCTTAAATACGGGTATCTTGCCATTCGGCCCGGCAGTCGGAATGACCGATAGCCCGGCCCGCCGGTACTCAAGCGCATGAGTAGCGAACGGGCCGGGCATCGGCTTAGTCGAACAGAGTTGGCGCGGGACGGTTGGCCGCTTCTTCCGCTGCCCCTGCTTCGCGCATGATGGCGTCCGCTAAGGACCGCGCGTCGGTGTGTCGGACCACCACGAAATGGTCATCTTCGTCGCAGATATCGCCGCGCTGCCTGACAACAACCTCGCCCCGGCAATTCGGATAGACCGCGATGGGCATTTGATGGGAAACCGCAATGTCGTCCTTGTCGCGTTCCCAATCGAAATGTTCAGTGTCGGTCTTGTCCTCTGCGGGCTCGGCAACCGGCTCCACCACTTGCAGAGCACGGTTGCTGGCTAGGGGGAGTTCGGCGTTCACGTCAGGCCCCGACGTGTTGCGGCGGCGAGTGATCGTGGGCCGGGCCCTGTGCATCGGACAGGATTTCAACCTTGCACCCGAGCCGATACTTGGCGTGCGTGCCGCCGTCGCCATCGGAGTTCGGTTCGCGCTCTGCCGAGATCGGGATACCGACCTTGCGCAACTTGAAAATACTGTCGCTGACCCGCACCCCCGCATTGAAGTGGGTTGCGGTGGTCACGCCATGCCGCCCGGCGCTGATGAGCTTTTCAAGGGCTTCGCGTGGGCGCTTGCCGCTGACACTGGCCTTGGTCGGCTCGGCGAGATTGTCGAAGATCAAGACGCGCGTGATGCGTTCGCGTTTCATGGGCGGTGCCTTTTAATTCGAGGATGACGATTGGGGAGGGTGAGGATCGCGGCCAGTGCTTCCGGGGCAACCGGCCCACAGCGTTCGCGTATGTCGCGCGCCAGCGTGTTTGGGTCGGTGTGGTAGGAGCTGCCTACCCAGCCGGTGCGACCGGGCCTCGGCGACCCCTTTTTCCGCGCCAGAACCCATTGCCCTGGCCAGTGCGGCGGGCCGTCCACGACCTGCCACCTCGAATTGAGACGGGCGATGGTCCGGTTGTGCTGCCGGTCGGGGAGGGCTAGGGGCGCGTTCATGGCCGCGCCCGCTGGAAGTCGGCTGCGGCGGCTATGCCCCGCTCAATGTGCAGAGCTTCATCGAGGAAGTCGGCCCCATCCCTGCCGGGGAAGTTGAGCGCGGTAATCCGTGCCGCCTTGAGGCGGGCCATCGCGCCGGGCAACGACCCACCGAACACGCGGACACCCGCCGGCGGCTTCGTGCCATTGCGCCGCTCAACCCGCTTCGGATGCTTCCGAGAACGAGGCTTGCCGTTGGGCTTAGACTTGAGGCTGGGCTTGAGGTTGGGCTTGCGCTGGTGCGCAGTTCGTTGCATATACAAAGAGATTGCTCCTTATCCGAGGGGTTTTCGTCTCGCTCCCCAGCAAGACAATGAATCGATCCACCCGGTGCGACGCCCCTTGCGCCGGGTGGATTTCGTTTACGGGGTTTGGTTGGCCATCAGGCAGCTGCGGGCGTGTCGCTTTCGCGTTCACGCTTTTTTTTTTCGATCCACGCTTGCAGCTCGGTCTCGGAATAGACGAATTTGCGCGGGGAGAGATAGACCCGGCAGGGAAATGCGCCGCGGCTTTCAAGCTCGCGGAGCCACTTGTCGGTCATTTCAACGCCGTAGTCGGGCAATGCCGATGGCGTAACGAAGCGGTCGGCGTCCTTTCCCATATCGGTTCCTCATGGTTGCCTCAATTCTCTAAGGTTCCGTGAGGGTGCCCGAAATTTTGGGCGTTGTGACGGGTGGGAAAAATCCGAACTTTTACTTTTTTCGGTGTCGCGTGGCGTCCTGTAGGGCATCGTCGGATAGCGCAGACAGGTCGGGCAGGGGGTCGCAGACGGCCCGCAGGAATACACGATAGGCGCTGTGAAAATGGCCGGTAGCTTGGTCGCGTGACGTAATCTCGCCCCGCGTTTCGTGGTTGGTCTCCCAAGCTTCCTGACAAGCACTCAGGAGAGCCTTACGCGCCCGATGGCGCGGTCGCGCACGCCTCCCGGCGGCGGTCTCATTGATAGCAGCCTCGGCCTTCACCCGGCCCAGCGTCGCAAGCGACTGCAAGGACTCCAGATCGAGCGGGTCGAGCTTTCGGCGTGCCTGCGGTGGAAGCGCATTGATTGCTTCCACCAGCTTGCGCGCTCGGTCGCGAAACTTGGCCAGCCGGTCGGCAATCTTGATCCGCTGACCAGCGAAATTCTCATGACCTGGAGGGGCGTCAATGGCCTCGTGGGTGTCAACGTAGATCGCGGCGGCCCGCACGACCCGCTCTAGTGCCGGGCTGTCGATCACGACTTCCAGCGCCTCAGCTATCCCGTTCGCCTGCGCCTCAGTGTAAGGTCGGAATGGCAGCACGGGCGGCGACCAACTTTTGCCGGGCTTCACGCCCGCGCTTCCGCAAGCTCAACCACGTTCTCAGTTTTGCCGTCGAGAATTACTTGCAGTCGTCGTCCCCATGCCGCGAGCGCTGACCGCTTTTCTTCGGCGTATTCGTGTCGGTTATAGATACCAGTCACGCCCGAAATCGAGCGCGTCGAGTGGTTGAGGACGCGCTTTAGAACGTGCTCCGGGATGCCAAGCCGAGCCATTTCGGTCGTGGCCGTCCGGCGTAAATCGTGAAGCCTCCAGTCGTCAACGCGCTCGCCTTCGCCTTTCGCCTCGCGCTCGGCGATGATCTTCTTGGCGCGCTTGACTGCCGCCGAGAAACCGGACACGGGCCGCTCGGTCCCGGTGCGTTTGCGGGGGTTGAGAGATGGGAACACATAGGACTCTCCTACGCGCGGCAGCCCATCGAGGATCGTCACCGCTAGATCGGATAATGGCACATCATGGGCGCGGCCGCTCTTGGTCGCCTCGCGCGGCAGCGTCCACACCTTGGCGCCAAGGTCGATATCCGACCAGCGCATGGATGCGACCTCGCCCCGGCGCTGCGCGGAGACCAAGTTTAGCTGATAGATCGGGCCGAACGGCCAGCCGAGCGCGTCGAGCGCGCTCCATACGGCTTTGATTTCGGCCTCGCTCAATACCCGCTCACGCTCGACCTCCGGGCTCGGTGTTTCAAGATCGGCGGCGGGCGATACCACGATGCCGTAGATGCGTTGCTTGACCGCCCATTTGAACATACGCCGCCACGCGGCGAGCGTCCGGTTTGCCACGATCGGCGCACGCTTTTTAACGGCTTTAAGGCACATGACAATATCGACTGCGGTAATGGATGCCACCGGCCGGTCAAGCCATAACGCGCCCTCTTTCAGCAACAGCCGTTCAACCTCGCGCCACCCCCGGTTGCGGGGCTTGGCATATTCTTCGATGAAGTCTGAGACGACAGCGCGATAAGTGCTCGCCGTTGCTTGCTCGGCCGCGGCCCCGGCGCGTGCCCGCGTTTGTTTCGGGCTGGTCCCGACCTTGGCTAAGTCGAGCGCCCTTCCAGCCTCGGCGCGGGCATGGGACAGGGAACCTCGCTCACCGTTGGCCGCGCCTTCTACGAACGGCCCCAATGGCAGGAATTCGCGTCCGCTGCCTGTGACGACATAGCGGGCAAAGAACGTCTTGCGCCCCGCGTCGGTGATCCTCACGCCGAAGCCAGGCAAGACCTTATCCCACACCTCGATGCGCTTACCCTCGGGTGCGGGCTTGTGGCGGGCGATGGCGGCGGCGGTCAAATTCATGGTTGGCATGGCGTGGCCTTTCGGGTGACACGGTGGGTGACACAGGAAGCGGTTTTTCGTGTCACCCGCAATTCCCTCTAGTTACGCCTATCGGGCCATATGGTCAAGGTGTTCAGCGGATCTCGTTCCTTGTACTCTCTGATAATTCCTCCGTATTCCCCTCTAATTTCCTGACTACGGATCAGGAGGTTGGGAGTTCGAATCTCTCGGGGCGCGCCAATTTTTTCAAGGACTTAGCGGACAATCTATTCCATCAAGAAGTGCTGCGGTGCACTGGTGGTGCTTTTTTCTTTCGATTCGGCACCCAACTCCGGTTACGCTCGTTGTTAAGCCTTGGGCAAACAAGCAAACTGGGAACGGATAGCGACTTCCCACTTTGCTGTTGCGCATCCCCCTGATTTGACTTGCTAATTTGTGCGGTGGTTCCGTGTGGGCATCGTTTTGCTTGCCCAATTACGCCTGTCACGATGGTCCACGAGCCACCACAACCCCGGACCACACCGGGAGGCAGGACATCGCTGATGGACATTTCCAAGGATCAGAGGACGCGACCCCGACTGGCCAGCGTCGGTCAGATGGCGGAGCTGCCCGACTATCGTGGCGCGTTGCGACCCCCGCCAGGCAACCTTCGAGCCCGAGATCGAAGGTTGCCTGGCGGGTCTCCGCTGCAGCATACGACACGCCCAAAGGTGCCCACGATGCGAGTAACAGCGAAAACAAAGAGCGGCAACAAGCCGCTGATATCGATCGCCGCCAGCGAAGTGCAACCCTTCGAAGGGCTTGATTCGACCCTGGGAGCGGCGAAGCGATATCACGCTTGCGGATTTTCTCCAGTCCCACTCCCGCCGCTGCGTAACGGCGTGCGCCCATATGTGTCCGCGCACTGGTCAGAATCTCCGTTGCACTCGCCGCTGCAAACGCCGGTTTGATAGACAGGCCGCAATTATTGTCAGGGCGAGGTAGGACCGGTAGCCGCAAATTTCGACTCCAAGAGGGGCGTTCGCACGTGCCTCGGGACGACCGGATCGGGTTAGGCTACGCACGACGACGCTGGCTCGCCGACATTTTCATTGAGCCTATTTACGAAATACCCGCAATCTGGTGAGAGCGACTGTCCTCCTAGCGCGACGCCCCGCCCCCGCGCGACCCACGATCCGTCCAACAAAGTGGAGTACACATGAACGAGAAGAACCCCAATCCGCCCTACAAGCGCATTGCCACCGAGGAGGCCTGGGCTCCGCCGGAGCTGCTGAAGCTTTTCCGCAAGGAGATCGAGGAAAAGGCCATCGGCGATCCGGGCTTCCACAGCGTGTGGGGCTTCTTCTTCTCTAGCGACACGGAGATGGCGCGGGCCAACAACCGGCGTATGCAGGACCTCGACGATGAGCGCCTCAGGGACATGGACGATTCCGGCATCGACATCCAGGTCCTGTCGCTCACCTCGCCCGGCGTCCAGATCTTCGATCCGGCGACGGCGACCTCGCTGTCCAAACGCTTCAACGACGAGCTGGCCGAGGGTATCGCGCGCCATCCAGGCCGCTATGTCGGTCTTGCCGCCTTCAGCCCGCTCGACCCAGCGAATGCGGCCAAGGAGCTCGAGCGCGGCGTGAAGAAGCTCGGCCTGCGCGGCGGCATCGTCAACTCCCACACGCTGGGCACCTATCTGGATGACGAGCAGTACTGGGAGATTTTCGAGGCGGCCGAGGCGCTCGACGTCCCGATCTACCTCCATCCGCAGACGCCGCCGGCGAATATGATCGAGCCATTCCTGAAGCGCGGCCTCGACGCGGGGGTCTACGGCTTCGCCTGCGAGACCGGGCTGCACGCGCTGCGTCTCCTGGTCGCCGGCCTGTTCGACCGCTTCCCGAAGCTGCAGATCATCCTCGGCCACTGCGGCGAGGCACTGCCCTACTGGTTGTCGCGCATCGACTTCATGCATGGGCGCAGCTCGGTCTCGAAGCGCTATCCGGACGTCAATCCGCTCAAGCGCAAGGCGAGCGAATACCTGCGCGAAAACTTCCACTACACCTCGAGCGGCATCGGCTGGACACCGCCGATCATGTTCATCCGCGAGGTCATCGGCGCCGACCGGATGATGTACGCCATGGACTATCCCTGGCAGTTCCAGCCGTCCGAGGTGGGCGAGCTCGAGACCATGCCGATCGACGACGCCGCGATGAAGCAGTTCTTCGAGGACAACGCTCGCGCGTTGTTCAAGATCGGAGCGGCGTAGTGCGAACCCGAAGGCTGACAAGGAAAATGTCCGTCGAGCTACGAGCTTTGGCCATTCTTGAGAATGGCGAACCCATTGAGAGAATGGTCAGTTCTTGGTAGATGGCGGTGGAGGCAGTCAAGAGCGATCCCATTACGGCCAGCCTGCAAATATCCCAACATAACTGGGCCAAACCCAGGACGGTCGCCTGATATAATTGGGTAACCTTCGATTCTCTCGTGCGTCTTGAACAGCGGTTCTGCCGACAGAACATCATTCTCGACATACTCAATCGGGTCCCCGAGCGCGCCGGTGAAGTCGAGGCTGGTGAACTGGCTGCCCCCAGCCTTCGCGGGGGCAGGCCATGATCCGTGTTGAAGATCTCAGGCCGGACGTATCGAGCCAGCGCCTCGTTCAGTGCGTCGACGCAAAACCCGGCATCCATCGTGTTCGACAACCGCCACGCAAGCACATGGCGCGTCGCCCAGCCGCATGTGGAATGTCCGCTTACAGCCGTTGGTCTCACACGACACCTGGTCGGGGGGCAGAGCTTGTCCGGTTTCGTCCGGACGGTTGCGTCATTGGAACTGGCCCATGATACCGTCGTTCGGTGACCACCCCAGCGGCAGGGTGCCGCGGCCCGGTCCGCAACGAGACCCTGGTGTCATACGTCGCTGACGTGCGCGAGCAGGATGGGCTGGGTTTGGAAAAGCTATGCGGCGGATCGTACGCCGCTCTGTTGCCGCCTTGGCAATTCTGCTTATCGGCCTGGGCTCGGTCCTTGTCGCCGACACACTGCCTGTCAATGGCGCCAAACACACCGGCGCCCCGACACCGAATGTCGACGTGGATGTTGCCGCCGCCGCGCGGCGGCTGGGGGATGCAATACGGCTTCGCGTCCGGCCAATTGCTCGGCCGGGCGCCGATCGCCCGCGTCTCTCAGGTTGAGCCTGAAGTCTGGCTCCGGCCCCCAAGCACACGGCTCGACAAGGATCCATAGCGGAGCGGCAAATCACCTGAAGAGCGGCACAAGAGCGATTGCGCAGTATACTAATTAGTATACTCTTTGGACGGCGGCTCTCTTCACGGATGCTGGAATATGCGCAGGCGCCGGGGCGACTTGAGCGATTGCGGTCGGTCAGTATGTGGAGGAGGAAGAAATCGTTCCGGGGGCTTCGTGAAAAATGGGGCTGATGCATTTGGTCTGTCCGACTGGCCGGACACCCGCCGGTACTATGCTGGCGTAGTTTGGATGCTCACGTTTGCATAGGACCGATATATCGGCTGATTGACATGGCCAAACCATATTGGGGGGATCGACGAATGCGGATCTTCGACTGCCATTCGCACTGGAGCACGAAGAAGGGCTACATCTTCAGGACTGAAGAAGAGCTCGCCAGCCAAGAGCGGATCTGGAACACGAAGGCCGAGTACCAGACCGAAGACGAGATGGCGGACTATTTCCGCGCCAACAACGTGCGCGTCGTATTGGATCTCGCATGGATAGCCATGGCGAAGATGCCGATCGAGGAAATGCGCGAATACCACGACTACATGTTCGAAGTTCAACGCCAGCACAGCGATGTGATTTTCGGCCACTGGCTCAATTTCGACCCGCGCGTGGGAAAATCCGCGATCGACGAGTTCGAACGGGCGCTGGCTGCGGATGCCGGTTTTATCGGGTTCGGTGTGTTCGGCCAGGGCGCCGGCGTTCCGCCGAGCGATTCGTTGTATGATCCATTCTACAAGGCGTCCATTGACGCCGGAGTGCCGGTTCTTATTCACACGGGGCTGACGGGCATCGGCCAGGGTTTCCCGGGTGGACAGGGTATCATTCAAGACCATGGACACCCGCGCCACGTCGATGAGGTGGCGGCGCGCTTTCCAGAGCTCAAAGTACTGGCGGCCCGGCCAGCCTGGCCGTGGCAGGACGAAATGATCGCCGTGCTGCTGCACAAGGCCAACGTACATTACGAATTGCACGGCTGGTCGCCCAAAAAGCTCACCGACGCACTGAAGCACGAGATCGGTGGCCGCTTGCAGGATCGCATCATGTTCGGTTGCGACTTCCCGGTCCTCAAATACGAGATGATGGTCGATCGCTGGCGTTCCATGGGCTATTCGGAAGAGGTGCTGGAAAAAGTGCTATATCGTAACGCTGAAGCGTATTTCCCAGGAGCCGCGATGTCGTAACGGCGCCCGCCCGTCGAAGAGGTTGGCAAACAAGGATAAAAGGTTTGGAGGGCATCATGAGCGCAGCGGTTCAGACGAAGCTTCCGATCTACCACAACGCCATCGACTGGCCAGCGTTTCAGCGCGACTATCCGGTCCCGGACGTTTTCCAGGAAACCGTCTACAAGTGGCCGCGCGACCGGGTCCATGATCTCCAGAACACGCGGCTGAAAGAGGTGTTGGAAGTCGGATGGCAGAACGGCTTCTACCGCAAGCGCTGGAGCGAGGCGGGGCTAAAGCCGTCCGACGTCAAGGGGCTCGATGACCTGCCCAAACTGCCGACCTTCAATTCCGACGACATCAAGGACGACCAGCAAGAACACCCGCCATTCGGGCACATCCAGGGGGTAACGACCGACGACTTGGCGACAACACCACTCAAGATCCAGACCAGCGGAGGGACCACGGGCAAGCCCCGGGCCACTCTCTACGGGCCGATCGACTGGGAAATGAACGGCTTGACCGCGGGGCGCGCCTTCTATGCCCAGGGCTTGCGCCCCGGCGACGTCATGCAGATTCCGGCGACCTGCTCGCTCGCGAACCTCGGTTGGTGCGCCTACAAGGGTGCCCATGACTATCTCGGCGTACTACCACTGACCACCGGCAGCGGCGTGGTGACCCCGAGCCGCCGCCAGCTCGAGATCGCCTTCGACTGGGGGACCAACGCCTGGCTCAGCTTCCCTGAATACATGACCCAGTTGGCCCATGTCTGCCGGACCGAGCTTAATCGCGACCCGCGCGACCTCAAGACCAAGATGATCACGACCTTCCTGGGGCCCGATACCGAGGACCTGCTGCGTAATCAAATTCAAGACATTTTCGGTTGCCCGGTCTACGACAATTACGGCACCAACGAGATCGGCAGCGGCGCGTTCGAGTGCCAGGAGCAGAGCGGTCTCCATTTTATGGAAGACTGCATGATCTTTGAGATCATCGACGTGGAGTCCGGTGAGCCGGTAGCGCCGGGCGAAAAGGGCAACCTAGTCGTCACCCATCTGGCGCGACGCGTGCCGCCGATCATCCGGTTCGATTTACGCGACCTCAGCCGCATCGTCGGCAAAGACACGTGCGGGTGCGGCAGCTCCTTCCGCCGGATGGATCATTTCCTGGGCCGCAGCGACGATATGGTCAAGCTGCGCGGCGTCAACATGTATCCCATGGCTTGTCTCGGCGCGGTCAAGAGCGATGAGCGGACCACGGGCGAATGGATCTGTATCGCGGAACGGCACGAGCGCAAGGGCGTGATCAGGGATGAAATGACGGTGCGTGTCGAGACCCGCGACGACGCCGGCAGCCTTGATGGCCTGACGGACCATTTGGAGCGCCGGCTGCAGAACGATCTCGGCGTCAAAGTCGCGGTTGAGCTCGTCCCGGCGGGAAGCTTGGCGGAGGCGGCGAATCTGGGCCGCGAGGGCAAGGCAAAACGTCTGATCGACCGGCGTTTCGAGAAATAGCGCCGGTAAGGGACGCAGACTGATTGTGAAGAACGCCGGAAGCGCGTGAAGGCGTGCTTCCGAGCGAGTTGGGCAAGACAGGCAGAATAAGCCAACTCAAACCTTGGGAGGAGATACCGTTATGCAGATGAATAATATTCAGAAACTGTCGATGGCAGCCGCAATCGCCGCTGCTTTTGCGTTCAGCGGGTCCAGTGCCTTTTCTGCGGAGACCTTGAAGCTTGGCATGTCGGTGCCGCTTTCCGGCGCCGCGGCCAGCTGGGGCAAGGGGATGGAATGGGCTGGCCAGAAGGCTGTGGAGAAGATCAACGCTGAAGGCGGCGTCAAAGCCGGCGGCAAGACTTATATGCTCAAGCTGATCGTGCTCGATAACAAATACAACGCTGCCGAGGGCACGAAGGTGGCGCACACGCTGATCAACCGCGAAGGCGTCAAATTCATCGCGGGGGCGCTCGGCACGGCGCCCACCAAGGCGCTGCAATCGATCTCCGAGCGCAAGGGCGTCCTTCTGATGACCACGGCCTGGGGGCGCAGCGTCAAGGGACCGAAATTCCCGCTGACGTTCACGCAGGCCAACACACCAGCCGAGGTCTTGCCGCAGCTTTACGGTTACATCAAAAAGGCCCATCCAGACGTGAAGACCGTCGCATTGTTCAATCCCAACGACGCCAGCGGCAAGGAGATCGAAAAGGACGCGCGCGCGACCTGGGCGAAACTTGGCGTCAAGGTGATCATCAGCGACTTTTTCGAGCGCGGAACGACTCAGTTCCAGTCCGTGGCGACCAAGATCTCGCGGGCCAAGCCCGACATCGTCGACATGTCGAGCGGGCCGCCCGCGACGGCTGGGCTGGTCTTCAAGGAACTGGCCGTGCAGGGCTGGAAAGGCGTCAAGGTCGTCGCTGCTGGCACGGCCGCCACGTCTTTCCTTAAAACCGGCGGCAAGGCCGTTGACGGTACCTATCTGGGGGTCGCCTCCAACTTCGATTCCGCTACCGCGACGGCGATACAACGTAGCCTCAGCGCCGAGGCCAGGAAGAAGCTCGGCGAGCCGATGAACGCGCTCTTCATCTCGGCGTGGGACTCCGTCATGGCGATCAAGGCCGGAATAGAAAAGGCGAACAGCGCCAACCCACGCGAGGTGGCCAAAGTGCTTCCGAAGATTGTGTTCGCATCGTCCTATGGGCCAACCGCCTTTGGCGCGGCTCACGAATACGGCAGCCCGCAGCAGATGCTGGTCCCGTCGATCGTCAGCCAGATCAAAGGCAACACCGTCGTCGAGGTCGCGCGCAGCGTGCCCGCGGAACTCAAGAAAAAGATTGAAATGGCCAAGTAATACCTGTGCTCCGCCGGCCGGCGCGGGTCGGCGGAGCGCCCTTCCCTTGGCAATAGAGGCGTGAATGGAGCTCGCCGCACAGCTGCTCATCAACACGCTACAGATCGGTGTGGTCTACGTTCTGTTCTCACTCGGCCTCACCATCATATTCGGCGTGATGAAGATCGTGAACTTCGCCCATGGCGAGTTTTTCGCCGTGGCGGCGCTGCTGATGGCCGTTCTGGTCAACACGGCAGCTGATGAGTTCGGCTTGCCTTTGTGGGTCGGGTATGCCGGTGGTTTCGTCGGGGCGGTCATCGCCGTCCTCGTGCTCGGGCTGATCGTATACCGCCCCGCCTTCGAGCGTTATCTGCGTGACCTTGTCGGCTCTTTCATTCTGTCGGTCGGTCTGCTGCTTCTGTTGCAGGGCATTCTTCTCGAAGTTTTTGGCGGCGTTCCTCGCGTGGTCCCGCGGATGGGCGACAATACGATCTCGATATTAGGAGGGCGCATCACGGAGCTGCGCTTGGCGGTCTCGTTGATTGCGCTGGCGATCATGCTGCTCGCCTATCTGTTGATCCAGCGCACCCGCCTCGGAATGGCCTTACGCGCCATGTCCGAGGACCACGAAGCGGCGATGCTCCAGGGCATCCGTTATCGCCGGATCGCGCTCTACGGCTTCCTCATCGGTTCGGTGCTGGCAGCCACGGCCGGCGCCCTGATTGCGCCCCTGACCGCCATCACCCCGGCGATCGGCGGCGATTATCTCGTCAAGGCGTTCATCATCGTTATCGTGGGTGGATTGGGGAGCATTACCGGGGCGATCAGCGCCGGTTTCCTGATTGCGCTGATTGAAAGCATCGGCGGCTTTTTCCTCGACCCGTCACTGACGACGGTCGCGCTGTTCATGCTGGTCATCATTTTTCTGGTTCTGCGGCCGCAGGGGATCATGGGGCATGCCGAGAAATAGCGTGGGGATGCTGGTTGCCGCGTTGGCTGCGCTGGCAGTTCTCGGCTACACAAGGTTCGGGGCGGGCGACTTCGGCGCCTCCGTGATCATGTTGATCTGTGTGAACGCTCTGGCCGCGGCGTCGCTTCGCTTCGTCATGCTGGTCGGCGAGCTCAATGTCGCGACGGCGGCGTTCTACGGCATCGGCGCCTACGTCTCCGCCATCGCGACGGTTTGGTACGGCCTGCCGCTGCCTGTTGCGCTCATCGCGGCCGGGCTGGCCGGAGCTCTTGTCAGTGTCCTGTTCGGTTACGTTACGCTTCGCACCAAGGGCGCCTACTTCCTGCTGGTCAGCTTTGCGTTCGCCGAAGTGGCGCGCCTTGTCTTTACACGCATTGACGCGATCGGCGCCAATTCCGGCATGACTGGCATTTTTCCCGCCGAGCCGCTGGCGCTGTGGTATCCGACGATCACGGTTGTCGTGGCCATGGCGCTGCTGGCTGGCCTTTACGGACTCGAGCGATCGACACTTGGCACCGTGTTCCGGGCCATCCAAAACAACGATTCGGTCGTGCAGTCGGTCGGGCTCAACGTGCTCGTCGTAAAGATCCTTTGCCTCGCAGTTGCATCTTTCGTGGCCGGCGTCGGCGGCGCCCTGCATGCCCACGCCAACAACGTCATAAGCCCGGGAGATTTCAGCTTCCTGGTGGCGGTGTTCGCGCTCGCCTATGTCAAGATCGGTGGCGAGGGACACATTCTGGGCGCGGTCATGGGCGCGGTGTTTCTGACCGTGCTGGGGCAGTATCTGATCAGCCTCGGCGCCCAGGAGGCCATCTTTTTCGGCGGCGCCTTGGTGCTGGCGATGCTGATCCTGCCCGACGGCCTGTATGGCATCGCCGAACGTCTGACCCGGCCGCTGCTCCGCGCCCTGGATCGCACGCCGCCCGAAGATAGCGTCAAGCGGAGCACGGCCGCGTGAGCGCGCCGACCGGGACCGCCGCGCCGGTCTTGACGGCCCAGGGGTTGCAGCGCCGTTTCGGCGGGATTATGGCGGTCGCCGATGTCAGTTTCGAAATCTGGCCGAACGAAATTCTCGGCCTGATCGGGCCGAACGGCGCCGGCAAGAGCACGATCTTTAACCTCCTCAGCGGCTTTTACCGACCGCACAACGGCCGACTGAGGTTTTTCGGCGAGGATATCACCGGCCGCACCCCGTCCCAGATCAGCCGCAAAGGACTGGTCCGCACATTTCAGCATGACAGCCTGTTGCGTGACATGAGCGTGTACGACAACATCCTCGTCGCCACGGTTTCGACCGTGCGCGACCGCCAAGCGCGCCACCGCCGGGTGGAGGAGACCGCGGACCTTCTCGGCCTGACCGACGTGCTCGCAGAGCTGGCGCGCAACCTGCCCCACGGTCATCAGCGGATGCTCGGCGTGGCCATAGCCCTCGCAACACGGCCAAAGCTGCTGTGCCTCGACGAGTGCCTGACCGGGCTCAACTTGACCGAAGTTGGGAGAGCCCTGGAGATCATCCGGCAGATCCGCGAAGAATTCGGCATCGCCATATTGTTCGTCGAGCACAACATGCGCGCCGTGATGCAGATTTGCGACCGCATTGTGGTCCTGCACCACGGGCTGCTTTTGGCCGAGGGTACGCCCGAAGAAGTCAGCCGCGACCCGAAAGTGCTTGAGGCCTATCTGGGGAGCAAACGGTGAGCGCCGCCGAGCCTATCCTCGAAGTCGCTGGTCTCGAAGTCCATTACGGCAAGGTCCAGGCGCTGGCCGGCGTGGATTTGGCGATCGATCGGGACGCCATCACGACCATTGTCGGATCGAACGGCGCAGGCAAGACGACGATGCTCAAGGCCATCATGGGATTGCTCAAGCCGACGGCCGGGACGGTCCGGTTCCTGGGCGAGGAATTGCGCGGCCGCGAGGTTGACGAGATCGTCGTTCGCGGCCTCACCCTGGTGCCCGAGGGGCGGCGCCTGTTCGGCAGCATGACCGTCCAGGAGAATCTCCAGATCGGCGCGTATCGGCGCACTGACGCCGCCGCCGTGCGCCGTGATCACCAACAGGTGCTCGACTATTTCCCGTTTCTCGGCGAACGCCTGCGCCAGCCGGCGATGAGCCTGAGCGGTGGGCAGCAGCAGATGCTGGCGCTCGCCCGGGCATTAATGTCCGCGCCCAAGTTGCTCCTGCTCGACGAGCCGTCGATCGGCCTGGCTCCGGCGATCATCGAGACCATCGAGGAGATTATCCGCACCGTCCATGCCGACGGTGTCGGCATCCTGCTGGTCGAGCAGAACGCCCATATGGCGCTCGATATCTCCCAGGACGCCTATGTGCTGGAGAACGGTGCCATCGTCATGCACGGCCCCTCCGCCGAACTGGCGCGCTCGGACACCGTGCGCCAAGCTTATCTGGGCATGTAGGCGGGCAGCCCCCCGCTCATCGATAACTGCTTCCCAACTGGTGGACGCTCGGCGAGGTGGTCGCCAAGAAGCTCATTTCAGCGCCTAACTGGGCATGTCCCCGGCGAGCAAGGCGATATCCGGGCGCAATGACCGCTTCGGGTCGATTGTGTTGAAAAACTCCGCTGGCCACATTGGCTGGTAACTTTCGAATCAGACGGAAGACTTCCGCGTAACGATCGTCCGCGTAAAACACTGGGGTTTGAAACCCCAGCAGAAAGATTTAATGCGTGTGTTGCTGCGATCGGTTGAGGCCACCGGGGCTAAGCGGACATCTCTGAGGGTGTCGGGAATGACTGTTCGTGACCCGTTGCGGACGTCAGGTTTGCTCAATCTCTGCTTAAGCCACCTTCGCGCCTGAGTGCGAGGATGAGCACAACCGATCCACCTCCCTAGTAAGCGGCATGCCATTGCTTCGCCTACTGAACCTGCCCGGTCTTGTGCCGCGAAACCGCACCGTCTAGACGGTTATCTGATCTTGATCGCTGAATGGTTCGTGCGGCTGCGGAAGTTAACGTGTCAGTGCCAATCAACGGCTGCGAGCCGGAACTGATCGCCACGGCGCGAGTTGATAGACAACCGAGCGAGTTAGGGACATCATGCGACCGCATAGAAGGATCTCACATGGGGACCCTCTGTTAGCTGCACCTTAACGGCGGATCCGCAATAATGAGGCCGAGTTGTTCTTGTGGCCTTATTGGTCGGAAGGACTTCGCGGCAGCGAGGCTTATGGCGAGCAAGGCAGACGGGCCAATTCTTAACCACCGCGTTTGGCGCGGAACGCGTGCGATCTGCAATGTTTCTCATGCTGTGAAATTGGCTGCTGGTGGCATTGCGGGCGGCGCGAGCCTGTGCCCGCGCGCCTTGCGGTCGGGCCGGCGGGGCAGGATAGAGTTCAACACGCGAGGATAGGTTTAGCGCGATGTTTTCAGGTCTTCTCGGCATGCTTTCGGCCGATATGGCGATCGACCTTGGCACGGTGAACACGCTCATCTACGTCAAGGGCCGCGGGATCGTGCTCAACGAGCCTTCGGTCGTCGCTTTCGCCGAGATCAGGGGCAAGAAACAGGTCCTGGCCGTGGGCGAAGAGGCGAAGATGATGCTGGGCCGCACGCCCGGCAACATCCAGGCGATCCGCCCGCTGCGTGACGGCGTCATCGCCGACTTCCAGGTTGCCGAAGAGATGATCAAATATTTCATCCGCAAGGTTCACAACTCGCGTAGTTTCGCGAGCCCGCAGGTCATCATCTGTGTTCCCTCGGGCGCGACCGCGGTCGAACGCCGCGCCATCCAGGAATCGGCCGAAAGCGCCGGCGCGCGCCGGGTCTATCTGATCGAGGAGCCGATGGCGGCGGCGATCGGCGCCGGCCTGCCGGTCACCGAGCCGACCGGTTCGATGGTCGTCGATATCGGCGGAGGTACCACAGAGGTCGCTCTCCTCTCGCTCGGCGGCATCGTCTATTCTCGCTCCGTACGCGTTGGCGGTGACAAGCTCGACGAGGCGATCATCGCCTACATCCGTCGCAAGCATAACGTCCTGATCGGCGAGTCGAGCGCTGAACGCGTCAAGAAAGAGATCGGGTCCGCGTTCCTGCCCGAGCGCGGCGACGGCCGCTTGATGGCGATCAAGGGCCGCGATCTGATGAACGGCGTGCCCAAAGAACTCCTGATCACCGAGCGCGAGATCTCCGAATCGCTGGCCGAGCCGGTCGGTCAGATCGTCGAGGCGGTCAAAGTGGCCCTGGAGCACGCGGCGCCGGAGCTCGCGGCCGACATCGTCGATCGCGGCATCGTACTGACCGGTGGCGGCGCGCTGCTCACCAATCTCGATCGGACGCTGCGCGAGCACACCGGCCTGCCGGTTTCGATCGCCGACGACCCGCTCTCCTGCGTGGCTCTCGGCACGGGCCGCTGTCTGGAAGAATTGAAGGCGCTGAAGAACGTGCTGACCACGACCTACTAGAGCCTGGGGCAAACGGGATTACTTTTTGTTCTTGGCGGCCGCTTTCTTGGCGTCGGCCTTCTCGGTGGCTTTCTTGTCGGCCGCCTCTTTGGCTAGGCGGAGGGCCCGCAGGCCCGCAACATGTTCTGCCCTCTGCCGTCGCGCTTTTTCCATTTCATTCAGGGCCGCCTTGGACTTCTCCTGGGTTGCGGTGAACTGTTTGTCGGCCCACGATTTTGCTGACTTCTGCATTTCGGTAATCCTCTGGCTGGGTTCGAGGTGTCACGGGCGGAAGTTTGCATCTCGGAGCGCAAGCGGGACCGTTCGCAGGCGGGTGCGCAAGATCGGCGACGCGACGGCGCATCGCGCCGTCCATTTTGTTGTTCGTCGTATCTGTTGTTACCGAAGGAATGACCACGGAATGGTCGGCCCACTTCCTTCGGTCCGCCAGGCGATCATCGCAAGCCGTGTCGCCCGGCGTGCGGCGGGCGCCGCCAACGGGAATTGGCGGCGACGCCTTGCGTGCCTATTCGATGACGGACAGATTCTCAGCGGAGGTTTTGCCGTTCTGTCCGGGCTGAAGCTCATAGGAGACTTTCTGCCCTTCGTTAAGCGTAGTCAGTCCGGCGCGCTCGACGGCCGAAATGTGGACGAAAGCGTCTTTTGAGCCGTCTTCCGGCTCGATGAAACCAAAACCCTTGACCGGGTTGAACCACTTCACAGTACCAGTAGCCATAGCTATTTCCTCTGACAGATTTCTCGTTTCCGCGACCCACACCATGTGACAGCGCAGTCGCTCTACCGCTCACATTACCGCTCACATTGTCAGGGGACAACAAAGCTAATCGGCGAGCCAATTATGTTATGTACCACGAATCAATTGCGACACGTATGTGAGATATCTGGAGATTACCCGGCAAAATTCAACTGTTCAAGACACCCAGTTCCAAATCCCTAAATCGCTCTGACTGAAACTGCATGCAAAGTGCATCAAAGTTCTCGGGAAGGGGCGCCGCTGGCGCGCTGTGACTTGGCCTCGATCTCGCGCGCCGCCGCAACGCCCAGGAAACTCACGTCGTTCAGGGAATATCCAGGCGATGGCTGGCATTCGCCCGGCGCAGCCGCTTCCTCAAGGATTGGCTCACCGGCGCCGCGGTCGGCGGGCTGCGCCGTGACGGCCTTGGCTTTGACGTCGCGCCGGCCGATCAACGTGACAATGCCGGATTACGATATATGATTGGATCATTATGGAGCACGATGGATTCATGGGGCTCGCACTCGATGAGGCGCGGGCAGGGGCGGCGCGCGGCGAGCAGCCATTCGGCGCGGTGATCGTGCGAGACGGGACGGTAGTCGCGAAATCCTGCAGTCTGAAAGTGTCCACCAGCGACGCCACCGCACATGCCGAATTGTTGACGCTACGCGAAGCCACGATGTCGCTCGGCCGCCGAACACTTGACGACTGTACCTTCTACGGCACGTGCGAGCCTTGCCCGATGTGCCTCGGCGCGATGTTCAACGCCGGCATCAAGCATCTGGTCCTTGGCGCGCGCTTGCGCGATCTGGGCGATCTCGCCTTTGCGTTCAAGGACTATTCGGTCGAAACATTTGCCGAACTTACCGGGTGGGCGCTCGATCTCACCGAGGACGTCCGGATCAATGACTGTACGGCGCTTTACGTCGACCCGACGGTCAAGTTCTCGCGCTGAACCACACGCGAAGATTTACCAACAACAAATTCGCCGGATTTCGAGCCGGGGAAGCGCTGGTCCCACGACAGAAAATCAGTTGTGGACCGCGCCTGGATGGATCACGACGTCTTCCAACTGCTCGACGTAACGGATGAAATTGTACTTGTCCTCGATACCGTCGGTCGGCTTTCGGTCCTCCCATTTCCAGGGGTATTTCTTGAACGGCTCGATCTTGGCGACAATGTAGGCCATCCGGTCGCCCTCCCAGGCCTGCCGGAACAGCGCCTCAAACTCATCGAGCGTCCGCGCGGTGCTCGCATTCAGACAGCCCGCCCCCTCGGCCATCTTGGCCAGATCGGTGTTCCGCGAGGTGTGGGTCGGCGGACCGCCGATGTTTTCATAGATCCCGTTATCCATGACGACGACGGTCATGTTCGGCGGCCGCTCATTGCCGAGCGTGCACATGGCGCCGGTATTCATCAGCACCGAACCATCGCTTTCCAATGCCAGGATGCGCCGATGCGGCAGCGCTACCGCCATGCCTAGCGCCGTCGTCGTCA
The DNA here is from genome assembly GCA_035527975.1 of Alphaproteobacteria bacterium. GTDB lineage: Bacteria > Pseudomonadota > Alphaproteobacteria > JAPULJ01 > JAPULJ01 > DATKZM01. The sequence goes on along the minus strand of DATKZM010000105.1, from coordinate 86,983 downwards.
CCGAACCCAGGATGCCTGTGAAAAAGGTGTTGTTCGCGGGCTTATAGTTCCACCAGTCGTCCCATGTGGCGCCGATCGAGGTGGTCACGAGATCCTCGGGGGTCACATGGCCGGCGATGCGCCGGATTACGTCAATCCTTTCCATAATTCGGGATCTCCACACACTCGCCGGACAACACCAGTGCCACTGGCCACTGGCTGGAATCGGCATGTTTGATGGCTTTCTTGATTGACGGCATGATGTCCTCGATCTTGCGTACGGTGCGCCACGGGATGCGAATTGCATCCAGGATCGGTTCCATGGTCTGGGCGTGATTGTGCCCCCACCAGTTTTCCTCGCCGAGGTCGCCGCGGTAGCACATGACCATGACCATCGGCATGGCGTGGCAATACGCATAGCGAGCGATCGGCTCCAACGCCTGGCGGAGCCCTGAGTTCTCCATGATCATCACGGCCTTCTTGCCGGCCAGATAGGCCCCGGCGACAATACCCGGCAGCTCCGCCTCGTTGGTCACCGGAATGTAACGGATTTGGTCGTCCTGCTCGCACGCCCGGTAGATGCTGGCGAGAAGCGATTCGGGCAAAGCCGCGACGATACTGACGCCGGCGTCCTTCAGGCCTTCGACGAAAACCCGGGCAAAGGGGGAGATCTCCGTCGAAGCGCCGGTCGGACGATTACTGTCCGGGGCGTCGCTGGATCCGGCAACGGGTGTTGCCTTGGCGGTGGGCGTCGCCGCATCGTTGCTTGCCGCCGGCAGTGCGCTCGCCGTGGCCGACGCCGGTACCACCGCGGCGCCGACCGACCTGGTCGAGCTGTCGCCCGTCGCCTCACTCAACATCGCGGTCAGCACCTTCTCCGGCGTCAGCGGCAGGCTGTGAAAGCGGATGCCGGTGGCATTGTGCACGGCATTGGCCACCGCCGGCGCCACGCCGACGAGGCCGGGCTCGCCGATGCCGCGGGCGCCGAAGGGCCCCGTCGGTTCGGGGTTCTCAACAATGATCGGATGGATCTCGTACGGCACGTCGTGGGCGCCCGGAATCTTGTAGTCCATGAAGGATGGGTTCACCAGCTGACCGCCATCCCAGACCATTTCCTCGAACAGCGCATAGCCGACCCCCTGGACGAAGCCGCCCTGGATCTGGCCTTCCACCGCAGCCGGGTTGATCGCCTTGCCGACGTCATGCGCCAGCCAGGCTTCTTTGACTTCGGTCTTGCCGGTGATCTCATCGACCTCGACCGCTACCGCCTGCGCGCCAAATAGGTAGACGCCCAGATTGGCGAAAGGGAATCCCTGCATTGTCGTGCGCTTGGGATCGAAAGGTTCGCCATCATACAGGAACGTACTCTGGCCGAGGATCGGGCCGCCGACGCCGAAAAGCGAGAACATCGAAACGTCGAAGAAACCGACGCTGATATCGGTGCCCTTCACCTGCACCTTTCCACCGGGCGCCAGCTCCAAATCGCCTTGATCGGCCTCCAGCATCATCGATGCGGCTTTCAGGATTTTCTCGCGTACCTCGAGCGCCGCGTCGTGGACGGCGCGGCCGACCATGTAGGTTACCCGGCTGGCGCCGGTCCCCCAGTTGTAGGGCGAGGTATCCGTGTCGGGCGCAACGAAATTGACCTGCGCCACGTCCACCTGCAGCGCCTCGGCGCAAATCTGCGCCAGCGCCGTGTCGGAGCCCTGACCGTTGTCGACCGCGCCCGTTGACAGCACAAGGCTGCCATCCTCCGCCAGACGGACGATGGCGCCGGTGGAGAGCAAACCGCAGACATGGGAAAGGCAGGAAATGCCAATGCCGCTGGTTACGCCGTTCGCCTTGGCCGGCTGACGCTTTGCAGCCCAGCCGGACTGATCGCGCACCTTCTCCAAGCATTCCACCAGGCCACAAACCTCCACGGTGTGACCGCCGAACTGCTTGTCGCCATTACGCATGGCGTTTTTCAGCCGAAGCTCGATCGGATCCATGCCGAGCACATCGGCCAACTCATCCATCTGGGACTCGCCGGCGAAGGTTACCTGAGGGTTGCCGAAGCCGCGGAAGCCGGCCGCGCGCAGCTTGTTCGTGTAGACACAATGCCCCTCGCAGCGGACGTTTGGGATGTTGTAAGGACCGCGTGCCATCAGCAAGGCGAACCCCATCACGCCGGCGCTGTCGTCCGCATAGGCGCCGGCGTCGAAAAAAAGCTCGGCTTCGCGGGCGAGGATCGTCCCGTCGCTCTTGCACCCGGTCTTGATCCGGATTTGCGTGCCGTGGCGCGAGCGGATCATCTGGAAGTCGTCTTCGCGCGAGAGCACGATCTTGACGGGCCGGTTGGTCTTGAGCGCAAGGGCGGCGGCGAGCGGCTGGACCGTCGCTTCCATCTTGCCTCCGAAGGCGCCGCCGACCCGCGGTGTCAGGGCGCGCACCTTGGACATCGGCAGGCCGAGCGCTTCCGCCACGTTCGCCTGCACGCGGTTGATCGACTGGTGCGACGACCAGATCGAGACCTTGCCGGTGTCGTCAACCTCGGCGAGCGCGGCGCAGGGCTCCATATAGGCATGCGACTGGGGTTGGGTTTCGTAAGTCTCCTCGACGATGTGGTCGCATTGCGGCCAAGCCGCCTCCACGTCGCCCTCGCTCAATACCTGGTGTGAAAGCACGTTGCCGGAGCATTCGGCCTCGAAGATCTTGAAATACTCCGCAAGCCCTTCATGGATAATCGGGGCGTCAGGTGCCAGGGCATCGTCGATGGTCGCGACCTCGGCAAGCGCCTCGTATTCGACCTCAATCAGACGGATCGCTTTACGTGCCGTTGCCAGGTCGATCGCCGCCACGGCCGCGACCGGCTGGCCAACATACCGAACCTTCTCTTTGGCGAGCAGACGCTCGTCCTTGATCATGCAGCCCATCGGCAGGTCCGGGTAATCGGCGCCGGTGATGACCGCCTTCACGCCCGGAACCGCCAGGGCCGCCGCCGTGTCGTAGGACAGGATCCGCGCATGGGCATAAGGGCTGCCCAGCACGGCCCCGTGCAACATGCCCGGGCGTACGAGATCGTCGGTATATTCCGCCCGGCCGGTCAGTTTGCCGCGTGCCTCCAAACGTGGAAGGTTCGCGCCGACGGCCCTAATGCTGGCATCATTCATCGCCTTAGGCTCCCGTTACATGGCGGATGGCGTCGACGACTTTGACGTATCCAGAGCAACGGCACAGATTGCCGGAGATGGCGCTGCGGATTTCCTCGACCCCTGCTTTCGGATTGTCCGCTACCAGCGCCGTCGCGGTGATCACCATACCCGGCATGCAAAACCCGCACTGGACCGCGCCGGTGTCGAGGAAAGCCTGTTGCATGGGCGACAACTCGCCGTTCTGCTCCAGTCCTTCGATCGTGGTGATCTCACGACCAGCGGCGATCGCGGCCACGACCAGGCAGGCGCGCACTGGCTTGCCGTCGAGCAGGATATTGCAGGCGCCGCATACACCCTGATTGCAGCCGCGCTTGGCGCCATTCAAAGCCAACTGATCGCGCAGGACATCGAGCAAGGTGGTTGCGCCATGCGCCCGTACATCGTGAACCTCGCCGTTTATCGTCAACTCGACACGTTGCGCACCCGTCATGTCACGCTCCCCGTCCGGATCCGGCCGCCTTCACTGCCTTGGCGATCAGCCGCGGCACCAAAAGCAGCCGGTAGTCGGCGGAACCGCGTACATCGTCGATGGGATCGCAGGCTGCTGCGATCTGCTGCGCGGCTTTCTGGATGGCTTCATAGCTCAGCGCTCCGCCTATCAGGGATTCTTCGGCCGCCGCGACCCGCACCGGCCGGGGCCCGCATGCGCCAACCGCAATTCGAACCCAATCGACCGTGGCATTCGCGTTCATGACCACCGATACCGCCACACTAACGGTTGCGTAGTCACCGTCAACGCGCGCGAATTTCTCGTAGTGGCTTCGCGCCCCGGCCGGCGAGGCGGGCAGTGTGACGGCCGTCACCATCTCGCCATCCTTCAGATCGGTCGTCAGGAAGTCTTTGAAGAAGTTGCCGGCCGCGATCTCCCGGCTGCCCTGCGAGCCCAACACCTCTACGCGCGCATCGGCGGCGACAAGCGCTGCGGGATAGTCGGCGTTCGGATCGCCATGGCTGACCGCGCCGCCAATGGTGCCGAGGTTGCGGATGGCAGGGTGGGCGATCACCCGCGCCGCCTCGCGAATCACCGCGTGTCCGTCAATCAGGCGATCGCTGGCCGCTATTTCGGCATGGCGGGTCATCGCCCCGATGCGCACCGCGCCATCGGCGTGCGTGTCGATGCCGCCAAGGTTTGCGATGCGGTCAAGCGATATGAGCGCCGCGGGCACGACCAGCTCCGCGTTTATCATGGCGACCAGGGTTTGGCCGCCGGCGAGAAACAGCGCATCCGGATCCTGGCCCTTAAGGCGCACCGCCTCTTCGGCGCTTTCCGGCCTGTGTACAGAAATTCCCATGCTCACGGCGCCTCCAGGCGGCTTTTCAATGCCTGGGCGAATTCCTCGCCCACCGTCAGCGATTTCGCGTAGCTCGGCGGAGCTTCCGCGATCAACTCGACACCGACCTTGAAGCTCGTCTTGATTGGTCCCAGGCCGACCTTGATCGTCGATGTGTAGGTATTCGGGCCCGCTGCCTCGATACCCCGGCAACCAGGAAGACAGGGGCTAACGCTTTGCGGATCGCGAATGAACTGCCAGTCCCGATCGATCGGTGCCGTTACCTGAAACGATTCCTCGATCAGCACGTGACCATTCCCCCCCCGGATTTTTATTTACAGTGTATCCTTCGGGTCCAAGCCAATTCTGTCAAGCAAACCCGTAGTTCTGGTTAATATTCTGCAAGCAGGACCTCAGACTTGGATATGGCGCTCTTCGGATCTTCAATGCTGCCAGGACGGGCGATCTTCAAAAAGAACGAGCCGCAAGGCCGGCTTCGCATCGCGGTCATGGATGTCTTGCGCTCCGCGAATGGTCGAGCGTCCGCCCGTCCGGACAGCGCGCATAACTGAGCGATTGCAACGTCCTGCGGAACCAAACGGATGGCGGCGCGAGTGCCGGAACTGCCCGTCCGTTGCAGGTGAACGGGTCGCTATTTGCCCGTAAGTGTGCAGAATACGCGCCGTTGGGGCGGGGGCGGCGGAATGATCTGGGATCATATTATTGTCGGTGGCGGCTCGGCCGGTTGCGTCCTGGCCAGCCGCCTGTCGGAGGATGCGTCGCGGCGGGTGCTCCTGATTGAGGCCGGGCCGGACCATCCCCCCGGCCGCGAGCCGGCGGATATCCGCGACATCTACTATCTGACATTTTTTCGACCCGACAACTTCTGGCCACAGCTTCGAGCCCATTTCGCGCCGGTCCCGCATAACCGGCCGGAAGACGCCGTCGCCCGCCGTTACGAGCAGGCGCGGGTGATGGGCGGCGGCTCCAGTATCAACGCGATGATCGCCCTGCGTGGCATGCCGGGCGATTTCGACGAGTGGGTCGAGGCAGGCGCACAGGGCTGGGGCTGGAGCGAGGTGCTTCCCTACTACCGAATGCTTGAGAAGGATCTCGATTTCGACGGACCGCTCCACGGCCAAGACGGTCCGATTCCGGTGCGCCGCCATGCGCGCGCGCAATGGCCGGGCTTCTGCCAGGCGGTGGTGAGAGCCGCGGAGGAGCTCCATGACTTCACCCATGTCGCCGACATGAACGGAGAGGTCGTCGAGGGCTATTGCTCGGTGCCGATGAGCAGTTCACCCACCCAGCGGGTGAGCACGGCGATGGGATATCTGACGACGTCGGTGCGACGGCGCGACAATCTGCGAATCCTGGCCGAAGCGGAGGTCGGCGGCATCCTCTTCGACGACAAGCGGGCGCGGGGTGTTCTGGTCTATCGCGCCGGCCAGGAGGAAGAGTTCGAGGGCCGCGAGGTCATCGTTTCGGCCGGCGCGCTGCAGTCTCCGGCGCTGCTGATCCGATCGGGCATCGGCCCGGCCTCCGATATTGGGGCGCTCGGCATGCCGGTCAGGGCGGACAGCCCGGGAGTGGGCCGGAACCTCCAGGACCATCCGGCGGTCTCGATGGCCGCCTATCTGAAGCCGTCGGGCAAACAGCCGCGGTCGCTGCGCGCCGCGCCCAATGTGGCGTTACGCTACTCGTCAGGCGTCACGGGTGTGCCGAACTCTGACATGTATATGTCGGTCACCAACAAGTCCTCCTGGCACCCGTTGGGTCAACGCCTTGGGGGTCTGGTTTGCTGTATTTACAAGCCCATGTCGCGCGGCCAGGTCAGCGTTCCAAACCCCGAGCGCGGCGTCTCGCCACGGGTCGAGTTCAACCTTCTGTCCGATCCGCGCGACGTCGATCGTATGAAAGACGCGCTACGCATGGCTTACGGGATCTACCGGCATCCGGCCCTGGCGGGGGTCGTGCACGAGTTTTTCCCCGCCAGCTATTCTGAGCGCATTCGCGATTTAAACCGCTATGGCTGGCCCAACTGGTTGCGCTCCTGGGCAGCAAACGTGGTGATGAATGGCCCGGCATCGCTTCGGCGCAAACTGATCCGCGACGTGATCGCGCCTGGTGACGATGCCGAAGCCTTGATGGCCGATGATGGAGCGCTTGAGTCTTGGGTCAAAGCGCGCGCGGTGCCCTTCTACCATCCGTCCGGTACATGCCGCATGGGGCGCGCCGACGACAAGGAAGCGGTCGTCGACCCGGAGTGCCGAGTGCGCGGCATCGACGGATTGCGGGTCATCGATGCTTCGGTCATGCCATCGATCACCCGAGCCAACACGAACCTGACAGTTATCATGATCGCCGAGAAGATGGCGGCTGCTATTCGCAACGGAAGTTAACCTCGGCGCCGCTCGGCGCGTCACCTCCGGAAGAATTGCAATGTTGAGCGCTCTGCAAATATGCTGCCCGCTTGGGAGGGGGCGCGGAAGGCGGGTCGCATCGCGCGCGCGCGCCGATACCGCCGCCCAACAGATCGCGGGGATCCCTTGAGCATTCTGCTTTTTGCAGAGCAAATGCTGAACGGCGTGCAGTTCGGCATCATGCTGTTTCTGATGGCGGCTGGGTTGACGCTGATCTTCGGCATCATGGACTTCGTCAACCTGACCCACGGGTCGCTCTACATGATGGGCGCATTCTTCGGGGCGAAGGCGCTGCAATGGCTGTTGGAGTTGACCGGCTGGACAGGCTCGACGACGGTAACGCTCCTGTTCGCCGTGGCGGTCCTCCTCGGGGTGCTGGCCACCGTGCTCCTTGGGGCGATCATCGAGCGCGGAATATTTCGTCGCCTCTATCTCGGGTCTCACCTGGATCACGTGCTCGCAACCTTTGGCCTGCTACTTTTCTTCAACGAGTTCGCCAAGATTCTTTTCGGTTCCGAGCCGATCAACGTTCCCAAACCGCCGCTGCTCATTGCCCCGGTCGAGATCCTTCCCGGCATCAACTATTCGTCCTACCGGCTGGCAATCACCGTGGTCGGCGTCATCGTGGTTGTCGGACTCTACCTGCTGATCTCGCGCACGCGGATCGGCATGCTGATCCGGGCCGGCGCCAGCAATCGTGAAATGGTCACTGGCCTCGGCATCAACATCAACCGCCTCTACACCGTCGTATTCGCGCTGGGCGCCGGCCTGGCCGGGCTGGCCGGGATCATGACCACGCCGCTGACCAGCGTTCAGGTCGGCATAGGCGAGGAGATCATGATACTGACATTCGTGGTTATCGTGATCGGCGGCATCGGCTCAATCCGCGGTGCCTTTATCGCATCGATCGTTATCGGGATCATCGACACGATCGGACGCTTTCTCCTGCCGGCGTGGTTCGGATACACGGCCGGACCGGCGCTGGCGTCGATGGCGATCTACCTGGCGATGGCGGCCGTGTTGTTCTTTCGGCCCAGTGGTCTCTTCGCCGCGGGGCGTGGCTGATGAAGGGCCCAAAAGCCTTCCTGTTTGGCGCCCCGCGCTTCGATTTGCGTCACGTCGTGGTCGCCGCCGGACTGGTCATCCTGCTGATCGTGCCCGTTGTCGGCGACGCCTATGCCGTGCGGGTAGCCTCGCGCATCGTCATCCTGGCGATGATCGCGATCAGCCTCGACATTCTGCTTGGCTATGGCGGGCTGATCAGCTTCGGCCACGCCATGTTTCTGGGCTCCGGGGGTTACGTGGTCGGCGTGCTGGCTTTCCTTGGAATTCAGAACGGGCTGGTTGCCTATCCTGCCGCAGTGGCGCTGTCGATCCTTTTGGCGGCGCTGGTCGGATACCTCGTGTTACGCACCGTCGGGGTTTATTTCATCATGATTACCCTCGCATTCGCGCAGATGCTCTACTACGTCGCCAACGGCGTGCGCATCGGCGAGAACTATGGCGGGGATGAGGGCCTGCCGCTCGCCGGACGAAGCCCCTTGTTCGGCCTCGTCGATTTCAATGATCCGGCGGTGTTGCACTATTTCTGTGTCATCATTCTCGCCGCCGTATTGTTCGGCAGCTACAGGCTGGTCAACTCCCGCTTCGGGCGCGTGCTGCAGGCCGCCAAGGACAACGAGCGCCGGGTTCGCTCGCTCGGCTACAACACGTTCCGTTATCGCCTCGTCGCCTTCATGATATCAGGCGGCATCGCCGGATTGGCCGGGGCCTTGCACATGAACTTGCAAAAATTCGTCAGTCCTGACGAGTTCCACTGGGTGATTTCCGGCGACCTGTTGATCATGGTGATCGTCGGTGGTGCGAAGTCCTTGATCGGCCCCATCATCGGCACCGCGGTGTTTGTCTTTCTCGAGGAATTCATTTCCAGCATCACCGAGCACTGGATGATTGTCTTCGGACCGCTTCTGATCCTCGTGGTCATGTTCGGGCGCGGCGGGATCTACGGCTTCATCCGGCCAAAGAGGGATGACTGATGGCCGAGGCGACGCTGCGAATCGAGGCCTTGACCAAGCGGTTCGGCGCCCTGATCGCCAACGACCATGTCGACCTTGACGTGCTTCCCGGAGAGCTGCACGCGATCATCGGACCGAATGGTGCCGGCAAAACCACACTTATCTCCCAGCTCGCAGGCGAGTTGGCGCCGAACGAGGGGCGGATCATCTTCAACGGGCGTGACATCACGCATATGCCCTCGAACGAACGGGCGCTCATGGGGCTCGCCCGGTCGTACCAGATCACCAGCGTCGTCACCTCCTTCACCGCCCTCGACAATGTTGCGCTCGCCGCCCAGGCGATCGATGGCCACAGCTACAGGTTTTGGCGCCCGGCGCGGCTGGTGCGTCATCTGAACGACAAAGCAGCTGAGATTCTTAACGAGATCGGATTGGGCGCGCGCCAGAATGTGTTGGCAAGCAACATGTCGCACGGCGAGCATCGGCAGTTGGAGATTGCCATGGCGCTGGCGACCGAGCCGAAGCTGCTGCTGCTCGATGAGCCAACTGCCGGCATGGGACCGGCAGCGACCGAGGGGATGATCGGATATCTGCGCTCTCTGAAGGGCCGCCTTACGATCCTGCTGATCGAGCACGACATGGATGTTGTCTTCACCCTGGCCGACCGCATCAGCGTGCTCGTCAATGGCGGCCGCATCGCCACCGACACGCCCGACAAGATCCGCGAAGACCCGCAGGTCCGGCGCGCCTATCTGGGGGACAAGGCCGTTAGCCTGCGGCCGGCGGCGAAGGACGCCTGACATGCTTCGCGTCGAGAACATAACGACATACTACGGAGCCAGTCAGGCGTTGTTTGGCATGTCGCTGGAAGCCAATGAAGGCGAGGTGGTAACCCTGATGGGCCGCAACGGCATGGGCAAGACGACGACCGTGCGCTCCATTATCGGCTTCTCTCCGGCGAAGACCGGCAGGATCACCTTCGATGGTCAGCGCACCGAGGGCTGGCCGGCCTACCGGGTCGCGCAAGCCGGGATCGGCCTGGTGCCCGAGGGCCGCCAGATCTTTCCCAACCTTTCGGTGCATGAAAACCTTTTGGCCACGGCGGCGAACCGACGCGGCGTTGGGAACGCCTGGACCCTCGAACGGGTCTACGAGCTGTTTCCCCGGCTTGCCGAGCGACGCAATCATATGGGCAATCAGATTTCCGGCGGCGAGCAGCAGATGTTGGCAATTGGCCGGGCGCTCGCCACCAATCCCAAATTGCTGATCTTGGACGAGGCGACCGAGGGGCTGGCGCCGCTTGTCCAGGAAGAGATCTGGCGTGTCCTGAAGATGCTGAAGTCTGACGGTCAATCGATCCTGGTCATCGACAAGGACGTGGAGGTGTTAATGGAGCTGGCCGACCGACACTATTTCGTCCAAAACGGACGCGTCGAATGGTCTGGCACCACTGAAGATCTGCACAGCCAGCCGGAAGTTATCGAGACCTTTCTTGGAATCTGAAACCTGCCCGACGCGGACAATTTCGGTGTCAATGAAAAGGCCGCAGCCTGGCGCTGCGGCCTTTCCGGATCGGCCTTGGGTCAAGATCGTCTCAGATCGCTGCGATCTGAGACATGATCCTTGATCCAACTCATACGCGCAGGGCACGATTTGCGCACCACACTAGATCACTGTGACGCGGTCGCGCTCTAGCGGTCGACCACTATTTCATTTTGCATTGCGAGGCGTAACGGTCGCCCTGCGCGGTGAACGGCTTGCCGATAATCTCGTGAGTCAGCGCGCCGCCCTTCTTGACCACACGCCCGATATAGAAGTCCTGAACCGGGAAGTGGTTGTTGTTGAACTTGAAGCTGCCGCGCACCGAACTGAAATTGGCCTTGCTGAGAGCCGCGCGGAACTTGTCCTTGTCCTTGATGCCGCCGGCTTCTTTTACGGCTGCGTCGAGGAGGTTGATCACGTCGTACATGAACGCCGCATAGAAGACGGGATTGCGGCCGTGCTTCTTCCTGAATGCGGCGACGAAGGCCTTGTTCGCCGGATTGTCGAGTTGTGCCCACCAGGGGTTCGACAGCTCAGCACCGACCGCGCTATCGCCCACCGCCTTGAAGCTGTGTTCGTCGGCGACCCAGGAGCCCCCATAGACCTTGATCTTGCCTAGCAGGCCGGCGCCGCTCATCTGCTTGAGAAAGGCGATACCGCCGCGGCCCGGCAAGAACATGAACACCGCCTCGGGATTGATCGATCGGATGCGCGCGATCTCGCCGGCGTAATCCATGTGGCGACGCGGTACATAGGCTTCGCCGACGCGCTTGCCCTTGTAGAAATGCCAGACACCGGCGACATGATCACGACCGGCAACATAGTTCTGGCTGATCGCGAACACGCTCTTGACGCCTCGCTGGGTGAGGAACTTACCCAGCGCCTCACTCGCCTGCTCATTCTGCCAGGAGATGTTGAAGAAGTTCGGCTCGCACTTCGCGCCGGCCAACGGCTTTGGGCCGGACACACCGCTGATGACGAAGATCCCCTTGTCGGTCAGGGTCTTGGTGATGGCGATCGTTTGGTTCGACAGCAGCAAACCCGTCAGGATGTCGATTTTGTCCTGCTCGACCAGCTTGGTCGCAGCCTGGTTGGCGGTGGCCGCGGTCATGCGGCCATCCTGCTTGAAGACCTCGACGGGAATGCCGCCGAGCTTGTTGCCGAGTCGTTCAAGGGCCAGCTCCATGCCCATGAGCTGCTCCTTGCCAAGGAACGTCAACGGCCCGGACAGCGGCGTCATAAATCCAAGCCGGATCTTGTCCTGTGCCTGGGCAGGAATAACGGTACTGGTGAGGGCAAGCACCGCTATGCCAAATGCAATCTTCCTGAACATTCACTACCTCCTGTTGATCTGACCGGGAACGGCTTCTGGCCGGTCCCGCTCGGGTTTATCTTACCCTTACGCGGCCGGTGCGGTTTCAGGCATTGGGCGCCTGTTCCGCCTCCAGCAGCTGCTTGACTTTGCGGCGCGCAAGCAGACCGCCCTGGTCTGCAGTGATATCGAACCAATTCGATGTGCCGCCCTGATAGTCGATCATTGCCTGTTGCTTTTCCAACACCTCGACGTCCTCGCTGAAGGCGCGCACGCTTCCTTTGTGAAACGCACTTGTGACCTCCTCTTCGGGGGAGAAGTTCCTTGGGGTCGCCCAGAAATGATGGGTCGCACCTGGCGTCGCCGGCGTGATGCCGTTCAGCACGCGGTATTCAAGGACCATGTCCGGATCGTTCGAGCCGGATGGAAACGACCGCGACTCGATCACGATGTTGGTCGGCGGGGTCCAGGTTATGTTCTGGGTGCGGTCGATCTCACCGGTGAATCCCTTCAGCGTCACATAGAGTGGCGGGGCCGGGTGATTGTTGATTTGCCGCAAGACCCTGACCTCGTCATCCCCGGATTCCGTGCGGACCGGAGTTTCGGCGACTGCGGCGTTGCCGATGGTCAAGGCGTGAACGAAAGTTTCGTGGGAGAGATCGAGCAGGTTGTCAACCAAGAGGCCGTAGTCGCATCTGATGTAGAAATGGCCGCCTGTCGGGGTCCAATCGGGATCGTCATTCCAGTGGAAATCGGGGATCCGGCTTTCGTCCGCCAGATCGGGATCGCCCATCCAGATCCATACCCATCGCCATTTCTCCACGACCGGATAACTCCGCACGCGGAAGCGCGGCGGTATGTTCGGCTGAGCGGGAATTTGCGTGCATTTGCCGTCAGGCCCGAACTCCAGCCCGTGATATCCGCACCGAATCGTATCGCCCAGCAGAACGCCTTCTGAGAGGGGCAGGTTTCGATGCGGACAGATGTCCCGCAGCGCAACCGGGGCGCCGGCCTCGTTGCGGTATAGAAGGATCGGTTCGTTGAGGATCCATCGCGATAACAGCTCGCGACCGACCTCATCGGGCATCGCCGCTATGTACCAGTAGTTTCGCAGAAACACCGAAACCCCTCCAATCGACCTTGCTCGCGGCCAATTCTATTGGCCGATTGACAGGTTACATGGGACTGTGCGGGAGTCAAACACGCTACGCGAGAGACATTTTTCGCTTGCTCGCGTCGTTGCCGCAAGCGGTCGTCAGCCGGTGGATTGGCTGGCTGTCAGATGGTTTAGGGCCATTTCGACCAGCTCGGGCACATCGCGGTCCCGCACACCGTGGAACCAGGAATTCCCCGGTGCCAGCCGAACGTTCGGCCCCTTCTGGCAAAGGCCGAGGCACTTGATCGTCCTTACGTCAACTGCCGCGCCACGGGCCGAAATTTCAGCCCGGATCGCCTTCTCGACCGCAAGGCCGCCGCGGGCTCCGCACGAAACTGAGATGCCATCCTCGGGCCGTTCGTTTACGCAAATGGTGATCGTTGCCCGGCCGACGAAATCCGACGGCGTCGGCCGCAACACTGCCGACATCGGCTGATCGAGGTGCCGTGCGGAGAACCCGCTCATCCGTGCGACCGGCTCTGCATTGCTACGATGCAGCCTTCAGCCAACCGGCTTTCCTGACGTCGCCCTTCTCCGCCTCGCGCCAGAAATTGCCCCAGTGGCTGAGATAGGTGTCGATACACCAGAACATCTCTTTCTGCAGATCAGAGCTGGTGCAGTATTCGAGTACCGTGGTGAAGGCGGTCTCGCTGTGCTGTTCGTCGCCTTCGATATGCACAATCCAGCTTTCCTGGTCTTCGTCGACGACACCGAAATGTTCGCGCAGCCCGTCGCTGATCATGCGGCACATTTCCGGCGCGTGACTTTCGCTGGCGACGCCGCTGTTGCCAAGGGCGATTACCACCGGCATCTCGCTGGCGACCTTGAAGCGGTAGGCCGTCATTTCACGGACGCAGTTCGGAATCGGATGCGCCTCCACTTCCTCCTCGCTCATTCCGGTAAATCGGGTCGCGAAGTCGAGCGCGAGCTGGTCGTGTCCGGCGTTGCCGCAGCGCAGCTCGGTGTCCTCGTCGATGAGCGTGTCCATGATCCGCCGCCGAATGGTTCGATCATCGCAACGGGAATGGATCGTCGACAGAACCTGCGGCGTCCATTTCGTGAAGTGATAGAACATCACGGCCAGATAGCCGATCTGTTCGCGCGTCGCCGTGCCGTCGTAGATCGCCTTGACGACGGGATAGTCCGAATGGCGCTTGGCGACGAACCGTGCCTCCATCGCGGCCAGAAAATCATCGCGGGAAAGAGCTTCTGTCATCGCTTGACCCTTTTGTGTGCATATCGATTGCACGCACGCATCGCATCGAAAGTAGCGCTCGACCGTATCACCGGGCCTGGTCGTTTTCCATAGACGCCGCGGATTTCCGGTGCATACGCGGAGGGGCCGGGCCACTGTTGCAACGCGCTAGATCGCGGTGACGCGCGCGTGCTCAAGATCAAGATCGTCCCAGATCGCTGTGACGCGATCGTGCACTAAGCCTCTCCGTCCGCTTTCTGTCGATCGAGCGCGGCCAGCACCTTCTCGGGCGTGATCGGCAGGTCGGTGATCCGCACGCCGACGGCGTCCTCCACCGCATTGGCGATCGCGCTTGCGACCGTCAGGATGCCGCTCTCGCCGCCCCCCTTGGTGCCGAAGGGCCCCGGCCCACGGCCCTGCTCCTGGAGGATCGACTGGAATCGATCGGGCAGGTCGCTGGCCAGTGGGACGCGGTAGTGGAGTGGGCTCGGGGTGAGCAGAGTATCGCCGTCATAGACCATCGTTTCGAAGAGCGCCTGGCCGAGGCCCATCATGGCGCCGCCTTCGTCTTGGCCGCGGCAGGCGCCTTCATTGATGGCACGGCCGAAGTCGCTGCTGATAATGAGTTGGAGGACGCGGATCTGGCCGGTCTCTTCGTCCACCTCAACCTCGGCCCCGCCCCAACCGTTTTCCCAATAAGGGATCTTGGTTTCCAAAGGCGCGTCATGGTCGGCCGGCAGCTTGTAATAGCCAAGCGCCACGAACTCAAAACCGGGACCGCCGAAATGCTTCATGATCATCGGCGCCAGCGGGTGGACTTCGTTGCCCCTGCGGATGGTCCAGTCCTGAAGCACCAGATCGCCGGGGTCGCAGTCGAGGTCTTCAGCGGCGAACGCCAGCACCTCGCGTTTGACTTTGTTCGCGGCAATCTCGATCGCCTTACCCATGATCGCGACGCCCGAACTGGCGAAAGTTCCTTGATCATAGGGGCTCGCATGGGTGTCCACCGGCGTGAGCGATACCCGGTCGCGCTCACAATTGAGCACCTCTGCGGCGATCGACGTCAGGGCGGTGGTCGAGCCTTGACCGATTTCGGTGGTTCCGCTGCCAACAATCACGCCGCCCGTGGTGGTCGCCTTGACGAAAGCATGGGCAGGCTTGTTCGCGCCGCCGCCATCCTTGACGACAACACTCAAACCCATGCCCCTGCCTCGGCGCCGCCGCCGGTTCCGATAGCCCAGGCGATCGGCCACCAGCGACAGCCCTTCGCGCAAGTCACTATCGATACCGCTTTCCGCGGGTACATATGGCTCGTTGAGGTTCAGCAGATTCTTCATGCGGATATCGTAGGGATCGATCCCCAGGCGGTGGGCGATCATGTCGATCTGCGATTCGGAAGCCCAGGCTGCCTGGGTGCCGCCGAAGCCGCGGAACGCCCCGGCCGGCGCAGTGGTCGTGAGCACGCAGTAGCACTTGGTATCGATGTGTTGCCAACGATACGACCCGTTGATGCGATAGCCCGCCTTTTCCGCGACCAACGGGCTGGCGTCGGCATAGGCGCCGGAGTTCAGAAAGATTTCGCTCTTGCGTGCGATGAGCTGGCCGTCCTGCATAACGCCGGTCTTCAGCCGATGGATCGACGCGTGCTGGGTGTTGGTCAGGAAGCACTCCTCGGCCGTAAACCTCAGACGCACCGGCCGCCTTGCCTTCCGCGCCAGAAGGGCGGCAAGCGGCTCGGTCTTGCAGGCATTCTTGGCGCCATAGCCGCCGCCGATATAGGGAACGTGAATTCGGATCTTGTTCTCTGGATGTGCAAAAACTCGCGCCAGCTCCTTGCGCACGACAAAGGGGCTTTGACTAGCGCTCCAGATCTCCAGCTCGTCGATCGTCCAGCGCGCGACCGAAACGAAGGGTTCCAGATGCATGTGTTGGAGGCGCGAGAAGGTGAATGTGTCCTCGAAGACATGGTCGCAACGCGCGAACGCATCTGCGTTGCCCGTTTCGTAGTCAAACTGATAGCAGACGTTCTTGCGCGGATAGACATATCCGCTCGCTCCGGTCCCATAGGGATTGGCGACCCCAAATGGTTTGTCGCCATCGAACAACTCCGGCGCATCGTCCGCCAATGCCGTCGCGATCTCTGGAAGCGAGGGTAACGGCTCGTACTCAACCTCGATAAGATCGAGTGCCTGGTACGCGGTGGCGTCATTTTCGGCGGCGACAGCGGCGACCATATCGCCGATGTAGCGCACCCGATCCGTGGCGAGAACCGCCTGGTCCTTAATCAGATAGCCATAGAAGGGCGACATGCCGTCGAAATCGTCCCGGGTCGCGACGGCGACGACGCCGGGGAGCGCTTGCGCTTTCGAAGCGTCGACACGCAGCACACGGGCATGGGCGTGCGGGCTGCGCAGAACCTTCGCCTGCAGCATGCCCGGAAGCGAGATGTCGTCTGTGAAGATCGCCGCACCGGTTACCTTTTCCTGGGCGTCCTTGCGCGGCAGGTTCGCCCCGATCGTCCGCAATTTCGTTTGTTCGTTCATTTGGCGCGCCCCCGACCACGGCCCGCCGCAGCCGCCTGTTGCACCGCTTCGACGATCATCTTGTACCCGGTGCAGCGGCAGATATTTGCGCTAAGCCAATTGCGAATGGTCGCCTCGTCCGGATCGGGCTCGCGGTCGAGCAACGCGGCGGCCAGCAGGATCATGCCGGGCGTGCAATAGCCGCATTGAAAGGCCGCATTGTCGACAAAGGCCTGTTGAACGGGGTGCAGCTTGTCTTCAGACAATCCCTCGATAGTTCGAACTTCGCGGCCGTCGATCTCGAAGGCAAAGGTCGCACAGGCGGCGACCGGGTCGCCATCGGCCAGCACCGTACAAGCGCCGCAGACCGCCTGGTCGCAGCCAAGCTTCGTGCCCAGCAAACCGAATTCCCCGCGCAGCAGATCTATCAAGACGCGATTTGGCTGCACCATGCGCCGCTGCGTGACGCCATTGAGCAGGAAAGTGATCTCAACCTGATCCATCGCTCACGCCTCGCAAAGTGCGCGAAGTTGACGAGCCAGCTGCAAAGCAATCATGCGGCGGCGATACGCCGATGACGCCGTGAGATCCTCGATCGGTTCTGGCAATGATTGCGCGAAGGCCGCGGCCAGTTCCACGCTGCTCTTCGCGAGAGTTTCGAGCGAGGTTCCCGGATCGATCGGAAGCCGCCCGCCGACCGGTGATGCATGGGCGCAGCCGATGCCGGCCCTGACATGCTCGACTTTGCCACGGTCCGCCGCAATGGAAACCGCCACGCTGACGGCGGGCTTGAGTGAACGATCAAAGGCAAAATACCGGCCATATCGCTTGGGAACCTCGATCGCCGACAAGATGGCATTTCGATCGCCCAAGACTTCGTCCACGCGGGTCCTGCGCGTTCCAGCAACAGTCTCGAAGATGGCGGTCGCATCGAGTGCGATCAGCGGGGGAAGACCGTCATAGCGGGCATTGCCGGCCAATATATTGCCGCCGATGGTACCAGCGATGCGCACCCGCGCATTGGCGACATCGCCCCAAATTCCGGCAACGGAGGGCAGGTATTCCGCAACCACTGCGTCTGTCTCGATATCATGGTGGGTGGCGCATGCGCCCAGGCGGACGCTATCGTCGCAAGCCTCGATGCGTCGAAGCTGCTTGATAGCTTTTAGATAAATCAAATGCTCTATCGGCAGGCCGGCCTTGAGATCTTGCAGCAGATCGACACCGCCGGCCATCAAGGCCACCCTGTCGCCCAATTCGCCGACCAGCGAACACGCCTCGGCGGCACTCGTGGGCCGATGCAGCCTGAACGCCGCAATGTTACCGTAGGACCCTTGCACGCGGTGCGCCTCCCCCTGATGGCGAATAGTATTCAATGGCCGGATGAGGCGCAAATGGCGCGCGAAGGCACGCGCAGCCGGATAGCTCCTCTAATCGCCGCCACTAGTTGCATTTCGCTGTCGGGTGTCTGTTCATGGTGAAGCTGGAGCACGATCGCATCACAGTAATCTAGTGACGCGTGCATCGTGCTCCAGGGGTGGCAGACGCGATCAATGTTGGATATTGGCGAATGCCCTGCCGGGTAAATCGCGATCTGCGGAGTGAATGTCCGCCGCGGTCGCAGGCTGTGCGAATAGGCGGGGTGGGCTTATTCAGCGGCCGCCAATCATAGATCGCACGCGCGGCCAGGAACGGGCGCCCTCGCTGCGCAGGACCTCGACGGTGTCCGGGCGGTAGCGATCGATCACTTCGGTGTAGCTGGGCCGCGCCTTCAGCCGCGCATACCAATCGGCGACGCGCGGCCTTTGCGCCCACATCTGCGCAAACGAGAGCGGCTCGAGCCGCGTCATGTAGGGCGTGTAGGCAAGATCAGCGAGCGAGTAGACCGATCCGGCCAGCCATCGCCGGTTCGTCAGAGCTTGCTCGAAGTCACCCAGCAGCGCGTCCAAACGGCGCGCCGCAACACTGCAAGCCTCGGCATCCAAACCGCGATACATCACATCGCGCAGCATTCCTATGACCGCAGCGCTTTTGACATGACCTGATGTCCGACAGCTTCCTCTACCAACCGCATGTCCACGGCGCCGACGGTGTGCTGACGCCCGATCTGGCGGTCGACAGCCTCACCGTCGTGCTTGCGCCAGCGGCCAAGGAGATTATGCCGCTGCCGATCAATCTGCTGACCTGCGCGACCACGCTCCAGCAGCCCGGCGACACCGCTTGCGGATCGGCGGCGATGGTCGTGGTCGCTGGTGGCCGCGGTGCGATTATAACGGTCGGCTCCGACCACTGGGATCCCGAGCTTGGCGCAGCCGGCGCCAACAGCGTATTGGGCCACCTGACCTGCGCCAAGCCGATCGCTCGCGAGACGGTTCGGCTCGAGGACCATGATGCGGTTCGGGGAAGCGTCTTGCGCACCTATAGGACCCGCGGCGAAGACCAGACGCTGATCGGCGAGACGCCGCTGCGCGACTGGCCGCCCATTTCCGAGATTATCGCCCATTGGTCTGGCGGCACAAAGCCGCCGCCCCGCTCGGCGCTGATGATCAGCGCCGGCCACCGGGACGCGGCGCCCGGACAGGCCGAGGGCTACCGGGTCGAGCTGAAGTTCCCGGAAACGGGCATGCGCCTGCAATACGCCTACAGCGTGCGCCGGCTCTGATTCCCGCTGCATAGATCTAGCACCGGATTTCAAAGCCGTCGCCGAACAGAAGGACGAGACGATGGCAAGGAACGGCAAACCAATCTTTCGGGCGGACCATGTCGGCAGCCTGCTGCGGCCCGATCGCTTGCACGGGGCCCGCTCGAAGTTCGACCGGGGCGAGATAACGCGGGACGAGCTGCGGGCGGTCGAGGATGAGTGCATCGTCGAGGCCGCCAAGCTGCAAGAGGATGTCGGGCTTCAGGTGATCACCGACGGCGAGTTCCGCCGCTCGGTCTGGTGGTACGAATTCATCGACGCGCTCAACGGCATAGAGATCGCCGAGCCGGACAAAGGGGCGGCATTCTCCGGCGGCAGCGAGGAATGGGAATACCTGCCGAAGACAGTGCGGACCGTGGGCAAGATCGGCCGCCTGGGCGAGATCATGGTTCCCGAGTTCGAGGTCCTGCGTGCGGCGACCTCCCAGACCCCGAAGATCACGATCCCGTCTCCCAGCCGCATCCACTTTCATGGCGGGCGGGCCGCCGTGGACACCGCCGTCTATCCGGACATGGAGGCGTTCTGGTCGGATATCGCGGCCGTCTATCAGCAGGAAATCGCCTCGCTCGAGGCTGCCGGATGCACCTATATCCAGATCGACGATCCGGTGCTGACCTATTTCCTCGACGACCGGCTTCGCGGGAACGTCAAGGAGATCGGCGAAGACCCCGACGCCTTGCTGCCGAAATATGTCGAGGTGATCAACCGGTGCATCGCGAAACGAAAACCGGAGACGCAGATCGGCATCCATCTGTGCCGCGGCAACTCGCGCAGCAAATGGATCGCCGCGGGCCCGTATGAGCCGATCGCCGAGGCGATCTTTCCGCAGCTGAACGTCGACACATACTTATTGGAATATGACGACGAGCGGTCGGGCGGGTTCGAGCCGTTGCGCTTCGTGCCCGACGACAAGATCGTGGTGCTGGGGCTCGTCACCACCAAGACTGGCCAGATGGAAGAAATGGACACGTTGCGGCGGCGCGTCGACGAGGCGGCGAAGTTCCAGCCTGCCGCGTCATTGGCAATCAGCCCGCAATGCGGCTTTGCCAGCGAGGTCGGCGGCAACATCGTCACCTTGCAGGATGAGCTCAACAAGTTGCGTTTGGTCGTGCAGGCTGCCGATGAGATCTGGGGTAACGCCTGAGCGAGCCCAGCCTGAGCGGCGGATATGGGGATCTCGTGCGGCTAGAGAAAACAAAGACAACCAGCGGCATTCGCCGCAAGGCAAGCTGGTTGTCTTGCCATGGCCCGTGAGGCAAGATCGCGCCCACTAAAACGCACGGGAAATCAAGATCCTGTCGGGCCGGGAGGGGCCGTGATGGCGCGAGAGGCGCTCCGCAAAAGCCGGGTCGTGGATGTCGGCTGGATGATAGACGCCGAGGAGGCGGAGTTCATCTATCAGGCGCCGCTGCCCGTCGCCAGATCGCGCAGCGCCCCGCTGTCGCCCAAGGCGGTGCAGAACTGCCCCGCGGTCAACGCCTTCGAAGCGCGGTGCTTTGAGGTCCTCGTGCCCTTCGATCTGCGTCTGCGCTGCCGGACCGGCACCGATGGCACGCCGGCGCTGATGCGAGTCCCTGAAGGATCGAGCCTCGAGGCGCCCGCGGCCAAGAAGCTTGTCATGATCATGCCGGCGGAATCCTGGCGCAGCCCGGACCGGCCGGTGGTGCAGATCCAGTCGCCCTATCTCTTCCTTTCCGACGAGCTGGTCTACATCAACCAGACCCCGCCGCTGTTCCATTACCCCGATCCGCCGCGCCCGGGCGTCCAGGTCTGCGGGCGTTTTCCGATCGACGTCTGGCCGCGCAAGCTGGCCTGGGCGATGGAATGGGTCGACCAGTCGAAGGACCTCGTCCTCAAGCGCGGCGAGCCCTGGTTCTATGTCACCTTCGAGACGATGGACCCCTCGCGCGGCCTGCGGCTCATCGAGGCGGCGTCGACGCCCGAGCTCGAGGAGTACCGGCGCGGGGTCAAATCGGTGGTCTCGTACGTCTCGCAGGCGTTCTCGCTGTTCCCGACGGCGCGCTCGCGCCGGCCGAAAAAGCTGCTGGTCAAACGCGAACGCTAGCGCCGCGTCACACATGTGGGCCGCGAGCCGCTTCAATCGGGCCTGCCAGCACGACTAAGCTTGACGGCACAGGCCGGGCGGCGATCATGCGCGGCAGGTCGCGCGGGGCGGCCGGGCGGCGACACGCGGACATGGGGGGAAACACCAATGGCTGGTCGAAAGATATTCGAGGGACGCATCGCCGAAGCGGGCGGCGTCATGGTCGAACTCTGGGGCGACGAGGTCGGCGGCCCGGAGATCTACGTCGAAGGCGTCCACGGCATCACCGCCACCGGCAGCACGGTCAAGCTCAACATGTTCACGACTTCGCCCGAATCGACGCCCCAGCTCATGCGCCGCGAACTGGTCTGCCGGCTCGCCATGCCGATCGACGAGTTCATGGAGTTCGCCAAATTCGTCGCCGAAGTGGCCAAGGATTTTCGCCAGTTCGCCGGGCCGCCCGGTTCTGCGCCTGGGATAGCACCGGCCCCCGCACCTGCGCCCCTGGCCGCACCGCATAAATCCAGCGACGATCTGCCGCCCGAGGGCGAGTTGCTTTAGACCGGCGGCGGTGAACACGGGTGCGGGAGCTTCAAATGGCGGATCGGAAACTTCTCGAAGATAAGGTTGCGCTGGTCACCGGCGCGGGGCGCGGCGTCGGGCGCGATATCGCGCTGTTGATGGCGGCGCATGGTGCCAAGGTGCTGGTCAACGACCTCGGCGGTTCGGCCACCGGCGAGGGCGGCGATGCGGCACCGGCGCAGGAGGTGGTCGACGAGATCACGGCCGCCGGCGGCGCCGCGGCCGCAAATTACGACAGCGTCGCCAGCTTCCAGGCCGCCCACGACATGGTCGACCAGGCTTATGACGAGCTCGGCGGGCTCGACATCGTCGTCAACAATGCCGGCATCCTGCGCGATGTCATCTTCCACAAGATGACCGAGGAGGACTGGGATGCCGTCATCGCGGTGCATTTGAAGGGCAGCTTCAATGTGAGCCGCGCGGCGGCGACCGTCTTCCGCGGCCAGCAGGGCGGCGCGCTGGTTCACATGACCTCGACCTCGGGGCTGATCGGCAATTTCGGCCAGGCAAATTATGCAGCCGCCAAGCTCGGTATCGCCGGGCTGTCGAAGTCGATCGCGCTCGACATGGCCCGTTTCAACGTGCGCTCGAACGCGATCTCGCCCTTCGCCTGGAGCCGGCTCATCGGCACCATCCCAACGGAAACCGAAGAAGAGAAGGCTCGTGTAGAGAAGATCAAGCAAATGACGCCGGCCAAGATCGCGCCGCTTGCGGTGGCCTTGGTCAGCGATGCGGCAAAAGATGTAACCGGCCAGATCTTCGCGGTGCGCAACAACGAGATCTTCCTGATGGGCCAGTCGCGGCCGCTGCGCTCGGTTCACCGCAGCGAGGGCTGGTCGCCGCAAAGTGTGCTCGATCATGCGCTGCCGGCGCTGGCCGCCGATTTCTACGCGCTCGACCGCACTGCCGACGTCTTCACCTGGGACCCCATCTGAGGAAGCGCACATGGCGATCGATCCCGACACGCTGCTGAACTGGCCCTTCGAGCCGATCGAACACGCGTACGATTTCCGCGACACGATCCTCTATGCGCTTGGCGTCGGCCTCGGCGCCGATCCGCTGGACGAGGCGCAGCTTCCCTTCGTCTTCGAGGAGCCGGCATTGGTGGCGCTGCCCACCATGGCGGTCGTCCTGGCCTATCCCGGCTTCTGGATCCGCGATCCGAAGACCGGGGTCGACTGGGTAAAGCTCCTGCACGGCGAGCAGGGGCTGACGCTGCATGCGCCGCTGCCCTCGGCCGCCACCGTGGTCGCCACCACGAAGGTCACGAACGTCCTCGACAAGGGCGCCGACAAGGGAGCGCTGATCTATTCCAGCCGCACTATCATGGACAAGGCGACCGGCCAGGACCTCGCCACCGTGACCGCGACCGCCTTCGCGCGCGGCGATGGCGGTTTCGGCGGCGCGTCCGGCCCGGCTCCCACGCCGCACAAGCTGCCCGACCGCGAACCGGACGACATCTGCGATCTGCCGACGCTGCCCCAGGCGGCGCTGATCTACCGGCTTTCGGGCGACTTCAACCCGTTGCATGCCAGCCCCGCCGTGGCACGCGCCGCCGGCTTCGAGCGGCCGATCCTGCACGGGCTGTGCACCTACGGCGTGGCGGGCCACGCGATCCTGAAGACGCAATGCGGCTACGACCCGGCAAAGCTGAAGGCCATGGACCTTCGCTTTTCCGCCCCGGTCTACCCCGGCGAGACCATCCGCACCGAGATGTGGCGCGACGGCGGAGTGGTGTCGTTCCGCGCTACCGCGCTGGAGCGCGGCGCCGTGGTGCTCAACAACGGCCGCGCCGAGGTCGTGCGGTAGGGCTGGGATTGCCGGGCTGCGTCCTTCGAGACCCGCTGAAGCGGGCACCTCAGGATGAGCAATTATCTTAATGCCACCAAGAATCCTTGCTCATCCTGAGGAGCGAGCGCCAGCGAGCGTCTCAAAGGACGCATGGGCGGCAATGCTGCGCGCCTTCGGCGCCATTCAACTCTAGAAAGTTCGGCGAAGGCCGATGCCGGAATAGTGGATGCAATGCCGCGTTTCCGCCACACTACGCTCAAACACTAGCCATTCATCCGGGGAGGGTAAGCGCCATGGGACCGCTTCAGGGGATCCGCATCGTCGAATTCGCGGGCATCGGGCCCGGGCCGTTCTGCGGCATGATGCTGACCGATATGGGCGCCGATGTCGTGCGCATCGACCGCCCCGGCGGCGGCGGCACGCCGGGCCTGCGCGACCCGCGCACCGACGTGATGAACCGTGGCCGGCGTTCAATCGCGCTCGATCTCAAAAATCCGGGCGACGTGGAGACCGCGCTTGCCCTCGCCGCGCGCGCCGATGCCCTCATCGAAGGGCTGCGTCCGGGCGTCATGGAGCGGCTCGGCCTTGGGCCCGATACCTGCCAGGCGCGCAACCCCAAGCTCGTCTATGGCCGCATGACCGGCTGGGGCCAGGACGGCCCGCTCGCCAACGCCGCCGGCCACGATCTCAACTACATCGCGCTGAGCGGCGCGCTGCATGCCATGGGCGACGCCGACCGGCCGCCGCCGGTGCCGCTCAACCTGGTCGGCGATTTCGGCGGCGGCGGCATGCTGCTCGCCTTCGGCATCGTCTGCGCCATCCTCGAGGCCAAATCGTCGGGCAAGGGCCAGGTCGTCGACGCGGCCATGACCGAGGGGGCGGGCGCGCTGATGGCGCTGATCTACGGCATGCGCGCCACCGGCCTGTGGACCGGGAAACGCGGCGACAACATGCTCGACGGCGCCGCGCCCTTCTATGGCTGCTACGAATGCGCCGACGGGAAATATGTCGCCATCGGCTCGATCGAACCGCAGTTCTACGCGCTGTTGATGGAGAAGACCGGCATTACCGACCTCGACGCCTTCAGCCAGGCCGACAGGGCGCGCTGGCCGGAACAGAAGGCAAAGCTCGCCGTGATCTTCAAATCGAAAACCCGCGAGGAATGGTGCGCCATCATGGAAGGCAGCGACGTCTGCTTCGCGCCGGTGCTCGATATGTCGGAAGCTCCCGATCACCCGCACAACAAGGCGCGCGGCGCCTTCGTCACCATCGCGGGCATCCCCCAGCCGGCCCCGGCGCCGCGCTTCAGCCGCACCGCCGCCGCGACGCCGGGGCCGCCGCCCGAACCCGGCGAGCACGCCGAGGAGATCCTCGCCGATTGGGGCATCGCGGCCGCGCCCGCGCGCGCCTTATCGTGAGCATGGCCTGAGCCCTGCCAAGAAGGAACCCGACCGAATGAGCGTCTACACTCACGAGCACCAGGAGATCATGCGCTCGGCGCGCAAGCTGATCGACGAGGAGATCAACCCGCATATCGACGATTGGGAGGAGGCGGGCGAGTTCCCTGCCCACGTGGTGTTCGGCAAGCTGGGCGACGCCGGCTTTCTCGGCATCCACAAGCCGGTCGAGTATGGCGGCATGGGGCTCGGCTACTCATACAATGTCGCCTTCGCCGAGGCGCTCGGTCATGTCGCCGCCGGCTCGGTGCCGATGGCGGTGGGCGTGCAGACCGACATGGCGACCCCGGCGCTTGCCCGCTATGGCTCCGACGAGCTGCGCGAGGAGTTCCTGGCGCCCGCGATCACCGGCGAGATGGTCACCTGCATCGGTGTTTCCGAGCCCGGCGCCGGCTCCGACGTCGCCTCGCTGAAGTCGCATGCCAGGCGCGACGGCGACGACTATGTGATCAACGGCCAGAAGATGTGGATCACCAACTCCTTCCAGGCCGACTACATGGTGATGCTTTGCAACACCGATCCCGACAAGCGCGTCCACGAGAACAAGTCGCTCATCGTCGTGCCGATGGACACCAAGGGCGTGGTGCGGTCCAAGAAGCTCGACAAACTCGGTATGCGCGCGTCGGACACCGGGCTGATTTTCTTCGAGGATGTGCGCGTCCCGGCGCGCCATCTGATCGGCGAGGAGAACAAGGGCTTCACCTATCAGATGATGCAGTTCCAGGAAGAACGCATGTGGGCGATCGCCGCCTCGCTGGGCCCGATGGAACGAGCGATCGAGGAGACCATCGACTACACCGCCCAGCGCACGGCTTTCGGCGCGCCGCTGCTCGACAACCAGGTGATCCATTTCCGCCTCGCCGAGCTCAAATCCGAGGTCGAGCATCTGCGCTCGCATCTTTATCGCTGCATCGCGGAGTACGACGACGGCAAGGACATCACCGCGCTCGCCTCGATGGGCAAGCTGAAGGCAGGGCGTCTACAGCGGGAAGTCGCTGATAGCTGCCTGCAGTATTTCGGCGGCATGGGTTACATGAACGAGACCCCTATCAGCCGTTTCTTCCGCGACGGCCGGCTTGCTTCTATCGGCGGCGGCGCCGACGAGGTCATGCTGGCGATCATCGCCAAACACATGGGCATACTGCCCGGCAAGCGGAACCGGCCCCGGACCGCTAGCTAGACCACGTGGGATAGGACAACATTCCTTGCCCATTCCGCCATCAAACCCGCGCGAGCACTGCTTGTCCCGGACGAATTTCGGTATCATTTCGTAGTATAATCAGGCAAATGGATTAGGGCCGCAAACGCGGCCAACGCTCCGGCGGGTGGTGAGGACAGCGAAACCCAGATGAAGGCGGCCAAACAGATCGTGCTGCTGGGCTTGATCGGCGCGCTTGCCGCCGGGGCGTGGTTTGCCGATCTCGATGGGATTTTGGGCCGCGAGCCCGAGGGCGCGCAAAAGTCCGGCAAGCCCAAGCGGGTCTCGCGCCCCGTCCCGGTGATCGTCAAACCCGTGATCTTTGACAGCGACGCCGCGGTGATCGAGGCGGTCGGCACCGGCGTGGCCCACCGGGCCGTGACGCTCTTTCCCGAGTCGGCCGGACGCGTCACTGCGGTGCAGTTCAAAGCCGGCCAGAAGGTCGATGCCGGCGCGCCACTTCTCAAGCTCGACGACGAGGTGGAGCAGCTCGCGGTCAAGCTTGCGCTGGTGCAGCTCAACGAGGCCCAGCGCAAGATCGCCCGCTACGAGAAGCTCGGCACGCGCGGAAACATCGCCCGCAGCGAGATCGACACCGCGCGCACCGCCGTCTTGACAGCCGAGATCAGGCTCTCTCAAGCCGCCCTCGCCCTCAAACGGCGGACCTTGCCCGCGCCATTTTCCGGCGTGGTCGGCATTGCCACGGTCGAGCCCGGCGACCGCGTCACCACGACCAGGGCGATCACCTCGCTCGATGACCGCAGCTCCCTGCGCGTCGATTTCGACGTGCCGGAGATCTTTGTCTACGGCGTGCGGCAGGGCGGTGCGCTTTCGGCCACCACCTGGGCACTGCCTGGCGAGCGCTTCAGAGGCAACATCGCCACCATCGGCAGCCGCATCGACAAGGACACGCGAACGATGCGTGTGCGTGCCCGCATTCCCAACCGCGGCGACCGGCTGCGCCCCGGCATGGCTTTTTCGATCCGCCTGCCGCTCACCGGCAACCGCTTTCCCTCGGTGCCCTCGGCCGCGATCCAGTGGAGCCGCAAGGGCGCTTTCGTGTGGATCGTGCGCGACAACAAGGCCGCGCGCGTCCCGGTCTCGGTCGTCAAGCGCAGCGATGCCTGGGTGCTGGTCGACGCCAAGCTGACCGCCAAACACCGGGTCGTCATCGAGGGCGTGCAGCGCCTGCGCGCCGGCCGCGCCGTCAGCGTGCGCAACGACACCGCCGAGGCGAAATCGCCCAAAAAGAAATCGCCGGACGCAAAACCGGCAACGCCGACCGGGCGGCCGGGCCAATGACGGACGAAAAGGCGACGCCCGCACCGACGACATCTGGGCCCGAATCGGAAAAAAGCGATCTGCCCTCGATCAGCGTGCGGCGGCCGGTGCTGGCGATCGTCATGAACCTGTTGATCGTGGTCGCCGGCATCTCCGCCTTCCTCGGCGTCGAGGTCCGCGAGCTGCCGAATGTCGACAAGCCGATCGTGACCATCCGCTACGACTTCCCCGGCGCCTCGCCCGCAACCATCGACAGCGACGTGACGCGCGTGCTCGAGGGCGCGGTCGCTCGGGTTCCGGGCGTGCGCTCGATCCGCTCGGCCAGCGAGGAGACCAATGGCCGCATTCGGCTCGAATTCGATCCGAACGTCGATATCTCCAATGCCGCCAACGATGTCCGCGAGGCGGTCAACGGCGCGCGCCGGCGGCTGCCCGACGGGGTAGAGAACATCGTCGTCGTCAAAGCCGACGACAATGACGATCCGATCATCCGGCTCGCGGTCTCCAGCCCGCGTTTGGGGCGCTCGGCACTCACCAAGGTGATCGAGGATCAGATCGTGCCCGCGCTCCAGCGCGTGCCGGGCGTGGCCGATGTGCCGATCTTCGGCAACCGCGAGCGCACGCTCAACATCGTGCTCGATCCCGCGCGGCTGACCAGCTACCAGATCGGCATCGACCAGATCGCCCGCGCACTGCGCAGCGCGCGCTTCGATGTGCCGGCGGGCAGCATGGACAGCGCCGAGCAAAAGCTGCTGGTGCGCGCCGACGCCTCGGTGGTGAAGGAAGCCGCGGTTGAGCGCATCGTCATCAAGGGCAATGTGCGCATCGGCGACGTCGCCAACGTCTTCTATGCGCCCGCCGAAGCGCTCTCCTATGTGCGCCTCAACGGGCGGCGGGTGATCAGCATCGGCGTCGTTCGGCAGGCCAAGGCCAACACGATCGACATCGCCGACCGCATCTATGCCGAGGTGGCGCGGCTCAACCGCAATCTGCGCGACGTCGAGATCGTCAAGACCTCGGACGAATCGATCTTCATCCGCGGCGCCATTTCCGAAGTCGTGCTGGCGCTGCTTCTGGGCGTCGCCATCGTCATCCTGGTGATGGTGGCATTCCTGGGCTCGTGGCGGCTGGCGTTCATCCCGGCGGTGACAATCCCGGTCTCCCTGATCGGCACCCTCGCGGCCATATGGCTGATGGGCTTTTCGATCAACATCCTGACGCTGCTGGCACTGGTGCTGGCGACGGGATTGGTGGTCGACGACGCGATCGTGGTGTTGGAGAACATCGAGCGAAAACGCCGCGAGGGCGTCGCGCCCCTTGCCGCCGCCGTTCTGGGCACACGCCAGGTATTCTTCGCCGTCATCGCCACCACCGTGACGCTTGTCTCTGTCTTCATCCCCATCGCCTTCCTGCAGGGCCAGGCCGGCCGCCTCTTCACCGAGTTCGGCTTCACGCTGGCCATTGCGGTGATCATCTCGTCTTTCGCTGCACTGTCGATCTGCCCGATGCTGAGCTCGCGGCTCCCGGTCGAGACGGGCGCCAAGAAAGGCCCGATTGCCCACGCCGGCGCCGCCATCCTGGCACCATTCGAGTATCTCGGCGGCCGCTTTGCCGCGCTCTACGACCGCCTGCTTGGCGCGACGATGCGCGTGCCGCTGCTCTTCGTCGGCGTCTGCCTGATCGGCGCCGCCATGGTCGGCACGCTCTATTATTCGCTGAAGCAGGAACTGGTGCCGCGCGAAGACCGTGGCATGCTGATCATCACCATGCAGGGCCCGGACGGCACCAACCTCGAATACACCGACCGTCAGGCGGTGCGCGCGGAAAAGCTGCTGGAAGAGGCGGTGCGGCGGCAAGAGACCAACACGATCATGTCGATCATCGGCCGCTACGACCTCAATCGCGCCTTCATCATCGTGCCGCTGTCGCGCTGGGGCACGCGCCGCTCGCAGCACGAGATCGCGGCCAGCCTGCGCCAGGGACTGAACGCCATTCCCGGCGCTCGCTCGCGCATCCGCAGCTCCAACTCCTTGCGCATTCGCAGCCGCGGCGCGCAGCTTGAATTCGCAGTCACCGGCCCCGACTATCGGACCATTCTCGCCGCCGGCGACAAGCTGATCGGCGCCATCGAGCGCGAGCTGCCGGGCCTCGTTGGCGCGCGGCTCGATTATCAAAACACCCAGCCCCAGCTCGCCCTCAAGATCGACCGCGAGCGCGCCGCCGATCTCGGCATTGACGTCGAAGGCATCGCCGCCGTGCTGAAGGCCGTCGTAGAGGGCACGGAAATTACGGAAATAAACGTCGGCGATCAGGCGGTGCCGGTGCGCCTGCAATCGATCGCCGGCACGGTCGACGACACCGACGATCTGCGCAACCTTTACGTCACCGCGCGCAATGGCCGCATGGTCCCGCTCTCGGCGATCATCACGGTCAAGGAAAGCGGTGTCGCCGCCGAACTCGACCGCCACGGCCAGCGCCGCGCCATCGACGTCGATGCCGACCTGGCGCCGGGCGTCTCGATGAAACAGGCGATACGCGATCTCGAAGCGCTCGCCGTCAAGGTCCTGCCGCCGGGCACGGGGCTGGTTTTCCTTGGCCAGGCGCGCACGCTGACGGAAACCTCGAGCGGGCTGGCCGTCACATTCATCGTCGCGCTGCTCGTGGTCTTTCTGGTGCTTGCCGCCCAGTTCGAGAGCTTCCTCAGCGCCGCCGTCGTCATGGTGACGGTGCCCTTCGGGCTGGCGACGGCCGGCTTCGCGCTGTGGCTCTCGGGCACCTCGATCAACATATACAGCCAGATCGGGCTCGTCATGCTGGTGGGCCTCATGGCCAAGAATGGCATCCTGATCGTCGAATTCGCCAACCAGCTTCGCGAACAAGGTCGATCGGTCCAGGAGGCCGCGCGCGAGGCCGCGCTGGTACGCCTGCGCCCGGTGGTCATGACCATGCTGTCGACGACCCTGGCCGCGGTGCCGCTGGTTTTGAGCACCGGCGCGGGCGCCGAAGCGCGGAACGCCATCGGCTGGGTCGTCTTCGGCGGGCTCGGCATCTCCATCCTGGCAACGCTCTTCATCACGCCCGTGGTCTTCTGCCTGCTCGCCCCCTACGCGCGCAGCCGCGGCGACCGTCTACGCACGCTGCTGAGCCAGCTGCGCAACGCGCCCGAAGCGCGAGCAAGAGGGTCGGGCGCAGGCATCCAGCCCGCCGAATAATTCCCGAAATGCGCAGAGCCAGGCGGCGGGCCGATCTCGGCGCCCTCGTCGCCTATCAGCGCTCGCTGATGCCGCTGGCGACGAAGTAGCCGGCTACTGCGCAGCGGCGTCCTTCGCTTCGGCGTAGTGCTGGCGCAGGCGGACCTTGTCGATCTTGCCGGTGCGGGTATGCGGGATCTCGTCGACGAACATGACCTCGTCGGGCAGCCACCATTTGGCGACATGGTCGGCGAGCCAGTCGATCAGCGCCGCGCCCTCGATCTGCCCGCCTTCGGCCCGCACGACAATGAGCGCCGGGCGCTCCTGCCATTTTGGATGCGGGATGCCGATCACTGCGGCCTCGGCGATCGCCGGATGGCCGACGGCAGCGTTTTCGAGATCGATCGAGCTGATCCACTCGCCGCCCGATTTGATGACGTCCTTGGCCCGGTCGGTCAGCCGCAGCTCGTCGCGCCCGCTGATCGTCGCCACATCGCCGGTAATCAGCCAGCCGTCGACGTCGAGCGCGGGCGCATCGTCGCGCCGGTAATAGGCGCTGGCGACCCAGTGGCCGCGCACCTTGAGCTCGCCCACCGCGGCGGCGTCGCGCGGCAATTCAGCGCCCGCCTCGTCGGTGATGCGGATCGTGTGGCCGAAGAGCGGTCGGCCCTGGGTGAGCCGTGCGGCCATGGTCTCGTCGGATGGTGGCGCGTCCACTGGCATGGCAAATGTGCTCGCCGCCTGGGTCTCGGTCATGCCCCAGGCATGCACGGTCTCGATCCCATGATCGCGTTCCAGCGCCTCGATCATCGCTGCCGGCGGCGCCGAGCCGCCGGTGACGATGCGCTTCAGTGCGCCGAGCCCACCGCCGGCGGTTTTCAAATACTCGAGCATCGACAGCCAGATCGTCGGCACGCCAAGCGCGATCGTAACGCCCTCATCCAGGATCAATTCGCGCAGCGCCGGCATCTCCATCACCCGGCCGGGCAGCACCAGCTTGGCGCCGGTCATCGGCGCCACGAAGGGCATGCCCCAGCCATTGCCGTGAAACAGCGCCACGACCGGCATGATCGTGTCGCGATAGCTGTAGTTCCCGGCATTGGGGGCGGCATTCGCCATCGCGTGCAGGATGGTCGAGCGGTGGCTGTAGACGACGCCCTTGGGATCGCCCGTCGTCCCCGAGGTGTAGCAAATCGCGCTCGCGCTCTGCTCGTCGAGGTCGGGCCAGTCGTAGTCGCCGTCCTCGCCTGCCAGCAAGTCTTCGTAGGCCAGCGCGTTGGGCAGGCGCGTATCCGGCATGTTCGCGGCGTCGGTCAGCACGATGAACGCCTCGACTTGGCTGAGCTCGCCCGCGATGGCCTCCATCGCCTTCAGGCAGTCGAGATCGACCAGCATCGCCCGGTCGCCGGCATGGCTGATCGTGTAGGCCATCTGCTCGGGGAAGAGCCGTGGGTTGGTCGTGTGCAGCACCGCGCCCATCCCCGAGACACCGTAGAAGGCCTCAAGGTAGCGGTCGTGGTTCCACGAGGCGCCGCCGACCCGGTCGCCGGGCTTGATGCCGAGGCGGATCAACGCCTGCGCCAGCTTGCGGGTGCGCAAGGCGATGTCGGCGTAGGTGCTGCGCGTGATCGGCCCCTCGATCGAGCGCGAGACCACCTCGACCTCGCCGAAAGTCCGCGCGGCGTAATCGATCACGCTGCCGACCAGAAGCGGGTGGTGCTGCATCAGACCTAGCATCGCGTTTGCTCCTCTACGCCGCGGAGAGACCGTAGGCCTCGATCCACTCGGTCGGAACGCTCACCGGCAGGTCGAGCAGGATTTGCGCCAGCCCCTTGGCGAGCGGATCGTTGCGCAGGCTCGCCATGCCGCCGCCGCCGAGCGCCTGGCTCAGCAGGAAATTAAAGCCGTCGATCCCGGGCACGTCGAAACGCTCGACCGTTCCGTCGACCATATAGGCGAGATAGTCCTTCACGCGCGCCGCCGTGACCTCGTCGCGGATCAGCGGCACGAAGGCGCGATCGCGCGCGATGATGCCGATATTGGCCGCATCCCCCTTGTCGCCCGACCGGCCCCAGGCAAGCGCGAACAGCGGAACCTCGGCGCGCGCGCCGGCCGGCACTGCCGGCAAATCGTCGCCATACATGCGGACCGGCGCCTCGCCGGGGGTGCCATCGGCGCCGGTTTCCAGCGCGACGTCGCGCGACTGCCCCGCCGCGGTGATTCGCACGCCAACCTCGGCTTTCGGGATCAAAAAGGAAAACAGCCGAACTTTCGGCTGGACGCGCGGCCGGCCGGAAAAGCCGGTCGAGCCGGGCGACCACGAGGTGCCCGCAGGCGCGATCTCCCCGGCGAAGATCTCCAGCGCCTTGCGCTCGGGATGCGCCACGGTGAGCCGCATGACGGCTTCGCGCGTCGCCCGCGCGCCGGGCCGCGCGTGTGGCCCGTAAGCGGATTCGGCGCCAAGGATTTCGGTGTGCATGTCGCTGAAATCGCCGAGATTCATGTGGCGGAAGATCGCGCGGCTGCGGGCCAGCACGGCCTCCGCCGTACGCTCGGCCTTGCGCGCCGCGTCGCGGCCGATGATGGTCAGCATGCCGGTGGCGCGGTAGCCGTCGAGATGGGTCGCGGAAACCTTGTAGCTGCCGGTCGCGGCGTGGCCCTTGGCGCCGCTGACGCGCACCCGCTGGTCGCCCGCTTGCGCCATCGCCACGCCGGTGAAGTCGCAGACCACATCGGGCAGGATGTAATGCGCCGGATCGCCGACCTCGTAGAGCATCTGCTCGGCGACGATCTGGGGTGCGACCAGCCCGCCGGTGCCCGCGGGCTTGGTGACGGTGAAGGCGCCGCCCGCCTCGCATTCGGCGATCGGATAGCCGATGCCCGGCCAGTCGGGCACCTCCTCCCAATCGGTGTGAAGCCCGCCGGTCGCCTGGGCGCCGCATTCCAGGATGTGCCCGGCAAGGCTGCCTTGCGCCAGCGCATCGAGGTCGTCCGGCCCCCAGCCGAATTCATGGATCAGCGGGCCGAGCGCCATGGCGCTGTCGACCGCGCGGCCGGTGATCACTATGTCGGCGCCATCGGCCAAGGCAGCCGCAATCGGGAAGGCGCCAAGATAAGCATTGATGCTCATCACGCCGCCGGGGAAGGCCGCGCCGGAAAACATCTCGGCCACGCCCGCCGCCTTGAGCGCCTCGATCCGGTCGAGCAGATCGTCGCCCTCCACCGCAGCGACCTTGAGCGCCACCCCAGCGTCTGCCGCCAACGCCTCGACCGCCGCCGCGCAAGCGCGTGGGTTCATGCCGCCGGCGTTCGAGACAACGCGGATGTTCTTTGCGGCCAGATCGTGGATCACAGACTTCATCGCCACGGTGACGAAGTCGGTCGCATAGCCGGCGCTCGGGTCCTGGGCGCGGGCGCGCGCCAGGATCGACATCGTCACCTCGGCCAGATAGTCGAAGATCAGATAGTCGATCTCCGCCCCGCGCACGAGCTGCGGGGCGGCCACGGCGCTGTCGCCCCAGAAGCCCGAGGCGCAGCCGATGCGGACGATCTTCTCGCTCATGGGGGCCTGGTTGCTCATGGCGGCAAGTGTGCCGCAAGCGGCGGCCATGCGCGAGCCCTTCGGGGACGGGTGGCGGCGGCGGTCCGATTTCACGCGGCCATGAAATTATACCCTCCCCCCGCAGGGGGGAGGGTAAGGGAGGGGGGACCGGCCAACGTTGGCATCCCTTCAGGGGTGCCCGAGGCGGCCACCCAGGGGATTATGCGCCACCTGACGGCGGCAGCCCCCCACCCAACCTCCCCCCTGCGGGGGGAGGAGGAGTTGTAGAGGCTCTAAGCACCGGCCTTGCGCGTGGTCTTGGCCGGTTTGCGCTTGGCGGCGGCCGACTTTGCGGGCTTTGCGGATTTCTCCTTGGCGAGGGACGCAATCTGCGACCGCATGCCGGCGACATCGGCGGCAAGCGCTTCGGCCAACGCCGTCAGCTTCTCGTCAACGCCCATCTTAAGCGTGGCCAGTTTCGCGTCGACGTCCTGGTCGGTCTCGCGCTCGATCTCCGCCCGCGCCGCCTCGACACGGCTTTCGACCAACCGTGCGATTTCGGCGTCGAGCGCGCCGCGCAGCGCCGCGATCTTCGCCTCCGTCGTCGCTTCGATCGTTTGGCCCAGCGCGGTCACCGCCGCGGCCGCCGCAGCTGCATCAGCCTTCGCGTTGGCAGCCTCGGCCTTGGCCGCAGTCGCCTCCGCGGCGACACTGTCATGCGCGCTCTTCGCCGCGGCGAGCTCGGCGGCAATACCGTCGCTCGCGGATTTGAGCGCGTCGGCCTGCTGCCGCTGCATGGTCGCAGCGGATTGGGTCATGGCCTCCAGCTCGCTTGCCATGCGCCCGCGCATCGCCGCCAGCTCTTCCTCCACCGCCTCGGACGCGCCGCCGCCCAGCCAGCTCTGCGTCATGGCGAGGAACCCGTCCATCACGGCTTGCTGGTTGGCCGCAAGCTTGGCGCCGAAATCCTCCCAGCCATGCGAGGCGGTCCTGCCCGCGTTCAGCACGCTGTCGATGGTGCGCTTGCGCAAGCTGGCGACCTGATCGAGGCCGGTCGCCGCCGCCGGATAGACGGTCTCCAGCCGCTCGCGCGTGATCGCAACGAAATGCTCATATTCCTGTTCGATGGCATCCACTCCGGCCTTGATGGCCGACGGGCTCGCGAAGTCTGACATCTCCTGATCTCTCCTTGATGGGACGGTGGTTGTCCGAGTTGGCGTCATTTGCGCACGCGGCGCGATTGCTGCAGCGCAAAACACACGCCCGCAGCACCGCATCCGAGAGATAGAAGTTTAATGCTGCAATGCAACAGAATTGTGGCGCGACCAAACGACGCCGGAGAATTTGGAGGGACAATTTTGGAACAAAGTGGCGTGTGCGCCCGCCGCTTACTCGCTTGCTTCGAGCCGCATCATCACCTGGTCGATCGGGACCTGTTCGCCCTCTGCTATCAGGCATTCGGCGATGACGCCGTCCTGGGGCGCGCGGATTTCGTGCTCCATCTTCATTGCCTCGACGATGAAGAGCACATCGCCCGCCACAACGCGGTCGCCGGCCTTGTGCGGCGCGCGCAGCACCTTGCCCGTAAGCGGCGCGCGGATGACGCCGTCGCCGGCCTCGGTGCCGAGCGTGCCGGCATGGGCGGGCAGCTCGCGGATGGTGGCGCTGATCCCATCCAACTCGAGGTGAACCTCGGCCCCCTCAACACAAGCAAGCGCGCCCCGCACCGTGCCGTCGCTTTCGAAGCGAAGCCGCGCACCATCGCGGCCCAGCACCCGGAGTTCGACGGTCTCGCCGTTCAGCTCAACCCTGTGCGGCCCGGTCTCGGCGACCATGATCCCGGCCTCGACACGCTCGCCGGCAGCCTCGAGGATGATCGGGATCACCGGGATATAGCGCCGGCCCCAGACCGGCTTGCCGTCATAGCCGGCCAGCAATAGCGCCGCCAGCGCCAGCATGGTCGACGAGGCCGGCCTCGCTTCCAACGAATCCCCGACGAAGTCGGTTTGGAGGAAATCGGTCGTGGCCTCGCCCGCGGCGAAGGTGTCGTGCCCAAGCACCTCGATCAGGAAGCGCCGGTTGGTGGGCAGGCCGAGCAGCACCGTTTCTTCCAATGCGCCCATGAGGCGGCGGCGCGCGACCGAGCGCGTCTCGCCCCAGGCGATCACCTTGGCGATCATCGGATCGTAGAAGGGGGTGACCTCCTGGCCCGTTTTGATGCCGTGATCGACGCGCACGAAGGCGTCCGCCGGCGGGCTCCAGGCCGCGATGCGCCCGGCCGCCGGCAGGAAACCCGCCGCCGGGTCCTCGGCGTAGAGACGCACCTCGATGGCGTGGCCTTCGAACATCACGTCGTCCTGGTCGATCGGCAGTTCCTCGCCCGCGGCGATCTGGATTTGCAGCGCGACGATATCGAGATCGGTCACCATCTCGGTCACCGGGTGCTCGACCTGGAGCCGCGTGTTCATCTCCAGGAAATGGAAGGCGCCGTCCGCGCCCAGCAGGAACTCCACCGTGCCCGCGCCCTGGTAATCGATGGCCTTCGCCGCCGCGACCGCCGCCGCGCCCATTTCCGCGCGCAAATCGTCATCGACCGCCGGGCTCGGTGCTTCCTCGATCACCTTCTGGTGGCGGCGCTGGACCGAGCAGTCGCGCTCGCCCAGATGCACCGCGTTGCCGTGCGCGTCGGCGATCACCTGGATCTCGACATGGCGCGCGCCGGTGATGAGGCGTTCGAGCAGCACCCGGTCGTCGCCGAATGCGCCCTTGGCCTCCGACTGCGCGGCGGTCAGCGCCGCTTTGAAATCGTTGGGGTCCGCGACCGCGCGCATGCCGCGCCCGCCGCCACCGGCCGCCGCCTTGATCATCAGCGGGAAGCCTACGTCCTTCGCCGCCTTGGCGAGCGCCGCCGCCGACTGGTCGTCGCCCGCATGGCCGGGAACGGTGGGCACGCCCGCCTTTTCCATCCGCGCCTTGGCCTTGGCCTTGTCGCCCATCAGGGCGATGGCGCGTGCGGACGGGCCGATGAAGATGAGGCCGGCTTTCACGCAGGCCTTGGCGAATTCGGCGTTCTCGGCAAGGAAGCCGTAGCCGGGGTGGACCGCATCGGCGCCGGTCTGCCGCGCCGCCTCGATGATCGCCTTGATCGAGAGATAGCTCTCGGCGACCGGCGGCGGGCCGATCCGCACCGCCTCGTCGGCCGCCTCGACATGCAGCGCGGCGGCGTCGGCGTCGCTGTAGACGGCAACGCTGCGATAGCCGAGCTCGCGCGCGGCCTTGGCGATGCGCACGGCGATCTCGCCCCGGTTGGCGATCAGGATTTTGGAAAAACTCATGGGTGCCGCCGCCTCAACCCCGCGCCACGCCGTAGCTGTTGGGCCGGAGCTCGCGATGCTCCGCCTCCCAGCACAGGCCCAGCAGATAGCCGAAGAGGCGCCGGCTGTCGCGCGGATCGATGATGCCGTCATCCCATAGCCGCGCGGTGGCGTAGAGCGCCTTGCTCTCCTCCTCGATGGCGGCGACGATCCCGTCGTGCATGTCCTGGATCTGCTTTGTCGGCACAGGCCCGCCGCGACGCTTGTATTTGGCGGTCTCGACGATCTTCATCACCCCCGCCGCGTGCTCGCCGCCCATCACCGCGATCCGGTAGTTTGGCCAGGCGAATAAAAAGCGCGGATCGTATTCGCGCCCGCACATGCCGTAATTCCCGGCCCCGAACGACGCGCCGATATGGAGCGTCAGCTGCGGCACGCTCGCGTTGGCGACGGCCTGGATCATCTTCGAGCCGTGCTTGACCGCGCCGCCGGCCTCGGCATCCTTGCCGACCATGTAGCCGGTGGTGTTGTGGAGGTAGACGATCGGCGTGTTCGCCTGACAGCAAAGCTGGATGAATTGCGCCGCCTTGACCGAGCCTTGCGGGGTGATCGGGCCGTTATTGGCGATGATGGCGCAGCGCCAGCCCTCGATCGATGCGGTGCCGCACACGGTCTGGATGCCATAGAGCGGCTTGAAGTCGAGGAACTCGGAACCGTCGACGAGCCGGGCGATCAGCTCGCGCGCCTCGTAGGGTTTGCGGTAGTCGACAATGACGATGCCGAGCACGTCGTCGATCGGATAGAGCGGCTCGGCATAATCGGCAACGGGCCGCGGCGGCAGGCTTCCATTCCAGTCCAGCCCGGCCACCACGTCGCGGGCGATGGCGAGCGCGTGGGCGTCGTCCTCGGCCAGATATTCGGCCAGCCCCGTGACGGTCGCGTGCAGCACGGCGCCGCCAAGTTCCTCGTCGGTTGCGTCCTCGCCGAGCGCCGACTTGGTGAGCGGCGGGCCGGCGAGGAAAATCTTGGCGCGGTCACGCACCACGATGGTGTAGTCCGACATGCCCGGCAGATAGGCGCCGCCCGCTGTCGAGGAGCCGTGGACCACCGTGATCTGCGGGATGCCGGCCGAGGACAGCCGTGCCTGATTGCAGAAGGTGCGCCCGCCCATCACGAAAATATCGGCCTGGCGCAACAAGTTGGCCCCGGCGCTCTCGACCAGGTTCACCATCGGCAGCTTGTTCTCGCGGGCAATGGCGTGGCAGCGGATTACTTTTTTCACGCCGCCCTGGCTGAGCGCGCCGCCCTTGATGCCGCTGTCGGAGGCCACCACCAGGCAATGCGTGCCGGCGACCGAGCCGATGCCGGCGATCTGGCCGCCGCCCGAGATCGTCGCATCGCCGTCATCATCGTGCATCTTGTAGCCGGCGAGCGAGGAAATCGGCACGAACGGCTTGTCGCGGTCGAGCAGCAAAGCGAGGCGCTCGCGCGGCAAAAGCTGGCCGCGCTCGACGAATTTCGGCTTGGCGCGGGCCGAGTGCTCGGCGATCCTGGTTTCCAGGCCCTGCACCTCGTCGATCTTTTCCAGCATCGTCGCGCGGTTATCCACGAAGCTTTTCGCTTCCGTGTCGACCTTGCTTTCGATCACCGGCATGGCGGCACCCCTTGTTGACGGCCGCAATTCAACCGGCCCGCGGCCGGCCGATCCTATTCGGATTGGCCGGCTCTGTCGTACTCATTTACGATTTTTGCCGGGACGAGAAAACGCATGGCTGGCGATCGGGGTGCACGGCAGCCGCGCTGGCGCGGCCGGAACGCTGCCTGCAGATCGACGGTTGGCGAGGTTCGCAATTTGGGCTTCCGATGTTCAGGTGTCCCAACCGCACCATCGTCGATGTCTCATCCATCCCAGCCGTGCCAACGGTCTCAAAGGGCGCGCCAGCCCGATCCGCCATGGCCGAAACCGAAGACGCCCGGATGGAATATCTCGGCCAGGATTTCCAGCGAATCGACCAGCCGCGGGCCCGGCCGGCTGAAATAGTGATTGGCGTCGACCAGGAACACGCGGCCTGCCCGCACGGCCTTGAGCGACGGCCAGAACGCCTGCGCTTCGAGCGCCGCCATCTCGGCGGCCGCGCGCTCGATGCCGAACCCGCAGGGCATGACGACGATGACGTCGGGATCGGCTTGCGCAAGCGCCGCGGCGTCGATCCAGGGCGCGTGCGCGCCGGCCACGCCGAAGATATCCTCGCCGCCGGCCAGCGCCACGAGTTCGGGGATCCAGTTGCCGGCCGCCATCAAGGGCTCGATCCATTCGATGCAGGCAACGCGTGGCTTTGGATCCAGCGTTGCCGCCCGCCCGGCGATGCCCTCGATCCGAGCTTGCAACCCGGCGATCAGCGCGGCACCCGCCGGCTCCGCATCGAGCGCAGCGGCGACGCGGGCGAAATCAGTCCACACGGTATCGAGCCCGGCCGGCACCAGCGAGACAACGTCCGGCGCGGCACCGGTCCATTCCGCCACCGCCTCGGTCACGGCATCGAGCGAAACCGCGCAGACCTTGCACTGGTCCTGGGTGACGATGAGATCGGGGGCGAGCGCGCGCAGGCGATCGGCATCGACGCGGTAGATCGACAGCCCGTCTTCCACCAACCGCCGGATATCGCGATCGATCGCGGCGCTTGTACCCGCGCCGGCGAAGGCGCTTTGGGTCAGCACCGGCAGCGCAGCGAGCCCGCCAGGGAAGTCGCATTCATGGCTGCGCCCGACCAGCGCCTCGCGGAACCCAAGTGCGCAGACGATCTCGGTGCCGCTCGGCAGCAGCGAGGCGATCCGCGGCGCGCTCATACGCCGCCCGGCCCCAGCGCCTCGCCGGCCTTGTCGAAGAACACGAAGCTCGCCGCCAGCATGTCGACGCCCTGGCCGTCGGCCGCGAAGGGCCAGAGCAGGCGCGAATAGCGAAGCTGGGCAAGCTCGTCGAGGATACCAACCATTGCGGGCAACCGCTTATCAGAGGTTGTGGGGGGTGTCGAGGGCAGGGGGCGACAACTCATTCCGCTATATATTAGGTGAATGAGCAGGAGTATGAAAAATATCGCCGCGATACGCCGTTATGTGGGCAAATCCACGGAGAAAACACGAAATTCGTGTGTCGAGAGGCTCGGACCGGCGCCGACAAAGCGGTGTTCGCGGACGCCGGATGCGATTATTCTGCCCCGCTAATGCCGGCGACAACACGAACGAAGCGCGGCCGGAACGCAGCGGCGGAAACGGGGGCATAATGTCGATGGAAGAAATCGTCTGGCGGCCGGACAAAAAAATCATTCGCGAGGCGACGCTGACCGCCTTCATGGAAGCGCTCGGCGTGCCCGACTATGAGACGCTGCAGGCCCGCGCGGACACCGAGCTTGAATGGTTCAACGACGCGCTGCTCAAATTCATCGACTACCGCTTCGTCGAGCCCTACTCGGCGGTCGTCGACCAGAGCGACGGGCCCGAGCATGTGCGCTGGTGCATCGACGGCACCACCAACGTCGCTATCAATGCCTGCGACAAATGGATGGGCACGCCGACCGAAACCAAGCCGGCCATCGCCTGGTCGGGCGAGGACGGCAGCACGCGGACATGGACCTACGGCGATCTTCACCGCGAGACGGCCAAGCTTGCCGGCGCGTTGCTCAAGCTCGGCATCGGACCCGGCGACGTTGTCGCCATGTACATGCCGAACATCCCCGAGGCGACCGCAGCGCTGCTCGCCGTCGCCAAGATCGGCGCCATTGTCATGCCGCTCTTCTCCGGCTTTGGGGCGGATGCGATCGTCACTCGGCTTACCGATAGCGGCGCCATCGCGGTGCTGACGGTCGACGGCGCGCCACGGCGCGGCAAGGTGGCCGGCGCCAAATCGGTGATCGACGAGGCGGCCAAATCAGTGCCGCATCTGAAACATGTGATCGTCAAGCGTCACGTTGCCGCCGATCACGACTGGGTCGAGGGCCGCGACCATTGGTGGGAGGCGCTGACGGCCGCCGAGGACGGCACGACGCCGACCCGCGCCATGCCTGCCGACGATCCCTTCCTGCTTGTTTTCACGTCGGGCACCACCGGAAAGCCCAAGGGCGTCATCCACAGCCATTGCGGTTTCCCGGTCAAGACCGTGCTCGATATGTCGATCTGCATGGATTTGAAGCATGACGACCGGATCTTGTGGATGTCGGATATGGGCTGGCTGGTCGGACCGATCATGGTGTTCGGCGCCTTCGTGGTCGGCGCTACCGTGGTGCTGGTCGAGGGCGCGCCCAACTACCCGGAGGACGACCGCATGTGGCGCATCGTCGACGAGCAGCAGGTGACCTATCTGGGCCTGGCGCCGACCATCGCGCGCAGCTTCATGGCGGCAGGCCGCGACGTGCTGGAGGGCAAGGACTTTTCGAGCTTGCGCGCCTTCGTCTCGACCGGCGAGGCCTGGAACCCCGATAGCTGGAACTGGGTCTTCGAGCGCGTCGGCAAGTCGAAGCTGCCGATCCTCAACTATTCGGGCGGCACCGAGATGGGCGGTCTCGTTTCCTCCACGGTGATCCACCCGATGAAGCCGTGCTCCTTCGCTGGCCGCGTGCCGGGCACGGGCGCCGACGTCGTCGACATGGAAGGCAATGCCGTCCCCGCCGGCACGGTCGGCGAGCTGGTGATGCGGGTGCCGACGATCGGGCTGACGCGCGGGCTTTGGCAAGACGAGGAGCGCTATCTCGACACTTATTGGAGGCCGATTCCCGGCATGTGGCTGCATGGCGACTTCGCGCACCGGGACGCGGACGGCTTCTGGTTTATCCAGGGCCGATCCGACGACACGCTGAAGATCGCCGGCAAGCGCACCGGCCCGGCAGAGATCGAATCGCTGCTGCTGGGCACAGGCCTGCTTAAGGAAGCCGCGGCCA
Organism: Alphaproteobacteria bacterium; assembly: GCA_035527975.1. Classification (GTDB taxonomy): domain Bacteria; phylum Pseudomonadota; class Alphaproteobacteria; order JAPULJ01; family JAPULJ01; genus DATKZM01. The sequence continues at coordinate 44,343 of DATKZM010000105.1, read as the reverse complement.
TCGGCGCGCCGGACCCGATCAAGGGCACGGCGATCGTCTGCGTCTGCGTGCCAACGGATGGCGCGGGCGGCGCCGGGGGGCTGGCCGCGATCGCCGATGCACTGACCGCTGCCGTGGTGACCGGGCTCGGGGCCCCCTTCCGGCCGAAGGAGATCGTCTTCACCGACGACCTGCCCAAGACGCGCAATATGAAAGTGATGCGCCGCATCGTCCGCGCGGTCTATCTCGGCAAGGATACCGGCGACACCAGCTCGCTGGTCAATCCCGAGGCGGTCGAAGCGCTACGCCAAAAGATGAGCGCGGCCGCCGGGTAGTCGGTCCACGCCGCTAATGTCACCCCGGCCGAAGCGAAGCAGAGAGCCGGGGTCCATGCCAGGCCCAATCACAAGCGCCGGTATCGACCAGTTCGGTCCGCTGGACCCCGGATCAAGTCCGGGGTGACAATCCTCGATTGGGGTTAGGGGCCAGAGCGGCAACAAAGGGCGGCGCGCTTGGTTCTCTGCCCCTCTGGTGGAGCGGCGCGCGGCGGCCGGGTAAGAGGCTGCGGCGATCCCATGCGTTGGTCCGCGCCGATATCTGGTATGGTTTTCGCTCCAGGATAAAACCCAGGGAGGATCGATCATGGCGGAGAGCATCTACAAATTCATCGAAGTCGCGGGAACCAGCCCGGAATCGTGGGAAAAGGCAGCCGCCGCGGCCGTCAAGCGCGCCGGCAAGACGCTTCGTGACCTGCGGGTCGCCGAGATTATGAAACTCGACATGGTGCTCAAGGCCGGCAAGGTCAAAGCCTACCGCGCCAAGGTCAAACTGTCCTTCCGTTTCGAAGGCGACTGAGCCGCGGCAACGCCGCAACGAACGCGGCGCGCGCCGATTTTGGACATCGAAGGCGGAACAATCCACCGCAAACCCAGACCGTCACCCCGGCCGGAGCGAAGCGGAGAGCCTGGGTCCATGCCGCCGCAATGACGGCGCCGGCCGGCTCTGCCCTGGACGTCTGCTGGACCCCGGATCAAGTCGGGGGTGACGAATTTCGCGAAGACTTGACGCGCAGGCCTAATTCGCCACGCGCTCGGCGAAACGCTTCTCGATCGCGTCCCAGATATCGGCCTCGATCTTGGTGCCCGACAGCCGATTGATCTCCTGGATGCCGGTCGGCGAGGTGACGTTGATCTCGGTCAGGTAGTCGCCGATCACGTCGATGCCGACGAAGATGAGCCCGCGTTCTTCAAGCGCCGGGCCGATGGCAGCACAGATCTCCTGCTCGCGTTTGGTGAGATCGGCGGCATGCGCGGCCCCGCCGGCATGGAAATTGGCGCGCGCCTCGCCCTCCTGCGGCATGCGCGAGACCGCCCCCGCCGGCTTGCCGTCGACCAGGATGATGCGCTTGTCACCTTGGCGGATCTCCGGCAGATAGCGCTGGGCGATGATCGGCTCGCGGTAGAGCTCGGTGAACATCTCCAGCATGGCCGAGAAGTTCTCGTCGCCCGGCGCCACATGGAAGACGCCCGCCCCGCCATTGCCGAAGAGCGGCTTCAGGATGATGTCTTCATGCTCGGCGCGGAAGGCGACGATGGCGTCGTGGTCGGATGTGATGAGGGTTGGCGGCAACAGCCCGTCGAAATGGGTGACGAAGAGCTTCTCCGGCGCGTTGCGGACCTCGGCCGGATCGTTGACCACGAGGGTCGACGGGTGGATGTGCTCCAACAAGTGCGTGGCGGTGATGTAGGCCATGTCGAAGGGCGGGTCCTGGCGCATCAGCACCACGTCCATCGCCGCGAGATCGATGGTTTCCAGCGCGCCGACGGTGGCGTGGTTGCCCTTCTGGCGGCGCACCTCCAGGCGCTGGGCGCGGGCCGTTAGCTTGCCGTCGCGAAAGCTCAGCGCATTGGGCAGGTAGTAGTAAAGCGAATGCCCGCGCGCCTGGGCCTCGAGCATCAGCACGAAGGTGCTGTCGGCGTCGATGTCGATCGTCTCGACCGGGTCCATCTGGATCGCGACCGCGAGGCTCATTTGGCTTCCTTCGCGAGGCTCATGGGCTCTATCTGCTTCTCTCAGCCAATGGGGGCGGAGCAAAACTAATGCCTCGCCCGACGGAAATCACGCGTGGATATGCGGGATTAGAAGATCATCCCGAAATCGCAGCTTCATCCCCTCCCCCTCAAGGGGGGAGGGGATTCTCTCAACTGCAAATAGATCCGCCGCCGTCACGGCCGCCAGGCGTCGCGGAGATGGCGGGGCCAGCGCCAGGGGGCGACCAGCATGGCATCGAACCGCGGGTCGAGCCGGGCCAGTGCCGGATGGGCCGCCAGATAGGCGCCGGCGGCGCGCTCGACGCGCTGGCGTTGACGGGCGGCGATCGATTCTGCGGCAAGGGCGAAACTGGCGCGCGCCTTGACCTCGATGAAGGCCAGAACCGGGCCCTTCCGGGCGACGATATCGAGCTCGCCAACCGGTGTGCGGAAGCGCCGCGCCAGGATGTGGTGGCCCGTCAGCCTCAGCGCCAGCGCGCAGAGCGCCTCCGCCGAGCGCCCGGCACGATCGGCGCGGCGGCGTTTGACGGACGGTCCGCCGCTGCGCGATTGGCTGCGATCGGCGTTCATCGCGCTTTGTCGCCGCCCCGGCCGAGGAGCTGTAAGGCACGCTCGTACAACTGGCGGCGCGGCAGGCCGAGCTCGTCGGCGACCTCGCTCGAGGCATCGCGCACGCTGAGACGCATCAGTGCCGCGGTGAGGCGCTTGTCGACGACCTCGCCGGCGATCTCGGCGACCTCGGGCGGACCGACCACGACCACCACCTCGCCCTTGGGCGGACCCGCTTCGGCGTAGCGCGCGGCAAGCTCGGCCAGATCGCCCCGCGCGATCTCCTCGTACAGCTTGGTAAGCTCGCGCGCCACCGCGGCCGGGCGCGGGCCCAGCACATCGGCCATATCGGCGAGCGCGGCGGGCAGGCGGTTGGCGGCTTCGTAGAATACAAGCGTGGCGGGAACGCCGGCCAGGTCTTCCAGCGCGCGGCGGCGCCCGGCCGATTTGGCCGGCAGGAAGCCCGCAAAGAGGAAACGGTCGGTGGGCAGTCCCGCCACCGCAAGCCCGGCCAGCATCGCCGAGGCGCCGGGAATGGCGACGACGGCGAGGCCTTCCTCGGCGCAGGCGCGCACGAGCTTGAGGCCCGGATCGGAGATCAGCGGCGTGCCGGCATCGGAGACCAGCGCCACCGCTTGGCCCTCGGCCACACGTTTCACGATCGCCGGCCGCGCCCGCGCCGCGTTGTGGTCGTGATAGGGGATGGTCGGGGTTGTGACCGCGTAGGTCGTAAGGAGGCGCGCGGTCACACGCGTGTCCTCGCAGGCGATCACGTCCGCGGCCCCAAGCACGTCGAGCGCGCGCAAGGTGATGTCGCGCAGATTGCCGATCGGCGTTGCGACCAGATAAAGGCCCGGGGCCAAGTTGCCGTCCCGCGCGGCGGGTCCGGAGCCATCGCGGGCCGGCCCGGTGCGGGGGTTTTGTTTACTTCGCCCGACCGGCGATCTAGTCTCTTTGGCCCGGTTGCGCGTCATCTCACACCGCGGCGGCCGGGGCCATAATCGGGTCGTATAACCGAGTCACAGTGGAAGATCATGATGGGCTGGAAGATCATGGTGGGCCACGCACTCACTCAAAAATTTCGCACCGTCGTCAAGCTTCGCAGCGCCAGCAAACTTCGCACTGTCGCCAGGCACGTCCGGCTGGCCGTCGTCGCGTTGTTCGCAGCGGCGCTTCTGGCCTCCTGCGGCGGGGGCAGCGTATCGAAAGGCACGCCGCCGCCGCAAGGCAAGCCTCTCGAATCCGGCAGAGCGCTCCAGGGCGGCGGCACCGTACCGGCGGGCCAGACGCCCAAGGTCGCGCTGCTGCTGCCGATGTCGGGACCCTTCGAGAAGATCGGCACGGCGATGCGCCAGGCCGCCGAGCTAGCGCTTTTCGAGATCGCCGGCAAGGGCTTTGAGATGACCCCGATCGACACCGGCGGCACGCCCGAGGGCGCGCGCCGCGCCGCCCAGCAAGCGCGCGCGGCCGGCGCCCATCTGATCCTGGGTCCGTTGCTCTCGGGCTCGGTGCAGGCGGTCAAGGAAGAGCTGGCCAACGACGACATCAACATCATCGCCTTCTCCACCGATGCCGGGGTGGCCGGCGGCAAGGTCTATTTGATGGGCTTTCTGGTGCAGCCGCAGATCGAGCGGATCGTCGATTACGCTTCCAAGCAAGGGCTGAAGCGGATCGCCGTGGTGGCCCCGGAAGGCGCCTACGGAAATGCCGTGGTCGCCGCCTTCAAGTTGGCCATCGAGAAGCATCAGGTGAGCGATGCCGGCACTTTGCTCTATCCCGTCGAAACCGCGGATATGACCAAGGTGTTCCGGGCCTTCACCAATTACGACCTCCGAGCGGCCAAGCTACAGCGTGCCATCGCCAAGACCAAGGGCAGGACCGACGCCGCCTCGCGCCGGGCCCGCGCGCGCGCCAAGCGCGACATCAAGGTCGACGTGCCGCAATGGGATGCCGTGATCATCGCCGATGGCGGCGCGCGGCTGCTGCTCGCGGCCTCGATGCTGGCCTTCTACGACGTCAATCCCGACAAGGTGCAGTATCTCGGCACCGGACAATGGGACGACCCGACGGTGGGCCGCGAGCCCAATCTGAAAGGTGGCTGGTTCGCCGCACCGCCGCCAGAGGCGCGCGCCAAGTTCGAGGCCAAGTTCAAGGCCCAGTTCAAGTCCGACCCGCCGCGCATCGCGACGCTCGCTTATGACGCGGTGGCGCTGGCAGCGGTGCTGGCGCGCAGCGAAGGCGGCGCCAATTTCGGCCCGGAGGCGATCGCCTCGGCCAACGGCTTCATCGGCCTCGACGGCATCTTCCGGTTCCTGCCGGGCGGGCTGTCGCAGCGCGGCCTTGCCGTGCTCGAGGTGGCCGAGGACGAGGTCCGCATGATCGGCAACGCGCCCAAGACCTTCGAGGTCGCGACCGAGACCGAATAGCGGGACGGCATCTGGCGCGCGGCACCCCTCATGCTTCGACAGGCTCAGCATGAGGCGCATTGTTGATTGCCCAAAAATTCAAACCTCATCCTGAGCCTGTCGAAGGAGGAGCTTGCCGCGTTGGCTGCGTGATCCTTACGCAAGCAGCTCGCCCAGCACGGTATCGAGGCGGAGGCGGCCGGCGGGGGTCGCGCACAGGCGTTCTTCGTCGAGTGTGAGAAATCCGCCTTCGGTCAGGCGCGACAGCGCCGCGGCATCGATCTGATCCGCGAAGCTTGCGCCCGTCTCCTGGCTGATCGCGGCAAGCGCCACGCCTTCGCTGAGGCGCAGGCCCATCATCAGCATTTCCTCGAAGCGCTCCGCCGCGGTCAGCGCCGCGCGCTCCTCGGTAGCGTGGCCTTCCGCCTCGACCGCCTTGAGCCAGGCTTCGGGCAGACGGCGCTGGCGCGTTGCGTACTTGGCGCCGCCGGCAAGGCTCACCCGGCCATGCGCGCCGGGGCCGATGCCGACATAGTCGCCGTAGCGCCAATAGGTGAGGTTGTGGCGCGAGGCCTCGCCGGGCCGCGCATGGTTGGAGATCTCGTAGGCCGGCAGGCCGGCCCCGTCGAGCAGCTCGTTCGCCGCCTCGTAGAGCCGCGCGCCAGTGTCCGCGTCGGGGATATCGAGCTCGCCCAACCTGTGCGCGGTGTGGAAGGCGGTGCCCGGCTCGATGGTGAGCTGGTAGAGCGAGAGATGACTTCCCGCGAGCGCCAGCGCCTGGCCGAGCTCGGCGCGCAGCGCGGCCTCGTCCTGGCCCGGGCGCGCATAGATCAGATCGAAGGAGAACCGGGGGAAGAGCGCGGCGGCGCGCTCGACCGCGGCGATCGCTTCGGCGCGGCCGTGGATGCGCCCGAGGAATTTGAGCGCCGCGTCATCGAGCGCCTGCACACCGATGGAGACCCGGTTGACCCCGGCCGCGGCGAAGCCTTGGAGGCGCGCGGTCTCGGCGGCACCGGGATTGGCCTCCAGCGTGATCTCGATATCGTCCGCAACCGGCCAGCGCGCCCGCACCCGCTCGATGAGCGCGGCAACAGTTTCCGGCGACATCAGCGAGGGCGTGCCGCCGCCGAAGAAGATCGAGGTGACGGCGGGGTTGTCGCTGGCAGTCTCGGCTGAAGTCTCGTCGGCGGTCTGGTCGGCGGTCTGGTCGGCGGTCTGGTCGGCCCAGTGGTCGAGCTCGGCCAGCAAGGCCGCACGCCAACGCGCCTCGGCGACCTCCTCGCGGACATGGCTGTTGAAGTCGCAATAGGGGCATTTGGCAAGGCAGAACGGCCAATGGATATAGACCCCGAAACCGCGCCCGGGCGGCTGGTATCTTTGAGCGGATTCTGGCGATTGGGTCATGGCGTCGGCCGGGCCAAAATTGATGGAAAGTTGAAAATCATAATTGTATCAGTCGATTAGACATATTAACCGTGATTAACGAGGCGTGACGGCCGTCACTGCGGAAATTCACCGCCGCCCCTAAGCTCGGCTCCAACATCTAGGGACCAGTGCTTAGGGAGATCTTGAAATGTCCAACCGCCTTCTCGCCACAGCGCTCCACGCCGCCGCCGGTTTCGCCGCCATCGTCGCAGCCTCGCTGCCGGGCAGCGCCGCGGCCAAGACCTACAAACGCTGCTACGATCCGCAAGGCCGCCCCGTCGCCGTGCACGCCAGCGCCAAGGTCAAGATGAGCAACGTCGCGGTCGCCGGCCGCACCAAGGACGGCCGCCCCTTCATCGCCTACAACCCCGAGGCCTTGAAGCGCTTCCACCCGCTGACGCGCATCTACATCTATTACCACGAATGCGCTCATCACCGGCTTGGGCATTCCAGCGGCTTCCGCCCGCGGAACCGCGAGAATGCCGCCGACTGCTTCGCGATCCGCTACATGACCCGCCGGGGCATGCTGAACGCCGACCGCATACGCATCATCATGGCCGACGTGCAGCGCTTCGGCGGCGGCGACCAGGTCCATTTGCCCGGCGCCCAGCGCGCCCAGCTCATCGCCAAGTGCTACCGCTTCGCACTGACGCGGATGGCGCGGCTCGGGCGCGGCGACCAACGGCCCGACGGCTTCAGCGCTTATGCGGGGACGCTGCCGGGGGGCTTTGCCGGCTAGTGTGATGGTTCCGAAGTTCGTCGCATCAATGTGACGAATTTCGGGGGCTGAATCACACTAGAATCAAGTATTTAGTGTCCTGCCCCGGAAATTCGTAGGACGAATTTCCGGGGCAGGACACTAGGCGCAAACCCTATTACTGGACCGCCCTTAACGGGCGGGGATCAGCCGCCGGCTTCCGGAACCGGCGGCTGATTTTTTGTGGGGTCCGCAAAACACGCGGCGACGAGCTTGGCGAAGGCATCGGCGCGGTGGCTGATCGTGTGCTTTTCCGCCGGGTCCATCTCGCCGAAGGTGATGTCGTGGCCGTCGGCGACGAACATCGGATCGTAGCCGAAGCCCTTGTCGCCGCGCGGCGGCCAGACCAGCGTGCCATCGACCCGGCCCGCGAAAGCCTCCAGATGGCCGTCGGGCCAGGCCAGCGCGAGCACGCAGGCGAAATGGGCGCGCCGGTCCACCTTGCCATTTGGGCCTGTCTTGCCGTCAAGGCCCGCCTCGACCTCGGCCATCGCGGCGGCAAAGTCCTTGCCCGGCCCCGCCCAGCGCGCCGAATGGATGCCGGGCGCGCCGCCGAGCGCGTCGACCACGAGGCCGCTGTCGTCGGCCAGCGCCGGCAGACCCGACGCGGCGGCGGCGGCGTGGGCCTTGATCGCGGCATTGGCCGTGAAGCTGTCGCCGTCCTCGACCGGCTCGGGCAGGCCGAGCGCGGCGGCCGAGACGACATCAACGCCGAAGGGCGCCAGCAGATCCGCGATCTCGCGGACCTTGCCCGGATTGTGGCTGGCGATGACGAGCTTGGCGTCTTTGAACGTTCGGGCCATTGGCACGAGCTTGTCGAATTGTGGGCTTGGTGATCTGCGAGCAGGCCGGGTGGCGGCTATCCCGCGAGCGCCTGCGCCTGCAGGCCGACGAGATCGTCGACACCCTGCTTGGCCAGGCCCAGCAGCGCGTGCATCTCGGCCTCGTTGAAGGGTTCGGTCTCGGCGGTCATCTGGACTTCGATCAGGCGGCCGTCGCCGGTCAGCACGAAATTGGCGTCGGTCTCGGCGTTGCTGTCCTCGTCATAGTCGAGGTCGAGCACCGGGACGCGCTTATAGATGCCGCAGGAGATTGCCGCGACCGGGCAGGTGATCGGGCTGGCGTCGATCTCGCCCGCCGCGATGAGACCCCGAAAAGCCAGCTCCAGCGCGACATAGGCGCCGGTGATCGACGCCGTGCGGGTGCCGCCATCGGCCTGGAGGACGTCGCAGTCGATGCGGATCTGGCGCTCGCCGAAGGCCTCCATGTCGGTGACGGCGCGCAAGGACCGGCCGATCAGGCGCTGGATCTCCATCGTGCGGCCCGACTGCTTGCCGCGCGCGGCCTCGCGGTCGGAGCGCGTGTGCGTCGAGCGCGGCAACATGCCGTATTCGGCCGTGACCCAGCCGCGCCCGGAATTGCGCAAGAAAGGCGGCACACGTTCCTCGACCGAGGCGGTGCAGAGCACCCGCGTCGAGCCGAAATCGACCAGGCACGAGCCCTCGGCATGCTTGGCCCAGCCCGGGTCGAGCGTGACGGCGCGAAGCGCATCGGCGGCGCGGCCCGACGGGCGCGCCCAACTCTCGGTCGGATCGGTCATGATATCTCCCAACGCCAGATAAGCGCGGCAAGCTAGAGCACCATCCAGCCAATTGGAAATGTCATTTCGAGCGAGCGCCAGCATGGGAGAAATCTGACCGCCACGAGCACCGCATCGGGCCGGATTTCTCCCTCATCCTGAGAAGCCGCAGCGAGGCGGCGTCTCGAAGGACGGTCGCTCACGCTCCCGCGGTCGAAATGACGCGGAAACCCAACGACTTAACTTGCGCGTTGGCTTGGATAAAAACCTGCGGGTCGCCCGCTTCGTTGACGGACCTCGGGGCCCTCACTACATTTCGATCAGCCCCGGCGTGTCCCGGGCAAAGCCTCTTCACACGGCGTGATCGCCAGGATCGAGCGCAAATGACGGAGATGACCCATTCGCCGATCGCCGAGCTGAACGAACGCTCGCGCGAGATCTTCAAGCGTATCGTCGAGTCTTATTTCGAGACCGGCGAGCCGGTCGGCTCGCGCACACTCAGCCGCGTCGCCGGGATGAGCCTCTCGCCCGCCACGATCCGCAACGTGATGGCGGATCTGGTCGAGGCCGGCCTGATCTTCGCGCCGCACACCTCGGCCGGGCGGTTGCCGACCGAAGCGGGCCTGCGCCTGTTCGTCCACGGGATCCTGGAAATCGGCGATCTGGCCGAGCATGAGCGCGCCGATATCGAGGCCCAATGCGCCGGCGCGGGCAAGAGCCTGGAGCAGGTGCTCGACCAGGCCTCGCGGATGCTTTCGGGCCTGTCGGGCTGTGCCGGCGTGGTTTCCTCGCCCAAGTCGGAGAGCCGGCTGCGGCATCTGGAATTCGTCAATCTGGCGCCCGGCCGCGCGCTGGTCGTGATGGTGATGGATAACGGCCTGGTCGAGAACCGGGTCGTCTCGGTGCCGCTCGGCATGCCCGCCTCGGCGCTGACCGAAGCCACGAACTATCTTTCCGCGCGGCTTGTCGGGCGCACCCTGGGCCAGGCGCGGACCGAAATCGCCGGGGAGATCGAACAGCACCGCACGCAGCTCGATACGCTGACCGAGCAGATCGTCGAGGCCGGCCTGGCGACCTGGTCGGGCGACAGCGATTCCGGCACGCTGATATTGCGCGGCCACGCTCATTTGCTGGACGACGTGACCGCGCTCGACGACATCGAACGCGTGCGTGCGCTGTTCGACATGCTGGAACGCGAGGAGGGCTATCTGCGCCTCGTCGAAGCGGCCCAGCACGGCGAGGGCGTACAGATCTTCATCGGCGCCGAGAACGAGCTCTTCAATCACGCCGGCTGCGCGATGATCGTCGCCCCGTACCGCGACCGGTCCGAGCACATCATCGGCGCCATCGGTGTCGTCGGGCCGACCCGCATCAACTACGCGCGCATCGTCCCGATGGTCGACCATACCGCCAAGGTGGTCGGCAAGCTTCTCGGCTGAGCCACCATCGCTCCGACGCAAGCGCGCGGGACCATTCGATCCAAGCATCCAAATGGGTTTGAGACGGCATGACCGAGAAGAAGACATCAAAGCCGGCCAACGATCAGAGCACGGTGGATCCGGCCGAAGGCGTAAGTCAGGAGCCCAATGCTTCGGGTGATCCCATGAGCGAGGCCGATCTGGCGACCAGCGAGCCATCGCATACCGCGCTCGAGGCGAGCGAGGCGGGCGAAGCTGAAACGGCCGAACCGCCCGAAGAGCGCGTCGATCCGATGGCGCAGCTCGAGGCCGATCTGGCCGAGTTCCGCGACAAGCATCTGCGCGCACTCGCCGAGATCGAGAATGTGCGCCGCCGCGGCGAGAAGGAAAAAGCCGACGCGCTCAAATACGCCGCGACCAATTTCGCCAAGGATATTCTGGGCGTCGCCGACAATCTGCGCCGCGCCATCGAGGCGGTGCCCGATGACGCCGCCGAGAGCGACGGCCCGGTCAGGACCCTCATCGAGGGCGTGGAGCTGACCGAACGGGAACTGCTCTCGATCTTCGAGCGCCACGGCATCAAGCCGATCGCGGCCGACGGCCAGAAATTCGACCACAATCTGCATCAGGCGATGATGGAAGTGCCCGATACGGGCCTGCCCTCGGGCACGGTGGTGCAGGTGCTGCAGGGCGGCTACACGATCCACGACCGCCTGCTGCGCCCCGCCATGGTCGGCGTCGCCAAAGGCTCAAGTGCCGGTGGCGACAAGGATGCCGGCAAGAACGGCGGCGGCGAGCCGGACAGTGGAAAAGGCTCGAAACTCGATACGAACGCCTAGACGCACGAACGCCTAAACGCCGGCTTCGTCCTACGCGTCGGTCCCGAAGAGATCGGGTTGGGCCGCAGGCCTCAAGTCGGGGCGTGTTTTGTCTTCCGTCGGCGTATCGCGCCCCAGCATCGGATCATCGGGATCATGCGCCTTGAAGCGGCGCTGGGCGCGGGACCTGTTCTGGACCGCGTAGCAGTAGACGCAGCCATGCGGGCAGGTGTCGTAAGCGCCGATGTCGCGCGATTCCGCGCATTCGCAGCCCGGGCGGTTGCCCTTGTCCTTCGCGGCGATCGGCCGGCCGGCGATGTCGGACAGGCGGCCCGCATCGACGCAGCGCGCGGGCAGGATGAGAGCGCTGCCTGCGCCGCCGGCCCCCTCCCCCTCCCGCGGCCTGCGGCCGTGGGCCCCTCCCTCTCCCCCGAGGGGCGAGGGAATATGAAGCGCCCGCTCTAATTCCCTCTGCCCTTGGGGGAGAGGGTTAGGGTGAGGGGCTTCTGCGTCGGGCAAGAGCTGCGGCTGGGAGCAGAGGGTCATCTGCATGCCGTGGGTCGCCGCGATCTCTGCCAGTTCAAGCAGCAGCGCGCGTTTTTCCTCGTCGGGCGGGTCGGACCAGTCAAAGCCATGCGCCCGCGCGGCGGCGGCGAGATTGCGCGCGGTCTTGGCGTAGATCGTCGCCCAGGAGACGACGACCTCGTCCACCGCGCCGGCGAGCGCGCCCGCCAGCGCCGCGAAATTCCGGCGGTGCCAGGCCGGCGGGGTGAGCGAGGTCGCGAGGATCGGATCGTAGCGCCACACCGCGGCCCGTGGCCCATAAGTCCCGGCGATGGCGTGCATCTGCGCGACGGCGCGCGGCGCCTCGATCACCGAGGTTTCCAGCGCGCGCGGATAGCCGGTGATCGTCATCTGCACGGCAAAGGGCGTGCCGCACCCGGCGACCTCGGCCAAGGCCGCCTCGAAGGGCGCCGGGTTGCGGGTCCAGAAAATATAGCCGTCGACCGCCTCGGGCCTGAGATCGACGCGGAAGTCGGCCCCGCCATAGGGATTGCGGACCACGACATAGCCGGCCGCGAGCCGACGCAGGAACCACGGCCCATAGAAGGCCGGAATATCGCTGCGGTAGGAGGCGGAGACGATCATGGCGCCGGCCATGTCAGCACGGGGACTGCCGGCGGGTCCATCCGAATTTGGCCCCCGGCCCGAAGGAATTCATTCCGGCAGGCTGCCTGGGGTCCTTGGGGCCCCGCAATCCCCCACATATGATTGTGAAGCACAATCTTGCGGGCTAATCGCTGCCTCCCCATATCTGATCCGGAGAGAGTAACGCCCGGCAACGGGCAGATCGTGGCTCTTTATTGCTTTCACATGGGGGCCCTACAGGGTGCCGGAACCGGGCCTTGAAGGGTCTGCCGGAACGGAGTGAGGGAAGATGAGCAAGATAATCGGTATCGATTTGGGCACGACGAATTCGTGCGTCGCCGTCATGGAAGGCGGCAAAGGCAAGGTCATCGAGAACGCGGAAGGCGCGCGGACGACACCCTCGATGGTCGCATTCACCGTGGACGACGAACGCCTCGTCGGCCAGTCCGCCAAGCGCCAGGCGGTCACCAATCCTGAGAATACACTGTTCGCGATCAAGCGCCTGATCGGCCGGCGCTTCACCGACGACGAGGTCAAGAAGGACGTCGACCTCGTATCCTACAAGATCGTCAAGGGCGAGAACGGCGATGCCTGGGTCGAGGCCCAGGGCAAGAAATACGCGCCCTCGCAGATCGCCGGCTTCATCCTTCAGAAGATGAAGGAGGATGCCGAGGCCTATCTGGGCGAGCCGGTCACCGAGGCGGTCATCACCGTCCCGGCCTACTTCAACGACCAGCAGCGCCAGGCGACCAAGGATGCCGGCAAGATCGCGGGTCTCGAGGTCAAGCGCATCATCAACGAGCCGACCGCGGCCGCGCTCGCCTACGGGCTTGAGAAGACGGGCGGCGGCACCATCGCGGTCTACGATCTCGGCGGCGGCACTTTCGACGTCTCGATCCTGGAGATCGGCGACGGCGTCTTCGAGGTGAAGTCGACCAACGGCGACACGTTTCTCGGCGGCGAAGACTTCGACAAGCGCATCATCGACTACCTCGCCGACGAGTTCAAAAAGGAACAGTCGATCGATCTGCGCACCGACAAGCTGGCGCTCCAGCGTTTGAAGGAACAGGCCGAGAAGGCCAAAATCGAGCTGTCCTCGGCGACGCAGACCGAGATCAACCTGCCCTTCATCACCGCCGACGCCGCCGGGCCGAAGCACCTCAACATCAAGCTCACGCGCGCCAAGCTCGAGGCGCTGGTGGGCGATCTGATCGAGAAGACCGAGAAGCCCTGCCTCGATGCGCTGAAGGATGCGGGGCTCAAGGCCTCCGACATCGACGAGGTGATCCTGGTCGGCGGCATGACGCGCATGCCCAAGGTCTTCGAGACGGTCAAGACGCTGTTCGGGCGCGAGCCGCATCGCGGCGTCAATCCCGACGAGGTCGTCGCCATCGGCGCCGCCATCCAGGCCGGCGTGCTGCAGGGCGATGTGAAGGACGTGGTCCTCCTCGACGTGACCCCGCTGTCGCTCGGCATCGAAACGCTGGGCGGCGTGTTCACGCGGCTGATCGATCGCAACACCACGATCCCGACCAAGAAGTCGCAGACCTTCTCGACCGCCGAGGACAACCAGAGCGCGGTGACCATCCGCGTCTCCCAGGGCGAGCGCGAGATGGCGGCCGACAACAAGCTGCTCGGCCAGTTCGACCTGGTCGGCCTGCCGCCCGCGCCGCGCGGCATGCCGCAAATCGAGGTCACTTTCGACATCGACGCCAACGGCATCGTCCAGGTTTCCGCCAAGGACACCGCAACCGGCAAGGAGCAGCAGATCCGCATCCAGGCCTCGGGCGGGCTCTCCGACGCGGATATCGACAGCATGGTCAAGGACGCCGAGGCCCATGCCGACGAGGACAAGGAAAAGCGCGCGCTGATCGAGGCCCGCAACCAGGCCGAGGCGCTGGTCCACGGCACCGAGAAGAACCTCGCCGAGCATGGCGACAAGATCGGCGCCGACGACAAGGCGGCGGTCGAGGCCGATGTCCAGACGCTGAAGGACGCGCTGGGCGGCGAGGATAAGGGGGCGATCGAAGCCGCCAGCCAGACGCTCGCCCAGTCGGCCCAGAAGATCGGCGAGGCCATCTACAAGGCCGGCCAGGAAGCCGCCGCGGCGGAAGGCGGCGATGACGATACCGCCGCCGAAGCCAAACCGGCCGGCGGTGGCAAGGACGACGACAAGGTCGTCGACGCCGACTTCGAGGAAGTCGACGACGACAAGAAGAAATCGGCGTAACGCAACCGCAGTCATGATCGGAACACGCCGCCCGCGCCCGCAGGATTTCGGGGTCGGCGCGGGCGGCGCCGATACTGGCAGGGGATCAGCGGCGGGAGCGTCCTGAATGGCCAAAAGCGATTACTACGAGACCCTCGGCGTTGAGCGCGGCGCCACCGATGCCGAGCTGAAAAAGGCCTATCGCAAGCTCGCCATGGAGCTGCACCCGGACCGCAATCCGGGCGACGCCAGCGCCGAAGCCAAGTTCAAGGACGCCAACGAAGCGTACGACATCCTGAAGGATGGCGAGAAGCGGGCGGCCTACGACCGCTTCGGCCATGCCGCCTTCGAGGGCGGCGGGCCCTTCGGCGCCGGCCAGGGTGGGCAGGGCGGCGGCGGTGCGGCGGGCTTTGAGTTCGGCTCGGGCTTTGCCGATATCTTCGATGAGATGTTCGGCGATTTCGTGGGCGGCGGCCGGCGCGGCCAAGAGCGCGCCGCGCGCGGCAACGATCTTCGCTACAATCTGGAGATCGGCCTGGAGGACGCCTTCCAGGGCAAGAAGACGACGGTCCGCGTGCCGGCCTCGGTCGCTTGCGAGACCTGTGACGGCTCGGGCGCGGAGGGCGGATCGAAGCCGGTCAATTGCCAGTCCTGCCAGGGCCGCGGCCGGGTACGCGCGACGCAAGGCTTCTTCACCATCGAGCGCACCTGTCCGACCTGCAACGGCGCGGGCCAGGTGATCCAGAACCCGTGCAAGGTCTGCCACGGCACCGGGCGCACGCATAAGGAACGCACGCTTTCGGTCACCATCCCGGCGGGCGTCGACGACGGCACGCGCATTCGTCTGGCCGGCGAGGGCGAGGCGGGCATGCGCGGCGCCGCACAAGGCGACCTTTACATCTTCATCACCGTGGCGCCGCACCCGTTCTTTCAGCGCGACGGCGCCAACGTCTATTGCCGGGTGCCGATCCCGATGACCACGGCGGCGCTCGGCGGCTCGGTCGAGGTGCCGACGGTGGAGGGCTCGCGCGCGCGGGTCAACATACCGGCGGGCACCCAGTCGGGCGCCCAGTTCCGCCTGCGCGGCAAGGGCATGTCGGTGCTGCGCGCCAAGTCGCGGGGCGATATGTATATCGAGGTCGCCATCGAGACGCCGCGCAACCTGTCGAAAAAGCAGCAGGAAATCCTGCGCGAATTCGAGGCCGCCGGCGGCAAGAACACCAGCCCCGAATCCGAAGGCTTCTTCTCCAAGGTGAAGGAGCTGTGGGAGGATCTGAAAGACTGATCTCGTGAAACGAGATCAGCAGCGAAACGGGATCAGCCGTGAAACGCGCCAAGCCGCGAAGCGCTCCAAGCCGCGAAGCGATCCAAACCGCGAAGCGCGATCAGTCGGGCCGGTCATAACAATCCAATTTGAGATGCGCTTGTCCGCGAGGTGCACGCCTTCATTCCCTCCCCCCTTGAGGGGGAGGGCTAGGGAGGGGGGTGTGCTCCCGTATTTGACAATGTCACAATCAAAGCCATGCCATTGCCGCGCGCGCGTCAACTTCGCAAGAACCAGACCGACGCCGAGCAGGCGCTATGGTTGCACCTTCGAAGGCGCCAACTCGGCGCGTTCCGCTTTCGCCGCCAGCAACCGATCGGTCCCTACATCGTCGATTTCTTCTGCCCGGAGGCAAAGCTGGTCGTCGAGATCGATGGCGGACAACATGTCGAACGGGTCGAGCACGACGCGGAGCGAACGCAGTGGCTGGAATCGCGTGGCTATCGGGTCGTGCGCTACTGGAACAATGAGGTGCTGCGCAACATCGAGGGCGTGCTGACCGATTTGCAGTCATATCTGCTTGGCCACACCCCCCTCCCTGACCCTCCCCCTCAAGGGGGGAGGGGAAGTAGCGGAACTGCTGTGAGTCATCTGTAATTCCGCCCAGCACGATCCCCGCTTCGCTCGCGCGGGCCCGCCGCGCTAAACTGGCGCGATGAAACTGGGTCTCGACCGATTTCTTGAGGAACCGGCGCTGCGCGCGCCGCTCGCGGGCAAGCGCGTTGCCGTGCTCGGCCACCCGGCCTCGCTGACCGGCGCGGGCGTTCACGCGCTCGATGCGCTGGCGGCGTGCGAGGGGATCGCGCTGGCGGCGGCCTTCGGCCCGCAGCACGGCATGCGGGGCGACAAGCAGGACAACATGATCGAGACGGCGGACTACAAAGACCCCCGCCACGCCATCCCGGTGTTCAGCCTCTACGGCGAGGTCCGCACTCCGAGCGACGAAATGCTGGCGTCCTTCGATGCGCTGGTCGTCGACCTGCAGGATATCGGCACGCGCATCTACACCTATGTCACGACGTTGTTCTACATGCTCGAGGCCTGCGCCAAGGCGGGCAAGACCGTGCTGGTGCTCGACCGCCCCAACCCCGCCGGGCGGCCGGTCGAGGGCACAATCCTGGAGGATGGCTGGGAGAGCTTCGTCGGCGCCGGGCCGCTCATCATGCGCCACGGGCTCACCTTCGCCGAGCTCGCCAAATGGTACGTGGCGGAGAAGCGCCTCGACGTTGATCTGAGCGTCGTGCCGATGACCGGCTACGATCCCGAGGCCGGCCCCGGCTACGGCTGGCCGCTCGGCGAGCTGGCCTGGGTCAACCCGAGCCCCAACGCTTCCAGCCTCAACATGGCGCGCGCCTTTCCCGGCACGGTGCTGTTCGAGGGCACGACGCTGTCCGAAGGCCGGGGCACGACGACGGCGCTCGAAGTGATCGGCGCGCCCGATATCGATTTCGAGGCCGTGCTGGCCGGCATGCAATCATTGCAGCGTCAATGGTTGGCCGGCTGCCTGGTGCGGCCGTGCTTCTTCGAGCCGACGTTTCATAAACATGCCGGGTCAATGTGTTCGGGGCTGCAGATCCACGCCGACAGTTCGGCTTACGGCCATCATGCCTTCCGGCCGTATCGATTGGCGGCGCTGCTGCTCAAGGCGGTGCGCGCCGAGCATCCCGACTACGATATCTGGCGCGACTTCCCTTACGAATACGAGACCGAACGCTTGGCGATCGACCTCCTCAGCGGCGGGACATACTTGCGCGAATGGGTCGACGATCCTGCCGCCACGCCGGCCGATCTGGAAAGCCGCCTGGCAAAAGACGAAGCGGCATGGGCCGAACGCCGCGCGCCGTTCCTCCTGTACTGATGGCCTAATTTATTGATAGGACAATGATCAGGCGAAGCTAGGCAACCTAATAAGTTCCCTCAAGCGCCGGGCGGCCGCGTTCGCGGCCTTGGCTTCCGCGCCACAAGGCGCGGCGCGCTCCTGAGCCTGCCGAAGGGCGCGCTTATCCAAAGGCCACTCAGTAAATCTCACCGGCCTTTGGTGTTACTGCGCCGCCGCCATGGCGCCCGAGCCTTTGAGGATGCGCGCGCTGGAGGCGGCGAGCTGGTCCATGGCATCGGACAGGCCGGCATGGTCGAGCTTGCCGCCGCGCTTGCGCACCGCGCCGCCGATTAACACCGTGTCGACATTCGCCGCGGTCGCGTAAAACACCACCGCATTCACCGGATCGTTGACCGGGTGGATATTGAAGTCGTCGGCCCGGATCAGGATCACGTCGGCCTGTTTGCCCGGCGTCAGCGAGCCGGTCCGGTCCTCCAGCCCCATCATGCGCGCGCCGTTGAGCGTCGCCCATTCGAGCGCCTGCAGCGGCGAAACCGACAGGCTCTCGATTGCCTTATGCGCCTCGGCGAAGGGGCGGTTGTCGATCAGGCGCTGGATCTGCAATGCCGTCCGGGTCACCGCGAACATGTCGCCGGCGATGTTCGATTCCACATCGACGCCGATCGAGGGCGCGCCGCCGCGCGCGATCACCCGGCCGGTGATCGGATCGCCGAAGCCCATCTGAACCTCGACCTCGGGCGTCACCGTGAAGGTGACGCCGTGGTCGGTCAGGATATCGAGCTCCTCGTCGGAGAGGTCGTTGCCGTGAACGATATTGAAACTGGGCCCGAGCAGGCCGTCGTCGCGCATCTTGTAGACCCCATCGGGTACCATGCGGTGGAAGCCGCCGCTCATATGCGCACTCGCCGTGAGCCCGTATTCGCGGGCCAGCAGCATGTCGTGATGGGTGACCTCGTAGGTCGAGTAGTGGGGGCCCAAAATGGCCATGGCGAGGGTCATCAGCCCGCCGTCGGAGGCAAAGGCGCCATCCCGCAGCCGCTTGATCTCGGCCGCCGGGTGCGGCACCTCGCTGAAATGTTTCTGGCCCTCCTTGGGATCGGGCTTGGGCGAGCCGTGAGCGAAGACCGCGCGGATGCCCGCCTCGCTCAGCCCGCGCACAGCGGCGTCGGTATGGTCGGGCGTGGGGTTGTTGTGGCACCAGTCGAAGATGGTGGTCACCCCGCCCGCGATGTGGTGCAGCGCGCCGACCAGGTTGGCCAGATAAATGTCCTGCGGCTTGTACCCGGTGGCGAGATTTGCGTGCATGCCGCGCAGGTACTGGCCCATCGTCCAGTTCCCGGCAATGCCGCGGATGCCCGTCTGCCAGGTGTGGAGATGGGCATCGATCAGCCCCGGCATGACGATCATGCGGCTGGCGTCGATGATCTCGCCGTCGCCCGCCGCGCCTATATTGCCCGCATCAATGGATGGGGCAACGGCCGCGATCCGGTCGTCCTCGACCAGCACGTCGCCGCGATCGAGAACGCCGATACTCGGGTCCATCGAGATGATCCAGCCGCCTTTGATCAAAATTCTGCTCACGGGAAAGGTCCGCCTGATTTTGGGTCAGCAAACAAATATGGGGTGAATTGCATCGCGCCAGGGCGGTGGTTGCAACTTCTTTCTGGCGCTTTCCGGCTCTTTCCGGCTCTTTCCGGCTCATTCCGGCTCATTCCGGCTCATTCCGGCTCTTTCCAGGCGCTTTGTATCGCTGGGCGCCGTGGCGGGCGGCTCCCGGCGATGGCCCGCCGCAGGGACCGCAAATTCGGTACTGCCATACAATTGCCAAGATATGGCGGGTGCCGTAGGCTGTTGCCCCAGGACTTCACCGAAATGGGGGCTTGTGATGTTCGAGAACATGACAAAGCTACGAAACGAGCAACCGACAGCGTTTTGGGCACTTGTTGTACTGGTCGTGGTTGTCATCGGCGGCGGCTTCTGGAGCCGCTCGGCGATCGGCAACGCAAACGCTCAACGCATGGTCGCCGAGCAGGGTAAGACCGGCGTCGAGGCAGCCTTGAAGAAGGCCCAGGCCCAGGCGGCCGCGGCCGAAGCGGCCAAGGCCAAGGCAGAGACGGCACTGCGCAAAGCGGTCGCCGAGAAGAACGCCGCAGCCGCGGCGGCAACCAAGGCCCAGGCGGCGGTAAAGATGGCCGCGCAAGAGCGCCAAGGTGCGGCGGCGGCCAAGGCCAAGGCCGAGGCGCTGCACAAATCCGCCGAAGAAGCCGTGCGCAAGAGCGTCATGGAAAAGCAGCAGGCGATCTTGGCGCAGAAGAGTGCCGAGGCAGCCATCCGCAAAACCGCCCTGGCCAGGGAACAGGCCGTCGCGGCGCAGCAGAAGGCTGAGACGGCACGGCAAGAGATCGAGACCAGGCTTCAGAAGGCGGTCGCCGAAAAGAGCAGCATGCAGGCAGCACTGCAAAAAGCCACGGCGCAGCGGCGCAAAGTCGAAGCCGCCCTGCAAAAAGCGCTCGCCATGAAAGCGCCCGCGATGAAGGCACCGGCCGCAAAAGTGCCGGCCATCGCGAAACCTGCTGCGGCAAGTACCGCCGTTCCAAAGGCTGCAGTTCCAAAGGTTGCGATCCCGAAGCTGGCCATACCCAAGACGCCCGGCGCCGAATAGCGCCCGGCCCGTTGGGCATCGCCCCTGCCGAATTGGGCTACTTGGTCTGACTTAGGGCTCGCATAGGGCTTGCAAGGTGGCCCCCGCGCGGAAACCTGCGCGCGGGCGCTTTTTTGATTGATCGTCGACCGGGAACGAAGCTGGAGCCATCCAGCCGGCATGATACTTTCGCGTTCCCTGCCCAGACATCACCAAAGGACACATCACCAAAGGACGATGACCATGGCCAAGAAAACCGCCGTGCCGAACCCGGCGGCGCCCGATTTCAGCGCGCTTTTCAGCTGGGGCATCAAGATCACCGACTTTAGCGAGCTCTTCCTGATCGCCGGGCACGGGGCCCATGATGCGACCGGTGCGATCCAGCATCCGGGCGATGCGGTCGCCCAGACGAAGTACATCCTGGATCACATGCCGACCTATCTTGAGGGCGCCGGCTATGCGAAGAGCGACATCATCCGCACCGAGTTCACCCTGACAAAGGCGGTGCCGCCGGACGCCTATGACGAGATCTTCGGGCTCTTCGCCGGCTTCTTCGCCGATCTGGAGGTCAAACCGACCGCCGGAACCCTGCGCGTGATCGAGGCGCTGGCGATCCCCGGCATGCTGGTGGAGTACGAATTCTGGTGCGCGAAATAGGATGAGGCGCGGCCCTCGAAAACCGGGCGGCCATCCTTCGAGGCCGCTTCGCGGCACCTCAGGATGAGCGTCAGACGTATGCTCGCGACCAGCTGCTCATCCTGAGGTGCGAGCGCAAGCGAGCCTCGAAGGATGGGGGCAGACCCGAGTGGACAACGACACCAAATCCGCATTGGAACGGGCGCAGGCCCATGCGGCGCGCTATCTGGACAGCCTGGCCGAGCGGCGCGTCGGGCCGGCCCTGGATTTCGAAGCGCTGATGGCAACGCTCGACGGGCCATTGCCGGCAACCGGCGAGGACCCGGCGGCGGTGATCGACGCGCTGGCGGCCGCCGCCGAGCCCGGCCTGGTGGCCTCGACGGGCCCGCGCTATTTCGGCTTCGTCACCGGCGGCAGCCTGCCCGCGGCGCTGGCGGCAAACTGGCTGGTCGACGCCTGGGACCAGAACGGCGCGCTCAATATCATGTCGCCGGGCACGGCCGCGATCGAGGCGGTCGCCGGCCGCTGGTTCAAGGAAGCGATCGGCCTGCCGGACACCGCGACCGTCGGCTTCACCACCGGCTGCACCATGGCGAACGCGGCCGGCATCGCTGCGGGACGTCACGCGCTGCTGGCCCGCGCCGGCTGGGACGTCGAGGCTGACGGGCTGTTCGGCGCGCCGGAGATCGACGTGGTGGTCGGCGACGAGGTGCACAGCTCGGTCTCCGGAACCTTGCAGCTCCTGGGACTTGGGCGCGAGCGGGTGATCCGCATCCCCGCCGACGGCCAGGGCCGCATGGAGCCGGGCGCGCTGCACGCCGCGCTGGCTGGCGGCACGAAACCAGCGCTGGTCTGCGCCCAGCTCGGCAACGTCAACACCGGCGCCTGCGACGACATGGAGGCCATCGCCGATGCCTGCGAGGCGGCCGGGGCCTGGCTGCATGTCGATGGCGCCTTCGGCCTTTGGGCGGCGGCATCGCCGCAGCTCAGCCATCTGGTCGCCGGTGTCGAGCGCGCCGACAGCTGGGCGACCGATGCGCATAAATGGCTGAACGTGCCGTATGACGGCGGCATCGTCGCGGTTCGCGATGCGGCCGCGCATCGCGCCACCATGACCCAAAGCGGCGCCTATCTGATCCGTGCGGGCAGCGCGCCGGATGGCATGGAGTACGTGCCCGACGCCTCGCGCCGGGTGCGCGGCGTGCCGGTCTATGCCGCTTTGCGCGCGCTCGGACGCGACGGGCTGGCGGCCTTGATCGAAGGCAATTGCGCCCGTGCCCGCCAGTTCGCCGCGCGCATGGAGGCCGAGGACGCGATCGAGGTGCTGAACAAGGTTGCGCTCAATCAGGTGCTCGTGCGTTTCGTCGGCGGCGGATCGCCGGCAGCGGACGATGCGTTGACCAACCAGGTCATCGCCGCGGTCCAGGCCGACGGCACGGCCTGGTTCGGCGGCACGGTCTGGCAGGGCAAGGCGGCGATGCGGGTCTCGGTCTCCAACTGGCGAACCGGCGAGGCCGATATCGACCGCGCGGCCGATGCGGTGATTGCGTGTTATCGCGAACGACTGTGATAGGTGGATCTCCCTCCCCCCTTGAGGGGGAGGGGATTTTCGCCTGGATTTGGTGGATCGTTAGGCAGGAACCCGGTGCTGCCCTCAATTCCCCGACAGATAACGCGCCAGGTTGTCGAGGTGGCGGGCCCAGCCGTCGGCATGGGCCTCGATCAGCGCCGCGCGGCGGGGTTCCGCCAAACGCTGCCAGCCGCTATGGTCGAGGGTGATCAGGCAGCCCTCATCGACGTCCTGAAGCGTGATCCTGAGCTCGGTCGCGGCGGTCCAGTCGTCGTCGGACCAGCTCAGCGCGAGCTCGCGCGGCGGGTCCCAGGCGATGATCGCGCCCGTTGTCACGACGTCACGGCCCTCGTCGCGCCCCTCGTCGCGCCAGGGCTCCACGAAACGGCCGCCCAGGCGCGGCTCGAGCCGGACATGCTCGCCCCACCACCGTGCGATATGGGCGCGCGCCGTGAGCGCCTGCCACACTGTGAGTGCGCGCATCGGCACGGTGAGCCGCAGCACCAGTCGCTCGGCCGTGGTCCGCCGCTCAATCATCAGGTGGCCTCAGATCATGCCCGGGTGGCGGCCAAGCCCGCCCCGGCCCACCTCAATTCATGGCGCATATTTCTGCGTCGCCCGGCTTTTGCGTCGTCGGGCTTTTGCATCGCCCCGCATCGCCAGCCACTCACATCGCCTCGATCGCCCGGACCATGCGCGCCGCCTGCCGCGCGTCGGGCAGCCGGCCCATGCCGGCCTGGACGTTGTCGAGCATGTGCTTGACCCGGCTGGTGCCGGGAATGACGCAGCTGCTCGCCGGATGGGCGAGCGCGAATTTCAAGAAGAACTGACCCCAGGACATGCAGTCGAACTCGCCCGCCCAGGGCGGCAGCCGCACGCCGCGCACCTTGCGGAAGAGCCGGCCGCGCTCGAAGTTGAGGTGGGTGATCACCGCCGTCTTGGTTTCCCGCGCGACGTCGAGCAGGGGCGCGGCCTCGCGGTTGACGATCGAGTAGGGGAACTGCACGAAGTCGATCGGCTCGGCCCGCAGGATCGCGGCGAGATCGCGCCAGCTGCTGCTCGAATAGTGGGTGATGCCGATATATTTGAAGACGCCCTTTTCCTTCCACTCACGAAGCGTCTTGAGCTGGGTGCGCCAGTCGACGAGGTTGTGAACCTGCATCAGCTCGATCTTGTCGGTGCGGAAGCGCTTGAGCGAGCGGCGCATCTGGGCGACGCCCTCCTCGCGGCCGCTGGTCCAGACCTTGGTGGCGATGAACGCCTTGCGGCGGCCGCCCATGGCGCCAAGAAGCGCCCCGGAGGAGGCTTCGGCGCGGCCATACATGGGCGAGCTGTCGATCATCCGGCCGCCGGCCGCGAACAGGACATCGAGCACCTTGGTGAGCCGGGCGCGTTCCTCGGCGTTCATACCGACGTCGAAGGTCAAATATGTGCCGACGCCGATCACCGGCAGCTTTTCGCCCGATGACGGGATCGCCTTGGTCAACATAGGGCGATTGGCGGCGGTGAGCGCGAATTCGGGAAGCGCCACGAGGGCCGCCGCCCCGCCGGCCAGACCCAGCGCTTTGCGCCGGCCCATCATCAGCCGGCTCATAGCGAGGCCAGGTGCTTGGCCATGCGCTCGCGCCCGGCCGCATTGGGTAGGCGCCCGATGCCGGCCTGCACGTTGTCACGCATATGGTGGATCTTCGAGGTGCCGGGAATGACCGTTGTATGCGCGGGATGGGCAATCACGAATTTGAGGAAGTACTGCGCCCAACTCTTGATGTCGTATTCGGCCGTCGCCCACCCGGGAACCTTGTGCCCGCGCACCGCGCGGAAGAGCGAACCGCGGCCGAAGTTCCTGTGGGTGAGGATGGCAACACCCTTTTCCTGCGCCAGCGGCAGGATGCGCTTGTCGCCGTCGCGCCGGTCGATCGAATAGGGAAACTGGAAGAAGTCGATCTTCTCGTTGGCAATAATATGCGCAATCTCATCGGCCGGTTCGGTCGAGTAATGGGTGACGCCGATATACTTGAAGACGCCCTTCTCCTTCATGGCGCGCAGGGTTTTGATCTGGGTGCGCCAGTCGCGCAGATTGTGGATCTGCATCAGCTCGATCTTCTTGGTGTTGAAGAGCGTGAGCGAGTTGCGGATCTGCGCCAGACCATCCTCGCGGTCGTTGGCGCCGATCTTGGTGGCAATGAAGACCTTGTCGCGGATGCCAAGCTCGGTGACGAGACGTCCGGCAACGCCCTCGGCGCGGCGATAGCCGTTGGCGGTGTCGATCACCGTGCCGCCGGCGGCCAGCATCACTTTGAGCACGCCGCCCAGGCGGGCGCGCGTAACGGCGTCGAGGGTCACGTTGAAGACCCGCGACGTGCCGACCCCCACCATCGGCAAGCGCTCGCCGCTGGACGGGATCGCACGGGTGCCAACCTTCACCATCTCCGCCGCCAGCGCCTCCAGCGATGCGAGCTGGCTAATCGTGAGCGCCGCGGCGCCCGCGCCCTTGACGAAATCGCGTCTGTCCATCCCGAAAGTAAAGTGCGTCATCATTCCGCTCCTGAGGTTGCGGGCTTGGGGATCGGCTCAGACGGCACCAGCCGCGCGTGCCGCCGTCCGAGCATGAACGCGGTGGCCAGCCAGAGGCCCGCCACCACCACCATCCAACCGGCCATCGCGGCGAAATCTATGCCCGCCGCGCGCAGCCAGGAGAAGATCCAGATGCTGCCGGCATCGCCGCCGCGATAGACCGCGGTGTCGATGAAGTTCTTGGCCTTGTATTTGGCTTCCGCATCGAGCGGGGTAAAGAGGTTTTCGCGCGCCGGCCGGGTGAGCGCGTATTGCGCCGCCCGGCGCACCGCCTGGAAACCCGCCAGCATAATCAGCGTGGTCCCGCCGAAGGCCATCAGCGCGAAACCGGCGGCGACGATGAGCGGCAGCGCCGTCAGCCCCCAGCCAATGCCAAACCGCTTGAACAGATGGCCGGCGATGAAAATCTGGATCGCAAAGGTAAGCGCCTGGGCGACGATGTCGAAGAGCGCGAAGATTTGCGTGCGCTCGGCCGGATCGGTGGTGGCGGCGCGGATGAAATGCGCTTGCGTGTAATAAAGAAAAGTCGCCACTCCGGTCATGCAGACGAAGAACAGCGCCACCCCCGCGAGATAGGGCGAGCTCAAGATCAGCTTCAGCCCGCCGAGAATGGCGCCGCCGATGGGCGTATTCCTCGCTGCGCGGGCGTCCGGGCCGGCGGTGCGTTCGGGCTCGCTGGGCGGTTCGCCCGCGCGGACAACCAAGCGCATGCAGAGCAGCGAGAGTTCGAGAAAGCCCGCCGCGATCAGCAGGAGATGCACCGGGCCGATCGTCTTGGCGAGCAGCACAACGACGAGCGGGCCGACCAGCGCGCCCAGCGAGCCGCCGGCGGCGATGAAGGCGAAGAGCCGCTTGCCCTGCTCGGTGGAGAAAAGGTCGTTCATCAGGCTCCAGAATACCGAGACGACGAAGAGGTTGAAGACCGAGAGCCAGACGAAGAAGACCGGCCCTGCCTTTGCCGGCGCGCCCGTCACCATGATGAAAAGCCAGAAGGCCAGAAGGTTGAGGATGAAGAAGCGGTAGACCAACGGCACGATCCGCGCCTTGGCCGCTCGCGCCACCAGCGCCCCGTAAAGCGGAGCCGCGACCAGCATGGCGATGAAGGTGTAGAGGAAGAGGAATTTCAGGTTGTCGAGCCCGCGCGCGATCGCCATCTGGTCGCGCACAGGCCTGAGCATCGCGTAGCCGCCGAGCAGGAAGAAGAAATAGGCAAAGGAAAAGATGAGCGCGCGCACCTCGCCCGGGCGGACGTTCACAAGTCGCAGCAGTAATCCGTTCGCGGTGGTTCCCGACATGCTCGGCTCGACTATCCTTGCCTACTGGACACTGCCCGCATCGCGCAACCGATCCGACCGAAAGGGCCTAGGAAGCGGGCCCCAATCACTCTTCTTCGTGGCCACCCGGCGCGCAACTCACATTGTTGTCAAACGACGCACCGCCCGCACTCTGTCGCGGGCAATCAGCATATGATTAAATCCGGCGAAAATGGGGAGATGTGAGCATGGCGGATGTGAAGATCGGCGTTGTCGGCGCGGCGGGGCGGATGGGACGCATGGTGGTGAAAGAGATCACCGAGACCGATGGCGCGCGCCTGGCCGGTGCGAGCGAGGGGCCGGGCAATCCCGAAATCGGCAGCGATGCGGGTGAATTGGCAGGGATCGGGGCGCTCGGTATCAAGTTGATCGACGATCCGGCCGAGATTTTCGCTACCGCCGATGCGGTGATCGATTTCACCCGGCCGGCGCCGACGTTGGCCCATGCGGCGCTGGCCGCCCAGGCGCGTACGCCCTTTATCACCGGCACGACGGGCTTTGCGGACGGCGAGGAAGAGGGGCTGGCCAAGGCGGCGCGCCACACGCCAATCGTCTGGGCGCCCAATATGTGCCTGGGCGTCAATCTGCTGTTCGCGATCACCCAGCAGGTCGCCGCCGCGCTCGGCGAAGATTTCGACATCGAAATCTTCGAGATGCACCATAAGCACAAGGTCGACGCGCCGTCGGGCACGGCGCTGGGGCTCGGCCAGGCCGCGGCGCGCGGGCGCGGCGTGGTGCTCGACGAGGTCGCGGCCCGCGGGCGCGACGGCATCACCGGGGAGCGGACACGCGGGGCGATCGGCTTTGCCAGTCTGCGCGGCGGCTCGGTCACCGGCGATCACACCGTGACCTTCGCCGGCGAGGGCGAGCGCATCGAGCTGACGCATCGGGCCGAGGGCCGCCATGTCTTCGCGCGCGGCGCGGTGCGCGCGGCGCTGTGGGCCCAGGGCAAGGGCCCCGGCCTCTACGGCATGAACGACGTGCTGGGTTTATAGCGGACGGCCGCGCCGCTCATTCCCCCGGCGCCGGGGCAGGCCGACGCCCGGGCAGCCGCACGGTGGCGATGACAATGCCGGCCAGGATCACGGCGAATGCGGCGACGGCGCGCCAGGTAAAGGGCTCGCCCAGCAACAGCACCCCCCAGGTCACGCCGATAGCCGGGGCGATGTAGTTGTTGCCGGCGACGAAGTTGGGGCCCGCGGTGGCGTTGAGGCGGAAGTAGAGCAGCATCGCCAGCCCCGTTGAGAGGATCCCGAGCGGCAGGATGCCCAGGATCGAGACCAGCGCCGGCTCGAGCGCCAGCGGCGTCTCAAAGATGAAGGCGAGCGTCACGATCATCACCGTGGAGCAGACCGCCGATGCGCCCGTGGCGACCAGCGACGGCACGTCGCGGATGCGCCGGGCGACCACCATCGCGATCGAAAAGCAAAGCGCCGCACCGACGATCATAAGCTGACCCCAGAAATGGCCGCTGAGCCCGCCCAACGCGTCGGGGCCGACCAGCAACACGATCCCTGCGAAACCGAGCAGCACGCCGATAAGCTTGCGCGCGTTGATCTTGTCGTCGGTGAAGGCGTGGGCCAGCGGCAGCGTCAGCAGCGGCACGGTCGCGATGAGCACTGCCGCCAGGCCGCTGTCGATATGGACCTGACCGGTACTGATGAGCGAGAAGGGCAGGACATGCCCGAAAAGCCCGAGCAGGAAGAAATGTCGCCAATGGCGCGCGTCACGCGGAAACTTATGGCCCATGATCCGCGCCGCAGCGACCAGAACGAGCGCGCCCAACGTAATCCGCGAGGCGGTCAGCGTGATCGGCGTCAACGAGCGCAGGCCGAACTCGATGAAGAGAAAAGACGAACCCCAGATGAGCGCCAGCAGCAACAGTGTCAAATAATCGGCCGCCCGCGCGACATACGGCGCGCTTGGTCCGGTGGGCGCGATCGTGACCGGCGGCGCCGCGGGACGATCGTTCACCGCTCGCTCCCTGGGGAATTCATTTGCATTTGGCGAGCGCGTGGCGGAGCGCAGCCGCGATCTCGTCGCGCTCCTGCGGCGAGAGGAAAGCGCCGATCGCCAGGCTGCGGCCATGGCTGCGCAAGGTGAGTTGGCTGGCGCGGCCGGGAAACTCGTCGAGCACAACGCGCAGCCAGTAGGGCTGGAACGACCAGCGCCGGCAGCGCCCGGAGGGGGCGACGCGCTCTACGATCAACTCGCGCGGCGTCAGGCGGATGATCTCGTGCGCCCGGCCGCTGCGGTAGGAAGCCTTGAAAGCCCAATAGATCAGCGCGACGTCGAGACCGAAGAAGCCGAAAACAGGCCAGGCGCCAATCAGCAGGAAGGCAAGCCCGCCGCAGAAGCCGACGAGACCGATCGCCGCCATCAGAATCGTAAAGCCGCGCGGGCCAAGGCTGCGATGGGGGTAGAGCGCGACGTCGAAGAGATAGGGCTCGGGCGCCTCGGCCGCAGTTTGCGGGTCGTTGTCCATCATGGGCACGATCTTACGCGCCCCGCGCGATGCCCGGAAGCGCCGTGCGCATATCGGCCACCTGCATAATGGCTGCGGCCGCGGTGCCGCACGCAACGAAAACACGCTAGAGTGTCGTCGATGAAGAAGGCCGATATCGAAGAATTTTTTCGCCGCCTGGAGGCGGGCGACCCCGAGCCCCGCGGCGAGCTTCACTACATCAATCCCTACACGCTGCTGGTCGCCGTGGTGCTGTCGGCGCAGGCGACCGATGTCGGCGTCAACAAGGCGACCAAGACGCTGTTCGAGATCGCCGACACGCCGGAGAAGATGTTGACGCTCGGTGAGGCGGGGGTGCGCGATCACATCAAGACGATCGGCCTCTTCAACGCCAAGGCCAGGAACGTGATTGGGCTGTCGGAAATCCTGGTGCGCGAACACGCCAGCCAAGTGCCGGCCGACCGCGAGGCTTTGGAAAAGCTGCCGGGGGTCGGGCGCAAAACCGCCAATGTCGTGCTCAACATCGCCTTCGGCGAGCCGACCATCGCGGTCGACACGCATATCTTCCGGATCGGCAACCGCACCAGCCTGGCGCCGGGCAAGACACCGCTGGCCGTCGAACAGACGCTGTTGAAGGTGGTGCCGGCGCGCTACCGGCTGCACGCGCATCACTGGCTGATCCTGCACGGGCGCTATGTCTGCAAGGCGCGCAAGCCGGATTGTCCGGCCTGTCCCGTCGCCGATCTCTGCGGCTTCAAGGCGAAGACGACAGTGTGATGCGGGTTAGGTGGAACCATTAAGGCATAGAGGATGGGAGCTGCACTGCCAATCAACCCCATGCCGTCATTCCCGCGCAAGCGGGAATCCATGGCAACCGAAGTCTGGATCCCCGCTTTCGCGGGGATGACGAGGTGGAGGAGACGCGGAGCGTCCTTCTTCCATGCCTCCGTGCTGAGAAGGGCGGGCGGGTTTCAAACCCGCCCCTACAAATAGGAACCGAAAGGCGCCCTAGCTTCGCGCCCGGCCCGTAATCGCATCGGACATGCAGGCGCTGTCGGAAAGACCGGCGCCGCCGCGGCGGCGCAGCTCGGCGTGTTTGACCCGAAAGCCGCCGCCCTCCTTGTACAGAAAGACGTCGAGCATGCAGGCCGAGCCGCGATACTGCCAGACTTGGGCCGGGCCGTCGGTGCGCTGGAAGGCAGGCGTGCCAAGCGAGCTGCGGATATCGCTGTCCGACTTGCCCACCAGATTGCGCGCGCCTTGCGAGCTGGTGACGGTGGTCGTGCTGCCCGGAGGCGTGCGGCTGGCCAGCGCACCGCCGGTGCCCGAGCTCGAACCGGCGCCCGAGCCGGCAAGTCCGCCCGCTGCGCCGCCGCCGCCATCGGAGGCGCAGGCGCCCAGCGCCAAGGGGGCGGCCATGGCAAGGACGGCGAGAAGGGAACGTGTCTGCATGCTGCTTCCTTTTCTATTGCGTCTCTGGCGCCGCGTAGTCTGCGTATTGCGGCCGGCGTCCTATTCAAACCAACCCATCCGTTATTATCGGGCCGGTTGGGGACGCTGGCGCAGATCCTCGAATACGTGGGTCATGAAGGCGGTCGCGAGCACCGGGCTCAGGAGATTGAGGAACGGCACCGACATGATCACCGCGATCAGGAACCCGGCCACGAAGGCGCTGCCGCCATTGGCCTTGCGGAACGCCTTTGCCTCCTTGGGCGTCAGGCGCCGCATTGCCACCATCTCCATGTATTCGCGGCCGACCAGGTAGCCGTTGACCAGCCAGGAAACCACGAAGCCGAGCCCCAGCAGGAGCGCCATCAGAAGATAGAGCGGCATCGCGACCAAGTTTACGAGCAGTATGATCAACGTGAACTTAACGAGCTCGGGCAGGATCTCGGTGGCGAAGGCCTGGTTGCGGGGCGCCGGCAGCGCGGGATAGTGCTTGGCCTCCACCGCCCGGCTCACCGTTTCCAGGAACATCGACGAGATGATCGTGATGAAAGTCGGCAGCAGGAACCAGGCGACGACGACGGCGCCGAACCAGCCTAGCGTGCGCAATACCCAGTTTGCCCAGCTCCACGGCCAAGTCTCGAAAAACGTCGTGTTGTTGATGAAATAGACCGTCCCCCAGACCAGCACGATCATTACCGCGAGCGCGATGCCGAGGGTGATGAACAGGACGCCCATGATCTTCGGGTCGCCGAGCTGCCCGAAGGCCTTGCCGAGATGCTTGAACAAAGGGGCGATGCTCCATCGACGAAAGCGGGCTCAAGTGAGGGTAGTAAGGGCGGACGTTTGCCGACGCGCGCGCAGGGTTCAGTGCATATATGCTCCGCGCATATATATAGACGGTCATCCTGGCGGCAATAGGTCGTGCTCGCCATTAAACCGCGCGCCGCCGCCGTTGCCTGGCCCCGCTGCATAGCTATACTCGCGCGCGCCGCCGGAACGTCCCCAGCGGAATCAGTCACATAACGCCGTAATTTCAACGCGGTACTATCGAGGAGCAGCACGTCCCATGTCCGACAAACCAGCAACCCTAGATGTCGTCGGCATCGGTAATGCCATCGTCGACGTGCTCGCCCATGCCGACGACCGTTTCCTGGAGGATCAGGGTCTCGCCAAGGGCGCGATGACACTGATCGACGCCACCGAGGCCGAGACGCTTTATGCGGCGATGGGCCCCGGCATCGAGGTCTCCGGCGGCTCGGCCGCCAACACCATGGCCGGCATCGCCAGCCTCGGCGGCAAGGGCGCCTTCTTCGGCAAGGTGCGCGACGACCAGCTCGGCCAGGTCTTCCGCCACGACATCCGCGCCATCGGCGTGCAGTTCGAGACCGCGCCGGCGGTGGACGGCCCGTCGACCGCGCGCTGTCTTATCTTCGTGACCCCCGACGCCCAGCGCACCATGCAGACCTATCTTGGCGCCTCGGTCGAGTTGGGGCCCGACGAAGTCGAGGAAGACACCGTGGCCGCCGCCCAGATCACCTATCTGGAAGGCTATCTGTGGGACCCGCCCGAGGCCAAGGCCGCCTTCATCAAGGCGGCGGAGACGGCGCACGGCGCCGGCCGCAAGGTGGCGCTGACACTGTCGGATTCCTTCTGCGTCGACCGCCACCGCGCCGAGTTCCGCGATCTGGTCGACGGACATATCGACGTGCTGTTCGCCAATGAGGACGAGATCCTGTCGCTCTACGATGTGCCCGATTTCGACGGTGCGCTGCAGGAGGTGCGCGGCAAGTGCGACATCGCTTGTCTGACCCGCAGCGAAAAGGGCTCGGTTCTGGTGCAGGGCGAAGAGGTGCATATCGTCGACGCCGTGCCGGTGGAACACGTGGTCGACACGACGGGCGCGGGCGACCTTTATGCCGCGGGCGTGCTCTTCGGCCTCACCAACGGCTACGAGCTGGCAACGGCGGGGCGCATCGGCGCGATCTGCGCCGGCGAGGTGATCGGCCATATGGGCGCCCGGCCCGAGGTCGCGCTCGACAAGCTGGTGAAGGAAGCGTTCGGCTGAGGCGGCGCGAAAGGACAAGTTGTCCAATCTCGCCGTCATTCCCGGAAAAGCGGCATGACGAACTCCGGAGGTAATTGTAGGGGCGGTTTCTAACCCGCCCGCCATACCGCGAGGACGGGTTAGAAACCCGCCCCTACAAATAATCGAAAAGACAGAGCGCCTATCGAAGAAAGACGGCAACCGCACGTTAGCCCCCATTTAGAACGCGCTGGTGTAAGATCGGCCGGTGCCCCGCTCAATCGCTCCGCCTGACTATACGCATTGATGGCCACCGCCGAAAAACCCGACAGACCGACTTGGCGACAGACGCTGGCGGCGTTCGCGGAACGCCCCGTCATCGTCATGGTGTTCCTGGGCTTCAGCGCCGGCCTGCCGTTGCTGTTGATCCTCGCGACCATGTCCTTCTGGCTGCGCGAGATCGGCATCAGCCGCTCGGCGATCGGGTTCTTCTCGTGGGTCGGCCTTGCCTATGCTCTCAAATTCATCTGGGCGCCGCTGGTCGATCGGTTGCGGCTTCCGGTTCTTACGGGACTGCTGGGCCAGCGGCGCAGCTGGATGCTGCTCGCACAGATCGGCATTATCGGCGGCATTCTCGGGATCGCCACGACCGACCCAAGAACAGATCTGCTGCTGACGGTCGCCTTCGCGACGCTGGTGGCGTTCTCCTCCGCGACCCAGGATATCGCCATTGACGCCTTCCGGATCGAATCCGCGCCCGACGATCTGCAGGGATTCATGGCGGCTGCCTATCAGTACGGCTACCGGGTGTCGATAATATTGGCGCAGGCCGGCGCGCTTTACATGGCGGCGATCCATAGCTGGCGGTTCGCATTTTTTGTTCTGGCGGCCTCGATGGCAATCGGTGTCGTCACAGTACTGATCGTGCGTGAGCCGGAGCACACGGTCGATCCCGAAACCCGCGCCCGCGAGCAGGCCATCGTTGACGAGATCGCGCGGCGCAGCCATCTGCCCGGCTACGCCCAGAAGATCGCTGCCTGGTTCTCCAGCGCCGTGGTCGGACCGTTCGTCGATTTTTTCGCCCGCAACGGCTGGATGGCGGTGCTCGTTCTGGCCTTGATCGGCACCTTCCGGCTATCCGACTTCACGCTCGGCGTGATGGCCAATCCGTTCTACGTTGATATCGGCTTCACCAAATTCGAGATCGCCAACATAGCTAAGGGGTTCGGCCTCTTTATGACCTTGCTTGGCGTCGGTCTCGGCGGAGTTCTGGTCTTTCGCTTCGGCATCATGGCCATGCTTCTGGTCTCGGCCTTCCTGCTCACCGTGACCAATCTTCTGTTCGCCGTGCTGGCGGTGGTGGGATCGGAAATCTGGATGCTGGCGATCACCATCAGCGCCGACAACATAGCTGCTGGCATTTCCGGCACCGTGTTCATCGCCTACCTCTCGTCGCTCACAAACCGTGCCTATACGGCGACCCAATATGCCCTTTTCACCTCGATGATGAGCCTGCTCGGCAAGCTCGTCGCCGGGTTCTCGGGCGTTGTCGTCGACAACACTGACTGGGTCACCTTCTTCCTCTATGCGTCGACGCTGGGTATCCCCTCGATCCTGCTGATCGCCTTTATCTGGTTTCGCGGAAAGGAGGGCACCCCCGGCTACCATCCCGAGCGGCTCACCGACGAGGTCGCGGCCAAGCCGGCCGAATAGGCTGCTTGGCCGGGGCGCGCTGGTTTACACTGTGCCACTGGTCCACTTGTCGCGAGCCCCGCCCCCATGAGCGAGCCCCCGATCACCCTTGCCGACATCGAAGCGACGCGCGATGCGATCGCGCCCTGGGTCATCGAGACCCCGGTGGTGCGCTGGGGCGGCCGCGAGATGGCCGCGCGGGTCGGCGCCGATACCGAGGTCTGGCTGAAGCTCGAACTCATGCAGGTCGCCGGCTCCTTCAAGCCGCGCGGCAGCCTCAACAATTTGCTCGGCCTCGACGCGGCGGCGCGCAAGCGCGGCGTCACCGCGATCTCTGCCGGCAACCACGCCATCGCCGTCGCCTTCGCCGCGCGCGAGCTGGACGCCAACGCCAAGGTGGTGATGCCGGTGACGGCGAACCCCTTCCGGGTTGCGCGCTGCCGCGAGCTGGGCGCCGAGGTGGTGCTGAGCGACGATATCGCCGCCGCCTTCGAGGAAGTCAAACGCATCGAGGCGGAGGAAGGAAAGACCTTCGTTCATCCCTTCGAGGGCCGCGCCACCATTCTGGGCACCGCGACGGTGGGCCTCGAGCTCATGGCCCAGCTCCCCGATCTCGACGCCGTTGTGGTGCCGGTGGGCGGCGGCGGGCTCATTTCCGGCATCGCGCGCGCGGTCAAGCTGATCAAGCCCGACTGCCTTGTCTATGGCGTCGAGCCCGAGGGCGCGCCGACCCTGACCAAGAGCCTGGCCGCCGGCGAGCCGCAAGCGATCGACGCGGTGCGCACGATCGCCGATTCGCTTGGCGCGCCACACGCGGCGCCGATGTCGTTCGGGCTGATCCGCGATCACGTCGAGGAAATTGTCCTGGTCGATGACGACGCGCTGCGCGCGGCGCTGGCGCTGTTGTTCGCCGAGCGCAAGCTGGCCGCCGAGCCGGCGAGCGCGGCCTCGACGGCGGCGCTGCTCGGCCCGCTCAAAGACAAGCTCGCCGGCAAGCGCGTCGCGCTCATCGTGTCGGGCGCCAATATCGACCTCGAGGGCTTCGTCGAACATGTGAGCGCGGGATTGGCGGGGAGCGCCGCCTAGCGGGAGGGATGCGCCGTGACCGAGGCAGGCGAGACCGTGCTGGGCGAAGGCGAGCGCCGCGCGGCCGCATGGCAGCGCATCGCCGCCTTCCTCTGTTTCGGCATGGCGGTGGGTGCGCCCGCGGCGCAGAGCCTCGATGCGCTGCGCTTTCTTGCCGGGTCGAGCGTTGTTGAGGACATGCTGGCACTGCCGGTCTTTGTTATCGGCATCATTGGGCTGGCCCGGGTCGTGCTGGCGCCCTTCGTCGACGCCTTCGATCCCCCGATCCTGAAACGCCTCGGGCGGCGGCGCGGCTGGACGGCGTTGCTGACGGGGCTGTTGCTCGCCTTGAGCGTGCCGATCCTGGTGATGGCGCTGGCCGGCAATCCCGTCGGCGCGCCGACGCGCCCGCTCGATATCGCGCTGATGCTGGCGGCGGTGCTGGTCGCGGGCGCGCTGCTGGCGACGATCGACGGGCTGCGCTCGTCCCAGCCGGGACGGCGCCGGCAGGGCGCGCTGGCAACGGCGCAGTATCTCGGCACCATCGTTCCGGCGGCACTTTTGCCGGTCATCCTGCGCCAGCCCGATAGCGTGACGATCAGTATCGTCCTCTGCGTCTTCATCACCGCGGCTTGGCTGGGGCTGTGGCTGTTGCCGGGGCGCGAAGCGCCATCGCCGAAGCTTTTCCAGCGGCCCGAGCTTGATGGCTTGCTCCGCGGCGAGCAGAACCTGTCGCGCGGCGGCAAGGCGGTAACGGCATGGCTCTACGGGACGTTCATTTGTCCGATCGCCGATTTCTTCCGGCGTTTCGGCGGGCTCGCCTGGGCGATCCTGGCCGTTCTGGTGCTGGGCGATCTTGCGACCAATCTCGATACCAGCCAGATTCTGCAGTCGAACGCCGGCCAGCTGAACTCCGCCCATGTGACCTGGATCGGAGCGATCCGCAGCGTGGCGCAGTTCGGCGGAGCCATAGCGGCCGCCTGGCTGATCTGGCGGTTCGGCGCGGCCCGCGGTCTGGCCGCGACCTTCGTGCTTGCGGGCGCCGCGGCGCTTTCGGGCCTGGGAGCGATCGCGGCCGCGCCCTCGATACCGTGGTTCATGACCGCGCTTGCGATCGGCGCGGTGGCGCAGGGCGCCATCCTGATCGGCTTCGTCGCCTTCATCGCACGCGTGACCACGCCGGCCTTCGCGGCGTGGCAGTTCAGCCTGCTGTGGCTCGCCGGATTGCCCAATAGCGCGATTGCCGCGTTGCGCGACGCCAGCAATAAAATGCTCGGCGTCAATGGCACCTATCTGGTCTTCCTGGTTCTGCTGGCCGCGGCGATCGCGCTGACCTTGTGGCTGGCGCGGCGGCTCGATAACGAATTGGACGAAGGTTGACGGAACCGCGGCGCCGGGCGATATCGGGGGCGCAACTGAAACGTGCGAGCCGTAGCGGAGCTGAGCGATGCGCATAGGCTGCCCCAAGGAGATCAAGACGCTTGAGCACCGGGTGGGCCTGGTGCCCTTCGCGGTGCGCGAGCTGACCCATCACGGCCACGAGGTTGTGGTCGAGCACGGCGCCGGCGCCGGTATCGGTATTGCGGACGAAGTCTACGCCGCCGCCGGTGCGCGCATCGCGCCCACGGCCGAGGATGTCTTCAACGACGCCGACCTGATCATCAAGGTGAAGGAGCCGCTGGCGCCCGAACGTGAACGCCTGCGCGAAGGCCAGACACTGTTCACGTATCTGCATCTGGCCGCCGACAAGACGCAGACGGACGAGCTCATTGCCTCCGGCGCCACCGCGATCGCCTATGAGACGGTGACCGACCGCGATGGCGGGCTGCCGCTGCTGGCGCCGATGAGCGAGGTTGCCGGACGCATGTCGATCCAGGTCGGCGCGCATTTGCTGGAAAAGGAGAATGGCGGCGCGGGCGTGCTGCTGGGCGGCGTGCCGGGGGTGCTGCCGGCGCGGGTCGCTGTGCTCGGCGGCGGCGTTGCCGGGACCAGTGCCGCGCGCATGGCGATGGGCACCGAAGCCAATGTCATCGTGCTGGAAAAATCGCTCGCCAAGCTCAGCCATCTCGATCTTCATTTCGGCGGCCAGCTGCGCACGCTCTATTCGACGCTGGAGGCGGCCGAGACCGTGGTCGCCGACGCCGATCTTGTGGTCGGCGCCGTGCTGCTGCCTGGCGGCATCGCGCCCAAGGTGGTGACGCGCGAGATGGTGCGCTCGATGCGGCCGGGCTCGGTGGTGGTCGATATCTCGATCGACCAGGGCGGCTGCTTCGAGACCAGCCGGCCGACCGACCACGCCAACCCGACCTATGTCGAGGAGGGCGTGATCCATTACTGCGTCACCAACATGCCGGGGGCCGTCCCGCGCACTTCGGCCTTCGCGCTCAACAACGCAACGCTGCCCTTCATTCTGGCGCTCGCCGACAAGGGCGTGAAGGCGGCGCTGGGCGACGACCCGCACTTCATGGCCGGCCTCAACATCCATGCCGGCAAGGTGACGTATGAGCGGATCGCGCGCGACCTCGAGCTCGACTTCACCCCCGCCGCCGAGGCGCTGGCAGCATGAGCGCCGCCCGCCTGGAGGTCATGGAAGGCGACATCACCAAGCTCGACGTCGATGCGGTCGTGAACGCCGCCAACGAGACGTTGCTGGGCGGCGGCGGGGTCGACGGCGCGATCCACATCGCCGCCGGCCCGGATCTACGCAAGGAGTGCCGCACGCTCGGCGGCTGCCCCACCGGCTCGGCGAAGATCACTGCCGGTTACAATCTGAAGGCCCGGCACGTGATCCACGCGGTCGGGCCCTTCTGGCAGGGCGGCGCGGCGGGTGAGGCCGAGCTCCTGGCGAACTGCTACCGCGCCGTTATGGCGCTGGCGCAGGAACATGGCTGCGCCGCCATCGCCTTTCCGGCGATCTCGACCGGCATCTACGGCTATCCCAAAGAGGCGGCGGCCGCGATCGCGGTCTCGACCGTGCAGGCCGCGCTCGCGGATGCACCGGCGGTCAGCCACGTCATCTTCTGCGCCTTCGATGCGGAGACGGCGGATATCTATCGCGGGCTGCTGGGCGGGTGACGCCATCGACAAGCTTGCCTGTCCGCTCGCTCACCCTTCGACAAGCTCAGGATGAGGAACATCGTTGGTTGCCCCAAACATGAACCTCATCCTGAGCTTGTCGAAGGCTGGGCTTGTCGAAGCATGAGGGCTACACCGTAATATCGCCCCGCCACCTTTGTTCGGCCCCGCGCGGCGGGTAAGCTGACACCTGTCCTCGCACCACCAGAGATGAACCGCCGGCAGCCATGACCACGCGCAATCTCGACGCCATCTTCAATCCCGCCTCGGTGGCGCTGATCGGGGCGAGCCCGGAGACCGGCAGCCTCGGCCGCGTGGTGCTCAGCAACCTGCTGCGCGACGGCTTCAAGGGACGCGTCTGGCCGGTCAATCCCAAATACGACGAGATCATGAGCGTGCGCTGCTACCGGTCGATCGCCGAGCTGCCGCGCCCGCCCGATCTCGGTGTCATCGTCACGCCGCCGCGCATCGTGCCGGGGGCGGTCAAGGAACTGGGCGCGGCCGGCGCGCGCGGCGCGGTCGTCATCACCGCCGGCTTCGGCGAGGACGGCCAGAAGGACGGCAAGGCATTGCAGCGCCAGATGCTGGACGCCGCCCGGCCACATCTTCTGCGCGTCGTCGGGCCCAACTGTCTGGGCGTGATGGTGCCGGGGATCGGGCTCAATGCGGGCTTCGCGCATATGGCGCCGGAACCGGGCAAGCTCGCCTTCCTGTCGCAATCGGGCGCCATCGTCACCGGCGTGCTCGACTGGGCGGCCGGGCGCGATATCGGCTTCTCGCACATGGTCTCGATGGGGGCGATGGCCGATGTCGATTTCGGCGACCTACTCGACCATTTCGGGCGCGACGCCGATGTCGCGGCGATCCTCATCTACATGGAGACGGTGACGCATGCGCGGAAGTTCATGTCGGCCGCACGCGCGGCGGCGCGCACCAAGCCCGTCGTGGTCATCAAGTCCGGGCGTCACGAGGCGGGCGCCAAGGCGGCGAGCTCGCATACCGGCGCCATGGCGGGGGCCGATGCGGTATTCGAGGCGGCCTTCCGGCGCGCCGGCATCCTGCGGGTCAAGACGCTCGACGAGCTGTTCGACGCCGTGGAGACGCTGGCCAAATGCAAACCGCCGCCGGGCGACCGGCTCGCCATCCTCTCCAATGGCGGCGGCTTCGGCGTGCTGGCGGCCGACGGGCTGATCGATGCCGGCGGCACCATGGCAAGCCTGCCGCCCAAGACGATCAAGGCGCTCAACGAAGTGCTGCCGCCGACCTGGTCGCACGGCAATCCCATCGACATCATCGGCGATGCGCCGGGGTCGCGCTATGCGGCGGCGCTGGAGATCCTGCTGGAAGACAAATCCTCCGACGCGGTGCTGGTGCTGAACTGCCCGACCGGCGTGGCGAGTTCCGAGGAAGCGGCGCGCGCGATCGCCGACGGCGTGGCGCTGGGCGCGGGCAGGAAGCTGGTGCTGACGAGCTGGGTCGGCGGGGCGGCGGCAGCCGGCGGACGGCGCGTTTTCGCCGAGGCCGACGTGCCGAGCTACAACACGCCCGGCGATGCGACACGCGGCTTCATGCATCTTGTGCATCACCGCGCGGCCCAAGCGGCGCTGATCGAAACGCCGCCCTCGCAGCCGCAGGAGTTCACACCCGACCTCGCCGCCGCGCGCGTACCGATCGAGGCGGCGTTGGCCGAAAAGCGCGAATGGCTGAGCGAGGTCGAGGCCAAGGCGCTGCTTGCCGCCTACGACGTGCCGATCGTCGCGACCGAAATCGCCGCCGATGCCGATGCGGCGGTGGCGGCGGCGCAAAGGATCGGCGAGCCGGTGGCGCTCAAGATCCTGTCGCGCGACATCACCCACAAGTCGGATGTCGGCGGGGTGGTGCTGGGCGTCGACGGACCGGACGACGTGCGCGCCGAGACCGAGGCCATGTTCGCACGCGTGCGCGCGGTCATGCCCAAGGCGAAGATCGACGGCGTCACCGTGCAGGCGATGATCGTGCGGCCCGGCGCGCATGAGCTGATCCTGGGCCTGGCCGAGGACCCGCTGTTCGGCCCGATCGTGCTGTTCGGCGCCGGCGGGGTGGCGGTTGAGGTGCTCGACGACAAGGCGCTGGCGCTGCCGCCGCTCAACATGAAGCTCGCCATGGACGCGATCGAGCAGACGCGCATCTACAAGCAGCTCGTCGGCTACCGCGACCGGCCGCGCGCCGATCTGGAGACCGTTGCACTGACGCTGGTCAAGGTCTCGCGCATGGCGGCCGACCTTGCGGAGATCGCCGAGCTCGACATCAACCCGCTCTTCGCCGACGACAAAGGTGCCATCGCGCTCGACGCACGGGTGCGGGTGCGGCGCGCCAAACGCGGGGTGAAGCCCGAGGACCGCCTCGCCATCCGGCCCTATCCGGTGGCCCTGGAAGAGACCGTGGAGATCGCCGGCAAGACGTTTTTGCTGCGCCCGGTGCGCCCCGAGGACGAGCCGATGTTCCAGGACGCTTTCGCGCGGCTGTCGCCGCAGGCGGTGCGTTTGCGCTTCTTTGCGCCACTCAAGGTGCTGACCCATCAGATGGCGGCCCATTTCAGCCAGATCGACTACGACCGCGAGATGGCGCTGGTGCTGGTCGAGCCGGGCCGGGCCGGCAAATCGCGTGGCTACGGCGTCGCGCGTATCCTGGCCGAGCCCGACAAGGCGCGCGCGGAATTCGCGATTACGATCGTCACCGACATGGCGGGCAAGGGCCTGGGCGCGCTGCTGATGCGGCGGATCATCGACTACGCCCGCGGCCACGGCATCGGCGAGCTTTACGGCGACGTGCTGGCGGAGAACACCGCCATGCTCGGCCTCGCCCGTTCGCTCGGCTTCCATATCGAGCGGTCGGCCGACGAGCCCGAAGTGCTGCGCGTCCGCCTGCCGCTGAAAAAGGCGCGCAAGCAGGCGAAGAAGCCGGGCTGAGGTGGCATGGCAGGAATGATCGGCATCGCGGATCGTATAGATCTCCCTCCCCCTCTGAAGAGGGAGAGGGAATGACGACGATGCATCCTACGCAACTGGCTGGCCCGTAAATGGCCGACGCGATCAAGCCTCGCAGCCCCTATTTCGATGACGCCCGCCCGGAACGCCGGCCCGCGCTCAAGCGTTCGCTCGGCTTCTGGCCGCTCACTTTCTACGGGCTCGGCACCATTATCGGCGCGGGCATCTATGTACTGGTGGGCGAGGTGGCGGGACGCGCCGGCATGGCCGCGCCGCTCGCCTTCGTGGCGGCCGGCATCGTCGCCGGGCTGACCGGATTCTCTTACGCCGAGCTGGTCGCGCGCCACCCCGAGGCGGCGGGCGAAACCGCCTATGTCCAGGAAGCCTTCGGGAGCCGGGTGCTGGCGCGGCTCGCGGGGGTCGCGCTGATTTTCGTTGCCATCATCGCCGCCGCCTCGATCGCCAAGGGCGCGGCCGGCTATCTGCAGCAATACGTGGCGCTGCCGCGTTGGGCCGGC
The DNA here is from genome assembly GCA_035527975.1 of Alphaproteobacteria bacterium. Lineage (GTDB taxonomy): Bacteria > Pseudomonadota > Alphaproteobacteria > JAPULJ01 > JAPULJ01 > DATKZM01. The sequence goes on along the minus strand of DATKZM010000105.1, from coordinate 2,854 downwards.
GGGGCCATCGTCGTGGCGCTCTTCACCATTGTTGCGGCAGTGGGCGTCACGGAAAGCGTGCGCGTCGCCGTGGTGTTGACGATCATCGAGATCGGCGGGCTGGTGCTGATCGTCGTTATGGCAAGCCCTGCCCTCGAGGCGCTGCCGGCGCGCGCCGGCGAGCTCATCCCTGGCAATCTGGGCGGCTGGGCCGGGGTTTTCGCCGGCATGTTCGTTGCTTTCTTCGCCTTCATCGGTTTCGACACCCTGGCCAATATGGCCGAGGAAGCCGATGAGGTTGCCCGCACCCTGCCGCGCGCGATCCTCGCCGCGGTGGCGATCTCATCAGTGATTTACGGTGTGGTGGCCCTCGTCTCGGTCTTCGCCCTGTCGCCGGCCGATCTTTCCGCGCATGACGCGCCGCTGGTCGCGGTGCTCGAGAAGACCGGCTTTGCCTACAGCCGGCATTTCGCGGCAATCGCCCTCATCGCCACCGCCAACGGCGTAATGGTGGAGATCATGCTGGTGGCGCGCCTCGCATACGGCATGGCGCGGCGGGACCTGCTGCCGGACTGGTTCTCGGCGGTCAACGCGCGGACCCGCACGCCGCTGCGCGCAACCCTGATCGGCGGCGCGCTGGTGCTGGCGCTGGTGGTCGCCGTGCCGTTCAGCGCCCTGGTGAGCGCCACCAGCACGATTACCCTTGCGGTCTTCGCGCTGGTCAACCTCAGCCTGATGCGCCTGCAAGTGAAGGCGCCGCGACCCGATCTCGCCATCCGCGCGCCGCGCTGGGCGCCGCCGCTGGGCGCGCTGACCTGCCTCGGCCTGATCGCAGCGCAATTGGCCGACTAGGCCTGCCTGCCAAAGCGCCGCACGCTCACAATCGCTGTGGCGTGCCGGCGGGTGTTCGGCTACATATCCGTGACAACACCGTGACACGCTGCGCGCCCCACGCGCGCCATGGACCGTAGCGCCGCATGACGTCTGATACCGACGCTCTCAACGGGCCGGCCACGAATACAGGCAGCGACCCCAAGGCCGGCGTGTCGCCGGCGGCAGATAAATCACCGGACAAATCAAAACCGCTCAAATCCCTCGACAAGGATCTGAAGGGGGTCGGCTGGCTGCAGAAAGCAAGCCGGGAACAGGCCAGCCGCCTGACCGGCTTGAGCCTGAGCTTCCTCTTCCTGGTGCTGGTCTGGGCCTTCGTCGAGATCTATACCGGCCACGTCGCCGGCAGCGGTTTCGTCATCGTGGCGGCGGTGATCGGCGGCTACATGGCGCTCAACATCGGCGCCAACGATGTCGCCAACAATGTCGGTCCCGCCGTCGGCTCGCGCGCGCTCACCATGATGGGCGCGCTGCTGATCGCCGCCGTCTTTGAAAGCGCCGGTGCACTTGTCGCCGGCGGCGACGTGGTCAAGACGGTCTCCAAGGGGATCATCGACCCGGGCGCGATCGGCGACGCGCGCACCTTCGTCTGGGTGATGATGGCGGCGCTGCTGGCGGCGGCGCTGTGGATCAACCTTGCGACTTATGTCGGCGCGCCGGTTTCGACCACCCATTCGATCGTCGGCGCCGTGATGGGCGCGGGCATCACCGCGGCCGGGGTCAGCGCGGTCAACTGGCCGACCATGGCCAAGATCGCCGCCTCCTGGGTGATCTCGCCGGTGCTGGGCGGAGTGATCGCGGCGGCATTCCTGGCCTTCATCAAATTCATGATCCTGTTCCGCGAGGACAAGCTGGGCGCGGCCAAGCGCTGGGTGCCGGTACTGGTCGGGCTGATGGCCGGCATCTTCTCGATGTATCTGGTGACCAAGGGGCTGAAGAAGATCTGGAAGCCCGACATGTCCTGGGTGGCGTTGTTCGGGCTCGGTGTCTTCGCGGTCACCTACGCGGTGGTCCGCCCGGTGGTGGCCAAGCGCGCGCTGACGTTGGAGAACCGGCGCAAGGCGGTAAGCTCGCTCTTCGTGATCCCGTTGATCTGCTCGGCCGCGCTGCTGTCTTTCGCGCACGGCGCCAACGACGTCGCCAATGCCGTCGGCCCGCTCGCCGCAATCGTGCACACGACCACGACGGGCAGCATCGCAACGCAAGTCGACATCCCTATCTGGGTCCTGCTGGTGGGCGGGCTGGGGATTTCCGCCGGGCTTTTCCTGTTCGGGCCCAAGCTGGTGCGCACGGTCGGCGAGAAGATCACCAGGCTCGATCCCTTGCGCGCCTTCTGTGTCGCGCTGTCCGCCGCGATCACGGTGATCGTTGCCTCGGGGCTGGGCCTGCCGGTCAGCTCCACGCATATCGCGGTCGGGGGCGTCTTCGGGGTGGGGTTCTTCCGCGAGCTTCACGTCAACTGGCTGCGCGACGCGCTGGAACGACGCAAGACCCGGCGCACAGCCAGGGGCAACCCCGTTCCCGCCGACGAAAAGGCGCTGAAGCGGGCCAAGAAAGTGCGGCGCAAGAAACTGGTGCGCCGTCGCCATCTCGTTACCATCATCGCGGCCTGGCTGGTCACCGTGCCGGCGGCGGCCATCCTGTCGGCGCTGATCTTCCTGGCGCTGCAGGCCTTCGTCTAGGCTCAAAACGATCTCGAAAGCGCGCGTCTTGGCGTTACCAACCGGTCATAAGAATGAACGGTCGGTGTTCCCTCAAGCGCCAGGCGGCCTGGTGACGCTAAATCGCTCGACTTCGGCAGCGGTGGATCCGGGATCACAGTTGATAAGCGCCGGGCGCTCTGGAGTTCCCGGTGAACAACGCCCAACCGGCTGATCTGTCATGGTTTTCCGGTGTGGTGAAGTAATCGAGATTGCAAGGTTTCGGGTTTCTGGCTTCGGAACCTTGCAATAGTTTGCAGCCTTGGGGATTCCCAGAATCGGCG
>DATKZM010000104.1:0-13044 GCA_035527975.1 Alphaproteobacteria bacterium | reverse complement strand
TCGCCGAGAAAGGTGAGCAGCGGCAGCGCCACGACGAGCGCCAGCACGCGCGGCAGCACCAACGTATCCATGGGATCGATGCCGAGCGTGCGCATGGCGTCGATCTCCTCGCGCATCTTCATGGAGCCGATCTCGGCGGTGAAGGCCGAGCCCGACCGGCCGGCGACCATGATGGCGGTGAGCAGAATGCCGACCTCGCGCAAGGCCAGAATGGCGACCATGTTGACGGCGAAGGGCTCGGCGCCGAAGGGGCGCAACTGCACCACGCCCTGCTGCATGACCACGGCGCCGATCAAAAAGCAGATCAGCGCGATGATCGGCACGGCCCGCAAGCCCGCATGGTCGAGGTGATGGAAGAAGGAGATCGGACGGAAGCGCCAAGGCTGGCGGATCATGCGCAAGAAGGCGGCGGTCACCTCGCCGAGGAACGCCGTGAGCTCGACCCCGTCGCGCCACACGCTGGTGAGCGTCTTGGTCGTGTCCTCGATCGTTTGCGCGACCAGGCCCTGCTTTTCGATCACAGGCCGTTCGGCGTTGCCGCGGCGATGCACCTCCTCGATAAGGATGCGAAAGCCCTCGGTGGCGCCGGCGTAATGGGTCCGCAATCCGCCCTTCTGCCAGGCATTCGCCGTGCGCTGAAGAAGCCAGGCGCCGGCCGTGTCGATCTCGGCGATCCCGGCAATATCCATCTCGCCGGTAAAGTCAGGGGTGGGCGGGATCGGCACCCGCAACCGCTTCAGGGCCTTGTCGAGCTTGGTCGCCTCGGCCACCGTCCAGGCGCCGGTCGCCACCAGCCGGAATGTGGTGCCACGGAGTTCGACGCGAAAACCCGGGGCGCGGGCTTGCGTCGGCAGGACGAGCTGGTGATCGCGCTTGAGCATGGAAAGGCTTAGCTTGGCTCGTACTTACGCTTTTTAGGCGCCAGGACCGTTAGAATTGCAGTCGTATTTGAACGATAACACGGGAGAAAGAAAGGCGTTATGGCGCGATCTCGGCTTGACCTTAACGGCCCCGGCGGCGCTTTCCGCCTCACGGTGGGCATCGAGCGCTGGCCGATCCGCGGGGCCTTCACCATTGCGCGCGGCGCCAAGCGGGAGGCGATCGTGGTGGTGGCCGAGATCACCGGCGGGGGCCATCTCGGGCGCGGCGAATGCGTGCCTTACGCCCGCTACGGGGAGAGCGTCGATGGGGTGGCCGCGGCCATCGAGGCCTGCGGTCCCGCGCTCGCGCAAGGTTTGGACCGCGACGGCCTCGCCTCGCTCTTGCCGCCCGGCGCGGCGCGCAACGCGCTCGACTGCGCCTTGTGGGATTTGGAGGCGAAGCGATCCGGCAGGAGCGCCACGGCGCTTGCCGGGCTCCCGCCGCTGCATAAGGTGATGACCGCCTTCACGATCTCCCTTGGCGATCCCGAGACCATGGCGGCGCAGGCGAAGGCGGCGGCTCGGCATTCGCTACTCAAGCTCAAGCTGGGGGGCGCCGGGGATCGAGACCGTCTGGCGGCCGTGCGCGCAGCGGTGCCCCAGGCGCGCCTCATCGCCGATGCCAACGAGGCCTGGCAACCCCATGAAACCGAGACGCTTCTCGCGGCCGCCGCAGCAACCGGGGTCGAGCTGGTCGAACAGCCGTTGCCGGCCGGTGACGACGCGCTCCTGGCGCAGATCGCGCACTCGGTCCCCATCTGCGCCGATGAATCCGTGCATGGCCGCGCCTCGCTCGAGGCGCTAGTCGGCCGCTACGACGCGGTGAACATCAAGCTCGACAAGACCGGCGGCCTCACCGAGGCGCTTGCAACGGCCACACGCGCCCGCGCCCTCGGTCTCAAGATCATGGTGGGCAGCATGGTGGCGACGTCGCTGTCGATGGCCCCTGCCCTGCTCGTCGCCCAAGACGCCGACTGGGTGGATCTCGATGGACCGCTCTTGCTGGAAGCGGACCGCACGCCCGGCCTCATCTATGAGGCGGACATGGTCTCGCCACCGCCGCCGGCGTTATGGGGCTGACTCAAAGGCTGTCGACCACCCGCTTCAGCCGGTCCCGGACGTCCCCTGCCACCTCGGCGAGGCCCGGATTGTCGACGGCCTGCATCGAAGCGGCGGGGTCGACGGCCGACACTTCGACATCACCGTTTTCATGCTGCTGCACGATCACGTTGCACGGCAGCATCGTGCCGATCTTGTCCTCGAGCTGAAGCGCGCGATGGGCGAGCTGCGGGTTGCAGGCGCCGAGGATTCTGTAAGGCCGGAAATCCGCGCCGAGCTTCGCCTTCATGGTGGCGGCGATATCGATGTCGGTAAGCACGCCGAAGCCTTCCCCCTTCAACGCTTCGGTCACGCGGGTGATCGCCTGGTCGAAGGGGAAGCCGAGCGTCTTTGAGAAATGGTAGCTCATACCGGCGCGCTCCTTACATCATCCCGCAGCCGCCGCCCAGAAGCTTGTCGGCCTTTTCCTTCTGCGCGTCCGTGAGTACGGCATAGAGGCCCTCGGTCGCCGGTTTGAGCGCCTTCAGACTCTCAAGCTTGGCTTCCGTCGCCTTGATGCGTGCGTCCATGCGCTCCAAGGCGCTTCCACCCTTAGCCTTCATCATGTCGGCATGCATACCTTCCATTGTCGTGTGGCGCGCCCTCACCACGTCGGCATAGGCGTCCCACGCGGCTGTCTGCGGCTCGGTGATCTCAAGGTCGGTTTTGATATAGGCGAGGTGGCCTTCCATCATCGGGCGGGAATGCATCATGCCACCCCCCTTGCCCATCATGCCGCCCATTTTCGGACAGCTGCCGCCCATCTTGTTTTTGCCCATGCCTTGGCGCTGGCCGCCCATCATGCCCATGCCCTGGCCGGCCTTATCCATCATGCCGCCCTGACCCGCCATGGGCGCCTGCTGATCGTCTTGCTGCGCCAGCGCCGGCGACGCGGCGATGACGATCGCGGCGCAGGCCGCAAGCAAAAACGCGCCAAATCTGTTCATGGGAACCTCCTACTTGTTGACTAAATTATAGTCGTTTCGTCCCCCCTGTCCTTGAGGCCGATCAACACCTGAAATGCGGACACTCAATGATTGCGGTCCGTGGCCATTGGTCGCTCAACGACGCCCGCTAACGATCGGAGTGGGCAACCGCATCGACGACGAGACCGCCACGCCAGCGCCGCCGCAGCATGAAGGCGGCGACCGTTCCTCCGAGCGCGAGCACGGCCATGACGCCGTAAGCCTCGCCGCCAAGCATCCGGTAGAGCGGGCCGCAGGCCAGGGTCAGCGAGCCCATGACGAGACCGGCGACAACGGCGGCATAGAGACCCTGCGCCGTGGCGCCGCGGTCTTCCGGCACCGCATGGGTGAGGAAATGGATGGCGGCGAGATGGGCGGCGCCGAAGCTCATGGCGTGGAGAATCTGCAGCAGGCCCGTCACCAACAGAGGCGGGTCAAAGGCCATGAACCCCCAGCGCAGCACGGCCGCCGCACCGGCGAGCCCCAATAGCCTCACCGTGCCGCAAGCTGCGATGACGCGGCGCGAGACGGCGAACAGCGCCACTTCGGCGACGACCCCCACGGACCACAGCGCGCCGATCATGCCGCCGGAATAGCCTTGCGCCTGCCAATGCAGACTGCCGAAAGCATACATGAGCGCGTGGCTTGCCTGGATCAGGCTGGCCGCCAGCAGGAACAACAGGAACAGCGGCGCGCGGGCCAGCGCGAAGGCGTCCGAGAGCTTGAGACGGCGGAGCACCGACAGCGGCGAGCCCGCCGACTGGCTTGGCCTTTTGGGCTGGCGCGGCATCAGATGGGTCGCCAGCACCATCAGCGCCGAGGCGGCAAGTAGGATCGGCAACACAGCCTGCGGCCCGAATGGCTGAATTACGGAGCCGGAGCCGAGGCTTGCAGCGATGAACGTGATGGAGCCCCAGAGCCGCACCTTGCCATAGTCGAGACCGCCGCTGCGGATGCCGCTCGCCGCCACTGTTTCGATCAGCGGCATGATCGACGTCCAGTTGACCGCCAGCAGAATGATCGCCAGCAGCATCTGCCAAAAGCCGTCCGAGACCCACAGGACGGCAAAGGAGAGCAACGAGCCCCAAGCCAGCACGATGAGGATCGCGCGGCGGTCGCCGAGGCGGTCGGCGGCGAAGCTGATGGCCGGTGTGAACAGGATGCGCGTGTAGAGCGTCGCCGCTAACAACACGGCGATCTGGTCGGCATCGAGCGCGCGCCATTTCAGCCAGACCGGCAGATAGGGCAGGTAACAGCCGATCACCAGAAACAGCGCGGCGTAGAGTAAGCCGAGGCGCCACGCAAAGGACGGCGCCGCGGCATTCGCAGTGGCTTGCTGTGCCATTGAGTTAACGAATCCCTTGCCCTAGCGGCGGTACGCTCGGCCCCTTACCCCGAATCAGGATAGCCTCGCCACCACCATGCCGGAACGAGCTCCAGACCGCGCCGATCCATTGCCGTCGCACCCGGTACCGCCGAAGCGCGGACTGGCAGCGGAATATGCCGCGCTCGAGGCCACGCTGCGCGCCACGCCGGTTGGCCGCTGGTTCCTCGCCGAATATGCGCGGCGGAACCGCACCCCCGAGACGCAATTGATGCTCGATGCCATCGCCCGGCTGGAGGCAGCGGTCCTCAAGCCGCAGCGCCGGTCCGGTCTGGCGCCGGTGCTGTCCGAGCTGGTGGCGATGAGCGAAGCCATCGCGCGGACCCGGCGGGAGATTGCCCAGATCCGGCCGCCCCAGCAGTTCGACAAACAACTCACGAATGCCACCGAAGAGCTCGACCAGATCGCCGAAGCTACCGAGAAGGCTACCTCTGAGATCCTGTCCGCCGCGGAGGACATTCAGGAGGCAGCCTGGACCCTGCGCGAGCAGGGTGTCGCGGTCGACCTGTGCGAACGGCTCGATCAGCGGGCGATCGACATCTATACCGCCTGCTCGTTCCAGGACATCACCGGGCAGCGCAGCAACAAGGTCGTGCGGGCGCTGCACCTCATCGAGCAGCGCATCAACGCCATGATCGAGATCTGGGGCGTCGATGACATCGCCTCCAAGGTCGACGACGCCGCGGCGAAGATGGAGTACTTGGCGCAGGACTTGGCACGGGAAGAGACCGCGCTGCTGGACGGTCCCCAGCGATCCGGCGAGGGCCTGAAACAGGATGCCGTGGACCAGATGCTGGGGGCGCCGGTGGACGAGCCTGCCACCGCCACGGAAAATTTTGCCGCAGAGCAGCTCGGCGCGGAAAACTCCGGGGACCGGTTCGAGCGGCCAGAGCCGCTGACGTTCGACAAGCTCCACGCGGTTAAGCGCGAAGCCCTTTTCGGCTAATTTTTTTCGCCCTTTATATCAGACCCTTAGCGGCCAACGTGCGACATTTTGGCACCCTCACCCTTGAAAAAAGGCGACCTGCTAACCATTTCTGGGTGGACGCATTGTCCCCCAAAGCGTCCCTCAAACTGACGCAAGTGAATGAAACGGCCCGGTTCCCCCCCAACCGGGCCGTTTTCTTTTGCGTGGGTTGCCGCCCGCGGAATCGGGGCAGCAGCCGGCGTCGCTCCGGCAGCCCGAGATGGTGGGCCGTCAGCACGTTATCGATGAACTCCCGGGCGGAATTCTCCCAGCTATAGCGCAGCGCATGCGCCCTCGCGGCGTCGCGGCTGAGGTCGAGCGCGCGCAGGGCGGCCGCTTGCAGGTCCGTGTCCAGCGCACCGCAGGCGAGATCGGTCAGGACGTCCTTGGGCCCGCTGACCGGATACGCGGCCACCGAGACACCGCAGGCCAGCGCTTCCAGCAGCACCAGGCCGAACGTGTCGGTGAGGCTCGGAAAGACGAACACATCCGCCGAGGCATAGGCTTGCGCGAGATCCTCGCCCTCCTTGGCGCCGGTAAACAGCACGTCGGGGTATCGACGTTGCAACTCCGAAAGCTGCGGGCCGCCGCCAATGACGACCTTTCGGCCGGGCAGATCGAGATCGAGAAACGCCTTGATGTTCTTCTCAACGGCAATACGGCCGACATAGAGAAACACCGGCTGCTTGCCGAACAGGCGAACGTTCTGCGGCCGATAAAGGTCCAGATCGACCCCGCGCGACCATCGCATCATGCGCTCGAAGCCGCGCGCCCTCAGGTCGTCCTCGACCGACGCCGTGGCGACGAACAGGCCGGCGCCACTGTTGTGAAAGCGGCGCTGGAAGGCATAGCACCATGACGCCGGGATCGGCAGGCGCGCCGCGACATATTCGGGGATTCGCGTGTGGTAGCTCGTGGTGAAAGGGCGCTTCATCTTGCGACAATGCTGCCTCGTCATCAGCCCTATCGGACCTTCGGTGGCGATATGGATGAAGTCGGCGCGCGCGGTTTCGACCCGGCGCGCGATCATGGCCGGCGTGGCGAGGGACAGCCTGATCTCAGGATAGGTTGGGCACGGGAGGGTTCGGAATGCGGAGGGCGCGAGAAAACAGATCTCGGCGCCGAGCTTAGGCGCCTCTTGGGCCAGCCGCTCATAGGTGCGGACAACCCCATTGACCTGGGGGTGCCAAGCGTCGGTCGCGACGAGAATGCGCATCAGGCGGCAGCCTCAAGCTCCTCGACAGGGGATTTGGGCACACCCATGGTCTGGTGCGGATTCCAGCGGATGATCTCGAAGATCCCTTCCTCGGTCTCGGCTACCGCCGTGCAGCTTTCGACCCAGTCGCCGGTGTTGATGTAGATCACGTCGCCGACCTGGCGCATGGCGGCGTGATGAATATGCCCGCAGATCACGCCTTGCGCACCGTTGCGGCGCGCCTCCTGCGACAGAGCGGTTTCGAACTCGCCGATATAATTCACCGCGCGTTTGACCTTGTGCTTCAGATGGGCCGAGAGCGACCAATAGGGCATGCCGAACCAGCGGCGCACGACGTTGAGATGCGTGTTTAACCAAAGTGCCATCGTGTAGCTCCAGTCCCCCAGGAAGGCGAGCCACTTGGCGTAGCGGACGACCACGTCGAACTCGTCGCCGTGCATGATGAGATAGCGCCTGCCGTCGGCGCCCGTATGAACCGTCTGGCGCTCGATGGCGATGCCGCCGAATTGGGACCCGCAATATTCGCGCATGGCCTCGTCGTGATTGCCCGGGATGTAGACGAGCTCGGTGCCTTTGCGGACCTTGCGCAGCAGCTTTTGCAGGACGTCGTTATGGGCTTGCGGCCAGTAGATGCCGCGCCGGATGCGCCAGAAGTCGACGATGTCGCCCATAAGGTAAATGCGGGGCGCATCGTGGCAGCGTATAAAGTCTAGGAAAGCATCGGCTTGGCACGCCTTGGTGCCGAGATGAATGTCCGAAATAAAAAGCGCGCGATACTGCCGCGTCTCCGGCTCGTTCGTCGCATCATCTTCGAGTCGAGTGTTCAGCACGATAAAACGCGACTTAAGGTGATTTTGTATCAGGGATGTGACATCCGCGTTGGCCTTTGGTTAAGTCCCCGCCGGCCGATCGAAGCGGGCTTGGGCTCCGGGCTTCTTTGGGCTAACAACCAAGCGGTGCTTCAAAGCGAGGGATTGGATGATCGACAATGACGGCCAAATCGATGATGCGGGGCGTGCGCTGACCGAATGACAGCCGGTTTTGGATTAGAGAAGCTGGGCCTCGTTTCCCTGCGCTACCCCTGGTTATGCTTGGTGATCGCGGTCCTCGTGACCCCCATTCTCGCCTATGGGGCGAGCCAGCTCCAATTCTCCAGCGACATTCGGGAAATCTTTCGCTCCGGCGACCCGGCCTTCGAGCAGCTCGACATCGTCGAAGAGCGTTTTCCTGACGTCCAGCGCGATATCCACGTGGTCGTTTCGTCCGACAGGCCCTTCGATCTCGCCGACGTGAAGACTCTCAAGACACTCGATCGAGACCTCGCCGCACTCCCCGGCGTCCGCGGCGTCTTGTCGATGTTCTCGGCGATCCAGGAGCCTGAAGGCGACTCGGAGTTCCAACCGTTGTTCCCGGACGACTTGGACACGATCAAAGACTGGGACGCGCTGCGGCAAGAGGCGACGGGCAATCCTCTCGTGGCCGATAAACTCCTGTCCAACGACGGCAGCCTGGCCGTGTTCGCGATCTCGCTGGCCGAGAAGAATCGCGACGAGGCGACAGACCGCCGTCTCGTCGAGGAAGTCAGAGGCAAGGCCGAAGAGGTTCTGACCGGCACGAACCTCAACCTGGCGCTGACCGGGCTGGCCGTGATGCGGATCGAAATCATCTCGTCTCTGGCCCGCGATCAGAAGATCTTCCGGCTGCTCGCTCTCGGTGTCTCTTTGGTGATCGCCTGGCTGTTCTTCCGCAGGCTTTCGTTCGTGGCGGTCGCGGGCATACCGGCCGTCGTCGCGGTCATATGGCTGCTCGGCGGCATGTGGCTCTCGGGACAAGAGATCAACCTATTGACCGGGGTCGCGCCGACCATCGTGCTGGTGATCGTCTTCTCCGACTGTCTGCATCTCCTGTTTTCCATTCGAAACGGCATCCGGGCCGGAGCCGATCTCGAGGCCGCAATCGAACGCGCCATCCGGCGCGTCGGCCCGGCTTGCGTGCTCACCTCGCTCACCACAACGCTCGCTCTGGCCTCGCTGATCTGGATGCCGCATCCCTTCGTCGCCGATTTCGGCATCGTCGCGGCGTCGGGCACGGTGGTCGCGCTCCTCGGTACGCTTCTTCTCGTGCCCCCGCTGTCGCTGCTGTTCTTGCGGGGCTTCGCCCGCGACAATCAGAAACAGGCCGAAAAGAACGGTGTCCTACGGAGCATTGACACCGTGTGCCACGGAGCGGCGGACGCAGTTGCGATCGCGCCGCGTGCCATCTCGGCGGTGGGCGTTGTGCTCGTTCTCGCCGGCGGGTTCCTCCATCTCCTAAACGAGCCGCGCTACAGCTACGCGAGCAACCTGCCGCAGAACCATCCAGCGCTCGCCGGTCTCAACGCCGTCGATAGCAAACTCGCCGGCGCCAACGCTCTGCTCGTCGTCCTTGATTGGCCGAAGGACTATCATTTGATGTCGTTCCATACGCTGGATGTCGTCCGGAAGGTGCACGCCACGCTCGCGCGCGAGCCGGCCCTCGGCGCCATAACCTCGGCCCACACCATCGAGGAATGGCTGGGCGGCGGTGTGGAGGGCGAGGACCGCCTGATGGCGTTCCTGGAAAGCGCCGAGAACACCTCGCTGGTGAAGGGCATGGCTTCGCTGGACGAGAATTCGGTGCTCGTCACGGCCCGGTTCGGCGAACTGACGTCCGATAAGCTGGAGCCCCTGATGGAGCGGCTGGAGCGGCGCCTGGACACCATCGCGAAACAGGACCGCACCAAGGTGGAGATATCCGTGACCGGCATCGTGCCGGTCACCGCGCGGGCCAGCCATGAAATGATCGAGCTGCTCAACCGCAGCCTGATGATCACCGTCGGGATGATCCTCGTCCTCATCGCGCTCGCCATGCGGTCGGTCGGGGCGGGCCTGGTCAGCATTCTGCCGAATCTCTTCCCGCTCGCGATGGGCGGCGCCTACCTCTATCTGGTCGGATGGGGGCTTCAGTTCACGAACCTGGTCGCCTTCACCGTGGGCTTCGGCATCGCCGTCGACAGCACGATCCATGTGCTCAACCGCTATCGGCTGGAGAAATCGGACGAGGTCGATCTGCCGACGGCTCTGCGCCGGACGATCACCGCTGTCGGCCCCGTGGTCATCATCAGCACGATCGTGCTTGCCGCCGGAATCGGCACGAGTCTCTTGAGCGATCTCCCCATGGTCTCTCTCTACGGCACGATCGTCGTGATCGTGTTGCTCGCCTCGATGGTCGGCGCCTTGCTGTTCCTGCCCGCACTCATGGCGACGGTCGAGGGCTGGCGCAAAAAATCGAAGCTCTTGTCAAAAGCGCTTGGTTAACCTGGAGACTCTCACGGGGAGTTCACTTGACCTGGCTGTGGGCGGGCGGATAATCCAAGAAGATATGGAGACTCTGCGCACCATAATCGCTGCTGCCGTCGCCTTGTCACTGGTCGTTCTGCCGGTGTCCGCGGCTGAAATGCGCTCGTCGATGGCGGCGGGCATGACCGATACGGCCGCTCACGCCGATTGCTGCCCGCAATCCGGGCACTGCGAGAAGCAGACCAAAAAGGGCTGCGGCGACTCCGGTGCGTGCTTCCTGAAATGCACCGTGCTCCCCGCCGCTCAGACGGCGGCGATGGACCTCGCAACGCCGCCCAAGGCCTCGCCGAATCTTGCCACGCTGGTCGAGAACACTCGCTCTACGCTGGACCATCCCGCTCTTCCGCCTCCCCGCGTCTGAATCCTTGAAAGAAGTCGTGCTACCGCCGCGTGCTTGAGCTTGCGCCTGGCGTTGCGCATTCGCGAGCCCTCTGCACCGCGCGGAGGCCCGTCAACATGGATTCAGGAGACGCGTTATGAAGCGTCTAAGCAGTTTGGCCATTCTGGCGGCCGGCATCTTGGCCGGCGCGGCCGGCAGCTACTGGTACGCGCATCGGTCCGAGCCGATGTCGATGCCCGAGAAGGCCGATCACGCCGCCCATGACAAGGCCGGCGACAGCAGCAAAAGCGAGCGGAAGGTTCTCTATTACCGCAACCCCATGGGTCTGCCGGACACCTCGCCCATGCCCAAGAAAGACTCCATGGGCATGGATTACATCGCTGTCTATGCCGATGAGGTCTCGGACGACAATTCTGTGAAGGTAAGCCTGGCCAAGGTTCAGCGCAGCGGCGTCAGGACCGAAACGGTCGGCCCGAAGCCCCTCTCCCGGGAGGTTCGCGGCGTGGGCATTGTCGAACACGATGAGTCGATGCTTTGGGTCGTGACGGTACGCTCGAACGGCTACATCGAGGATCTGTTCGTCGACAAGACCGGAGCGCACGTCAAGGCGGGCGAGCCAATGTTCCGGTTCTACAGTCCGCAGATCCAATTGGCCCAGGTCGATCTCCTGGTGTCATTGCGCGGACAAGGCCGTCCCGGCGGCAACCGGGATGTCGAGGGGGCCATTCAGAAAATGCGAAATCTCGACGTACCCCAGGAGCGCATCGATGAGGTGCTTAAGACCAAGGAGAATTTGAGGACGCTCGATTGGCCGGCGCCGGCAACAGGCCATGTGATCGAAAAGAACGTGATCAAAGGCCAATTCGTCGAGGCTGGGGACGAGCTGTTCCGCATTGCCAACAATTCTCATGTCTGGATCGTCGCCGAAGTCGCGGAAGCCGACATTGCAGACATCAAGGTCGGCACGCCCGTCACCGTGACGCTCCGCGCCTTCCCTAGCGCGCCGCGCGAGGGCAAGGTGACCTTCATCTATCCACATATGAGGAACTTGGAAACGCGCACGGTCTCGGTGCGTATCGAGCTGCCGAACCCCGACGGGCAGCTGCTGCCCGGCATGTATGCCGACGTGGTCTTCCATCCCGGCGCCGACGATCCCAACGTCATGGCGGTGCCCTCGAACGCCATCATCGACAGCGGCTCGCGCAAGATCGTGCTCATCGCCAAGGGCGAAGGCCTCTTCGAGCCGCGCGCCGTCAAGCTCGGCCGCCGTGGCGACGACTATGTCGAGGTGCTGGAAGGCGTGGAGACCGGCGAGGAGGTCGTCACCTCGGCCACGTTCCTCATCGATTCCGAAAGCAATCTGAAGGCCGCCCTGCAAGCCTTCACCCAGCAGGGAGATCAACCATGATCGCCGGCATTATTCGCTGGTCGGCGCGCAACCTCTTCCTGGTCGGCTTGGCGACGGTCTTTATCACGGCGGCCGGCATCTACGCGGTGTCAAAGGTGCCGCTCGACGCCATCCCAGACCTCTCGGACGTGCAGGTCATCGTCTACACCGAATATTCGGGCCAGGCGCCGCAGGTGGTCGAGGATCAGGTCACCTATCCATTGACCACGGCGATGCTCACCGTACCCAAGGCGCGGGTCGTGCGCGGCTTTTCCTTTTTCGGCGTGTCGTTCGTCTATGTGATTTTCGATGACGGCACCGACATTTACTGGGCGCGGTCGCGCGTGCTCGAATATCTGAGTGCCGCCGCGAAGGACTTGCCCGCCGGTATCACGCCGGAGCTCGGTCCCGACGCCACGGGCGTCGGCTGGGTCTATCAGTATGTCCTGCGCAGCGCGCAAATGAACCTCGCCGAGCTGCGCACCATTCAGGATTGGTATGTGCGCTTCGGCCTCTCCAAGGCGCAAGGCGTCGCCGAGGTCGCCTCGGTCGGCGGATTCGTCAAGCAATACAGCGTCATTGTCGATCCGCGCCGGCTGCAGGCGCTGGGGATCCCGCTCGCCAAGATCAAAGACGTCATCCGCGACAGCAACATGGATGTCGGTGGCCGCACCGTCGAGCTCTCGGAGCACGAGTATATGGTGCGCGGCCGCGGCTACATCACGAGCCTCGACGATCTCGAGCAAATCGTCGTCAAGAGCGAGGGCGGCGTGCCCGTGCTGCTCAAGGATGTCGCCCGGGTCGAGCTGGCGCCCGACGAACGCCGGGGCATCACCGAACTGAACGGCGAGGGCGAGGTCGTCTCCGGCATCGCGCTGCAGCGCTTCGGCGAGAATGCCCTATCGGTCATCCAGCACACCAAGGACCGCATCGCCGAGATCGCCCCAAGCCTGCCCGACGGCGTGACCATCGAGGCGGTCTATGACCGCTCGGATTTGATCTACCGGGCCATCGACACCTTGAAGCGCACGCTGATCGAGGAAAGCATCATCGTCGCGCTGGTCTGCGTGATCTTTTTGATGCACGCGCGGAGCGCGCTCGTCGCCATCATCACCCTGCCGCTCGGCATTCTCATGGCCTATATCTGCATGTGGGCGCTCGGGCTCTCCTCCAACATCATGAGCCTTGGCGGCATCGCCATCGCCATCGGCGCCATGGTCGACGCCGCCATCGTCATGATCGAGAACGCCCATAAGCGGATCGAGCGTGCGCCCCCCGGCAAGCCGAGAACCGAGACCATTATCGAGGCCGCCGTCGAGGTTGGGCCGGCGCTGTTCTTCAGCCTGCTCATCATCACGGTTTCCTTCCTGCCGATCTTCGCGCTCGAAGC
>DATKZM010000103.1:0-3478 GCA_035527975.1 Alphaproteobacteria bacterium | reverse complement strand
CGCCGTGCGCCGCGCCAAGCTGGTCAATAAGTTCAACGACGGCTATCGCGGCTACCGGCGTACCTATCGCACCTGCACCCAGTCCGCCACGCTCGCCACGCGCCGCTTCTCCACCGAGGGCGCGCAAATTGCCGCCTCCTTAGCCCAGACATCCATCTACGCCAGCGGGCCCCAGGTGCACATTCCGGCGCCTCAAGAGGCGGACGCTGGAACGCCTGATGAGACCGGGGCCACGCCGGGCGCGCCCGCCGGACCAAACGCCTCAAATTAATCGTGAAATTTAACCGTTAGTTCACTCTATCCCTCTGTAGGCGGTCGAGGAGTGTAATTGTGACACTCGAAGTTTTTCCGCTGCTGAGGGAGGCACCTGGTTTTGCGGATCGATAAGCGGCCATTGCACGAACCGGACGCCGGCGACGCTCAGAAGCAGGAGGCGCTGCGCTATATTCTCGATGCGTGGGAGGAAGCGCTCCACGACGGCATCGAGCCGGAGATGCTAGCCAACGCCGCGCTGTTCGCCGCCCTTGCGGACCTCATCGACGTTTATGGCGAGAACGCCGTGGCCAAGATGACGTCGGGCTTGTCGCGGCGCATCCATCACGGCGAGTTCACGCTGCGGCGCACAGCACAGTAACGGGCCTTACCGGACGTACCGGATCAGGATCTCGACCAGCAACGCCACGCCGAATCCAAACAAGACAACGCCGGCGACCCGGTTGATGACATTCAGCCGGCTTTCGGTGAGCTTGTGCCGGATCGTGGCGATCAGCTCGGATAGGCCGAGCCACCACAGCAGACTACCGCCCATGACGGCGGCAACGAGGATCAGCGCCTCGATATTGGTATTGAGGCCGCCGATCAGCGAGCCGAGGCCGCCGATCATCGCTGCCATGCCGAGCACCGCGCCTGGATTGGTCACCGTCAAAATGAAGGTCTGCGGAATAATCCCGGTATGATCGAGAAGATGCGACCGCTCATCGACAGGGGTCATCAGGACAGGCCGGCACAGCAGAAGCGCGAGCCCGAACCCGAGCAAAAGCAGACCGCCGACGAATTGGATGGTGTCGCCATAGGCGATGATTACGTCGGAGATCGCTGCAATACTGAAGGCGCCGATGGCGGCGAGGACGCCGTCACCGAGTACGGCACCGAGCCCCGCGGCCAAGCCGCCCCAGAACCCGCGCGAAACCGCACGCTGGATCACCAGCACGTTGACGGGCCCAATGGGCGCCGCCATCAGCACGCCGATCCCAAGCCCGGCAAGCACGAGCTGGATGCCGGACAGGACAATTTGCGCGCCTGCTTGCAATGCCCCTGGCCTACTCGCTCGCCGCCGAACGGGCCGCGAGGCCGCCGTCCGCGCACCGCCCTAAATCGGCCCGGACTTGCGCGAGGCCGCCGATCTGCGAGATTGCGAGAATCATCATGGGTTGGTGCATGAATCGTCGGAAAAACATGGCCCTGATTGGCCTGGCAGCATTGGTAGCGGCCACTGCTGTCCTTGTCTACGCTCAGGACGGCGAGAAGACGGCAGCCGCCCAAGCCAAGGACAAACCAGCCGTTTCCGTTCCCGACCGGCTGCCCGAGCCTCCGAGCAAAGCAAAGAGCGCGGGTGGCCATGGGCCCGAAGTGCTCTACGATGCCACTGCCCTTCCCGAGCCGGTACAGCGCCTCTTAAGGGAGATGATCCTCGCCGCGCAATCAGGCGATATCGATAAAATGCGGCTCGTGGTCGAATTAAGCGAACTGAAGCCCATGGTGGCGGCAGAGCATGTGCCCGACCCTGTCGCCTATTGGAAAGAGCAATCGGTCGATGGTTCAGGCCGCGACGTGCTTGCCGCCATATTGAACCTGCTCAACTCCGGCTTTGTCCTGACTGGGAAGGGCTATGGTGCCATGTATGTCTGGCCCTATTTCGCGGAAGCCGATCTCACCAAGCTTACGCCACAGCAAGAGGTGGAACTCTACCGCATCGTGCCGCCGGAGCGCGCGAAGGCCATGAAAGAGACGGGCAAGTACACTTATTACCGGCTCGGCGTCTCACCGACCGGAGTCTGGCACTATTTTCTAGAGTAGCCCCGTTCAGCCGCCGTGCGGCAGTGCCTCGCCGAAGCGTACCGCAGCACCTGCGGCCTGCCCGAGTTCGCCGTCCCACATAGCAGGGCGTCCACGCACGACCGTGCCGACCGGCCAGCCCTTGACCTTATGCCCTGCGAATGGCGTCCAGCCGCATTTGCTGCCGATCCAACTCTCCTCGATGACGCGCTCGGATTTGAGATCGACGACCGTGAGATCCGCGTCATAGCCGACAGCGATGCGCCCCTTGCCGGCGATCCCAAATAGACGCTGCGGGCCCGCACTGGTGAGGTCCACGAAACGGGCAAGGCTGAGGCGCCCGGCATTCACGTGATCGAGCATCACCGGCACCAAGGTCTGCACGCCCGGCATGCCCGACGGGGTGGCGGGATAGCTGCCGCTCTTCTCCTCCAGCGTATGGGGCGCGTGGTCGGAGCCCAGCACATCGACGACGCCCTGTTGCAGGCCCCACCACAAAATCCCCTGATGCTCGATGTCGCGCAGCGGCGGATTCATCTGGGCGCGCGTGCCGAGCCGCCGATATGCGTCCGGCGTCGCGAGCGTCAGATGTTGCGGCGTGACTTCCACGCTCGCCACGTCCTTGTGGAGCGATAAAAGCTCCATCTCCGCGCCCGTCGAAACATGAAGAATATGAATGCGTTTTCCCGCCTCGGTAGCGAGCCGCAACAGCCTCTCAGTGGAGGCCAGTGCCGCGATAGGATCGCGCCACTCCGTGTGGCTCGAGGGATCGCCCTCCCGCTGCACGGAAACGCGCTCCTTCAATCGCGACTCGCACTCGGAATGAAAGGACGCCCGCCGCCTGATCGTGGCGAACATCCGGGACAATTCGTCCTCGTCGTCGACGAGCAGATCGCCGGTCGAGGAGCCGGCGAAAACCTTGACCCCTGCCGCGCCGGGCAAAAGTTCGAGTTCGCCGAGACGATCGAGATTGTCGTGGGTGGCGCCGACGAAGAAGGCGAAGTCGCAATGCATGCGGTCGGTCGCGGCGGCCACCTTAGCGGCCAGCGCCTCGGCGCTGGTGGTGGGCGGCTTGGTGTTGGGCATCTCGAACACGGCCGTGACGCCGCCAAGGACGGCCGAGCGGCTGCCGGTCTCCAGGTCCTCCTTGTGCTCCATGCCCGGCTCGCGGAAATGGACCTGGGTGTCGATGACCCCGGGCAAGATGTGGAGGCCGCGCGCGTCGATGGTCTCGCCGGAAAGCCCCTCGCCAATATCACCGATGGCGCGGATTTTCCCGTCTCTGATGCCGATATCGGCGGGCCCCTCGCCCGCGTGGTTCACCAGCGTTCCGCCCTTGAAGACAATATCGAAGGTCTCGGCCATGATTGGCTTGGCTTCTCCTTGCGGGCGTGTCACCCCGCTCCTAGATTCGTTCGCCTTG
>DATKZM010000102.1:0-29493 GCA_035527975.1 Alphaproteobacteria bacterium | reverse complement strand
ACGCCGTGCTCACCGCCGTCGGCTACAACTTCCGCCTTATCCTGAAATGGCTGAGGGCTCTCTTGCGCCAAATCCTGGCCACCCTCTTCGCCGCCCTCATGCCCGGTTCAGCGCTTAAATGCGCTTCTTAACGACCGACTATACAGCGCGGCATCGGGTAGCGGAAGGCATATGTGCGCCGGTAAGCCCCCCAACGGCCGGTTCGAATGCCATAGCGTGTGGTGCCGATGAAACTGCTGCATCCACCGCCCATGAATAGCCTGACGTTGCCACCGTTGGGACTAATGACGCCGGCGTGCCGCGCCGCCTTGCAGACCGAGGAATCGGCGGTATAGCGCCGCGTGCCCCAGACCGAGCCGACCATCTGACGCGGCAAGCACGAACACCGCATGGCCCGACCCGGCGGCAGGGACAGCCCTTTCAGGTTACTCGGGCAGGCGGCCAGCGTGGCGCCGCCGCCGCCTTCTTCTTCATCGCCGCCCGCGGCTTGCTCGGCACACGGGGGCAGGGGGTAGCGAAAACCGAATGTGCGCCCATAGCGCCCCCAGCGCCCGCTGTTGACACCGTTGCGATTGCTGCCGACAAAGCGTTGGCAGCCTCGGCCGACCTAGACGCGCATGACGCCGCCGGCGCTTGAGACGACCCCGGCGTGGCGTGGCGCCCGGCAAACCGAGGAATCGGTCGTGTAGCGCCCGCCGCCCCAAACCGAACCCCGCATCTGGGCGCTTGTGCAGGCGCAGCGCAACGCCTGTCCCGGCGGCAATCCAGCTAATCCTTTCATGTTAATGGGGCAGACCTGGATGTCCTGCGCGCTGGCCGGCGTTGAACCGAGCACTGCAAACACCAGCGCGCCTAACATGATCCAGAGTAACCTTTCCTCCATCGGAATTCCTCTGCTTCATATTTTTTGGCGACGCCAACGGTATCCAAAGCGCGCCCACAAATGCAATCGCGTTGAGGCTCGGTTTCGAAGATATCGGTGTTGTCACGGCCACCGTATCCTGACTTGGTGTCTCCTGAACCAGCGCCACGCGGAGCCTGGGTCGGGCTTGGCGGGTCTAAGAGCGGGGTCTATGCTCCGCCGCGGACATTCAGGCCAATTCCAGGCAAAGCGGCACCGAGATGGCCGGAAAGGAAAACGGCAGCTTCGACAAGCCAAAGCTTCCCGACCGCCACCCAACCGATGGGCCGGCCTCCGCTTAAGCTCGCCCTCTGAACGTGAAGGAACGCACGGACGATGCTGGCAGTCATAATTGAGTATGCGTTGAACCCGGGGGCGGATGCCGAATTCGGCGCGGCGCTCACCGAGATGGTCGACCGCGTGCAGGGCTTCGACGGCTATCTGGGCGAGCTGCCATGCCACGCCACCCATGACGAGGGCCATCGCGCCACGATCTCATACTGGCGCGACGCCGAGGCCCTGAAGGCGTGGCGCATTGACCCCGCGCACATGCGCATCCAGGAGCAGGGCCGGACCACATGGCTTGCCTGGTACCGGGTCCGCGTGCTCGCGCTGCAACGCGAATACGGCAGCGGCGATGGACCGAGCCCGCTGATCATCGCCGAATCACGGTAGCACCGCGCACCCTAGCCTTACATTATCCACCGACGTCACGGCTGCTCTTGCTGCCAAGCCGTCACGCCTCACTCGGCTGCCGCGCTCGATATTGCCGCGAGGCTTGGCGGGTCTGGGCGCTGGGGCTATGCTCCGCGCCCGATAATCCAGGCATTCCCAGGCAAGGCGGTACCGAGATGGCCAGAAAAAAGATTGGCGGCTTCGACAAGTCAAAGCTTCCCAGCCGCCACACGACCGTTGGGCCGGAACGCGCGCCCCATCGCTCTTATCTCTACGCCATGGGCGTGACCGAGGAGGAGGTTGCCCAGCCGCTGGTGGGCGTCGCCACCTCCTGGAACGAGGCTGCGCCCTGCAACATTTCGCTGAGCCGCCAGGCCCAGGCGGTCAAGCTCGGCGTCGCCGCGGCGGGCGGTACGCCGCGCGAGTTCACAACCATCACCGTCACCGACGGCATCGCCATGGGCCATGAGGGTATGAAGTCCTCGCTGGTCTCGCGCGAGATCATCGCCGATTCGGTCGAACTCACCATGCGCGGCCATTGCTATGACGCGCTGGTCACGCTCGCCGGCTGCGACAAGTCGTTGCCGGGCATGATGATGGCGATGCTGCGCCTCAACGTGCCGGCGGTCTTTATTTATGGCGGCTCGATCCTGCCGGGCCGCTTCCGCGGCAAGGATGTGACCGTCGTTGATATCTTCGAGGGGGTCGGACGGCACGCCGCCGGCACGTTCTCTGACGCCGACCTGCATGAATTGGAATTGGTGGCCTGCCCCTCCGCTGGCTCCTGCGGCGGCCAGTTCACTGCGAACACGATGGCCTGCGTTTCGGAGGCGATTGGCCTCGCGCTGCCCAACTCCGCCGGTGCCCCCGCACCATACGAATCGCGCGACCAGCTCTGTGAGCGCTCCGGCGAGGCGGTGATGGCGTTGCTGGAATCGGGTCTGCGCCCTCGCGATATCGTCACTCGCGCGGCGCTCAAGAACGCCGCCATCGTCGTTGCCGCCACCGGCGGGTCGACCAACGCGGCGCTGCATTTGCCAGCAATGGCCAACGAAGTCGGCATCGATTTCGACCTTCACGATGTCGCGGAGATCTTTCGCAAGACGCCATATATCGCCGACCTGAAGCCCGGCGGCAAATACGTCGCCAAGGACCTTTACGAGGTCGGCGGCGTCCAGGTCGTTATCAAGGAATTGCTCGACAACGGCCTGCTCGATGGCGATTGCATGACGGTTTCGGGCAAGACCCTCGCCGAGAACTGCGCCGCCGTGATATTCCCGGAAGGCCAGGACGTGGTCTACCGCGTCACATCACCGCTTGCACCGACCGGCGGTGTCGTCGGCTTGCGCGGCAACCTCGCCCCCGAGGGCGCGATCGTAAAAGTCGCGGGCATGTCCGAGGACAAGCAGAAGTTCCGCGGCCCCGTCCGCGTCTTCGATTGCGAGGAGGACGCCTTCGCCTACGTGTCCGCCCGCAAGATCAAGGAGGGCGAGTGCATCGTCATCCGCTATGAGGGCCCCAGGGGCGGGCCCGGCATGCGCGAGATGCTATCGACGACCGCCGCGATCACCGGCCTCGGCATCGAGAACGTGGCGCTGATCACCGACGGCCGCTTCTCCGGCGGCACGCGCGGATTGTGCGTCGGCCATGTCGGCCCGGAAGCCGCCATGGGCGGGCCGATCGCACTACTAGTAGATGGCGACATCGTCAACATCGATGCCGTGGCCGGCTCGTTCGACGTGGAGCTATCGGAGGACGAGCTCACCAAGCGCCGCGAAAACTGGAAACCGCGCGAGAACCAGTATGCGTCGGGCGCGCTCTGGCGCTACGCCCAGACGGTCGGCCCGGCCGCCAATGGCGCCGTCTGCCATCCGGGGGCGAAGGCCGAGAAGCATGTGTATGCGGATATTTGATGTCCGAGCGGCCAGATTCGGCGGACCTAGCTCAAATGCTTCTTGAAGAACGCCACCGTCCGCTCCCAGGCTAGGTCGGCAGCCTTGTTGTCATAGCGCGCCGGGCGGGTGTCGTTGTGGAAGGCGTGGTTGGCGCCCTCATACATATGAACAGTATACGTCGCGCCGACAGCCTTGAGCGCCGTCTCGTAGGCCGGCACACCGGCATTGATGCGTGTATCGAGCCCGCCATAGTGGAGCAGCAGCGGCGCCTTGATCTTGGGCACGTCGCCCGATGTGGGCGATCTGCCGTAGAACACCACCGCCGCGCCGAGGTCGCGGGAGTGCACCGCCAGCTGGTTCGACATGGCGCCGCCCCAGCAGAAACCGACGCAGCCGACCTTGCCGTTGGAGCCCGGATGGGTCTTGAGATAACTGACCGCGGCGAGGAAATCGCCGATCGTGGCCGAGCGGTCGAGTGTGTAGATGCGCTGCCGCGCCTCGTCGCTGTCGGCCGGGGTGCCGCCAAGGGGCGACAGTGCATCGGGGGCGAGCGCAAGGAAGCCGTCCAGCGCAAACCGCCGCGCGACATCCTCGATATGCGGGTTGAGGCCCCGGTTCTCGTGGATCACGACCACCGCGGGGCGCTTTCCTTCCGTCTCCGGCCGCGCGAGATAGGCCTTCATCGGCCCAGAGCGTCCCGGATAGGTCACCTTGCCGGCCTCCAGCCGCGGATCGCTCGAACTGGTGATGGCGGCTTGGGCGTCGCTGCCTTCCAGCAGGGCGATCAGCGCGCTCGCCGCGGCGAGCCCGCCCGCCAGGCCCGAAAGCCGCGTCATGAATTCGCGCCGGTCCATCGCCGAATGGGTAAAAGCATCGAACAGCTCGATGATCCGCTGGTCTATGCGCTGGGTCATTTAACGGGAACTCCTGTCTTGGTGGGGAATAGGTCGCCCGCGATCGCCGGTCCGGGGGTTAGAAGCGGCCTTCCTCGTAATCCTTGAAGGCCTGGAAGATCTCCTCGCGGGTGTTCATCACGAAGGGGCCGTAGCGGGCGATGGGCTCGCCGATCGGCCGGCCGGCGACGACCAGCATGCGCGCCGGTTGCTCGGCATTGTTCGTCAGGCCCAGCCGATCACCGTCCCCCAGCACTGCCAGGTGGCGATAGGGGATAACGCCGTCGGCCGACCCGTTCGTATTCGTCACGCTGACGCTCTCGCCAGCAAAGAGATAGACGAAGCCGTTATGCCCCGCGGCGATAGGCTGTTCGAGCGACACGCCTGGCGGCAGGGTGACGTCGAGATAAAGCGGTTCGACCGCGATGCCCGAGACAATGCCGTCCGTCCCGTCATGCGCGCCGACCACGATGCGGATCCGGGCGCCATCGTCGCGGCGGATTTCCGGCACCTTGTCGGGATCGAACTCCTGATAGCGCGGCGTCGACATCTTGAGCGTGGCGGGCAAATTCACCCAGAGCTGGAAGCCCTGCATCTTGCCGCCTTCCTGCTCGGGCATTTCCGAATGGACGATGCCGCGCCCTGCGGTCATCCACTGAATGCCGCCCGAGCGCAGCACCCCGCCAGTACCGGTGCTGTCGGCGTGGCGCATGTTGCCCTCGATCATGTAGGTCACGGTCTCGAATCCGCGATGGGGATGATCGGGGAAGCCGGCGATATAGTCACCCGGGTTCTCGGTATTGAACTCGTCCAGCAGCAGGAAGGGGTCAAGCTCGGGCAGGGCGGCGGAGGCGATCGTGCGGTTGAGGTTGACCCCAGCGCCGTCGCTCGTCGGCTCCGCGCGCACAAGTCGCTCGATCGAACGCCAAATCGTCGTCATGGCTGCCATCCCTTGCCCTGAGTGTCGCGCATTCCAGATATGGCTCCTGGCCGCCGCTGACCAGTGTCTAGACGGGTCAGCTCACGATTTCTCACTCAGTTGTGAAGAAAATCGGCGCGTTGGCCAGATCGTTGAAACGGCCAAGTCGTCGTTGACGAAATTCGCCCGCCCTGCAATAGCCCTCGTATGACCGCCGCCTATTTCACCGGACTTCTTGCCAGCCTGGGGCTGATCGTCGCAATCGGGGCCCAGAACGCCTTCGTTATCCGCCAAGGCCTGCTTCGCCGTCATGTCTTCGTCGTGGCCACGATCTGCTTCCTGTGCGATGCGGTGCTGATCGCCTTGGGGATAGCGGGGCTTGGTGCCCTGATCGCCGCCGACCGCTGGCTCACCGCCGCGGCGGCCTGGGGCGGGGCGATATTCCTGATCGTCTTCGGGCTTCGCGCGGCCTGGAACGCGCTGCGCAGCGACCACAAGGGGTTCGCCGAGGCGGAAGCCGCGGCCACAGTCGAGGTCGGGGCCAAGGGCGGGCAGGGGCGGCGTGCCGCCGTCGCCGCGGCGCTCGCCTTCAGTCTGCTCAACCCGCATGTCTATCTCGATACGGTCGTCCTGCTGGGCGGTATCGGCGCTCAGTACCCAGTCAATACGCGATATGGCTTCCTCGCCGGCGGTGTGACGGGCTCGCTCGTCTGGTTCTACGCGATTGGCTTTGGCGCGATGATCTTTACGCCGCTATTCCGCAAACCCATTGCCACGCGCCTGCTCGATGGCTTCGTCGCCGCGGTGATGTTCGCGGTTGCGGGCCTGCTGCTGACCGGGGCGCTGGGGGCTGGACGTTAGAAAATCTGCCGATCAGGCTCTACTAGTCGAGCTACTAGTAGAATATTGGCCAAAAGTGCTCACGCCACGTTGGACTGGTCGGCGTGAAGCGGCTCAAGCGCTTTCAACTCGGGCATCACCTCTTTGACAAAGAGGCGCAGGTTTCGCTCGGCTTCCTCATGCGGCATGCCGGTATAGCTGAAGACGCCGACGAACGCCTCTGAGCTCAGGCGTTCGCGCACGCCGAGGATGCTCTCCAGGCACTGCTCGGGCGTGCCGAAGACCTGCAGGCTCATGAAGAATTCGACGAATTGTTCCTCGCCGACCTGGGCGATCTTGTCGGTGATCTTGCCGTAATACTCATAGCCCTTCGTCGTCTTCATATGTGGCTTAGCGAATTCGTAATGCTTGAGCACGCTGCGGAAGTAGCCGGCGATGTATTTCCGGGCCATTTCCTCGGCGCGGTCGGCGCTTTCATCGACGAAGGTCCAGCCGGCCACGATCGGCGCGGGCGGCGGCGCCTTGTGCGTTTCGCGGTAGGCGGCGCGGTAGGTGGCGAGCTCCTTCTCGACCTCGGCCCAGGGCTTCTGCGGGATAATCAGCAGTCCCACGCCAAGCCGGACCATCACCGGCAGGGACTCGGGCGATACGGACGCCGCATAGGTCCGGCCCTTGAATGTCCGTGACGGCTGGGGGCGGATATCGCGGCGCGGCTGCTTGATGTACTCGCCGTCGAAGGCGCAATAGCCCTGCTCCAGCCCTTCGAGCAGCATCTGGGCGGATTCGTTGAAGCGCGGCCGGCTTTCGTCCATCCGTACACCGAAGCCGTCGAACTCGACCAGCGCGGCGCCGCGGCCGATGCCGAGGATCAGCCGGCCTTCGGAGATCGTGTCGAGCATGGCGATCTGCTCGGCCTGCCACATCGGGTCATGCCACGGCAGCACCATCACCATCGAGCCGAGCTGGACCGACTTCGTGCGCCCCGCCATGTAGGTCAGGAACTGCATCGGGTTGGGCGCCAGCATGTAGTCGGTGAA
Organism: Alphaproteobacteria bacterium; assembly: GCA_035527975.1. Classification (GTDB taxonomy): domain Bacteria; phylum Pseudomonadota; class Alphaproteobacteria; order JAPULJ01; family JAPULJ01; genus DATKZM01. The sequence goes on along the minus strand of DATKZM010000102.1, from coordinate 22,333 downwards.
GTGGTGCTCGACGGTCCAGATCGAATCGAAGCCCAGCGGCTCTGCCAGATCGGCCAGTTTCAGATCGTCGCGCCAGACCTCATGGTCGGGCCGCGCCCGGTCCGGATTCTGGAATACCACCGACATGCCAACATGCATCGCCTGATCCTCCGCGTATTGCTGCGCGCCTGCATCACAGGCCCACTTATTTTTTTGAGTTTAGCCCGGCTGTGATCGGGAGGGTAGGGCAGAGCGAGCTTGCGCTAGGCCGCCTTCGCTGCCGCCGGGTCCGCAGCCAACGCGCACCAGATCGGCGTGTGGTCCGAGGCTTTCGGCTTGCCGCGCGGCGCGCGGTCGATATCGCTCTCTACTAGTAGATCGGCGGCTTGCGGCGATAGCAAAAGATGGTCGATGCGAATGCCGTTGTCCTTCTGCCAGGCCCCGGCCTGATAGTCCCAGAATGTGTAAGCGCCGGGTCCGGCCTTGAAGCTGCGGAAGGCATCGGTGAAGCCCAGATTGACCAGCGCGCGGAAGGCCGAGCGCGATTCCGGCCGGAAGAGGGCATCGCCCGCCCAGGCGGCCGGGTCGTAGCAGTCTTCGTCATTGGGGATCACGTTGTAGTCGCCGCCGAGGATCGTCGGCTCCTCCAGCGCCAGCAGGTCGCGCGCATGGCGCTCAAGCCGCTTCATCCAACCGAGCTTGTACCCAAATTTGTCGCTATCGACGGGATTGCCGTTAGGCAGGTAGATCGAGGCCACGCGAAGCACGCCGGCATCGGTTTCGGTAACCGCCTCGACATAACGCGCCTGTTCGTCGCTTTCGTCGCCGGGCAGGCTGCGATGTTCGATCTCCAGCGGCGTCTTGGAGAGGATGGCGACGCCGTTGTAGGACTTCTGCCCGCTGATCGCGAGATTATAGCCGAGCCCGCTGATCTCCAGCGCCGGGAAGGTTTCCTCGACACTCTTGATCTCCTGCAGCAGCACGATATCGGGATCGGCCGACGACAGCCAATCGAGCACATTCGGGAGCCGCGCCTTGATCGAATTGACGTTCCAGCTTGCGATCTTGACCATTATTGTCCTCCCGGCCGGCGCAGCCTGTTGAGTATTTTTCTTTTATCACGCGCGGGCAGAGTGCGTCAGTAAGGGCGCGTTATAAGCAGCCCCGTTCAATAACGATGGGTCAAATTTGTGTGGAAGTGGCGGCCGCTCAGCCGATCGAGAAGCTGGTGCCGCAGCCGCAGGAGGAGGTCGCGTTGGGGTTTTCGATGACGAAGTATGAGCCCAGCAAGTCTTCCTTGTAATCGACCACACCGCCCGCCAGAAGATCCAGCGATGTCTCGTCGATCACGACCTTGATCCCGTCGCGCTCGAAAATGTGGTCGTCGGTGGCCTGCTCGGTGTCGAAATCAAAGCCATACTGGAAACCGGCGCAGCCGCCGCCGGAGACAGTGATCCGCAACATCAGGGCATCGTTACCCTCGGCGGCCCTGAGGGCAGCGACGCGCCTGGCGGCGCCCTCCGTAACGGCAAAGCGCGCCGAATCGACCGTTTCCTGGGCTTCCGAGGGGCTGATCTGTTGCTCCGTCATGCTCTCTATTTAGGCCGGATACGCGCCAAGTCAATCGCGGCCCATTCACCGTTGCCGAGGCTTTCCCGGCCCACTAGGTTAGCCCTTCATGACCGTCCCGGCCCAGCCTTACGCGCTCGCGCCCTTCGCGACCCGGCCCGATCAGACCCGCGGCCGCCTCCATCCGGAGACCGAGAGCCCGACCCGCACGCCGTTTCAGCGCGACCGCGACCGGGTCGTTCACGCTGCCGCATTCCGCCGCCTGAAGCACAAAACCCAGGTCTTCGTCGCCCATGAGGGCGACAACTTCCGCACTCGTCTCACCCACAGCCTCGAGGTTGCACAGATTGCCCGCTCGATCTCCAGGGTGTTGGGCTTGAATGAGGATCTGGCGGAGGCGCTGGCGCTTGCTCACGATCTCGGCCACACCCCCTTCGGGCATGCCGGCGAGGATGCGCTGAACGCGGTGATGGCGGCGCATGGCGGCTTCGACCACAACGTGCAGACCTTGCGCATCCTGACGCGCCTTGAGCGCAAATATGCCGAGTTCGATGGCCTCAACCTGACATGGGAAACACTGGAAGGGGTGGTCAAGCACAACGGTCCATTGTCGGGTCCGAACATAGACGCAGTCCCCGAGCCGATCCGTGACTATGTCGCCGGGCATGATCTGGAACTTGATACCTATCCCGGTGCGGAAGCCCAGGTCGCGGCATTGGCCGACGATATCGCCTACAACAATCACGACATCGACGACGGGCTTCGCGCCGGGCTTTTTACGCTCGACGATCTGCGCGACCTGCCGCTCGCCGGCCCCACGATACGTGTGGTCGAAGCAGCCTATCCGGGGCTCGAGCAGCCTCGCCTCATCCATGAGACGGTGCGTCGGCTGATCGATCACATGGTCACCGACCTGTTGGACGAGACCCAGGCTCGGCTAGCCGATGCGGCGCCGGGTTCGGTTGAGGAGATCCGCGAGCTCGGACGGCCGGTTGTGGCCTTCTCACAGGAGATGATTTCCCATGATAAAGCCTTGCGCAGCTTCCTGGGCGAACGCATGTATCGGCATCACATGGTTCAACGCATGACTGCCAAGGCAGGCCGCGTGGTCGGCGATCTCTTTGAAGCGTTTGTGAGCGATCCGGGACTGTTGCCGGCGGAGTGGCGTGCCCGCGGCGAGGGGCGCGACGAGGCCAGGGCCGCGCGATTGGTTGCCGACTATATCGCCGGCATGACCGACAGCTTCGCGCTTAGCGAGCACCAAAGGCTGTTCGATACCGGAACCTTAATTCCCGGAACCATTACCTTATGAATCTATTCAACTCATTTCGCGACGTCATTGCGGCGAAGCTGCAGGAGATGGTCGCCGACGGTACGCTGCCGGCGGGGCTCGATTATAGCCGGGTCGGGGTCGAGCCGCCGCGCGATGCATCGCACGGCGACGTGACCACCAACGCCGCGATGGTGCTCGCCAAGCAGGCAAGCCAGAAACCGCGTGATCTGGCCGCCGCGCTCAGCGAGCGCTTGGCCACGCTCGATGATGTAGATGCCGCCGAGGTGGCCGGCCCCGGCTTCGTCAATCTTCGTCTCGGATCGGCCTTCTGGCGCGCCCGGCTGGTGGAGCTGCTGGAGACTGGAAGCGCATATGGCCGCTCGAATATCGGGGCTGGCGAGCCAGTGAATGTCGAATATGTTTCAACCAACCCGACCGGGCCGCTCCATGCCGGACATGGCCGCGGCGCCGTGGTCGGTGACGCCTTGGCCTCGCTGCTGGAAGCGGTTGGATACAAGGTCACCCGCGAATACTACATCAATGACGCAGGCGCCCAGGTCGACGCCCTGGCGCGCTCGGTTCATTATCGGTATCGCGAGGCGCTTGGCGCGGACGTAGGCGAATTGCCCGAGGGCCTGTATCCGGGTGATTATCTGATCCCCACCGCCAAGGCGCTGGCCGAGCGCGAGGGCTCTAAATGGCGGGAGGCGCCGGAAGAGGAATGGCTGGAGCCGGTTCGCGCCTTCGCCGTCGATGCGATGATGGACATGATCCGCGACGATCTGCGCGCGATCGGCATTGAGTACGACGTCTTCACCTCGGAGCGCGCGCTGGTCGAAGCGGGCGCGGTCGCCAATGTGCTGGCAGACCTTGAGGCGCGCGATCTCGTTTACATCGGCACCCTCGAACCGCCGAAGGGCAAGGCCCCCGACGATTGGGAGCCGCGCGCCCAAACGCTGTTCCGGGCGACCCGGTTCGGCGACGAGGTCGACCGCCCGCTCAAAAAATCCGATGGCAGCTGGACCTACTTCGCAACCGACATCGCCTATCACAAGGACAAGTTCGAGCGCGGTTTCGCCAATATGGTCGACGTTTGGGGCGCAGATCATGGTGGCTACATCAAGCGCATGAAGGCGGCGGTTGAGGCGGCGACCGAGGGCAAGGGGAAGCTCGACGTTATGATCGGCCAGATGGTGAACCTCACCGAAAATGGACAGCCGGTCCGGATGTCCAAGCGCGCGGGCACCTTCGTCACTTTGCGCGACGTCATCGATCAGGTCGGCAAGGATGTCTTCCGCTTCATCATGCTGACCCGCAAGAACGATGCGCAGCTCGATTTCGACTTCGCGAAGGTGACCGAGCAATCGAAGGACAATCCTGTCTTCTACGTGCAGTATGCCCATGCCCGGATTTGTTCGGTGTTCCGAAACGTCGCCGAGGCTTTGCCCAATCTCGACGCCAGTGACGACGCGCTGCGCGCGGCGGAGATCGATCGACTGAGCGATGCGGGCGAGATGGATTTGATAAAGCGACTGGCGGGCTGGCCGGCGGTTGTTGAAGGCGCGGCGCTTGCACATGAGCCCCATCGGATTGCATACTACATGTATGACTTGGCTGGCGCATTCCACACGATATGGACGCGTGGGCGTGACGAGCCCGCCTTGCGGTTTATCGAGGCGGCAGAACCGGAGCGCACCTTGGCGCGTCTGGCCCTCATTCGCGGGATCCAGTTCGTGATCGCATCAGGTTTGTCGATCTTTGGCGTGACGCCCGTGGACGAAATGCGTTGATGGCCTCAAGGGAGGTTTGCTGATGGCCTATACCGCGGTCACGCCGCGCTCCGCTCTCCACCCCTGGGCTGATTGGATTTACGTCGCGCTCAAGGGCCTCCTTGTGGCGGCGGCGTTCGGCGGGCTGGGTGGATTGATGTGGTACAGCTACGCTGAAAGCGCCCGCCATGGCGGCAAACGGGTCGTGCCAGTCATCCGTGCCGAAGCCGCGCCGATCAAAACACGGCCGGCGGAGCCTGGCGGTCTGCGGGTGCCCCACAAGGACAAGCGCGTTTACGAGCGCATCGCGCCGCAGCCGCGCAAGAAGCTGGCTAACAACGTAGAGCGGTTGATCCCGCGTCCCGCGCCCGTCGCGATCACGCCGAAATGGTCATCGGAGGGCCCCCGATCGCGCGCGCCGACTGTCAAGGTCAAGCCGCCTGCAATCGTGCGGCCCCAGATCAAGGGCGGCCCGGCGCGCGTTCGCGTCGGCGTCGACCACAAGCGTTCTCGCATGGCCGTAAAGAAGAGCGCGCCGACCAAGCCTGCGGCGAAGTCGGCGCGCAATCTCCGCGCAACCGACTTGAGTTCTGTTGCATTCCGCGTTCAGATCGCGGCCTACCCTTCGCCTCAGTTGGCGGCGCGCCGTTGGGAGCGATTGGCTGGAAAGCACAAGGATCTGGTGGGCAAACTTGACTGGTACGTCGAGAAAGTCGACCGGACCAATGGGCGTGGCCCTCTGTACCGGCTGCAGCTTGGACCGCTGAAGAACCACAAGGCGGCGAGGGAACTCTGCGCCAAGCTCGGCAAACGCAAGGTGAGCTGCCTTTTTGTCAGAGGCTAAACAGCCAATCCCGAAGGCGGTAATACTCGGCCTCGCGGGACTTGAGATAAGTGGTGCCGAACGCCGCTTTTTTGAAGAGTGCGATCCGTTCGGTTTCATTCTCTTTGCGCGCAATTGCAAAACGCCCGACCAGATCCGCGACCTCGTGGCGGATCTTCGCACGGTCGTCGGCCGCACCGATGCACCGGTGTTGATCGACCAGGAAGGCGGGCGGGTCGCACGCCTGCGCCCGCCGCATTGGCGCGACGCGCCGCCAGCCGCCGTGTTCGGCGCCTTGTCCTCGCATGACGATGGTCATGCGCGTGAGGCCGTGCGACTGAATGCGCGGCTGATCGGCGCCGAGTTGGCGGCCCTCGGCATCGATGTCGATTGCGCGCCGGTCCTCGATGTTCCTGCCGAGGGCAGCCATGACATTGTGGGAGACCGCGCTTTTGGCACTTCACCCACCCTTGTCGCCAGGCTCGGCCGCGCCGCGATTGATGGCTTTCTCGACGCCGGCGTCTTGCCTGTGATCAAGCATATTCCCGGGCACGGGCGCGCCAAGGTCGACAGTCATCACGAACTTCCGGTGGTCGATACCGGGCTGGAGGCGCTGCGGCAGATTGATTTCGCGCCCTTTGCCGCGCTTGCCGATGCGCCCTGGGCGATGACGGCGCATGTCGTCTACACGGCCCTCGATGCCGACAATCCCGCGACCACGTCCAAGACCGTGATCGGCGACATCATTCGCGGCGAGATCGGTTTCGACGGTTTGCTCGTCTCCGACGACCTCAGCATGAAGGCGCTGCGTGGCTCGTTCGCCGAGCGTACGGCGGCGGCATTGGGCGCAGGCTGCGACGTTGCTTTGCATTGCAATGGCGAAATGGATGAGATGCTGGCGGTCGCCGACGCGGCCGCGCCGCTCAGCCCCGCCGCCCTGGAAAGGATCGCGCGGGGGCGGGCGGCGCTGCGTCCGGTGGAGACCGTTGACGTTTCGGAATTGCTGGCGCAGCTTGACTCACTGCTGAGCATGGCCTGAATCGGATCAGTCGGATTGGAATCGCTGTCTACGATAGCCGTCATCCTCATTATCGCCATCCCTGGCATCATGGCGATTACCTTTCACGAGGCCGCACATGGATTCGTTGCCAAGAAGCTCGGTGACGACACAGCCTTCCGGGCGGGCCGAGTGACCTTCAACCCTCTGAAACATATCGATCTTGTCGGCACGATAATCCTTCCCGCGATAGTGTTGTGGGCGAGCAGGGGCGCGTTCCTGTTCGGCTATGCCAAGCCTGTCCCGGTCGACTTCTCGCGGCTCGACAACCCGCGACGCGACATGATTTTAGTCGCTGCCGCCGGCCCGGGGATCAATATTCTACTGGCTTTGATTTCCTCCGTTTTGCTGCATCTTGTTGATCTGTTTGTCGGGGACACCGCATCTACTCTAAGGGTCGCGCTCGGATTCTCGGTGTTCATCAACGCCTTGTTTGCCGTTTTCAATCTGCTGCCATTGCCCCCGCTCGACGGCGGCCGCATCTTGGTCGGATTGCTGCCCCATGGCTTGGCGAGCCGGCTGGCGAGGATAGAACCGTTCGGAATATTTCTGCTTATCGCGATAATACTTCTCGTGCCCACGGTTGCGGCACAGTTCGGGGTCCGCTTCAATATTTTCTCCTCGGTCATAATCCCTGCAATGACAGCCGTGACAGACCTTTTGGGTGTGCTGACGGGAGCGGAGGTAACCGAGGCCACGCGACGGGCATTGGGAGCCCTGCAGGGAACTCTATGAACGACGACGAACCTTTCGAACTGGACGAAAGCGAACGCCCGCAAGCGAGCGAGGCATTGATCCTCGACCTTGACGGTTTCGAGGGTCCACTCGACCTGCTGTTGTCGTTGGCGCGCGATCAGAAAGTCGATCTGGCGCAGATATCGATTCTGCAACTCGCCGATCAGTATCTGTCCTTTGTCCACCGTGCCAGCACGCTGATGATTGAGGTTGCGGCGGACTACCTGGTGATGGCGGCCTGGCTGGCATACCTGAAGTCACGCCTGCTGCTTCCCCAGCCGAGCGGCGACGAGGAGCCAAGCGGTGCGGAGATGGCCGCCGCGCTCGCATTCCAGCTTCAGCGTTTGGAATCGATGCGGAAATCGGGCAAGGCCCTGTTCGGCCGGCCCCAGCTTGGCCGTGATTTTTTCCTGCGCGGCGAGCCGGAGACCGTCGAACTCGTCCGCCGACACATATATGACGTGTCGCTGTTCGAGTTGCTGAAGGCATACGGCCATCAGCAGCAGCGCTCGAGCGCCCGGACGCTGACAATCGTGCCCCTCGACCTCTATTCCGTCGACGATGCGCTCCAACGTTTGAACAGGCTGCTCGGGAAGGTGCCTGACTGGCAGACCCTGTCGAGCTTCCTGCCGGAAAATCTGCGATCCGGGCTGGGCCGGCGTTCGGCGATTGCGTCGACATTTGCGGCGAGCCTGGAATTGGCCAAGGCCGGGAAGGTCAAAATACGCCAGGACCGGGCTTTCGGTCCAATCTACCTGCGCAGTGAGCGCGAGAAATCATGATCGAACCAGAAGCTTCCCAAATGACCGAACCAGAACTGCAAGATACCGAATCGCAGGCGCCGCAGCCATACGATCCCGAGCATCTGCGTATTATCGAGGCGCTGTTGTTCGCGAGCGCCGCGCCGGTGCGCGAGGCAGCGGTTGCAATACACCTGCCGGGCGATGTCGATCTGCGAGCGGTTCTGAATGCCCTGCGGGCACAGTATGCCGAGCGCGGGATCAACCTCGTGCGGGTCGGCGAGGGTTGGGCCTTCCGCACGGCGGCCGACCTCGCAGGCAAGCTCAAGATCGAGCAGGACGTGCCCCGCAGGCTGTCACGCGCCGCCGTGGAGACGCTTGCCGTCATCGCCTACCACCAGCCGATTACCCGCGCCGAGATCGAGGAAGTACGGGGGGTCTCCCAGAGCCGCGGAACCCTCGACGTGCTGCTTGAAGCCGGCTGGATAAAGCCGGGACGGCGGCGGCAGACGCCGGGTCGCCCGGTCACCTGGCATACCACGAGCGAATTCCTCGATCATTTCGGGCTGGAGAACCTGAAGGATTTGCCTGGCGTCGAAGAGCTGAAAGCGGCTGGTCTCCTCGATACCCGCCCCGCCGCCCAAGCCTTCCGCGGCGAGGACATTCAGGACCTGCTGGATGAAGAAGACGAGGCCGAGGACGACCGCGACATCGAGGAGGAGCTGGGCATCGAACAGGAGGAACCCGACAACCTCGTCGATCTCTCCGAGAGTTTCCGCAGAAGCGGCCGCACCGCCGAGGATTAGGAGTTCGAGGTCGGCCGCCACTAGTGGTTTGCAACTGAGAACCGTTCGCAATATTATAAGCCGCTGAATAAATTGAATTTGCCAAGAAAGCGGCGCACCGATCGGGCCGGCCGTGCCGGCTCGCAACCGATCGGCGGCGGGGCGGGCCAGGATATTGACCTCTCGAATACGAACAATGACCGGCCGATGGCGCCCGCGCGGGGCGCATTCGGGAGGCATGTGGACACCTCTCGCTTTCATCGTAGCGGCGCTGATCAGTCTGCCTGTCTTGGTCGTCACCGCCAATTTGTTCACGCCGGCGGGCGCTATTTGGCAGCATCTGGCGGCGACCGTGCTTTCGAGCTACATCGCCAACTCTGTCTGGATCATGATCGGCGTTGGCGCGGGTGTGCTCGTCATTGGCGTCAGCACCGCCTGGCTGGTCGCCATGTGCGAATTCCCGGGGCGGCGGATATTCGAATGGGCGCTCCTGCTGCCCTTCGCCGTGCCGGCTTACGTGGTCGCCTATACCTATACCGGTTTGCTCGACGTTTCAGGGCCCGTCCAACAGTGGCTGCGCGAAGGCCTTGGCATGGCCAATGCGGCGAGCTGGTTTCCCGATATCCGGAGCCTGGTGGGCGCAATCGTGCTGATGGCGCTTGTCCTCTATCCGTATGTGTACATGCTGGCGCGGACCGCTTTCCTCGAGCAATCCTTCGCCGCCATTGAGGTCAGTCGCACCCTTGGTTGTGGACCGTGGCGTTCATTCGGCACGGTCAGCCTACCCTTGGCCCGGCCGGCGATTGCCGGCGGTCTCGCGCTGGCGCTCATGGAGGCGCTGAACGATTTCGGCACGGTGCAGTTCTTCGGGGTCGACACCTTCACCACCGGCATCTATCGCACCTGGCTTGGCCTGGGTGAGCGACCGGCCGCCGCACAGCTTGCAGCATTGTTGATGCTGTTCATCTTCGCGCTCATTCTGATGGAGCGGTGGTCGCGGGGCGCGCGGCATTACCAGCATACCGGCGCTCGCTATCAAGTCCTGCCACGCTACCATTTGCGGGCCACAAAAGCCGTTGTTGCTTCGGTTGTCTGCGCGACGCCGGTGACCCTGGGCTTCCTCATTCCGGCCCTGGCGTTGACCGTTTGGACAATCGATACGGCGGCCGAGACCATCGACAAACGTTTTTTCACGATGGCTGCGAACAGTTTCCTCGTAGCGGCGACAACGGCGGTACTGGCCGTCGCGCTGGCGGCGACATTGGCCTACGGGCTTCGAATTCGTCGCACCGCGGCGATGACGGTAGCAACAAGGGTTGCCGCACTCGGCTATGCCATCCCCGGTTCGGTCATCGCGGTTGGTGTGCTGATCCCCTTCGCCTTTGTCGACAATGCGGTTGATGGTTGGTTCCGGGCGCATTTCGGCGTTTCCACCGGACTTGTCCTGAGCGGTACACTGGTGGCGCTCGTTTTCGCCTATCTGGTGCGTTTTCTTGCCATCTCGCTCAACACGGTCGAAGCCGGCCTTGGTCGCATCACGCCCCGCATGGATGACGCCGCCCGCTCGTTGGGGCTGTCCCGCAGCGGCGTGCTTGGACGCGTGCTGGCGCCGCTGATGCGGGGGAGTTTGCTCGCGGCCGGTCTTCTCGTCTTCGTCGACGTCATGAAGGAGCTGCCGGCCACGCTGCTCATCCGCCCTTTCAATTTTGATACATTGGCTACGCACACTTATGAGTATGCGTCTGACGAGCAGCTCGTCGAGGCGTCGGGCGCTGCGCTCGCGATTGTCGTGGTGGGGGTTGTGCCCGTGATCCTCTTGAGCCGCGCGATCGCCCGCGCGCGCGCCGGCCAGGATGGCGGGTCGGTTCCGTGACCGCACTTGGCTTCGAACATGTTAGTCACGCCTTCGGCCGGCACTTGGTGGTGGACGATTTCGGGCTCTCCATTGGGCCCGGCGAGATCGTCTGTCTGGTCGGACCTTCGGGCTGCGGCAAGACCACGGTGCTGCGGATCGCCGCCGGTCTGGAGCCGTTGCAAAGCGGGCGGGTCAGTATTGGCGAACGCGTGGTCGCCGACGCCAGGCGCCATACCGATGTGCCGCCCGACGAGCGCGGCCTGGGCCTGGTCTTTCAGGACTACGCACTGTTCCCGCATCTCACGGTCGCCGGCAATGTCGGCTTTGGACTCAAGGGTCTGAGTGGGCAGGAAAGGCGGGCCCGCCTTTCGGCGCTACTGGAACAGCTCGATCTGGGCCGCTACGCCGATGTGTACCCCCATACGCTATCCGGTGGCCAACAGCAGCGCGTGGCGCTGGCCAGGGCATTGGCGCCGGGCCCCGGCATCGTGCTGCTCGACGAGCCTTTTTCCGGGCTCGACACCGCGCTTCGCAACCAAATCCGCGATCAGACCCTGCATCTTCTAAAGTCGCGCGAAGCGGCGACGCTCCTTGTCACGCACGACCCGGAGGAGGCGATGGCGCTCGGCGACCGCATAGCGTTAATGCGCGAGGGCCGGCTCATCCAGACCGGCACGCCGGGCGATCTCTATCTGCATCCGGTCAACGCCTTTGCTGCGGGATTTTTCGGCGAAGTCAATCGGATTGCCGGAACCGTGCGTGACGGCGCGGTGGCCACGCCGTTCGGCGCGATCGCTGCGACGCGCCTGCCCAACGGCAGTACGGTGGATGTCTTGATCCGCCCAGAGGCGCTCCAGGTCAAGGCAATGGGGGCCGGAACACGACCGAGGCACCCGGCAATCGTGGTCGCGGCGCGGTTGTTGGGCGAGGTCAGTATGGTCCATTTGCAGGTCGAAAGCGGGGACTGGCCGATCCGCCATTTCCACAGCCGGATGACCGGATCTTTCCTGCCCCGGGAGAATTCTGTGGTGGAGGTTGCGCTCGATCCCAGCCGGACCTTTGTATTTCCGGCCGCAGACATTAAATAACGGCTGCGCCGTCCGGCGGTCGGATTCTGGCGCATGCCGCCCGGGCGTTGCGGCAAGACGGCGATTTTGCCATGATCGGCGCCAGGCAGATATAGGGCGCGCGCGCGGACGCGCTGTTCAAGGAGTTTACCTATGGGGTTCTCAAGCTGGTGGCACTGGGTCGTCGTGGCGATCGTGGTTCTCGTCCTGTTCGGTGGTGGCGGCAAGATCCCGCGCCTGATGGGCGATCTCGCCAAAGGAATCCGGTCTTTCAAGACCGGCCTCAAGCCCGAAGAGGCCGCCGAGGCGGAAGAGCACGAAGAGCACGAAGCTGCCCCGCGTGTCACCGCCGAAGCACCCAAGAAACGAGCAGCCTCGACCAGTTCCAAGCCTGCCGCCAAGAGCGGCGCGACCGGGCGCAAGACGGCCAAGAGCTAGCGCCGGGCCGGCAGCGCGCGCCGCTCGCTGCCCTCAATCGGACGACGCCGCGCGATGCTGGATATCGGCTGGAGCGAGCTTGCGATCGTTGCCCTGATCGCCTTGCTGGTAATCGGGCCCAAGGAGCTGCCCGCCACTATGCGCATGATCGCGGGCTGGATCGGCAAGATCCGTGGCTTGGCCCGCGAGTTCCAGAGCGGGCTGGACGACATGATGCGCGAAACCGAGCTCGACAAGCTGAAGGAACAGGCTCAGGGCGTCATGCATGGCGATCTGGACGCCATGGTGGAGAACACCATCGATCCCGACGGCACCGTCCGAAACGAGCTCGATTACGGCTCCGCATACGAGCCCTTCGGCGATTTCGATGATCCCGAGCCTGAGCCCGAACCGGCGCCCAAAAAGCGGAAGGCGCCGGCAAAACCCAAGGCAGGTGCGGCGGTCGCGAAGACCACGAAGCCCAAAGCGACCGCCAAGCCGAAAAGCACGACGGCCGCGCCGGCCAAATCGCGTGCGAAGCCAGCCGCTAATGCATCGACAAAGGCACCGGCGAAAGCGCCCGCCAAGACAGCGGCAAAGACATCGCCGAAATCTGTGGCAAAACCGGCAGCCAAGTCCGCGCCCACCCGGAAGCCCGCGTCCGCCGGCACGACCGAGACGGATAGCTAGGCCATGGCCGCGGGCGACGAGGATGTATCGGCGATAGTCGACGAAACTCCGGAGGATGGCGCCGGCGAGGCTCAGCGCATGCCGCTCCTCAGCCATCTGATCGAGTTGCGCACGCGCCTCCTGATCAGCGTGGGATCGCTCATTGTGGCCTTCTTCGTCTGCTTCGCCTTTGCCGAGGATTTCTACGAGTTCCTCACCATTCCACTCAAGAATGCGATGGATCAGGCCAAGATCAGCGCCAACCGCATGATCTTCACCGGATTGATCGAAGGCTTCTTCACGCAGGTCAAGGTGGCGTTCTTTGCGGCGCTGTGTATCACCTTCCCGATTTTCGGCACACAGATTTGGCGCTTCATCGCCCCCGGCCTCTACAAGGGTGAAAAGAAAGCATTCCTGCCCTTTTTGCTGGTCAGCCCAATGCTCTTCATTCTGGGCGCGGCCATGGTCTATTACGTGCTCATGCCGCTGGCCTGGGAATTCTTGCTGGGCTTCCAGACCACGGCGCAGGAAACCTCCCTCCCGACCGTGCTCGAGCCCAAGATCAGCGAGTATTTGAGCCTTGTCATGAAGCTCATCTTCGCTTTCGGGCTTTGCTTTCAGATGCCCGTCCTGCTGACGTTGATGGCGCGCGCCGGGCTCGCCACCAGCCAGGGCATGAGGGCCAAGCGCAAATACGCCATCGTCGGCGTCTTCGTCTTTGCCGCCGTCATCACCCCGCCCGACGTGGTCAGCCAGATCGCCCTCGCCATTCCGATGATCCTGCTCTACGAAATCTCGATTATTTGCGCCCGCATGGCGGAGAAAAAGCGCGAGGCGCGCGACGCCGAGGCCGGCGACGCCTGACGCTATGGTCAGGTCCGGCCCGTCGCCCTATAACGGCTCGACTTGATCGGCTCATAACCACAATCGGCTTGTCGCCGCAGTGATTTCGTCCCATGCATGACATCAAATGGATCCGCGAGAACCCCGACGCATTCGATGCGGGGCTGAAAAAGCGGCGACTAGCTCCGCAGTCGGCGCCCCTGATCGCACTCGACAAGGCCCGCCGCGAGGCGCAGACCCGCGCCCAGGAAATCCAGCAGGAACGGAACGCGCTGTCCAAGCAGATCGGCGTGGCGAAGTCGAAAGGCGAGGATGCCGCTGAACTACTCGAAAAAGTCTCTGCGTCCAAAGCGGCGGAGGAGGCAGCCGAAAGCGAGGCCGGCGCCCGGACGGCGGAGCTCGACGCGGCGCTGGCGGGAATTCCAAATATCCCGGGCGAGGGCGTGCCGGAAGGCGCCGACGAGGCAGCCAATGTGGAGGTCGCGGTCTGGGGCAACAAGCCAGATCTCGGTTTTGAGCCTAAGGAGCATTTCGAGATCGGAGAGGCGTTGGGCGCGATGGATTTCGAGCGTGCCGCCAAGCTCTCGGGCTCGCGTTTCGTCATTCTGACCGGTCCGTTGGCGCGCCTGGAGCGCGCACTGGCGCAATTCATGCTCGATCTGCAGACGAGCGAATTTGGGTACAATGAGGTAAGTCCGCCTGTTCTTGTGCGCGAAACTGCGCTGTTCGGTACCGGGCAGCTTCCGAAATTTGGCGAGGATTTGTTTCGAACTACCCAGGAACATTGGCTTATCCCGACGGCAGAAGTCCCGCTCACCAACCTCGTTGCCGGCGAGATCCTCGATGAGGATGCGCTGCCGCTGCGCTTCACCGCCCATACGGGCTGTTTCCGCGCTGAAGCCGGTGCGGCCGGCAAGGACACGCGCGGCATGCTGCGCCAGCACCAATTCTACAAAGTCGAACTCGTCAGCATCGCCCATCCCGAGCACTCCGAGGAGGAGCACGAGCGCATGACCGGCGCTGCCGAAACCGTCCTGCAGCGCCTCGGGCTCCACTACCGCAAAGTGCTGCTTTGCACCGGCGATATGGGCTTCTCCGCGCGCAAGACCTATGACCTTGAGGTCTGGCTACCGGGGCAAGACGCCTACCGCGAGATTTCCAGCTGTTCCAACTGCGGCGACTTCCAGGCTCGGCGCATGAATGCCCGTTTCCGCCCGAAAGAGGGCAAGGGCACGCGTTTCGTCCACACGCTCAACGGCTCGGGTCTGGCCGTGGGGCGCGCGCTTATTGCGGTGCTGGAAAACTTTCAGCAAGAGGACGGCACTGTCACGGTACCCGAGGCGCTGCGGCCTTACATGGGCGGCCTTGAGACAATCGGTCCGGCCGATGCATGAGGCGCCCCTCGATCTTGCCCGATCGCGCATCCTCATCTCCAACGACGACGGCATCAATGCGACCGGCCTGGCGGTGCTGGAGCGTATCGCTCGGAGCTTAAGCGACGATGTCTGGGTTGTGGCCCCGGACGCCGAGCAGAGCGGGGCCAGCCATTCGCTTACCTTGCGAAGTCCCCTGCGGGTGCGAAAAGTCGAGGATCGGCGCTTTTCGGTTGCCGGAACGCCGACCGATTGCGTGCTTTTCGCGGTTCGGCACATTCTGGGCGACCATCCCCCCGACCTGGTTTTGTCCGGGGTCAATCGCGGCGGTAATCTGGGCGACGATGTGACTTATTCGGGCACGGTTGCTGCGGCTATGGAGGGGGCGCTGCTTGGCATTCGCTCGATCGCGCTCAGCCAGCAGATCGACGGCCCGCACAAGGCGAAATGGGCCACTGCGGAGGCCCATGCCGCGGAGATCATTCGCCGCGCCGTTGAGCCCTCCTGGCCGGCGGAAATGCTGCTGAACGTAAATTTCCCCGATGTCGCGGCTGACGCGGTCACCGGCATCGACGTCGTCCCGCAAGGCAAACGCAAAATTGGCATCCAGTTCGAGGAGCGCCGCGATCCCCGTGGTTATCCGTATTTCTGGATTGGGCCGCTGCGCGACGAGCCGGCGATGGGCTACGAAACCGATCTGTCCGCGGTGCGCGCCGGCGCCGTGGCGGTCACACCCCTCCACCTCGACCTCACCTATCAAAATCAGCTCGAGCGCTTTCAAACGGCCTTCGATTTGGCGTCCTTAACGAATTGTTAACCGTGATCGCGGCCTCATGGGGCGTGGATAGCGAGCCGGCTTGGGCCGTATCACGAGCCAGCGATGTGCCCGATAAGGCACAGATGGAGACGCCGGCGAAGACAGGGCAAGCGCACGCCGAGACAGGGGTGTAATCGGGGATGATAGTGAACGCCAATAGGGCCAAATCCGGGGCTCCCGCCATCACGATATTGGCGGCTGTCTTGGCGTTGTTGTCGGCATTGATTGTGCCGGTTTCGGCCGGGGCCAAGGGCAAATCCGGGGTACAAAAGGCACAAATTGCCTCAACTACCGTGAAACGCGGTGACACGCTGTTTCGAATTGCCCGCCGCCACGCGGTCCGGATTGAACGCATCATCCAGCTCAACGGCCTGAAACGGCCTTACCGGTTGCGTATTGGTCAGCGTCTGCGACTTCGCGCCGCGCAAACCCAGCATCGCGTCAGGCGCGGCGACAGCGTTGCCAGGATCGCCAAGCGCTACCGGGTTTCCAGGCGCGGGCTCATTCGCTTGAACAATTTGAAACGGCCCTACCGGCTCAAGATCGGGCAGAAATTGCAGCTGCCTGGCCGCGGCCCGGCGACCAAACGCACCGCCAAAAAACACAAACCCAGCCTAGAGCGTGCCCGGCCCGTCATTCGTAGGCGCAACGCCCGATCACCCAAGGGGCTTGAAGTCCGCCGCAAGGTCGCAGGCGCAGTGCTTCGCGGCTCCGGCCTCGGCACAAAACGCAGCCATGGGCGTGTTGGCAAGCCGCCCGCGCTCAGCGGCCGTGGCTTTGCCTGGCCGTTACGCGGCCGCGTCGTCGGTCGCTTCGGCACCTATCCGGGCGGGTTGCGCAATGACGGCGTCAATATAGCCGCACGCGCCGGCAGCATTGTCCGGGCCGCCGAGAACGGCGTCGTGGCCTATGCCGGATCCGGCGTCGAGGGCTTTGGCGAGCTGCTCCTGATCAAGCATGCCGGCAGTTGGATGACCGCTTACGCGCATAACGAGCGCTTCTTGGTCCGGCGCGGTCAACGCGTTCGTCGCGGCCAGCCGATCGCCACCGTAGGCAGCACCGGCGCGGTCATCCGCCCGCAGCTTCATTTCGAAATACGCAAGAGCAAACGACCGATCGACCCGCTTGCCAAGCTGCCGCGCAATCGTAGCCTTGCGAGCCGCTGACAGCTTTCCTGATCAGTCGAGCCGCACTCTCGATCGTCCCGCAAGATCCTGGATGAACTGCCAGGCGACGCGTCCAGAGCGTGCGCCGCGTTCGATCGACCATTCATTGGCCTGGGCTTGCAATGCAGCGCTGTCAATCTCGATCCCGAAATAGCGGGCATAGCCTTCGACGATGGCGAAATAGGTGTCCTGGTCGCAGGCGTGAAAGCCCAGCCACAGCCCGAAGCGATCCGATAACGAGACTTTCTCCTCGACCGATTCGGCGGGATTGATCGCCGTCGATCGCTCGTTCTCGATCATCTCGCGCGGCATCAGATGGCGCCGGTTCGAGGTGGCATAGAAGGCCACATTCTTCGGCCGACCCTCGATGCCGCCTTCCAGCACTGCTTTCAATGATTTGTAGCTGGCATCCTGTCCGTCGAATGAAAGATCGTCGCAGAACAGGATGAAGCGTCGGTCGGACTCGCGAAGGCGCGCCAACAGGCGGGGCAGGGAGGGAATGTCCTCGCGATGGATCTCCACCAGAACGAGCGGGGATTTGGCGCCTTCGTTGACTGCGGCGTGGACCGCCTTGACCAGCGAGCTCTTGCCCATACCGCGCGCACCCCATAGGAGCGCATTGTTCGCCGGCAGACCCTCGGCAAAGCGGCGCGTATTCTCCAGCAGCGTCTCGCGCTGGCGGTCGACGCCCTGTAGGAGCGTGATCGCGACGCGATTTACCGTCTCGACGGCCTCCAGCCGGCCCGTCTCGGCCTGCCAGACATATGCGTCGGCATTGTCGTCCAATTCCACTTCGCCGGCCGGTGGCGGCGCCTGGCGCTCCAGCGCGCCCACGATGCGTTCCAGCAAGGCCTGCAGCCGCGTCTCGTCCATCCCGTCCTGCTCCGGTATTTGCGCCCTTGCCATTACCGCGGCTGTCCCCAGAGGAACCCAGTCCGCCGAGCCGCTAAAGGCCGCGCGACCGTAATCACAGCATCACTGCTGGTCAATCATCAGAGGCATGCGGCGCAACATCTTGGATCGACAGCCCTTCACGCTTGCACTTGGGGCGAGGCTCCTTATAGTCCGGCGGGTCTTGCCTCAGTGGCAGTAGGAGTTTCCCCATGTTTATCTCCGAAGCGCTCGCCCAGTCCGGCGGGGGCGGCGCCGGCGGCGCATTCGGCGGCCTCGGCGGGCTGCTGCCAATCATCCTGATTTTCGTCGTGTTCTGGTTCCTGTTGATCCGCCCACAGCAGAAGCGGATGAAGGAGCACAAGGGCATGATCGCGTCGCTGAAGCGCGGCGACAAGATCGTGACCGGCGGCGGCATCATCGCCACCGTCACAAAGGTCATCGACGACTCCGAAGTTCAGGTCGAGATCGCCAAGGATGTGCGGGTTCGGGTCAGCCGCGCGACGATACAAGCGGTTATGGGCAAGCCTCATCCGGCCACTCCGGGCAGCGGCGACCAGACAAAGAAGCCTGGTGGCTTCGGCGGCTTCGGCGGCTTCGGCGGCCTCGGGGGTCTGTTCGGTAAGCGCTAGGAATTCTGAATTCGCCCGCAAGGCCGTGTGGCAGTGCGTGCGATCGTTGAGACGAGTAATATTGTCCCCATTGTCCTTGGGATTGTGGGGCTGAGGCCCCAAATACCCCAGACGCGCATGCTTCTCCAAACAACACGGCGCCGTTAACCCGAACCTCGAAACAAAAGGACCGGAGACGCCCAGGTCCGCGACAGCACGATGGTCCATTTCCCTCGTTGGCAGATTGTCCTGATCATCCTTGCCTGCGTGCTTGGCCTCGGCTTTGCGGCGCCGAATTTGCTGTCCGAAAAGAACATTGCGTCGATCCCGACCTGGTTGCCCCACAAGCAGATCAATCTCGGCCTCGACCTTCAGGGCGGCTCGCATCTGCTGCTCAAGGTCGATGTGAACACCGTGTTCCGCGAGCACGTCGCCTCGGTTGCTGACTCGGTCCGCCGCGAGCTGCGCGGCGCACGCATCCGATTTGCCGGCCTGCGGGTCGAAGGCAAGGGCGTGCGTTTTCGTGTGCGCAACATCGCCGACATCGACAAAGCCCGTGAAGCCCTGCGAAACAGCGTCGGCAGCGTCACGACGGGCAGTCTGCTCAGCGGCGGCGGTCGCGAGGTCACGATCGATTCGAGCGCCGACGGGGTTTTCCGGGTCACCCTCACCGACGACGCGATCCGTGCGCGCCAAAGCCAGGCCATCGAGCAGTCAATCGAGGTCGTACGGCGCCGGGTCGACGAGCTTGGCACGCTTGAGCCGATCATCCAGCGGCAGGGCGAAGACCGCATTCTGCTCCAGGTACCCGGCCTGGAGGACCCAGAACGCCTCAAGCGCATCCTCGGCAAGACCGCAAAGATGACCTTTCATCTCGTCGACCAGTCCGAGGTGCCCAGGAAGGGCATGCGTCCTCCGCCGGGTTCCATGCTGCTGCCGGGCGATCAGGACGAAAGTCAACTCTATCTGATCAGCAAGCGGATCGAGGTTGGTGGCGAGGATTTGGTCGACGCCCAGCCGACCTTGCAGGACGGCCAGGCCGTTGTCTCCTTCCGCTTCAACAGCCGGGGTGCACGCCGCTTCGGCAACACCACGCGCCGCAATGTCGGCAAGCCTTTCGCCATCGTGCTCGACGGTAAAGTCATCAGCGCACCCGTGATCCGCGAGCCGATCCTCGGCGGCGCCGGCATCATCACGGGCGGGTTCAACACGAAGACCGCCGGGGACCTCGCCCTTCTGCTGCGCGCCGGTGCGCTGCCGGCGCCGCTGGAGCCGCTCGAAGAGCGCACCGTTGGTGCCAGTCTCGGCGTCGATTCGATCCGGCAGGGTGAGAGAGCCAGCATCATCGGCCTCGTCCTCGTGATCGTCTTCATGGGCGTGGCCTATGGCCGATTCGGCATCATGGCCAATGTGGCGCTGACAGCGAACATGGTTCTGCTCGTGGGAGCGCTCTCGCTCCTGCAGGCGACGCTGACGTTGCCTGGTATTGCCGGCATCGTGCTGACCATCGGCATGGCGGTCGACGCCAACGTGCTGATCTTCGAGCGCATCCGCGAGGAGGTTCGATCGGGTCGCACGCCGATCTCGGCCGTCGATGCCGGCTATCGGCGCGCGATCACGACGATTATCGACTCCAACCTCACGACCTTCATCGCCGCGTTGATGCTGTTTTTCTTCGGCTCTGGCCCGATCAAGGGCTTCGCCGTCACGCTTTCGATCGGGCTTGCGACCTCCATGTTCTCCGCGATCATGATCACGCGGCTGATTCTGTCCATCTGGCTGCGCCGCAAGCGCCCGTCGGAACTGCCCATCTAAGGCCGCGCCATGGCATTGAAGCTCGTACCCGACAATATCAATCTGGCGTTCGTTAAGCGCCGCAAGATCTTCTTCGTGATCTCCGCCGTAATGTTCATCGCGGCCGTCGCGTCGACGTTTCTACAGGGCCTCAATTTCGGCATCGACTTCAAGGGCGGCATCCTGATCGAGGCGCGCAACAAGTCCGGCCCCGCCGATATCGCGGCAATGCGAGCCCAGCTGGGCACTCTGGGGCTGGGCGAGGTCTCGCTGCAAACCTTTGGCGAGTTAACGGACGTCCTGATCCGGGTCGAGAAGCAGGAGGGCGGTGAGAAGGCCCAGGCGCAGGCAATCCGTCGCATCAAGGACGTATTCTCGTTCCTTGCCACCGCCGGCGAGGCGGAGCCCAAATTTGCACGCGACCGGCCAATGGTGCTGAAGGGCAAGCTCAATCGGCCCGGAGCTACAATCGCCGCGATCGAGGAGCGTCTCGCCAAGCTGTCCCTGGGCCGGGTTGCGGTCAGTCGGGATGCGGCGTCGGGAACCGTCGAGATCGTCATTCCACCACAATATACCGACAGCGACACCGAGACCGCCGCGATCGACAAGCAGAACCAGGCGCTCACACGCGTCCGCGATGCCTTGTCGGTGGTCACCTACCGACGCACGGAATTTGTCGGCCCGCAGGTCGGCGGCGAACTCATCATGTCAGGCATCTGGGCGGTTGTGCTCGCGCTCTTCGGAATTCTGATTTACGTCTGGTTTCGCTTCGAGTGGCAGTTCAGCGTGGCCGCGATCGTGGCGCTTACCCACGATATTCTCCTGACGCTCGGCTTTTTCGCGGAGCTCGAGCTCGAATTCAACCTCGCCACGGTCGCCGCTGTGCTGACTATTGCGGGTTATTCGATCAACGATACCGTCGTCGTCTTCGACCGCGTGCGCGAGAATCTGCGCAAATACAAGAAGATGCCGCTGCCGGAGTTGATGAACAAAAGCATCAACGAAACATTGTCGCGCACCGTGCTCACAAGTGTGACGACGCTGCTTGCGGTGCTGGCGCTGGTTATTCTGGGCGGCCAGGTAATCCGCGACTTCAGCCTGGCGCTGGTCTGGGGCGTCATAATCGGCACCTATTCGTCGGTCTGCCTTGCCGTGCCGATCCTGCTCTACTTCAATATCCGCCGGGACACCTTTGCGGAAGCCGCGCGGGAAGCCGAGGGCAAGGCTCCTGCCGAGTAGCGACAGCGGCCAACCTGCGGCTGCCAGGCCGGATCGCCCGCGTATAGAAACCTATGGCGGCGGCGGATTTCGCATCAGTGGCGTGCGTCACGCCGGCTCGGTGATCGTGCTGCCCGAGGCTACGCTTGCATGGGCGCTCCAACATCCGGCTGAACTGACCATCGAGAGCCTCGCGCCGGTGCGCGACGCCGAGCCGAAGGTCGATATCCTCCTGTTTGGCGGCGGCCGCTCACTGGTGCCGGTTGATGGACGGCTGCGGGCGGCGCTGCGCGAGGTCGGCATCGTGATCGAGCCCATGGACACGGGCGCTGCCTGCCGGACATACAGCGTGTTGGCTTCCGAAAATCGTAGCGTTGCTGCGGCGCTTATCGCCATTGACTAGGATTTGTCGGGGCCAGGTGGCACTGTGGGTGACACTGCGACAAAAAGCCCCGCCGAAGCAGGGCCAGGTTGTCGTTACGCCTATTATCGGACCCGATATTAGGCGTAGCCAGAGAGCCCTAAAACAAACCGACCTGTAGTTGAGAGACGCATTTATGCACCACGATGTGTGTGCCAGCCCAGCCGGCGGCCGCCGAGAACAGCACCGCAAACGCCACGATCAGCGGACTCATGACTTGGCGCGCAACAGGCCGATCACCTCCTCGGTGATCGCCAGGGCTTTCGGCGCGGACAGTATCGGATCGAAATTGATCGTGATGACGGCAAGCTCGCGCGCGTTGGTCAGCGTCGCAACAACGCCGCCGTTGGGCGCGCGGCTGAACGCCGCATGCTCAGGCGTCTCGTCGCCCGGTTGGTATTTCCAGAGAACCTCGAACATCTTTGTTGCCTCCTCCGTATGGTCCCCGGAGGCGGCATTTG
>DATKZM010000101.1:0-30459 GCA_035527975.1 Alphaproteobacteria bacterium | reverse complement strand
CAGATAGCGCATATCGGCCGTCGAATCGTGGACGCGGATCTCGACCTCGGCCGGGATCGTGGTGCCGAATTCCGCAAGCACGGCGCGCGGCTCGCGCACGGCACGCGAGCGGTATTCCCGGCTCTTGTACCACAGCGGCGGGCGGCCCAGCAGGTTGCGCGGATAACACGAGCAAAGCGTGCAGACGATCACGTTGTGGACCGTGGCTGTGTTCTCCACCACGACGAGATGGGTCGGGCGGATTGGAATGCCGTAGAGCTCGACCGCTTCCGTGCCGTCGGCGAGCAGGCGCGCCTTGAAGCCGGGATCGGTCCAGGCCCGCGCGACGACGCCCGCGCCCAGATGGGCGCCGCGGCCATCCATGAACTCGATCGCGCCGCGCAGCTCGTCGGCCGTGATCACGCCTTTTTCGATCAGCAGCTCGCGCAGCGCGGTCTCCAGGAACTGGGCCTCAGTAAATGGATGAGTGTCCTCGAGATCGGGCTGGAAGTCGCGCGTGCCGTGATCGTGATCGTGCGCATGGTCATGCGTGTCGTCGGTGTTGTCGTCCTGCATGGTCATGCCCCCCTATTCTTCGGTGGCCTTAAGCCAGGGCTCGTAGATCTCGATCTCGACGACGTCGCCCGCACCGCCACCATAATCCGGCCACAGCTCGCGCTGGGCGAAGCGCACCCGGTAGAGCGGCAATTTCGGCAACCCGTCCTTGGCGTAGGCCAACGTCTCGGGATTGGCGAAGGCGCCGCAGGCGCGCTCGATGACGCCCGCCTTGTCGCGGCAATACCAGGGTGTGCGGACATGGCCGGGCCGGGTGAAATCGGCGATTACCCGGACTTTGTCGCCGGGGGCGAAGCGGCTCATGGCGCCGCCCCTTCGCTGGCCTGCTCATTGGCGCGGGCCTTGACCTCGGCGAGTTTCGCCTCGAGCTCTTCGCGGCTATAAACGCCGCGCTCGGCGAGGATGGTCGAAATCGAATGCACCCAGCGCTCGTAATAGCTCATGGTGTCGTAGGCGTCCGGCGGCAGGTCCTCGATGACGCGGCGGATCTCGTCGACCGTGATGAGCTTCTTGCCGTCGGCCACAGAGGTGCCCAGGCAGACCATCATCGCATCGACGCGCTTTTCCCACAGATCGGGTTCGTGGTCGTCGTTCTCGACCGGACCGGCGGGCAGCCCGCCCATATCGTGATAGCGGCGATTTCCAGGTTTGTCGGTCATTACGGAAGCATAGCGCCCCGGGCGGCGCCGGGGCAACCGGATGTGCGTCAGTTGATCCGGCCTCCAAGGAAGCAGCTTCAGTCGGCGGGGACGAGCGGCACGAAAGCGACGGGTAGGACGTCCCGGGACGTCACGGCGCCCTCGGCGTCCTTTGTCACAAGCGTCAGCATCTGCTCGGCGCCCGATTGCCCCACGGGCAGGATCATGCGGCCGCCGGGCTTCAACTGATCGATGAGTGCCGGCGGGATCTCCGGCGCCGCCGCGGTCACGATGATCGCATCGAAAGGCGAATGCTCCGCCCAACCATCCGCGCCGTCGCCGTGGCGCACGGTGGCGTTCTCGACGCCCTCGGCCTTGAGGCGTTCTGCGGCTTGCGTGGCGAGCGCCTCGACGACCTCGACGCTGTAGACATGGGCGGCGAGCTCGGCGAGCACCGCGGCCTGATAGCCCGACCCGGTGCCGATCTCGAGCACCACATCACCGGGCTGCGGGTCGATCAGCTCGGTCATCAGGGCGACGATAAAGGGCTGGGAGATGGTCTGGCCGTGGCCGATCGGCAGGGGCCGGTTGATGTAGGCACGCTCACGGTCGCGTTCATCGACATAGTCCTCGCGCGCGATCCGGCCGATCGCGGTCAGCACCGCGCCCGACAGCCGTTTGCGGCCGGTGA
The DNA here is from genome assembly GCA_035527975.1 of Alphaproteobacteria bacterium. Taxonomy (GTDB): domain Bacteria; phylum Pseudomonadota; class Alphaproteobacteria; order JAPULJ01; family JAPULJ01; genus DATKZM01. Next base: position 28,575 of record DATKZM010000101.1, on the reverse strand, counting down.
AGGACGCGGTCATGCGCGCATCGTGCTCGATCTCGCGCAACATCTGCGCGCGTTTTTGCAGCAGGTCGGTCATTGTCGATGTGCTCCGTCCCGATCTTAGACCGAACGGGCCGCATGGGTGTGGGGTTGTATGCGCGCCGTCTTGCGCCTATCTCGCGGGCCAGAACAAATTCGTTCGCTGACTTGAATTGGTGAACTGGGGATAGTGATGACAGCAGAGACATCGGACGAAACGAAACCTGCCGGCGGGGCCAATCCAACCGCCGAAACCCATGGTTTTCAGGCCGAGGTCAGCAAACTCCTCGATATCGTCGCCAACGCGCTCTACAGCGAGAAGGAGATCTTTCTGCGCGAATTGATCTCCAACGCCTCGGATGCCTGCGACAAGCTGCGTTACGAGGCGATCACCAAACCCGATCTCCTTTCGGGCGATCCCGACTTCAAGATCGCCATAGCCATCGACAAGAAGGCCAAGACGCTGACGATCACCGACAACGGCGTCGGCATGTCGAAGACCGAGCTGATCGACAACCTCGGCACCATCGCCCGTTCGGGCACCGCCGCCTTCGTCGCCGGGCTATCGGGCGAGGCCGCCAAGGACGCCTCGCAGATCGGGCAGTTCGGTGTCGGCTTTTATTCCGCCTTCATGGTGGCCGACAAAGTCGAGATGCTGACCCGGCGCGCCGGCGAGAAAGACGGCTGGCGCTGGAGCTCCGACGGCCGGGGCGAATTCGCCATCGAGCCGGCCGACGAGGCGCCGGCGCGCGGCGCTGCGGTGACCCTGCATCTGAAGAAGGATGCCAAGGATTTCCTGGAGCCGCCCCGGGTCTCCACCATCGTCGGCAAATACGCCGACCACATTGCCGTGCCGGTGGTGTTGGCCACCAGCGACAAAGACGGCGACAAGGAGGAGACGCTGAACGCGGCGTCCGCCTTGTGGACGCGGCCGAAAAAGGACATCACGCCCGAGCAGTACACCGAGTTCTACCGCCATGCCGGCCACGCCTTCGACGAGCCCTGGATGACGCTCCACTGGAAGGCCGAGGGCAAGATCGAATACGCAGCGCTGCTCTTCGTGCCCACACAGAAGCCCTTCGATCTCCTGCAACCCGACCGCAAGCACCAGCTGCGGCTCTACGTTTCGCGCGTCTTCATCACCGACGATTGCGAAGGGCTGCTGCCGGCCTGGCTGCGCTTCCTGCGCGGCGTGGTCGATTCCGAAGACCTGCCGCTCAACATCAGCCGCGAGATGCTGCAGCACAATCCGGTGCTGGCGAAGATCCGCCAGGGGCTGGTCAAGCGCGTGCTCTCGGAGCTGACAAAGAAGGCGGAGAGCGAGCCGGAGGATTTTGCCGCCTTCTGGGAGAACTTCGGCGCCGTCCTGAAAGAAGGGCTCTACGAGGACGCCGAGCAGCGCGACGCGCTTCTGGGCCTGGCGCGCTTCGCCTCGACGGCTGGCGACGGGCTGGTCAGTCTTGCCGACTACATCGGCCGGATGAAGGAGGGCCAGGAGGCGATCTACACGCTGGCCGGCGAGGACGGCGCACAGCTGCGCGCGAGCCCACATCTGGAAGGCTTCCGTGCGCGCGGGCTTGAGGTGCTGTTGCTGACCGATCCGGTGGACGAGTTCTGGGCGCCGGCGATCGGCAGCTTCGAGGACAAGCCCTTCAAGTCGATCACCCGCGGCGCCGCCGACCTCGACAAATTCGAGCCGCAAGCCAAGGACGCCAAGGCCAAGACGCCCAAGAAGGCGAGCGCCAAGTCGGTCGACACGCTGATCGCCTTCCTGAAGCTTGCCCTGAAGGACGCGGTCAAGGACGTGCGCACCACCGATCGTCTCACCGACAGTCCGGTCTGCCTGGTCGCCGACGAGAGCGATATGGACATGCATCTGGAGCGAATGCTGAAGCAACACCGCCAGCTCGACCACGAGAGCAAGCGCATCCTGGAGATCAACCCGGCGCATGGCGTGATCAAGGCGCTGGCCAGGACCGCCGAGGCCCAAACCACCGACGCAGGGGGCGCGCAGGCGGCGCTGGAGGACGCGGCCTTCGTGCTGCTCGACCAGGCCCGCATCATGGAAGGCGAGCCGGTGCCCGACCCGGCGGCCTTCGGGCGGCGGCTTTCGGGGCTGATGGAGAAGGGGCTGGCGGGCTGAGGCCAAATTCGCCGCGTTAGGGGCTTGGCAACCTGCTCCCGCTAGGGTTGGCGCTCTGGCATGCGCGCAGCGGTTCGTGCGCGCCAGATCGAGCACCACCACGGAGTAGGAGCCCATGTCCCGCTACACCGAGGACATCGAAGCCCACAAGTCCAAACAGCGCTATTTCAGCGAGACCGAGCAGGGCATCCGGATCGCCAATCAGGAGGTGATCCACGGCAAGATCCCCCAACTCGACCAGGAGCGCGCCTTCGCTTTCGCGGTGACCGTGGCGCGGCTGCGGGCCGATTATCTTCAGGCGGCGCTGGAACTCTGCGGCGAGGCCGAGGCCGAGCTGCCCGACGCCGCCGCCATCGAGGGCCTGCGCCAGAAGCGCCACCTCTTTGAGGAGGCGCGTGCGGCCTATGACGCGCTGAGCCACGCGATAGACGTCGGCTACATCGATATCGGCCGGATTATCACGTCTGCCGACAAGTAGCGCCGGCGATGCCAACTGAACGGAAAATGCGCTAGACTGCCGCGCGAGGTTAAGCTTCGGCGAACACCGGCGGGAGGCGGGCTCGTGAGGCAAACGGCCAAGCGCGCACAAGCGGACGCGGCGGCAATTTCGGTCCGGCGGCTCGGCGTCAATCTGGGGGCGGCGATCTGCGGGGTCGATCTGCGCCAGCCGCTCGACGACGCGGCTCGCGACGCGATCGCTCAAGCCCATGCCGAGCACGGGTTGCTGCTCTTCCCCGATCAGGACATCACGGCCGATCAGCTGATGGCCTTCGGCGCGCGCTTCGGCGCGCTCTCGGTGCATCCCTTCGCGCCCGCCGACGAGGCGCGGCCGGCCCTCATCCGGTTCGAGAACTCAGCCGACAACCCGCCCTTCGGCACCGATTTCTGGCACAGCGACGAGACGTTCCGCGAGGCGCCGCCGATGGGCACGATGCTGTGTGCCAAGGAGGTGCCCGCGCTCGGCGGCGACACCATGTTCGCAAGCATGGCCGCCGCCTATGAGGGGCTCAGCAACCGCATGCAGGCCTTCATATCTGGCTTGGAAGCGGTTCACGACATCAAACCCTTCCGGACGATTTTCGCCGATACACCCGAGGACCGGGCGCTGCTGCAGGACTACGAGCGCCGCTATCCGCCGGTGACCCATCCGGTGGTGCGCGTCCATCCGGTGACCGGCCGCAAGGTGATCTTCGTCAATCCGCAATTCACCATCGCCGTCAAGGATATGGACGAGCGCGAGAGCGCCGCGCTGCTGGAGACGCTCTTCCATCAGGCGTTTATCCCCGAGGTTCAGTTCCGCCTCCACTGGGCGCCGCACATGATCGCCTTCTGGGACAACCGCTCGGTCCAGCACTACGCGGTGCACGACTACTACCCCCAGCGCCGCGTCATGGAGCGGGTCACCATCACCGGCGACCGGCCCATCGGTGTCGACCGCGCCGATCCTGCGAGCGTCCAGCGCGCCAAGGCGAAGATCGCCGGCGCCGTCGCCCATGGCGGACACAAGCCCCGCACTTAGCCCGCCTTGCGCGCCCGGGTGATGACCGTCATCGCCGAATAGAAGAACTCGCCCTTGGCGTCGAGCGCCGTGAGGTCGGCGAGCCAGGCTTGCGCTTCCTCCGGCGTGACCGCGCCCTGGCCGGCGGCGAAGCCTGCCATCAGCTGCGCCGCCCAAAAGGTAAAACTGTGCGCGTGGTTGGCGGTGATCAGCATGGGCAGCGGGGTTTGCTCGATGGCGATGAACCCCGCGCGCCGCAGCCGGCCCGACATGCCGGCGGGCAGGTTGGGATGGTGGCAATGCGCCTCCCAGGCGCCGAGCACCCGGCCCATGAGCTCTGCATCACCCCCGTTGAAGACGACCGAATCCCAGTTGGTCGCCAGATGCACGAAGCGCCCGCCGGGCCTCAGCGTGCGATGCGCCTCGGCGATCGCACCGTCAACCGCCTCGATATATTCGAGCACCTGCACCGAGAAGGCAGCGTCGAAGACGCCGTCATCGAAGGGAAGCTCGAGCGCCGAGGCGAGGTGAAATTCGGCCGCGGGCGCATCGCCGCAATGGGCGCGGGCGCCGTCGATCTGGTCTGCGCTGATATCGATGCCGCAGGCGCGCCCGCCCTCGCCGACGGCCAGCGCCACATCACGCAGGTAAGCGCCCCCGCCGCAGCCGATCTCCAGCACGCTCTCGCCGGTGCACGGCGCCAAGACCTCGAAGACGGCCGCGCGGCGAACCGCTATTTCGTGGCTACGCGCCACCGAGCGCTGGATCCGCGCCGCATCGCCGGAGAAGTCCATGTCCCGTCCCCGTCCCTGTTCGGGAGGAAACTAGCGTCTGCGGACGTGTCGGTAAATCGGTGCTAGTCCTTCGGCGCCCAGGCCACGCCCGGCAGCTTCTTGGGTGCCACGCCTTTGAGCGCGCGGGTCATGAAGGCCTTCCAGATCCAGGCGGGCAGGGCGCCGCCGGTGACGCCTTTCATGGGCTTGGCGTCGTCATTGCCGACCCAGACGCCGGTCACCAGATCGGGCGTGTAGCCGATGAACCAGGCATCACGGAAGTCCTGGCTGGTGCCGGTCTTGCCGGCGGCAGGGCGGTCGTCGAGCTTGGCGGCCTTGCCGGTTCCCCACACGATCACCGCGCGCAGCACGTCGTTCATTGCGGCGACATGGCTGGCGGCGACGACGCGGCCGAGCCCGGAGCCCCGGCGGCGGTAAAGAACCCGGCCGCCGCGCGTCCTGATCTCGGCGATCCCGTAGGGGAAGATGCCGGTGCCGTTGTTGGCCAGCGCGGCATAGGCGCCGGTCAGCTCCAGCATCGTCACCTCGCTGGCGCCAAGCGCGATCGAGGGGTGGGCGCGAAGCCGGGTGCGGATGCCCAGGCGTCGGGCCACGCGGATAACCTTTTCGCGCCCGACCTTTTCACTGACCCGTACGGCGACCGAATTGAGCGAGCGCGTCACGGATTCACGTAAGGTAACCTCGCCGTAATACTTGTTGGCGTAGTTGCGTGGGCGCCAGCCGCCGATGCGGATGGGGGCATCGCGGAACTTTGTGTCGGGCTCGATCCCGGCCTCGATCGCGGCCAGGAAGACGAAGGGCTTGAAGGCCGAACCGGGTTGGCGCTTGGCCTGGGTGACCCGGTTGAATTTGCTCTCGCGGTAGTCGCGGCCCCCGACCATTGCGCGCACCGCGCCATCGGTCGACAAGGCGACCAGCGCGCCCTGGCCGACGCGAAGCCGCGGGCCGAAACGCCCTAGATACTTGGCCACCTCTTCCTCGGCGATCTTCTGCATCCGCGCATCAAGCGTGGTGATGACCACGAGGTCGCGTTGCACGTCGCCGACATAGTCCTTGATCCGCGCCCGCGCCCAGTCGGTGAAATAGTGCCGCGCGCCGGCGCCGAGGTTGGGGCGAAGCGTATGTTTCGCTGCGAGCGCGCGGGCGGCGCGGCTCTTGGTGATGAAGCCCGCCTCGACCATGTCGATGAGGACGACCTTGGCGCGGCGTGCGGCGGCGGCCGGATTATTCGCCGGGTTGTGGCGCGACGGAGCCTTCAGGAGCCCTGCCAGCATTGCCGCTTCGTAGAGGTTCACCAACCGCGCCGGCTTGCCGAAATAGCGCTGCGCGGCGGCGTCGACCCCGTAGGTGCCCGAGCCCAGATAGACGCGGTTGAGATAGATCGTGAGGATCTGGTCCTTGGAGAAGCGCCGCTCGAGCCAGAAGGCGAGCAGCGTCTCCTGGACCTTGCGGCGTATGGTGCGCTGGCGGCTCAGGAAAAGGTTCTTGGCGAGCTGCTGGCTGATGGTCGAGCCGCCTTCGCGAATGCGCCCGTCGCGCAGATTGACCCAGAGCGCGCGCGCCAGGCCCATGAAGTCGATGCCGATATGCTTGTAAAAGCGGCGGTCTTCGGTCGCGATCACCGCTTGGGGCAGGTATTTCGGCACGTCGCGCAGCCGGATCGCCGAGCCGTAGATGTCGCCATAGCTTGCCAGGGTGGCGCCGTTGCGGCCCTTGAAGACGATGACGGGCGCGCGCCGCGCCGCCTCCAGCTTGTCGACATCGGGCAAATCATAGGCGTACCAGGCAACCATCGCGACCATGGCCACGAAGCACCAGACGAAGGCAACGAAGCCCCATTTGAGCGACCAGCGAAAGGCGCTGCCCCAGGCGCCCGGCTGTTTCGATTTCTTGGACGAATTGCGCGGCTTTCGCGGCTTGCCGGGCCCACGCGTAGCGGCCGGCCCCGGCTTTGATGCGCCGTCGGGCGAATGGCTGTCCTTGTTCGGCTGCCGGTCGTTGGTCGCCATGATCCGTTGTGTTGTCTGACCGCCGCGTATTGGCGTCGGGGATGCGTCGCACGAAAATAGCTGCGCACCAACTGAGCGGCGCGCCAGCTTAGGTACGCGCCAGCTTATGTACACGCCAACTGTAGGTACGCGCCGAAACTGTGCCGGCATCCCTTAACGAAGTGTTAACCGCCGCAGAATTGCCACATGATCCGCAGGGTTTGCGGCTTTTGAATGACAAGCTTCCCGGCGGCCGGGGTGCGTTCGGCTTATTTGAAAGTCTCGCCCTTGCGCACGCCCCAGAGACCGCTGCGCGCGAGCCAGCCGCGATGGCCCTTGACCTGGACCCGGCACCAGCGGCGGCCGCAGGCCAGCAGCCGCGCGATCACCTTGGGCTCCAGATGCGCCACAGCGGGTGCGTTGGCCGCGGGACGGCGTCGCAGCACCCTGCGGCGGCCGGTCACGATCACGGATCGCCGGCCGGTCAGGGTCGCCTGGTGCACCCAGCCCGTCGCCCCTTGCCAATCGCGGACCCGGCGCCAGGTCTCGAATTCGGCGATCACCAGCAACGGCAGATTGCGGCGGCGCAGCACCCACTGGACGGGATAACGCGCGCCCGGTCCGGTGCGCACGTTCACTTTTGCTGTTTTCAGCGCGACGAAACGCGGGACGGGACGCTTCTTCTCCGCGGCTGACGATGGGAGTGCGGCAAGCGAAATCGCCGCGAGGCCCGCGGCGATCGCAAGAATGGCGAATGCGGAACGGCGCGGGCGTGGCATCTGCGCAGACCTGTTGGCGGGCATTGCGTATAGGTTCGATTGCGTTTGGGGGGGGTCCTTATCGGCGAGTGCGGTAGCCGGGGTCAAGGCCCCCGCGCGGCAAGTGCGGGCCCGCCGGCTCTAGCGGTACCGGCGGCCTTGTCGCTGGACAACCTCCGGGCCGCTTGCTATGGGCATGGCATCTGAGCACCCCTCGGGAAAGGGACGGCATGGCGCAGCCTAAGCCGCTTGTGGTCGTTACGCGCAAGCTGCCGGACGTTATCGAAACGCGCCTGATGGAGCTGTTCGAGACGCGGCTCAATCGCGACGACCGGCCGATGAGCCAGGCGGAGATCACCGAGTCTGTAAAGACCGCAGATGTCTTGGTGCCGACCGTGACCGACCATATCGACAAGGCGGTTCTGACCAGCGCCGGACCGCGCCTCAAGCTGATCGCCTCCTTCGGCACCGGCGTCGACCATATCGACCTCGCCGCCGCCCGCCAGCGCGGCATCTCGGTGACCAACACGCCGGGCGTGCTGACCGAGGACACCGCCGATATGACGATGGCGCTTATTCTGGCGGTGCCGCGGCGGCTCACCGAAGGCGAGCGCGTCATCCGCTCGGGCCAATGGGAAGGCTGGGGCCCGACCCTGATGCTCGGCCGCCGGATCTGGGGCAAGCGCCTCGGTATCGTCGGCATGGGCCGGATCGGCCAGGCCGTCGCCAAACGGGCCTTGGGATTCGGGCTCTCGATCCACTATCACAACCGTCGGCGGGTTCATAAGGAGATCGAGACCGAGCTTGAGGCGACGTATTGGGAAAGCCTCGACCAAATGCTCGCCCATATGGACATCGTCTCGATCAACTGCCCGCACACGCCGGCGACTTACCACCTTTTGTCGGCGCGGCGGCTCAACCTGATGAAGCCGACCTCATATATTGTCAACACCTCGCGCGGCGAGGTGATCGACGAGAACGCGCTGGCGCGCAAGCTAGCATCCGGCCAGATTTCCGGCGCCGGGCTCGATGTTTTCGAGCACGAGCCGGCCGTCAACCCCAAGCTCATGGAACTCGACAACGTCGTGCTGCTGCCGCATATGGGCTCGGCCACGCTGGAGGGCCGGGTCGACATGGGCGAGAAGGTGATCATCAACATCAAAACCTTCATCGACGGCCATACCCCGCCCGACCGCGTATTGGAGACGATGTTCTAGTTCGTCATCCGTCTGACACGATGCGCCGCCAAGCCCTTTTGGCGGCACGCCTTTCCGGTCCGCACCCTTCTATGCTTTAGTAGCCCGTCGGGTGTGGCGCCCGGATATCGTTGGCGGGGCGGCGAGGGGGCTTGATGATCGTCCGGACCAGTATCGTGCTTGTCGTGACGGGCACGCTGTTCACCCTCGTCGGGCTGTTCGCGCCGGCCACCAATCTCGGTGCCGGGGCGACGCCGGCAAGCCTCTATCAGATCGTCGGCGGCCTGCTCGATTGGAAGGTCGGCGCGCCCGAATTGCCGGCCGGGTTGAAGGCCATCGAACTGCGTTTGCTGGGCGGGGCTGCGATCCTGCTGGTGTCGGCCTTCCTCGCGATCGGCCTTGCGATCTTCAAGGTCCTGCGCGCAAGCCTCATTCCCTGCGTTTTGATGACCCTGGCCGCCGGGTATTTGATGTTCACGATGGCCGGAATACGGGACGTGGCGGTCGCCGTGCCGCATTCCTACGGCTGGATCCTGTTGATCGCGGGCTCGCTGGTCGCGTCCGTGACCGGGGTGTTCAACTTGTTTGGTCCGGGTCCCGAAGAAGCCGCGCGCCGCAAGACGATGTCGGAGGCGCCAAAGAAACGCGCGCGCCTGCCCTTCGAGGTCGAGGCCCCGCTTGAACCGGAACCCCAACCGGAACCCCAGCCAAAGCCTGCGCCGCCTCCCAAGTCCGCACCGCCCAAGTCCGCACCGCCGAAAGCCCTGGCGCCAAAGGCTGCGGTGCCCAAGGCCGCGGCGCCGCCAAAACCGGCACCCCCGCCCAAGCCGGTATCGCCGCAAGCTGATTTGGCGGGCCCCAAACCCATGGCTTCGAAAGCGGACGACGCCAATCCGGCCCAACCCAAGGCTTCCGATGGGGCGACGCCGAAAGCTGGCCATCGGGAGGTCTCGCCGGATACACTGGCGCCGATGCCCACGAGCGGATACAGCGGCGAAGAGCCCACGGAAAGCGGCGGCTGGGTGCTGTCGGGATTTGACGCCAATGGCATGGCCGTGCGGCTCAACATTTCCGATATCGATTTGCGCACCGCCGAGGACGGCATCCTGATCGGCCGCAACGCCAAACAGTGCCGGCTGGTGCTGAACGACGACAGCGTCTCGCGCCGTCATGCCCGGCTGTCAGGCGGCAGTCCGCTGACCATCGAGGACCTCGACTCGGCCAATGGTACGGTGGTCAATCGCGAGGCGCTGGCGCCGGGCCAGAAAATGCCGATCGAACCGGGCGTGGCGATCGAGATCGGCAGCGTGCGCTTGACGCTGGTCCGATCTTAGGGGCCGGGCGCGCGGCTCTCGAGATTAGGGTTTATTTCCTATTCGGCGGAGTTCGACGTGGGCGCTTTTCGCGGTGCGCGTTTTCGCTTCGTCGCCGGTTTTGCGCCTGTGTTTTTTGTACCGCCCGCTCGGGCGTTGTCTGTCTCTGCGCCGCCTGCTCGGGCGTTGTCTATCTCTGCGCCGCCCGCTCGGGCGTTGTCTATCTCTGCGCCGCCCGCTCGGGCGGCTTTGGCCCGCAGCTTGTCGTCGCTTAGCACTTCGGCTGGCTTGGCCTCGCTCGGCAGCAGATGCTCGATGGCGTTGGCATAATAAGACAGCATCTCGATGTCGCCTTCGCGCGCCGAGATGAGGTCGCCCTCGGCTTCGGCCACCAGGCGTCGCAGCCGCAGCATGCTAAGGCCGCGATCGATCGCGAGGTCCTCGTCGCCATGCGGGATGTAGATATGCGCTCCGTTCTCGGCCAAATCGAGCAGCGTGCGGTGGGTTGCGGCCTTGAGCTCGAGTTCGGTGAAGATGCGGTCGGGGTCGCGCATCAGCGTCGCCGCGACCGCGGAAACCGGCAGCACCGGTACGACCCGGCCGACCGCGTCCATCAATTCGCCGACCAGTTTTGCCACTGCCGTGTGGCGTTGATCCTCCGGCAAGGCGCGGAAATCGATCTTGCGTTGGTCGATGTAGCTGCGCATTGAAATCGGCGTGCCGAAATTGACGCTGGCATAGCCGAATTTTTCCCATCGCCCGCGCGCCATCAGGACAAAATTGTGGAAGGCAAAACGCGTGGTCGTCGCCAGCGAGCCAAAGAGGCCCTTGCGCCGAGCGCCAACGTCCAGCTTTCCGATCAGCGTTCGATCCTCGAGCACGCGGTCATAGTTGAGGCCGACCGGAATGAACACCAGATCGCGCTCGGCCTTCGGATCGAAGCCTTTCACCATGTAGTCGATAAGACCGTAACGGGGCGGGCGCAGGCGGCCGTCGCGCGTCAAGCCGCCTTCGGGATAAACCGCCTGGCTGACGCCGGCCTCGGTCGCCATCTGCACGTAGCGCTCCAGCACCCGCCGGTAAAGATCGTTGCCAGAGCCGCGGCGCACGAAGTAGGCGCCCATCGAGCGGATCAACTGCTGCAGGGGCCAGATACGCGCCCATTCGCCAACGGCATATGACAGCGCCGCTTTTTCCGCCGCCAGGAACCCGACGAGCACATAGTCCATGTTCGAGCGGTGGTTCATCACGAAGACCACCGTCGATTTGGGATCGATCTTCGCGAAGGACGCCTCGTCGGCATGGCCGAGCCGGACCCGGTAGAGCCAGTTCGCCACCGTCTTGGCGAACCAGTAGCCGACCCTGAAATAGACATACGCATTGAAGGCGGGAACGATCTCGCGCGCATAGCGCCCGACATCCGCCATCACCGCCTCGCGCGGCTCGTTGCGCGCCTTGGCCTCGACGGCGGCCGCCTCCTGGACCTCGGGGTCGAACATCAGACGGTCGATCAAGACCCGCCGCTTGGTGAGCTCGAAGGCGGGGATCTCGATCTGCAGGCGGGTGTTGGCTTCTTCGATCAGCCGGTTGACCCGGCGCCGGAAGAACCAGCGGGCCGAAGGCACCAGCAATCGGTCGAGGACCGCCCAGCCCGCGAGCACGCCCGCGATCACAACCAGCCAAACCGGCAATATGAGGGTGCCGCTCATAAGAGGGCGAGCTTAGCGCGTGCGGGCGCCGGGGCCAATCGCGCTGCTTTAGGCCGCCGGATTGCTGAATTGCGACTGAACGGCAGCCTCAGACCGGGTTCAGCCGGTCGCTCCTAATGTCCGGCCACCAATCGGGACGGCAATGCCGCCGATACCCCGAAACCAAAGGGCGTCGTCAGACGGCGTTCAAAGGAGCACGTGAAATGTTCAACTTGAAAACCCTCGGCGGCGCCGCCGCCATCGCAATCGCCGCCGTAACGTTTGGCGTCGGCGCATCGCCCGCCACCGCAAAATCTCCCGCACAGGCCGGCCCGCAAGTGATCAAGGCCAAGGTGCTGAAGAGCGCGGTGTTCATCTGCAACATCGGCCGCCGGCCGAACATCGTGGTCCTCAGAAACCACAACAACTTCAAGATCCCGAAGGGCGCGAAGATTTTCTTCGTCGCCAGCAATCCGACCAAGGTCGTCGCGCAGGGCTACCGGACACTCGGCCGCAAGCTGCGCCACAATGCGACCTACAAGATCAAGTTCAGCATGAGCCGTGTCTACGCCAACGGCCGGCCGACCGTCTGCCGCGCCTATGCGAAGTGGTACGCCTAGGGGGCGCAAAGTAGGGTCGCGATGAACACCCCCGGGCGGGTGCCGCAACACCGTCCGGGGGCCGACGCGTGCGCCACAATTCCACTTGGAGAGATGTTAGGTTACCTTTGCCGATAGGACCGAAGCGCGGCTGTGGCCAACGAAACGTGGTGGACCAAAAAGAATGTCCGGAAAAGCGAATTGGGTTGTTGTTGCAGACGCTGCGGGGGCACGTATTTTTGCGCTCAATGGGCCGATGCAAAGCATCAGCCTCGAACCAGTGCGCGAATTATCGGCGGATCTCAAGCCCAGCCGCGAGATCGCCAGCGACCGCCCCGGCCGGACCCGCGATCGCGCGGGGCAAGGCCGGCACGCCGAAGAACCGCCGACCGACCCGAAGCGCTATGCCAAGTTCAGCTTCGCGCGCGAGATCGGGCAGTTGCTCGATGACGAGCGGCGCAAAAACACCTTCGCAAAGCTTCACGTCGTCGCGCCGCCGCAATTCCTGGGCGACCTTCGCGGCGTGATGAGCGCCGAGCTTCGGGCGCTGGTCGGCACCGAGATCAACAAGGACCTGACCCGGTTGTCGGTCCACGAGCTTACGCCCCAGCTCCAGGAACTGCTCTACGGCTAATTCCGGTCCGATTTCGCCGTTAGTGGATATTGAGTACCGGCGCTCCGGCGGCTTAGTCCTGCGCCGCCAGGACATCGAGCGCCCGATCGATATCGGCGCCCGTATTGTATAGATGCGGTGCGAGGCGCAGCGATCCCGCCCGGAAGGCGACATGAACGCCGGCGGCCGTCAGGGCCTCGTGAACCGCGCGGTTGCGTGCAGGCGCCCGGTGCGAGAAGAACACCAGCGTCGAGCGGCGTGGCCCCGCCAGGCGCGGGCTGGCGATTTCATAGTGGTTCGCGTCGAGGCCCTCGATGAAGCGGCCGACCAGCGCTTGATCGTGCGCCGCGATGGCTTCCACGCCCAGATCGAGCAGGTGCTCGATGGCGGCGGTCCAGGGGCAGAAGTTGAAGAAATTGGCGGTGCCGAATAGATCGAAGGCGCGCGCACCCCGGCCTTCGCGCAGCTCGGTGGGCGGGAATCCGGCGCCCAGATCTTCCGCCGTCAGCATGGACAACCAGTAAGCCTGCAAGGGCCGCAATGTGTCACGCAATTCCGGACGCACCCAGGCGAACCCCGTGCCGTAGGGCCCGCACAGCCACTTGAACCCGACGCTGGTGAAGACATCGACCGGCGCGGCCGACAGATCGAGCGGGCGGGCGCCGAGACCTTGCGATCCGTTGACCACGAAGATCACGCCGCGCGCCCGGCAGATCTCGCCCAGCGCGTCGAGGTCGATGGAGCAGCCGGAAAAAGAATGCACCCAGGTCGTGCAAAAGAGCCGCGTATGCGGGGTGATCGCCGCTTCCAGTTCATCGGGCGCGACGACCCGGTCGCGCGGGCGGATCGCAACCACCTTGACCCCGTGATCGCGCTCGGGGATCCGCCAGGGCAGGATATCGGAGGGAAAGTCGCCGTCGAGAACCAGCACCTCGTCGCCCGCTTTCCAGTCAAGCGAGTTTGCGATCAGGTGCAGGCCGCGCGAGGCGCTGTTGCCGAGGATGATGTCCTCGGCTGGCACGCTCACGAGCCGGCCCAAGGCCTCGCGGAGACGCAAGGGCACGCCGTCGAAACGGTCTTGCGTAAGCTCGAAAGGGGCTGTCTTCCAGTCAATTGCCTCGCGCGCGGCCGCCGCCGCGGCCAATGGCAGCGCGCCCTGATGCGCGGTGTTGAGCCAGGCCCGGCCGCCGAAATCGCCGAAGCCCGGCAGGGGCCGGGAAATGTCGGTCATGTCCGGGGACGGCGCATCAGAGCTGCATGCCGCCGGCGACGGTGATGACCTGACCGCTGATGTAGTTCGATTCCGGCGTACAGAAGAGATAGACCGCGTCGGCCGCTTCTTCGGGCGTGCCGGCGCGGCCGATCGGGATCAGCTGCGACATCGCCGCGATCATGCCGGGCTGAATGCCCACCGCGATCTCGCGGCCGCCGACATCGATGGTCTTGCGCTCATCCTTTTCGATTTCCTGGGTGAGCCGCGTTGCGATCATGCCGTAGGCAACGCAGTTGACGTTCACCTTATAGCGGCCCCATTCCTTGGCCATCGTCTTGGTGAGGCCGGTGATCGCGGCCTTGGCGGCCGAGTAGTTGACCTGGCCGGCATTGCCGGTGGTGCCCGCCACCGAAGAGATGTTGACCACCTTGCGGAAGACCTCGCGGCCCTCCTCGGCGTCCTTCTTGGCGGCGATGCGGATCGGCTCGGCCGCGGCGCGCAGAATGCGGAACGGCGCCGTGACGTGGACGTCGATCATGGCCTGGAACTGCTCGTCCGACATCTTCTGGATGACGTTGTCCCAAGTGTAGCCGGCATTGTTGACGATGATGTCGACACCGCCATAGGCATCGAGTGCTGCCGTAACGAAGCGCTCGCCGAAGTCGGGCGCCGCGACGTCGCCGTTGCAGGCCACGGCCGTGCCGCCAATGGCCTCGATCGCGCCGATGGTCTCGCCGGCGGGGTCGTCGTCGAGATCGTTGATCACGAGCCGCGCGCCCTCGCCTGCGAGCTTCAGCGCAATGGCGCGGCCGATCCCGCGTCCCGAGCCCGATACCAGGGCGACCTTGCCCGCGAGCTTTCCGCTTGTTCCTTCGGCCATGATGTCCTCCCCGGTTGAACCCAAACTCAGGGGAGACTAGAGCAATGTCCGGATAATTCGAATCGTGGATTGGGGAATCCCCCTCCCCCTCCAAAGAGGGAGAGGGAATGGAGTTCGTGAGCCCGATCGACGGTCTGTCGGGCCATGCCGCCGCGTCACGCAAGCCTGCGTTGAGCGTTGACAGATTGCTAGACGATCGTCTAGTAATTTCACATGAGTCAAAAGACGAAAGCGAAGCTGCTCGATGTAGGGCTCGACGCGGTGCGGCAGCGCGGCTTCGCCGCGGTCAGCATCAAGGACATCGTCGACGCGGCCGGCGTGCCCAAGGGCTCGTTCCACTACTACTTCGCGAGCAAGGACGCCTACGCCCTGGCGCTGATGGACCACTTCGGCCGCCGCATGGCCGGCGTGGCGGCGGCGATCACCGCCGATCCGGAGCTTAGCGCGGCCGAGCGGCTGCGCCGGTTTTTCCAAGCCTATGCCGGGCGCATGGCCGAGGAAGATCATGCTACCGGCTGCCTCCTTGGCGTCATGGCGGCGGAGGCGGGCGATCTGGCGCCCGCGGTACGCGCGCGGGCCGGGGCGGGGCTCAAGGCGTTTGCCAGTTTCCTTGCCCCGCATATCCGCGAGGCGCAGGAGGCCGGCGCCATTGCGGGCGGGATCGCGCCCGAAGCACTGGCCGGCTTTCTGGTCGACGCCTGGGAGGGCGCCTTGCTGCGCATGAAAGCCGAGGGCGGCGACGCGGCGCTGCGGGATTTCGAGCAGGTTGTTTTCGGCGCGCTGCTGCGCGACGGCGCATGAAGCAAAACTGGTCGGTCGTCTAGTGAGATTGTAGGTATTCAACCCACCTGGCGGTCGCGGCCCTTCCAGAACGGCGCGCGCAGCTCGAACTTCTGGATCTTGCCGGCGCCCGATTTGGGCAAGGGTTCGGGCCGCACCGTCACCGAGTGCGGGCATTTGAAGTGCGCGATCAGCGTGCGGCAATGCTCTATGACGGCGTCGGGCTCGGGGCTCTCGCCCTCGCGCGGCACGACGATCGCATGCACGGCCTCGCCCCATTTGGCGTCGGGGATGCCGATCACGGCGCATTCGGCAAGGCCCGGATACTGCATGACCGCGTTCTCGACCTCGGCCGAATAGACGTTCTCGCCGCCGGTGATGATCATGTCCTTGACCCGGTCGACAATGGTGATGAAGCCGTCCTCGTCCATGGTGCCGCCGTCGCCGGTATGGACCCAGCCGTCCTTCAACGTCGCGGCGGTCTGTTCGGGTTTGTTCCAATAGCCGAGCATGGCGGTGGCCCCGCGCACGCGCACCTCGCCGACCGTCCCGCGCGGCACTTCATTGCCGGCTTCGTCGACAATCTCGACCTCGACGGCGACGACCGGCCGTCCGACCGAGCGGATCTTCTCCGCCTTGGGCCCGTCGAGCACGTGGTAATCCGAGCCTAGCAATGTGACCAGCGGCGCCAATTCGGTTTGCCCATAGGCGTGGATGAACTTGGTCTCCGGCATCTTCTCCATCGCTTCCTTGAGGATCGCCAAGGTAATCGGCGAGGCGCCGTATATGAGGCGTTGCAGATTGCTCGTATCGGTCTTCTCCAGCTCGGGATCCTGCAGCAGCATGCCGATCATGGTCGGCACCAGCAGCGACAGCGTCGGATCGAAATCCTGCACGGCTTTCAAAAAGACCTTCGGCTCGAATCCCGGAATGATCGCGTGCGAGCCGCCGAAGGTCGTGATCGAGAACAGCATCGCGCTGCCGGCGATGTGGAAAAGGGGCGCGGCGTGGACCGTGCGGTCGTCCGCCGTCATCGTGACCCCCGCGCCAAAGCACATGGCGCTGGTCCACAGCGCCCGGTGCGGCAGCATCACGCCCTTGGGGAAACCCGTCGTGCCGCCGGTATAGAAAATGCCGGCGAGATCCTCGCCGTATCGCACGGCATCCGCTGCGGGCGCCGCCTCGGCAACCAGCGCTTCGTAGCTCAGCATTCCTTCGGGCGTTGGTCCGTCGCCCGCGTGTATGACAAATTCAATCGAAGCGCAGGCCTCGGCAATCTCGGCGCCGGCCGCGGCGAACATGTCGTCGACCACGAGAAAACGCGCCTGCGAGTCCTTGATCGAATAGATGTTCTCCGGCACCGACCAGCGAATGTTCATCGGCACAACGTTACCGGCCGCCCAAAACGTCCCGTAGTAGAACTCGACGTAGCGATCCGAGTTGAGCGACAGCATCGCAATGCGGTCCTCGGGTTTTAGCCCGAGTTTGTGCAGCGCGCCGGCGAGCCGCGCGACTCGGTCCTGAAGCTCCACCCATGTGAAACTGCGTTTCTCGGAGATGACCGCGATTTCGTTCGGCGTCAGCTTGGCGGCCCGGCGCAGGCCCTGGGTCATGTACATCGCTGCTATCCTCCCGGTCTTCGACGTCTTTTGCCCGGTCTTCGACGTCTTTTGGTTGTATGGAGATAGCGTATCGGCACCGGGCCGTGGGTCAAGCCGGTTGTCGGGCGGCACGGCCAGGTGACACCGCGCGAAACCACCAGCCCGGCCGCCGGCTGGCGGACGCGCCTGTGGTGAATGTGATAGGGAGGTCGCCGAAGCGATCCGGCGGCTACTTCGCCGCGACCACCATGATCTCGACGGTATATTCGGGCGCGGCCAGGGTCGCCTCGACGCAGGCACGGGCCGGCGGATTTTCCGGGTCGACCCAGGCGTCCCACACCGCGTTCATGTCATTGAAAGTCGCTACGTCGGTGATCCAGATCGTCGCCGTCAGGAGTTTGGACTTGTCGGTGCCGGCCTCCGCGAGATAGCCGTCGATCTTGTCGAGGATGTTCTTCGTCTGCTCGCCGACCGGCGCGCCGGGTTTGTCGCTGGCGACCTGGCCCGCGAGATAGACGGTATCGCCGCGGACTACGATCTGGCTCATGCGCGGACCCACATGCGAACGTTGGATGCTCATGCTGTTCTCGCTTGCTCGGAGGTTGTTCCGGGAGTGGTCACTGTCGCCGAACGGCTATCCGGTTTGGATATCATAGTCGGCGCGACCGGATGCGATTTTGTACAAACCATCTGGCTTACCGGCATTGCTTGTCGCCGCGAGCGCGATGCCTATACTCGCGCCCGATCCCGGCCATCACCGCCGGGCAGAGGAGGTTCGCCCACATGTCGACGCCCAAGAAAGGCGCAGTGAAGAAGGTCGTGCTCGCCTATTCGGGCGGGCTCGATACGTCGGTGATCCTGCGCTGGCTGCAGGACACGTATGGCTGCGAGGTCGTCACCTTCACCGCCGATATCGGCCAGGGCGAGGAAGTCGAGCCGGCGCGCAAGAAGGCCGAGATGATGGGGGTCAAGGAGATCCACATCGACGATCTGCGCGAGGAGTTCGTCGCCGACTACGTCTTTCCGATGTTCCGCGCCAACGCGCTCTACGAGGGCACATATCTGCTTGGTACCGCGATCGCGCGGCCGCTGATCGCCAAGCGCCAGATCGAAATCGCCGAGGCTACGGGCGCCGACGCGGTGTCGCATGGCGCCACCGGCAAGGGCAATGACCAGGTGCGCTTCGAGCTCGGCTATTACGCGCTGAAACCCGATATCAAGATCATCTCGCCCTGGCGCGAATGGGACCTCACTTCGCGGGCTACGCTCATTGAATACGCCGAGCAGCACCAGATCCCGATCCCCAAGGACAAGCGCGGCGAGCCGCCCTTCAGCCAGGATGCAAATCTTCTGCACATCTCCTCCGAAGGCAAGGTGCTGGAGGACCCCTGGGAGGAGCCCGATTACGATCACATCCTGACCCGCATGGTCACGCCGATGGCGGCGCCCGACAAACCCACCGAGATCACCATCGATTTCGAGCGCGGCGATCCGACTGCGATCAACGGCAACAAACTGTCTCCGGCCGAGCTGCTCGCCAAGCTCAACGAGCTTGGCGGCGCCAACGGCGTCGGCGCCATCGACATCGTCGAGAACCGCTTTATCGGCATGAAGTCGCGCGGCGTTTACGAGACGCCCGGCGGCACGGTGCTGTTCCATGCGCGCCGGGCGATGGAGTCGCTGACGCTGGAACGCGGCGGCATGCACCAGAAAGATGAGCTGATGCCGCGCTATGCGGAGCTAATATATAACGGCTTCTGGTTCGCGCCCGAGCGCGAGATGCTGCAGGCCGCGATCGACAAGATTTCCGAGCGGGTCGCCGGCACGGTGCGCCTCAAGCTCTACAAGGGCAACGTCATCATCACCGGCCGCAAGTCGCCCAACTCGCTCTACGACGAGGCCATCGTCACCTTCGAGGACGATGCCGGCGCCTACGACCAGCGCGACGCCGCGGGCTTCATCCGCCTGAACGCGCTGCGGCTCAGGCTGGGCAAGCGGTAACACCCCACGCTTTAACACTTGAGACCAGACGCCCCAGGATTTCCCCTAACGATCCTGGTTTCGCCGTGCCCGCGCCACAAATCGGCGCGAGCGTGCCTGCCGTCCGGCGACCCGCTTGGACCTTCGTCCAACCCTGGGCGGATGCGGGCCGCCATGACTTATGATTTCGGGCGAGTGGCATGGCACGGGAGCAGGCGTATGGCGGCGGAGACGAATTCGGGACCGGCGGCGGGTTCGGGCTATTGGAATGAGATCAGGGGCAAGGTCGGCTTCTACGTAAAGCTCGGTTTCCTGCTGTTCCTGGTGCTGTTGTTGCTGTTCCCGCTGGCGCTGATCGAAAACCTGGTTGGCGAACGCAAGACGCGGCGCGATACCGTCGTCTCCGACATCGCTCGAAGCTGGGGCCATCCCCAACGCGTCACCGGGCCGGTGCTCCTCATTCCGTACCGCTACACGATCCCGCCGCAGCCCTTTGTCAACGCCAAGGGCGAAACCCGGATGACCCCGGCCGAAACCCGCATCGGCACGATCCATGTGCTGCCCGAGGCGGTGAATATCGGCGGCGTGATCGAGCCGACCGTGCGCTACCGCGGCATCTACCGGGCAATCCTCTATACGACCGCGCTGAAGATCCGCGGCAGCTTCGCCATGCCGGATCTGAAGACACTGTCGGTCAAGCCGGGCGAGGTCATGTGGGACGGCGCCGTCTTCGCCATGGGCGTTTACGATCTACGCGGCGCGCGGGGCGATGCCCGCCTTACCTGGGACGGCCGGCCGTTCGGCTTCAAGCCGCGGACCCGCAGCACGATTCTGGGACCTGGCCTCCATGCACCGGTCGCGTTGACCGCCCCCGGTCCGGGCGCAACGGCGCAGCCCATCATCTTCGGCTTCGACATCCGCTTTACCGGCAGCCGACGCATCGCCTTCACGCCGGTCGGCAAGACGAGCACCGTCTCGCTGGCCTCGGCCTGGCGGCATCCGAGCTTCGACGGCGCTTATCTGCCGACCAAGCGCAAGATCGGCGCCGAGGGCTTCAGCGCGACCTGGGCGATCTCCTATCTCGGGCGCGACTATCCCCAAGCCTGGAAAAGCCACGGCCCCAAGGGCGTGCCGGTGCCGATGCACGCCATCGCGCGGCAGATCGCCGGCTCGCAATTCGGGGTCTCGCTGGTAACGCCGGTCGACTTCTATTTGAAGGCCGAGCGCTCGGTGAAGTACGGGATCTTGTTTGTGCTGCTGGTGCTGGCGGCGATCTTTGCCTTCGACGTCGCGGGCGGGCTCAGTTTGCATGTCTTTCAGTACGCGCTGGTCGGCTTCGCGCTTTGCGTCTTCTATCTGCTGCTGCTCTCACTGGCGGAGTTCGCCGGCTTTCTCCTCGCTTATCTCGCCGCCGCGGCAATGGCGACGGCCATGATCGGCTTCTACGCCGCCAAGGTGATGGGCGGCTGGGCGCGCGCCGGCGTGATCGCCGCGCTACTCGGCGTGATCTACGGCTTCCTCTATGTCGTGCTGCAGCTTGAGGACTATGCGTTGCTGGTGGGCGCGCTCGGGGTCTTCGCGGCCCTCGCGGCGGTCATGTACGGCACCCGCAATGTCGACTGGCACGCGCTGCGCGGCGGACCGGCACCCAAGCAAGCGCCCAAGGCGGCGCCCAATTAGGCAATGGAACGTTAAGCGATCCCGCTGCCGCTCAGTCAGCCCGCGCCTCGGCCAGGCGGTCGAGGCGCAGGCGGTGGCGGGCGTCGGTGAGGCGCCAGGTGCCGGCATAGACGGCGGCGAAGACGCCGATCCCCGTACCGCCGGCAATCATGAACATCACCAGCAGCTGATAGCGGATCGCGGTTTCGGGACTGGCGCCGGCGAGGATCTGGCCGGTCATCATGCCGGGAATGGAAATGAGGCCGGTGGCGACCATTGAATTGATGATGGGGATGAGCCCGCTGCGCATCGCCTCGCGCAAGGTGGGCCGCATGGCGCGCCAGATCGTCGCCCCCAAAGCAAGCTGAGCCTCGATCGCCACCCGCTCGCGGACCGCGGTTGCCGTTAGCGTGTTGAGGCCGAGCGAAACGCCGGTCAGCGTGTTGCCCAGCACCATGCCCAGCAGCGGGATCGCGTAGCGCGGATGGTACCAGGGATCGGGCTGGACCTGGGTCGCGAGCGTATAGCTGGTGATCAGCATGGCGGCGATCAGTACCGAGGCGGTACCGATGCCGTGGCCCCAGGCCCCGCGGAACTTGCGTCCAAGCCGCGCCACCGCCTCGTGGCCGGCAAAGCCGATCATCACAAACGCCGCCAGCAGGGTGAGCCAGGGCGAGACGGTCTCGAACAGGAACTGCAGGACGAGGCCGAGCAAAGCGAGCTGGATCACCATGCGCGACACCGCGATGATGAGTTGCCGGCCGAGCCCGAGCGAAAGCGCAACCGACAGCGCTGCGTGCACCAGGACGAGACCGGCAGCCAGCGCGAGATCGAGATTGGACAGCGCGATAGGATTCATGGCTAGTTCATGGGCTCCCCTCGTGAACCATGCCCTTGTCGATCTTCAGCGCGCGCTTGGCGAGCCGGCGCGCCTGGTCTTTGTCATGCGTGACCAACAGGATGGGAACGCCCGCGGCCAGGCGCGCTTTGAGCAACCCTTCGACAGCGTCGCGGGATGCTTCATCGACGGCGCCGGTCGGCTCGTCGAGCAGCAGCACCGTCGGCGCGCCGACCAGCAACCGCGCCAGCGCCAGCCGCTGTCCTTCTCCGGTTGAAAGACGCGCGACCGGCCAGTCGAACGCTGGCGTCTCGAAGCCGAGCGCTTCGATGAGCGGACTTGCCGCCTCACGGTCGGGGAAATGCGCGCCGACCCTGTCCGCCCACCATCCAGGCACCGGGGCCAGATAGCCGATCCGGCGGCGCCAGTCGGGGCCCGTCATGGCCGCGCGGTCCTCCCCATCGAGCGTGGCAGTGCCCACATTCGGGTCGAGATCGGCAATCGCGCGCAGCAACAGCGACTTGCCGCTGCCCGACGGCCCCATCACGGCGACGCATTCGCCGGCCTCCAGCTCGAAATCAATGGGTGCGAGCCCACGCGCCGTCAGACCGCGCAGGCGCAGGGTCATCCGATCAGCCCGGTATCACGGGGACGCCTATGACGAATTCGTGGCCGAACAGGAAGGCCGCGTAAAGCGCCAGGCCAAGCAGCACGCGCCACCAGGTGAAGTCCGACCATTTGAGTGAGTTGCGGCCCTGAATGCTGGCAACGAAGGGAATGATCGAGGTGCGCATGGCAAATGGTCCCCATTCGGCTCCGACCGTCTCTTCCTTCTTCTTGTCCTGCAACGGCATGCCGATGAGCGCGAGAAAGGTGAAGGTTCCGAAGAAATAGAGCGATGCCAGATCGCCATTGGCCGGGATATGCGCGAGCGCCCAGAGCGCGATCCCCCAGAACAGCGGATGGCGCGTTACTTTCAAAAAACCCGGCGCCGGATCAGCGCTTTTCAGACGCCCCGCCGCACTGGTGATTGCCGGGCTTGGATTGGTCAGGCCGAATGCCAGGAAGATAAAGGCGAACGGCATGATGCTGAGTGGCAAATGGCGCGCCCAGGTGGCCGGCGGCCAAACCTCGGCGTAAGGCGCGGCGGCGTAGGCCAAAATAAGCCAAACGATCAGCGCGAGCGAAAGCAGGGAGAAAAGTCCCTGAAAGGCGCCTTCGCCGATCCTGCCGACAATCGCCGCGCGAATGGGGGTGCTCGTCAGGATATGCACGCCGATGAAGGCGAGCCCTGCATAGAGCACTTGGGAGACGGTGCCGACGATGGCGTCCATACCCACCATATAACCGGAAGGCGACAAGCGGGTCCAGTTGCGGACACAATTGCGGGCCTAAATACAAGCCGAAACGCGTGTAGGCGCGCGCGCGAACGGGCCCTGATAGACTGGCGACATGGTTTACGACCGCGACGATGATTTCGAGGTGATGCGCGAGGCGATGCTGGAGACGATCGCCATCCACGCGCGCCGTGCCGAGCCGCATTCCGGCCGCGATCATATCGGTGACGCGGTGCTCCAGGCCTTGCGCACGGTGCCGCGGCACGCTTTCGTGCCGTTTGAAATCCAGCCGTATGCCTATCTCGACCGGCCCTTGCCGATCGGCAGCGGCAAGACGATCTCGCAGCCCTTCATCGTCGCGTTGATGACCGATCTGTTAGACGTGTCGTCCGAGCACACGGTGCTCGAGATCGGCACCGGTCTTGGCTATCAGTCGGCGGTTCTGGCACGCCTCGCAGGGCGGGTCTTCACGGTGGAGTTCATCGACGAGCTTGCCGAGGAGGCCGCCCGGCGGCTTGCCGAGCAGGGCATCACGAACGTTGAGACACGGCTTGGCGACGGCGCGCGCGGCTGGCCGGAGCACGCGCCCTTCGACCGGATCATGGTGACCGCCGCGCCCGATCTGGTGCCGCCGGCGCTCCTGGTCCAGCTCAAGCCTGGCGGTCGCATGGTGGTGCCGGCGGGGATCCCCGACGATCAAAAGCTGCTGGTGGTCACCAAGGACGCGGGCGGCCGGATCGCGATGCAGGAGATCATGGCGGTGCGTTTCTCTGAACTCGAAAGCGAAGACGACGACGTGGCGCGTTTGGCGTGATTGCGCAACCGGGTTACGTATTTTTGTCAGCTTTGCCTTTTGGATTGATGCGCGACAGCGTGCGCGGCGGCGGCGGGTCGCCCGCGGCGTCGCGGCGGCGGTCGGCGGCGTAAGGCTCGGTGATCGGATGGCTCGGCTCGGGCGGCCGGAACTCGCGGCGGAAATCATAGCGCAGCGCGTTCCAGGCGCGGATCACGCGGGCCCGGCAATTGGCGCGCTGGCCGTCCGAGGGCTCTCCGTAGCCGAGCTGGGTAAGCGCGCGCAGCATGTCGTGCAGCGGCTCGTAGGGATAGAGCCCGAGCGCTTACCCACGCTCGCCCACATTCCGGTAAACCCCGCGCATCTCGTCGATGGCGATCGAGACCGCCCCGAAGGCCAACGCATACTTCTCCTGGGTCAGCACCGGGTCGTGCGCATAGCGGATGATCTCGTTCTTGGCGAGGATGATCTGGGACCACAAGCCCCGCAGCATCTGCACGAAAAACGCGCGTTGCTGGAAGACGTAAGCCAGATAGACCGCAATCAGCGCGATCTGAAGCTCGGTGAAGTCAGTGATGATCTGGTAGAGGACCATGCCGGGCGGGCCGCCGAAGAGCCGGCCGAGCACAGCCGTCGTCGCCAAACCGACAATCAACATGACGACGGCGACAAGGCGCCGGATCAGCATGGCCTTGGTCATGGGCGTAATCTAACGCATCGCCGGCGGCATGATATCAGCACGATGCCGGCGCCGCACCACACTCAAACCGCCGGCACCTCAATGCCATTCAGGCGGCAGGCTGCGATCAGCGTGTTGCGCAGCAGGCAGGCGATGGTCATCGGGCCGACCCCGCCCGGCACCGGCGTAATCGCGCCCGCGGCCGCGACGGCTTCATCGAACGCGACATCGCCCACCAGGCGCATGCGGCCGGGCTTTTCCGCCGTCGGCGCCGGGATGCGGTTGATGCCGACATCGATGACGGCCGCGCCCGGCTTGATCCAGTCGCCGCGGATCATCTCCGGGCGGCCGACGGCACCGACCAGTATATCGGCGCGGCGGCAGATGCCGGGCAGATCGCGGGTGCGCGAATGGGCAACCGTCACCGTGCAATGGCGTTCGAGCAACAGCGCGGCCATCGGCTTGCCGACGATGTTCGAGCGTCCGACGATCACCGCCTCCTTGCCGGTCAGATCGCCGACGGCGTCTTCCAGCATCAGGATGCAGCCCTGCGGCGTGCATGGCACCAGCGCCTCGCCGCCGGTCCATAGCCGCCCGGTGTTGACGACGTGAAAGCCGTCGACATCCTTGGCCGGATCGATGGCATCGATCACTGCATCGGCGTTGATCTGATCGGGCAGGGGAAGCTGGACCAGGATGCCGTGGACGCGGGCGTCGGCGTTCAGCGTCGCGACAAGGGCGAGGAGTTCGGCCTGCGAGGTGGTGTCGGGCAGGCGGTGATCGAAGGCAGCCATGCCGGCTTCGGCGACCGCCTTCGACTTGTTGCGCACATAGACCTGGCTTGCCGGGTCCTCGCCGACCAGGACGACCGCAAGGCCGGGGGTGATGCCGTGGGCCTCGGAGATCCCGGCCGCGGCCTTGCCGACCCGCGCGCGCAAACCCGCGGCGAAGGCCTTGCCGTCGATGATAGCCGCGTTACCGGTCAAGGGCTCAGCTCCTTCCGTTCAGCAAACCAGCCATCGAGCTGTTTCTTCAGTGCGCTGCCGTCGCCTTCGATCGCCAGCGTCTTGCGCCGATTTGCGCCGCCGCGCGTCACCCGGATCGCCGACTTGGCAAGTCGCCATTCCTTGGCCAGAAGCGCGATCACCGCGGCATTGGCCTTGCCCGCCTCCGGCGCCGCGGTGACCGCCACCTTGAGGGCCGGGCTGCCATCGGCCTCATTCACCACATCTTCGATCCGGTTACGCTTGGCCTTGGGGATGACCCGAAGCGCGAGCGAAAGACCGGACGGGGTTACCGCGTAGGGCGCTGGCGTCATCCACGCCGGTCCGTTGGAGTTAGCGACCGCGAGCGTTCATCCCACCACGCCGAGGCAGGCCTGGCGGCCCCAATTGTCGGCCAGGAGCTGGCGGATAAAGAAAAGCCCCAGCAGCACCACCAGCGGCGCAAGGTCGAGACCGCCCATCACTGGTAGGATGCGCCGGATTTGCTTCATCGGCGGCTCGATGATCTTGTGCAGGAAGCCGCCGACGGCATTCACTACGGGGTTGTAGGTGTTGACGATGTTGAATGCGACCAGCCAGCTCATGATCACGTAGACGATGATGCACCACCAGTAGAGGCTGAGGATGATGTCGACGACCTGGTAGAGCGCGCACATTTTGGTGGTCCGTTGAGGAAATCGGCGAAATTGCCGCCGCATTGGCGGGCGCACACTAGCGGGACGGGCGACGGCGTTCAAGCCGTGCCCGTCGGCGCGCGGCGGCACGGCAGGTATGCTTATCGATTCGGCGCCTGGTGCCCAAGCTCATGCAATGAAACGCGCGGGGGAACCGCATAGGGGAACCGGATCGGCGAGTTCTTGACAGTATCGCGCGGCGCACCACATTATCGCGTGCCCATCGTCGGCGAGGACAGGCCGGCGTCGGAATTCCTATAGGGGCCGTAGCTCAGTTGGGAGAGCGTCGCGTTCGCAATGCGAAGGTCAGGGGTTCGACCCCCCTCGGCTCCACCATTTTTCCCTTCGCGCATACAATAGCTTAGCGACTGCGTGCCGCATTTCGATGAGTGCCGAGAGGCCATTCCGTCCCACTCTGGTCACAGTGACGGAGGATTTCTCATGGCTTCGATCCGTAGGAGAAACGGTAAATGGCAAGCACAAGTCCGCAAGCAAGGCCACGCCGCAATCGCCCGAAGCTTCACCAATAGGGCCAACGCGAGGTCGTGGGCTCAGCAGATCGAAGCAGAAATCGATAAATCGGGCCTACCGGTGAACCGTCGCGCCCTTGCCACAATCACGCTGGGTGATCTGCTCCGAAAATACAGAGATACGTACACGCCAAAGAAGCGCGGAGCCTATCAAGAAGCGCACAGGCTGAACTGCCTGCTCCGGCATCCCATCAGCAGCACCAACCTCAGGGCACTCACCCCGGCAACATTTGCCTCTTATCGTGACCAGCGTCTTGAGAGCGTCAAGGGTGCCACCGTTCTCAGGGAGTTCGCGCTGCTGAGGCATGTCCTTGAGATGGCACTACGAGAGTGGGGAGTGCCGCTTTCATCAAACCCCTTGGACAACGTCACACGACCCAAACCGGATACACCCAGAGAGCGGAGGCTCAATCCGGGTGAACTGGATCGCGTGCTTGAGGCATGCGACGCCGGACGCAATCGCCTGCTCAAGTTTATCATTCTGTTGGCAATCGAGACGGGCATGCGACGGAGTGAGCTTCTCAACATCGAATGGCATCATGTCGATTTGGACCGACGCACACTCCACATCCCCACATCGAAAAACGGGCGCCCGAGGACCATCCCGCTCACCACGACGGCTTCACAGGTGCTCAGCGAACTCTCAGTAGTGCCGGTGGATGCAAAGCGGGTATTTCCTGTCACACCCAATGCGGTGCGATTGGCGTGGGAGCGTCTGAGACGTCGTGCCGGGATCGACGATCTTAGGTTTCACGATCTCCGCCACGAGGCGATCACACGCTTCTTTGAGATGGGGCTTTCGGTGCCCGAGGTGGCCCTGATCAGCGGCCATCGCGACTACCGCATGCTGGCCCGGTACACCCACCTTCGAGCCGAGGACTTAGTTGAGAAGCTGAGATAGCTGTCTCCTGAAGCCACGCTGATCGACGCGACCGGACTTCGAACGGGTTGAGGCCGGGGCAGTTGGCGATGCATTGTGTTGCGAATGGCCGGAGAAGCACCAAATCACGCAAAACTGTTCTTGGAGGACTGGGTGTCAACCCGTTTCCGCGAGCAGTCACCCACCGCCCTAGTTGATGAGCCATCATCCACTGACTTAGTGGAGATGCTCACTCAGGTCGCGAAGCTTGCGGATGAAGATTTGGCAGAGGCCAAGCAGTCCTACAGCAAGGCACTCGAGGCCTTGCGCGCTGAAGACCCCAAACTGAACCAAAAAATCGCCGAGTTGACCGATGCAAATAGGAAAGACCAGTTGGCAATCTGGTCTGTTCTAGTCGGAGGTTTGAAAGCGGCACTCGCAACCGGCGAAGCGACCTCACCGACGGCTGATAGCCTATACAAGGCGCTTCAGGAGTTAGCGCGGGGGAGTGCCGAGGAGGAAAGCTTCTCGGTCCGATCTACTCAATATACACGAAAAATAAAAGACGCTTGGCACCGGGCGACCGTGATTGCGGCCTTACAGCGATATCCAGAACACAAACAGAAGATCATACCTCGCGCCGCACGCCTCCTGCGCATCAAAAGGAAGGCGGTAGCCAAAATGCTCGACAACTATGAGCAGGGCCGACGTCGTACCGAGGTGGAGCTTCTGGTGAACCTTGCCAAAAGGATGGATCAAACTGAAGACCCATCGCCGCTCAAAGACCTGATCCGATAGTAAAAAATCCTACAAACGTACCTAGATCGTAGGAACCGCCCGCCGGCACTCTCTCATGAGTTTCCATGAACATGGGAGAGCAGAGATGAACGAACCCAACGCCTCGAGTCTGCGCTTTCTGAGCTTGCCTGAGGTTCAAGACCTTGTCGGTCTTTCAATTAGCTCCATACAACGCATGCGGCAATCAGGCGCGTTCCCTGTCCCTGAACCGCCCCGGGATTGCCGGAGGCCCCAACTCCTGAGAGGAAGGGGCTATCATGAGCAAGACTACGAACAAGTTTGCACCGGAGGTTCGTGCCAGGGCGGTGCGGATGGTGCTGGATCACGAGGGCGAGCATTCTTCGC
>DATKZM010000100.1:0-18410 GCA_035527975.1 Alphaproteobacteria bacterium | reverse complement strand
TCGAGCGGCGGCCTTTCTGAGGGTTGCCTTGAGCTTGGAGAAAGCCATCTCGATGGGATTGAGGTCGGGCGAGTAAGGCGGCAGATAGAGCAGAGTTGCGCCGGCTTGCTCGATAGCGGCACGAACGCCGGTGACCTTGTGGGCGGGCAGGTTATCCATGACGACGATGTCACCGGGCGCCAACTCGGGCACCAGCACATGGGTCACATAAGCGCGGAAGGCGTCCCCGTCCATCGGCCCATCGAGCAGCATGGGCGCGCTCAGGCCTCCCAAGCGCAGGCCGGCGGTGAAGGTCGTGGTCTTCCAATGGCCGTGGGGGACGGCGGCGCGGCAGCGCTCTCCGCGTTTGGCCCGCCCCCGCAAGCGGGCCATTTTGGTCGAGGCGCCGGTCTCATCGATGAAGATGAGTTTTTCGGGATCAAGATCGGGTTGAGCGTCGAACCAGGCCTGGCGGCGGGCGGCGACGTCAGGCCGTTCTTGCTCGGCGGCGTGCGCGGTTTTTTTTGAAGCTGATCCCGCGCCGGTCAAAGAAATACCAGATCGTTGCCGGACAAGCCGACACAGCCTGTTTCTCCGCTAGGCGCTCGGCGATCTCCGCCAGGCTGATGTCCGGCCGCTCCCTCACCAGCGCCAGAATGAAGGCCGCATGGGCATCCAGCTTCGAGCCGCCCGGCTGACCTTGCTTGCGGGCCAAAACCTCGCCCGTCTCGCGATAGCGCCGATACCAGGTCACCGCCGTCGAAACCCCGACCCCAAATCGAACCGCCGCCTGGCGCCTCGAAAGCCCGCCTGAAATCGCCTCAATCACCCGAATCCGAAGGTCTGTACTGTAGCTCCGTGACATCGAACCCTCCTCTTTGAACCAGAGAGGACCGAATCACAGATCAAGCCTCAACGGAATCCTCAAAATGATTCCCCGTTCATTGAAACCGCTCTAGGTATTGAGTTTGCCAAAACCAATCCAGTGTTGCGGCTATTGACGAGGAGGCGGCCAGAGATGGACCTGGAAGCCTGGGTGCTGGTCCATAAAGAGAACCGCTTTACGATGCGAACCTGGAAGTTCATGGGGTTTCTTGTACGGGTCGTGCCGGAGCAGCCTAGGGTCTGTACTCAATTAGATATAACTCATTGAAATACAACGGCTCTGGATTCTCTTGCCGCAGGGCAAAAGTGAGTCAGGTCAGCGGGTTACGTCTAATTGAGTCCAGACCCTAGTCCTTGAACCCGTGCCGCTGTGATTATGGTGAGACCAAAGATGCATATAGACGCTGGTAGCCGGGCATATCCGCTTAGGTGAAAACGGCGCCCCGCAAGACGCCGGGCTGGATCCCACCCACGGCGCCTTGCGCTTTCCGGACCAGCCGTCATGGTTCCGCTCCAATCTCGACATGCCGGGCCTCGCCAACGGGCTGCGCGCAACCGGCTTCTCCTGGGATGAAGTCTCTGGGATAATGGGCATGAATTGGCTGCGGTTTTTCGAGCGCTCGTTTGTGCCGGCCGGAGCCACGCGCGATGCCCGCGAACCGGTCCAGGCAACCACCGATCCGCACAGGGCCGCGTAGCGAGGCGGGAATTCGATGAACGAGGCCATGCGTTTGTTGAACGGATCCGAAATGCCAGCCTGTGCGCCCCTGCGTCCGCCGTCGACCGTCATGCGGTTGGAGCGATTGGGAGCGTTCCACCAGACCAGGCTCAGCTTCATGCGCGCGCTGTTGCGGCGGTTGAAGGCAGAGGGCTGGGAGTTCGAACGACCGCGCTGGGATATCTCGACAGACGGCGTCGGCGTCGCGGTCTATCGGGCACGGGGCCCGGCGCGAAGCTATTCGCTCGTCTGTTTCGCCCACGACCTCGACCCGTCACTGCGGACCGACCGGGTCATCGCCGAAGCCTGGGACGCAACCTTTGCGCTCTATGACGGAACGCCCAACGTCAGCGAGCTTGCCCGGCTGGAGGCCAACGTGCCGCTGCAGGAGGCCGGGCGCTTCCGCGCATCCGATCTGATCCTCTCGCGGGCGAACCGAAGCGTTCGCTTCTTCGAGCATCTCGTCGCCTCGCTCGCGGAAGGCCGGCAGCCTGACCCGGACATGCTGGACTCGGTCGGCTACCTCATGCGCACCACGGCGGTATACGGCAACGGCAAGTTCGGGCTCGCCGACCGCGACCGGATCGCCGATCGGCCCGAGTTCGCCGGGCCCTTCCGCGCCGAGTTGCTGACGGTCTGGCTGATCCGCGCCTTTACGGTCGATCTCGCCGAGCATCTGGCGGCCGCGCGCGCACCGGCAACCGCGGCACGGCTCGGCCGCTCAATCCGCAGAACATTGGGGGTCGGAAATGCCACAGGGCTCGGGCTCGGACCGTTTATTGCCAACCATCCAGCCCTCTTCGACCGCTGGATCACGGCGCGCGAGACCGCGCTTGCGCGCGTCCGCGCCCAGCCCGGCGCGTCCCCAGCGACGGCGGCCGGTTTCCGCGACGCGCTGGCCCGCGCTCGCGTCCTGGTGGCCTCCTGGCAGATCGATGACGCGCGCCAGACAGCGCGGATCGCCGGCTTGGAAGAAGACCTGAAAGCGCTGGCGGTTCACGTCGAGCAGGGCGCACTCGATGCGCGGTCCTCCTGGGACGCGCTCTATGCCTGGGGCGAAAAGACGCTCTCGCTGGAAGGCCAGGAGATGCTGGTTAGCCTGCTGATTGAACCGCACGGCGCACTCGTCGACGACCTAGCCGACACGATGGCGATCGACGAGGCAGAGCGGTTCCGCATTGACGCCACGCAAACGGTCGCCACAACCATCCAAGCCATTCGCGACTTCTTCGGTTGGGCGCTGACGATCGATTTCGATTCGCCCGACGCCCAGGCCCGGTTCTGGTACGTCTCGGAGGAAAAGCTCGAGCCGCGCCTTGGCGAACGCAAGAGTGAGCGCGGCGGCGAGCGCGAGCAACCGCTCACCATCGCGCGCGACGTGGCGGCGCTCCATTCCGAGCTTGAACAGGCCGATGCGGACGCCTCGCTGGCAGAGTTTCTGCTCGCGTACCCCGCCCAGCGGCGGGCAGTTCGGCGCGTGCAGATCGCGCTGCACCATCCCTATTCGGAGATCCACGACAACCTGCTGGCGGCCGGCATGGTCCCGCTCGACCTGCTGCGATGCAAGCTGTCCTTTTTCGGCGCGAACCGGTTCGATCCCAAATCCGACCGCTGGCTGCGCATCAACATGTACCAGCACGCGCCCTACCCGGATGAGCTGACCACGACCGATCCCGACGATTGGGCCTTTCCTCCCCTCCAGCGCCCGGTGACGGTGTGACCTTTTCCCTGAACGAGATTGAAACCCAGACCGTCAAGGCCGCACGCGGCGCCGGCCTGCCCTGGGGCATGGCCGAAGAAGCCGGCAAGGCGGCGCGCTGGCTTGCCGCGCACAAGCAGCCGGCGCTCGACGCCCTTGCCGGCCTGCTCGACCTGATCGATCAGCGCTCCTACGGCGACATCGCGCCGGTGCGAGACGGCCAGCGCTGGGTTGGCCGCGAGGGTCTCTTATGTGCAATGACCGCCGGCATCACCCTGTGCGACCGCGCCGAGGCGCTGGCCGACGGCGAGCGGTTCCAAACCGGGCGGATTGCCTATCCCGTTCTGTCCTTGCCGTTCGTCGCGGCCGCTCAACGCGCCACCGGGGTTACTTTCACCGTCAAGTGGCCAGGCGTTTTGATCGGCTTCGACGGCGCCGGGCTCCACATCGCGCCCGGCACCGACGTGAGCGCGGTTGTGGCCGACGAGATGGTCTGCGTATCACGGCCCGAGCCGCCGGTGGGCGATGTCGTCAGAGCCGAGACGAACGGCACGAAGATCGATCCCGCGCTGTGGGCCCGGTTCGTCGCCTACGCGCATCGAACCCACGTGCCCGCGAGCGATGCCCCGCGCGAGCGCGGCGCCGGCCTCGACGACAATGAATGAGTTGAGACTGAGCCGGGCAACGTATTCATGACCGACGCGCGCGGGATGACCATCGATCAGGTGGAGGCGCTGGCGCTCACGGCGCTGGTCGCGGCCGGCACCGCGGAGGCCAACGCCGCGCCGCTCGCTCGCGCCGTCGCCGCGGCCGAGCGCGACGGCATCGCCTGCCATGCCAATTGAATTTCCGTGGGGTGGATCCCATTTCATCGGACGTGCATTTGAACAGGCGCGTTTTAACGGCTACCTAAACCTGTCTTCTGTACGCCGGCTCGCTCCGGCGATGGCGAACTGACATCGTCTGGCAGTAGATCGGCCGCCCGCTGGTCGCAGGCACGCAACACAGATCGTCAGCGTAGAGTGATAGGGCATGGATCGTTCCAACAAGCATCGGGGTTGCGGCAATACCATGAAAACCAATCTGACTGCCTTCCGGACACCGAAAACAGTACTCAGATCGGCGCTCGTTGTTCTTCTGCTGGTCTTGATGGCGCCGCCGCAGGGCGCCCAGGCGCAATCGGCCGCCGATGCGCGGGCGCTGGTCCAGAACCTTGCCGACCGGGCGCTCAAAATCCTGGCCGACAAATCGGTATCCAAGGCGAGCCGCGAAGCTGAATTCGCCAAACTGTTCATCCGCAATTTCCACACCCGTTCGATCGGTGTCTTCGTGCTCGGACGTCACTGGCGGCAGGCAACGCCGGCCCAGCGCAAAGCTTATCTTGCTGTTTTCGAGCGCCTGATCGTGAAGACTTACACGGTGCGCCTCAGCCAATATGCCGGCGAGCAATTCCAGGTCCGTCGGGCCACCGGTCCGGACGGCGGCGCCTATTCGGTCGACAGCGTGGTCCTGCAGCCCGGGCGTACCGCGATCCCGCTGCGCTGGTCGATCCGCCGGGCCCGCTCGGGTTTGAAGATCGTCGACGTGGTGATTGAGAACCTTTCCATGGCCCAGACCCAACGCGACGAATTCGCGGCGATTCTGCGCCGGCGGGGCTCCATCGATGGCCTGATCAAGGCGCTCCAGGAGAAAATGCAGACGCTCGATAAAGGTTGATCGACGGGCGGTTCAACTTCCACTTCGCTTCAGATCAATCACGATATGCATCGTCAATCAGCAATCGTACATTGGCTGCACACGGACCCCAACGCCGGAACGAAATGGACGGTCAGTGCCGCTGAAAAATGCTGAATTGATTATCGAAATGGCCAGCCCGCGCGTACAGTATCCAATCTTGGCCGCCAGAGATACGGCGCGCCGCAACGCAGTCGACCGCCGCGATGAACCTACTTGAGACCCTGATCCGGCCGGACAAAGAAGAGCAGGACGACCGTTCCGAGGTCGTCACGGCGGCCAATCTGCTTCAGGTCGGCGAGTTCCAGCTTTTGCAGCTCGCTTTTTACGACTGGCACAAGCGCGATATGCCCGAAAGCATCATCGACCGGCTGTTCGCCAACTACATGCTGCACAGCGAAGTGCCGTTCTGGGCCCGGCAATTTGCGCGCAAGATCATCGTGCAAGAAGCCAGCGGCGAGCTGAACGACCACGAGCCCTACTACCACCGCTATGACGCCAACTATCACACCCATGTTCCCGGCGGTGTGCGGAAATTCGCCTGGGCGGCCGGCATAATATTTGTGGCTATTTTCGGTAGCATCATCCTGGCCGACCAGGTGACCCGGGCCGGTGGCTCGGTGTTTCCGCCATACTTCAAGAAGGGCGGCCCGGATATTAACACCGGCCGATAAGCCGCGATCAGTGCCGGCACGGCGCCGCCGCGGTGTTTGTGGATATCTGTCCATGTTGTCGCATGCTTGCTTTGCCGGGCGCATTTGAGAGAAAGTGCCGGCGCGGCGCATCGGCGTTCTGTCCGGCCGCATCAACGCAACCCGTTGGATAGGCGGTTTCACGAATGTTCGAGTTTGCCGGCGCGTGGGAGCAGCCGATCAACTACATCTTCCTGGCCGTGACCGCGATCATCGCAATCCACGGCATTCGTTGGCGCGACAAGGACGGCAAACCCGACACAGTGCGCCTCTTATTCGGGTGCATAGCGGCGCTGTTCTTCTTCCTGATCCTGCTTCAGGACGTCCTCAAGGTCGTTAAATTCGCCTGAATGCCAGCTGCCTTTACGGCTTGTACATCCGCTGCTTTTTGTCGATTTCGGGAATGCGAAGCACACGCTTGTCCGGCGGCAGCTTGAGTTGCTCGGCGATATAGCGGGCGCGCTTGCGCACCGTGGATGGGCGGGAATTTCCGTAGAGGATCTTGTGGACCACGTCGGGCCCGGAGACCACGCCCTCATCGGTCTTGAGCGACAGGATGTAGTCGTCGAACGCCTTCTTGTAGCGAGCCTCGCGGTCGTGGACGATGCCGCGATTGGCATACGCCGCAGCGAGCACGCCCTTGCCGGTTCGATCGTCCGACTTGAGGGTGCGATTGAGGTAGTCGATGAGATAGGTGAGCTCTATTACCGCTTTGTTGTGTTTCTTGGTCTGGATATAGACCAGCGCCCGCCCCATCAGTGCCCCGCGATGATCGGGCCGCTCCTTCAGCGCTTCATCGAATTTCTTCAGCGCCTCGGCGAATTTGCGGTCGCGCAGCAGAATGTCACCCTGCTCGGTGTAATAATCGCCCGGCGCCCGTTCCACGAATCCCGGCAGGATGAAATAGACCCCTACCGTCACGAGTATGGCGATGAACATGTACTTGATGAAGCGCGACAGGACCGCCGGGTTCATTGCGCACCCTTCATGATCGAATTCGTGAACAGCACCGCGAACGTAAAGCACAGCAGGATCGCGGTCGCCGTGGCGCGCCGCTTGAACCTGGTGCGGCGGACGTCGTCATGCTGGCCATCGCGGCCCTCGGCCCGCCGCACCGACAGGACCCAGATGAGCTGGCGCACCGGGTAGAACAAGAGCGCGGTCAGCGCCAGGGTCGAAACGATCTGGTAGGTCTGTGGCGACAAGGGCGGCGTCCGTCGGTTGTTTGCAATGCCTGGATTGGCTGAGAGCAACTCTAGCAAATCATCGCGAGCAGGCAAGCCAATCCTTGTTAACCAATTGAACTAAAAGAAAAAGGGGGAAGGGCAAGCCCCTCCCCCTTCGAAGTTGCCGTCGTCAGACGGAGACTTAGGTGGCGCCTCCGGCACCCGCTTGCTGCGGCGGGGTCACGGCGACGTCGCCGATATCCTCGACCAGTGCGTGAACTTCCTTGTCCGGCACGCTCGACATTTCCATTTTGTAGGCCAGGAACCACATCATCCCGATGCCCAGGACCCAGAACAGGATCTGCCAGGCCCAGATTGACGGGATCCCGAAGGTCCAGCCGGCCCTGCCAGCTGCCGGCGCACCGAAGATGGTGTTGCCGATCACCGCGCCCGGACCTATTCCGAAGAACATCCAGGCGAGGGTGATGATCCAGGCAATCGGAACCAGACGCTTCTTGTCGGCCGACAGCGACGCGTGCTCGCGCAGGAAGTTGTGATACTTCATGCGGTGCGCCCGCGCCGTGTCATTCTGCGTCATCGCCGAAACCGGGATGCAGACAGCCAGGTTGCAGATGATGCCCCAACCGGCCGAGTGGATCGTCCACGGCCAGCGGCCCCACGGCAATGCGCCGCCGGTGATCTGTTGACCGATCGTTTCGGTGAAGATCACGCCAAGCAGGCCGGCCGCAAGTCCCAACGTCGCACCCTGACGGGTGATCCACGGGAACCAGCAAATCGCGGCCAGCGACGGCCACATCTGGAAGCCGAAGGCAACAGCCAGACCGCCCAGCAGCACCAGCGCGTCTCGCGAGAAGGTCGCGACCACCAGAGCTGCCAGCACGATGAAGGCAACGCCGAGGCGGCCGAACAGCTTCTGCGTGGCGTGCGAGGCCGTCGGGTTGAGATAACGCTTGTACAGATCTCGGGTCAGCATGCCGCCGGCCGTCGACATATATGCCGCGCCGGTGGACTGCATGGCGGCGAGCGCGCAAACCGCGATCAGGCCGACGAGCCAAGGTGTCGCATCACCAATCGTATTGATGTAGTGCGGTACCAACCCGCCCTGCTTGTTGGCCATAAGATCCGGCAAGGCCGTTGAGATCCCGATCCCCGCTTTCGTGACCAACCCGTTGGCGCCCACAAGATGCGCGCCCATGCCCTGGAAGGCCGTGAAGAAGAACAGGATCAGACCGATACCAAACGACGAGGCCCATACCTGCTGCGGTGCGAACGGCTTGGGATCGTTATTGCCAAAGGCCCACATGGTGAACGCCGGAGCGGACTGAATGCCCATCAGCGCGAACATGTAGGTCAGGCACATGACGCCCGTCCACAGACCGCCCACTGGCGTTTCCTTGCCGAGGCCGGCGGTAAACTGGATCACGCCCGGTATGGCGAAATAGGCATTGTGCCCGGCCGGGGTTGATTTCCATTTTCCGAGCTCTGGCTGCGCCGCCATCTTGGCGAAGCCTTCGTTCAGCGCGCCCCAGCCACCGGCCAATTGCAGCGCGATGATGCCGACGACAATGATGCCGAAGGCAAGCAAGACACACTGCAAAGTATCCACGTAAGCCACCGCGCGCAGACCGCCCGATGCCACATAGACAAACACGACCGCCGACAGGACCCACATCCCGAAGTTCACACTGACCAGACCGTCGGTCAGAACGTTGAACAGGAAGCCCGACGCGCCGAGCTGCACGCCCAGATATGGGATCGAGAAGAGCAGCGCGACAATAACGGTGAGGATCCGGACGCCGTCGCCCTGGAAGTAATCCGAGAGCATCTCGCCTGGCGTCACATAGCCAAAGCGTTTGCCCAGCATCCACTGGCGCTTCAGGAACATGACGCCGGTGAACGGGATCGTGATCGTGTAGAACGATGCGTAGGCGTATTGGAAGCCATCGCGATAGACCAGTCCCGGATGGCCCATGAAGGTCCAACCCGAGAACGAAGTCGCGGTGGCCGCCAGGATGAATACCCACATCGACAGCCGTCGGCCGGCGATGAAGTAGTCACTGGCAGTCTTCGCCGCCATCGCTGACTTGATGCCCCAGAAGATACAGTAGGCCCAGTACAGCGCGACGAAGACGAATAGCCAGATGATCTTTGGTGCCAAGGCTATATCCTCCCCCTCCAGAAAGTGACGAGCCGCACCGATCGCCAATGGCAAATCAAATATGCCAAATCAGATGATGCAGCAGAGTAAATTATTCACACGGACAAGAAGGGGTCAATAAAACCCTTGATCGACTTCAATTTTCTGGTTAAGAATTTACTAATAAATTTGTAAATTAGAAAACTTGTAAAATTCGGGAGCCCGTCCGATGGCGCAAACCGCGATGCTCGGGCACAAGGTCCGGCGGTTGCGCCGGGACCGCAGCGTGAGCCAGGTCGCCCTGGCCGGCCAACTCGGCATCTCGCCGAGCTATCTCAATTTGATCGAGCACAATCAACGCCAGTTGACGTTGCCTTTGCTGCTGAAGGTCTCACGGCTCTTCGAGGTCGATCTTGAGGCTTTCTCCGACGAGCACGAGACCCGGCTCCTGGGCGACCTGATCGAGACTTTCGGCGATCCGCTGTTCCGCGAGAGCCGCATCGACCGCGACGATCTTTCCACACTGGTCAACGCTTCACCGGCGGCGTGCCGTGCGGTGGTCGAGCTCTATCGGGCCTACCGCACAGCCAACGACAATGCGCGCGGCATGAGCGACCGCTTGTCGGACGACGCCTTTATCTCAAGCTCGATCCACGAGCTCTTAACCTTGCTGACTTCGATCCGTTCCTTCTCCGAAATCCTGCACGATCACGCCGATATGGGCGCCGAGGAGCGCCAGAAGTTCCTTGGCATCATCGTCGGAGAGAGCGAGCGGCTGACCGATGCGGTTGGCCAACTCGTCGAAATTGCCCGTGGCGACGCCTTGGAGGGTATCGTCGGGAGCCGGCCGCCGGCCGAGGAGGTCAGCGAATTCCTGGAGCGAAATGGAAATCATTTCTCGGAGCTGGATGCCGAAGCGGAGAGCTTGCACGAGAAACTGAAACTTGATCCGGCCGCGACGTTCTCGGCATTGGCCGCGCTATTGGAACGCCAGCACGAGATCACAGTCGAGCGGATCCCGGGCCCGGTAAATGCCGGCGAGGCAAACGATGGAACCGCGCCAGAGAGCCGATTGCTGCTTGATGAGTCTCTTCCGCCCAGCAGCGCTGCCTTTGCCCTGGGGCGCCACATAGCCTTGCTCGACCATGACGATCTGCTGGCGTCCTGCCTGGCAGGCGGCGAGTTCAGCAGTCCAGAGGCCGAGGCGATGGCGCGGCGCGCCTTGGCTGGCTACTTCGCCGGCGCGCTGCTGATGCCGTATGAGCGCTTCACGGAGGCCGCGCGCAAAGAGCGTTACGACGTGGAACGTCTCGCTCAACGCTTCGGTGCGGGTTTCGAGCAGGTCTGCCATCGGTTGACGACGCTTCAGCGGCCCGGCGATGCTGCGATCCCATTCCACTTCGTCCGTGTCGACGTGGCCGGCAATATCTCCAAGCGGTTCATGGGTTCCGGACTGCGGATCCCCCGCTTTTCGGGCGCCTGCCCGCGCTGGGCCGTGCATGCCGCCCTGCTAACGCCAGGGCGGATCGTCGCCCAGCCGAGCGAGATGCCGGACGGTACCGCCTATTTCTCGATCGCCTGCACGGTCACCAAGCCAGGGTCCGGGCACCACGCCCCGCGCAGCCATTTCGCCGTTGAGATCGGTTGCGGTATCGGCCATGCCGGCGACATCGTCTATGCCGACGCGATGGACCTCGTCAGCCGGCGCCACCGCATGCCGATCGGCATCAGCTGCCGCCTTTGCGAGCGCACCGATTGCGACCAGCGCGCCCAGCCCCAGCTCATTCGGCGGGGACCTCCTTCTTCTTGAGCCCCAATCGCTTGCCGGCGGCCGGAATCAACCGGCCGATACCGTAGCGCCGTCCCTCGACCACGCCGCCACGCTCCAAGGCGGCGGCCGTCGGCAAGCTGAAGACGAACTGGGCCCCGGCGCCCGGCCGGCTGTCCACGCCGATGGTGCCACCGAAATGCTCCACGATCTGGCGGCAGATCGTCAGCCCGAGCCCGGTGCCGCCGGTGCGGCCCTTTCGCGGCGCGTCGGCCTGCT
Source organism: Alphaproteobacteria bacterium (assembly GCA_035527975.1). Lineage (GTDB taxonomy): Bacteria > Pseudomonadota > Alphaproteobacteria > JAPULJ01 > JAPULJ01 > DATKZM01. Next base: position 7,332 of record DATKZM010000100.1, on the reverse strand, counting down.
GGAACTTCTCGAAGATCTGCTTCTGAGCTGCCTTGGGGATGCCCGGCCCGTTGTCGCTCACGCCGATCGTCACCTGATCCTGCCGCGCCGAGCCCCAGACCACGACGCGTCCGTTGGCTTCATCGCAATAGTTGGCTGCGTTGGAGATCAGGTTGACCAGGACCTGCATCAGACGGTCACGGTCGGCAAAGACCATGGGCAGGCGGAACGGCAGCTGTAGGTCGAGGCGGATACCACGCTCTTCGAAAAGCCCGCCCGTGGCCGCGACCGCATCTTCGACAACCGCCTTGGGATTGAGCCGCTCCATTTGCCATTCCATGCGACCAGCCTCCATCTTGGCAAGGTCGAGGGTCTGGTTGATGAGGCGGGTGAGACGTTCGCTCTCTTTGGCGACAATGCCGAGGAAACGCTCGCGTTCGACCTGCGCCAGTTCGGGGTTGTCAAACAGGATTTCGGTGAAGGAGCGGATCGAGGTCAGCGGCGTGCGCAACTCGTGGCTGACGGTGGAAAGAAAATCGTCCTTCAGCCGGTCGAGTTCCTGGAGCCGCGCATTGGCTTCGCGCAATTCGGCAGAGGTACGTTCAAGTTCTTGGCCTTTCTGCTCGAGTTGGTGGCTGTATTCGATCACCTGGCTCGTCTCGTCGAGGATCTTCATGACCTCGTCGATCGAGATGATCTCGGCCTTGGCGACAGTGGAAACCATGACGCGTGCGGATGCTGCCCCAATCGCTCCGGCCAAGAGACGCTCGGCAAAATTTACCAACTGCGCGTCGGCCTCGGGCACCTTGGAGAGGTTGATCTCGCGGCTGCGCGCATAGTCGATGAAGGCGCGGTCGGCGCGGCGCTTGCCGATGAAGCGGGCGAGCAGGGCCTGGAGGTCGCTCACCGTGGCGGTACCGCGCCAGAACTGCGAGCCGCGCTCGCCCGACCAGTGAAACACGTCGACAAAGAGTGCGGCCTGGATGCGCTCCACCGCCCCCTGCCGGCTGAACAACGACACCGCGACGTAAAGACCGATATTGGCCAGCATGCTCCAGAACAGCGCATGGGTCATCTGGTCGAGCCCGCTGAGACCAAAAAGCTCGTAAGGCTTCAGGAGCGCAATGCCGAAAGGCCCCTCGGTGGCGAAATCCAGTGGCAGCCAGCCTGAACGCGCGAAAGACGGCAGCAAAAGCGTATAGGTCCAGACGAGGAAGCCGGCGCTCAACCCGGTGAGTGCGCCTCGCCGCGTCGCGCCGCGCCAGTAGATGCCGCCGAGGATTGCGGGGGCGAACTGCGCTGCCGCCGCGAAAGAGACAAGGCCGATCGAGACAAGCGTTACCGACTCGCCGATGAACTGGAAGTAGAGGTAGCCCAGCAGGATTATACCGATGATGCTGCCGCGCCGGATGGCCAGCAGCAGTCCGGAAAGATCGCCCCGTTCCTGCAGGCGCAGCGCCTTCATGCGCAACAGCACCGGCATGACGAGGTCGTTGCAGACCATGGTAGAAAGCGCCACCGTCGCCACGATCACCATCGCCGTCGCCGCCGAAAGTCCGCCGATATAGGCAAACAGCGCGAGCCCTTCCTGCTTGGCCGCCATCGGCACGGTGAGCACGAAGGTATCGGCGTCGACGTTGCCGCCAGGGAACTGCATCATGCCCGCGAAGGCGATCGGCAGGACAAAGATGTTGATGGCCAGGAGGTACAACGGAAACAGCCAGACCGCCTTGCGCAGATGGTCCTCGTCGACATTTTCAACGACCGTGACCTGAAACTGGCGCGGCAGGCAGATGATCGCCGCCATGGAGAGCACGGTGAGGGTAATCCATTGACCGTAGGCGCCGGAATCAACAACGAATAGCTTGGCCAACTCCGGTCGCACCGCCGCCTTGGCGAACAGATCGCCAAAGCCGTCATAAAGACCAAAGGTTACGAAAATACCGACAGCGAGGAAGGCGACCAGCTTGACGATCGACTCGAATGCGATCGCCGCGACCATGCCCTCATGATGCTCGGATGCGTCGATGTGCCGGGTGCCGAAGAGGATCGAAAAGGCCGCCATGCAACCCGCGACCAAAAGCGCCGTGTCGCCGAGAAAATGCGGCACGTATTCGGTCTTGGGCATGACGATGGCGGGGTATTCGAGCAGCAGGCGGAAACTGGTGGAGACCGCCTTAAGCTGGAGCGAGATGTAAGGCATGATGCCAACGACCGCGATCACCGTAACCAGTCCGCCCAGCAATGTGCTCTTGCCGTAGCGCGAGGCGATGAAGTCGGCGATTGAGGTGATGCGGTGCGCCTTCGAAATGCGCAGGATTTTCCGCAGCACGAACCACCAGGCGACAAAAGTCAGCGTCGGCCCGAGATAGATGGTGAGGAAATCGATGCCGCTCGCCGCCGCCCGCCCGACGCTGCCGTAGAAGGTCCACGAGGTGCAGTAGACCGCGATCGAGAGCGCGTAGATGTAAGGGTTCGCAATCAGGCTGCGTCCGCGGTCGGCGCGCTTGTCACCGTAATATGCGATCGCGAAGAGCACGCATAGATACGCGATCGACGCCAGCAGGATGACCCAGCCTTTAAGCATGGCCCGCCACCATAGCTCAGCGGCGCTCCGGACGCGGCGGCGTGCGCGGACGGTCGGTCGGCCGGGCGCGCCCTGCGAGGATACTCACCAGGACGATCAGTACGATCCAGGCGCTAAAGAGATAAGCGTAGAGCGAGGGAATGCCGAGGATCGACGATTTGCCGCCAAAGATAAGCAAAAGCGGCGGACTGAAGGCGAGCGCCCCGAGCAGAAAGAGCGATATTGAGCGTTCGCTGGTCTTCGCCGGTCCCGCCAACTGGTCCTCCCGCCGCCCCGAGTTGGGACGGCTCCCCTGTGGATAACCGCTCCCGATCCTAGCGCGATTAGGGCCCAATGGGGAGATGGCAGAAAGATTAGGGTTATCAGCCCTCGGTAGCCCCGATCTGGGCCTGCACCCGATCGATCACGTCATGGGTCGAAAATGGCTTGGTGATGTAGTCGTCCGCCCCGGCAGCGAGCCCCCTCTCGCGTTCTGAGTCCCTGCCTTTGGCTGTCAGCATGATGATCCGCACATCTCGCCAGGCCGGGTTATTCCGTATCTTCCGGCAAACCTCGAAACCATCGCCATTAGGCATTGAAATATCTAATAAAATCAAATCCGGAATGTCGCTGCGAACCGACGCTAACGCCCCTTCACCATCGCTCGCCGTGCGGACCTCAAGGCCCGCCCTCTTCATGAGGAATTCCAGCGAGAGGACGATATTCGGCTCATCGTCCACCACCAGCACCGACCACGCCATAACGGGGTTTCCTTCCCTGTTTCAGCCAGAGCTCTTTGCGGCTCTTGGGCACATGCACTCTAGCCCCGCCTTTGCCGGCGCGCCAAGCGTTTGCGCTGGATCATGCCGGCGGCCCCCGCCCCACGTGCTATAGATCCCGCGTTAGGGGGGAGGCCATTCGATGCAATCCCAGACCCAGCTCTTCCGCCGCCGGGTGGGCGATTTCATGGGACCGGCGCCATTGGCGCTGACGACCGGCGCCAGCGTGAAGGACGCGGTCGGCGCGATGACCACCGGCCGGGTGGCCTGCGCGGTCGTGGTCGATGGCGATCAACGCGTCGTCGGTATCTTGACCGAGCAGGACGTAACCCGCCGGATCGCCTTCCGAGCGTCGCCCGAAACGCTGCTCGCCGAGGTCATGACCGAGGGCGTCAAGACGATCAGCGCCGAGGACTACCTCTACCGGGCGATCGCGCGGATGCGGCGCTTCGGCCACCGCAACATGCCGGTGCTCGACGGCATCGGGCGGGCGATCGGCCATCTCGACCTGCACGACGCGCTGGCGGATATCTCGGCCGCGACCGTGGAGCGCATCGAACTCCTGGCCCATGAAGGCACGATCGACGGGCTGCGCGAGGTCAAGGCGGCACAGATCGATCTTGCCGCCGATCTGCTCGCCGACAACGTCCCGGCCAGCGAGATCCAGGCGCTCCTCACCGACGTCAACAACGACATTTACCGCCGCGTCGCCGCCGCGGCGCTCGAAGCGATGGCGGAGGCGGGCAGGGGCGAGCCACCGGTCAGCTTCGCGGTGGTGGTGATGGGCTCGGGCGGGCGCGACGAGAACTACCTTTTTCCCGACCAGGACAACGGTTTCATCCTCGCCGACTATCCCGACGCCGAGCACACCCGTATCGACGGCTGGTTCACCGAGCTCGCGGTCCGCCTCAACGACGATCTTGCCGCCATCGGCATGCCGCTCTGCAAAGGCTATGTGATGGCGCAGAACCCGCTCTGGCGGAAGACCGAGAGCCAGTGGCGCGAGCAGATCTCATTGTGGCAAGCCAAGCGCGACACCACCGCGCTCAGGCTTGCCGACATCTTCTTCGACTTCCGCGGCGTCTACGGCGATCCGGCAATGCCAGCCCGCCTGCGCGCCCATGTCACAGCACTTACCAAGGGCAACAACGCCTTCCTGCGCGAGCTCTACCGCGACGACGCCGAGCACGGGGTGGCGCTCGGCTGGTTCGGCCGCTTCATCACCGTGCGCGACGAGCCCGAGCACAAGGGCAAGATCAACCTGAAGCACACGGGCTGGCTGCCGATCATCGATGCGGTGCGCCTGCTTGCCCTGCGCGAGGGCATCGAGGCGGGATCGACGCTGGCCCGCATCGAGGCGCTGGCCGCGGCCGGCGTGCTCGAAGCCGACGAGCAGGACTATCTCTCCGGCGCCTTCCGGCACATCGCCCATTTGCTGCTGCGCCAGCAGCTGCGCGACCACGCCGCCGGCGCGCCGGCCGGCTACTACATCGCCCCCAAATCGCTCTCGAAGCGCGAGAAGGACTATCTGCGCGATTGCCTGCGCGCGATCCGCGCCTTCCGCAGCCGCGTGCGCTCGGAGTTCACAGGCGAGGTGTTTTGAGGCGAGTGGCGGCGGACGTGGAGCTAAGGCGTCTCGCCATGCGCCTTCAGCCAAGCCGCGGCGCGGCGCTTGGCTTCGGCGATCTGAGCTTGGTTCAGATGCTTCAGCGCTCTAGCACGGTAGAGGTCGGTGGCCCCAGTGCCAATGCGGGTGTCTATGACTATCCACTTCAACAGCTCGACATAGTCCGGCTTTTTCCCTTGGCCGGACGCGTGCCACCAAGCGAGACCAAGGTAGCCACCGTTGTACTTTTGATCTACCGCCAAAAGCAGAAGTCTTTTCGATTCCTTCATGTCTACAGGAATGCCCGGATATCCGATCAAATAAAGCATGCCCAGAGCCGCTTGGGCGACTGGATCGCCGCGGCGAACCGCGATCTTGATGAGAGGCAAGCCGCGGGCGGGCGATCTGTCAATCTCGAGCAGTAGTCGCCCAAGTAAACTAAACGCCGGTGCGTAGTCCTGAGCAACGGCTTTCATCAACCAGTACTGCGCCTGTTTATCGCTTCTTTTTGCGCCCAGGCCGAACATATGGGCCCGCCCCAACAGATGCTGCGCGCGTGCGTCGCCCTTCTCCGCCAATGGCCGAAGCAAACGGACAGCTTTGCGGTATTGCTCGGCATCGAAGGCTTGCTTGGCGTCGGCGAAGTCATCTGCGGCTGAGGGCAGCGTCGTCGCCAATACCATTACAACGATGAGAGGCCACAACACCTGATTGACGATGGCTTGCAATCGCCTTCCGGAGCAAAGGAATTGGTATGTTTGACCGCTCATAACTAAGGCGCCGCCCGTTTCCAACGTTGTATCCGAACTCATGAGTGCATCGGATCAATCGGACCATTTCAAGGTGACATCACCGATACGCTCCTTGCCGGTTATAGGGTCTTTTGTAATCTCGATCTGACCCACGGCGCGCCGTCGCCAGGATGAGCGTTGCTGAAACGTTCGGGCCATTCCGACCCCTCGTAGGAAAATCAATTCATCCGTCACGATCTTAACGGGAGATCCTTCAATCGGGATTTCGAATACTTTGCCGGGTTCAAAGTCGAACTTGTCCCGCCAGTTTTGCTCGATCGTTCCGGTTACGAATATTTTATTACCTTTGCGGGTAAAACTAAAGCTTCCGATTCCCTTTATGTTGCTGTCTTTGCTCGTATTGTAGAAGTCTGTGGTCTTATCGTATTTGGTAGGATTCACGAAGCGGGCGACGGCCGATCGGTCTGTTCCACCGCTGACCGATTCTCCCGGCTTCAACTTCAGAATCTTGTTTGCTATCGCGGGTGGCAGCCCACCGGATTTGAGAGACTTGCCGCGCATCCAGTCGGCGAAATGGCTTAGCACGCGGTCTTCGCCGCGCTTGATAATTGGCTGCTTGCGGATCCAATCAGCATCGTAGCGGACGGTGCCACCGGTGCCATCGAGGTAGCGCCGCATGGCCGGGATGGCGTGTTCGAGGTTGACGGCAGGACGAAACTGTATGTGCGCTTGTTCTGCTGCCCAAAGCATCAGCCGATACTTGCGATCCAACTCTCGGACCTGACCGGGAAGGCGCCGCTCGCTCCCGCGGCTGGCTTCGAGAAACTCTTCCTTCTCCTGCCGTTTCAGTCTGCGCTCGCTCTCGCGGCTGGCCTCGAGAAACTGCTGCCGCGCCAGTCGCTCGGGGTCCGATGGCTCTGACCCGCGCTCTATCGGCGACGGGCCCGTGGCTTGCGCCGGAATCAATCGCGCCCCTGGCTCCATACCCCCCGAGAGGTCGTCACCGCCGGCCAGCCTTTCCGCCCCGAGCGTGTCAGCGAGGTCCTGCTTGATCCGGCCGAGGGTCTCGCCGGTGGGGTTGACGATGCCGTCGGGGGTGAGGCCGTTCCTGGCCTGGTAGGCCTTGAGGTTGTCCTCAAAGCCGATGCCGTAGTAGCCAGTCGGCCCGTCGGTGCGCGCCGCGTCGTGCTCGCCCAGCGCGTCGAGGAAAGTCTCGAGCTTGGCGACGTCGGGGCGGCGGTTCTGGCGGCCCGCGCCGATGCCGGCCTTGATCTCCAGCGTGTCCCTGGGCCCGAAGAGTTCGGGCAGGCTGCGGCCCTGGTTGAAGGCGGTGCGGAAGTCGTCTAAGAGCTCTTGGCCCGTCGGGTCGAAGGTGGGATCGCGGATCGCGGTGGCACCGAGGCCGATGCGGCCGAACGGGTCGGGGAACTGTTCGATCTCGTCCGGGCCTTCGAAAATGCGCTGAAATCTGTCCGGCCTGGCCGCTTTGACCTCGCTCGAAGGTAAGTGGTCGGTCGTTAAGAAGCGCATTTAAGCGCTGAACCGGGCATGAGGGCGGCGAAGAGGGTGGCCAGGATTTGGCGCAAGAGAGCCCTCAGCCATTTCAGGATAAGGCGGAAGTTGTAGCCGACGGCGGTGAGCACGGCGTTG
>DATKZM010000099.1:0-4628 GCA_035527975.1 Alphaproteobacteria bacterium | reverse complement strand
CCGGTGTACTTATTGGCCATCTCGACCAGCTCGGCGTTGCTGACCGGCCCGAGCAGAAGCCGCTCGAGGATGCGGCGGTTCTGGCCGGCGAGACGAGGGATCTCCGCGGCACAATCGCGCTGCGCCTCGTAAGGCAAACGGTCGAACAGCGTTGGTTCTTGGGTCACCATTTCAGTCGGCACCGATATGGCTCTCTATTTCATGGGCAAAACGGTCGCAGATCTCGTTAATTGCCTGGCGGAGTCGCGGGTTACCAATGCTCCAGTCGCGAGCCCTGTCGAGCAGCAGTAAGCCTTCCCGGCTGGCCGCCATTTCGCCAAGGGTCTGGCCATAGAATGACGTCTGCCCCGGGAACCGGGGTCTAAACGGCCACACAACTCGTTCGGCCCTGTTCATCAGATCAAGTCTCCAACTGCAATCTCTGGGCATTTTGCCGTCGCCAATTCCCGTTGGATGTATTGGAGCGTCTTGGTTCGAATCAGCGGATGCTCGAACGTGCGAAGCTCGACCGATTTGCCTTGCATGTTCAGGTCGGCGATCGCACGGTCGAGCAATGCCTGCTTTTCCTCGGGGCTCTTGCCTTTCCAGGCGGCCAGGAACGCGTTGCCTCGGCGACGCTCAGCGGCCCGCATGCCGGCCTGGTTACGTCTCACGGCCAGATCTTGCCCCTTCTCAATCCAGTCCTCGAACCGATCGTCGCGGAAGAAATTGGCCAGCGTCTTGCGGGCCTGGGGATGCTGAATCCGCCAGGGGTCGCTCGTGCAGTGGTCATAGTAGGCTTCGATCGCCCAGGCGCAACCTGCAAATGTGAACTGATCATCGACCAGGCGGCGACACAGTGCGCGTAGCCGATCGTTATCGAGCACGCGACAGGCGCCGAACCGGTTGTGCCAACCGGCACAAAGCCGCTTGCAGTTGTCGATCTGGGCGGCCCATGGCAGCGGCAAGCGGTAGCGCTTGCACGTCTCGCGGACCTGCTCGGTGGTGATTTTCTTCACCGGCATCCGTGCCTCGTAATAACCATCAGCTTTCGGCCGTCAGCAACTCCACGCCGACGACACGATAGAGCCCCAGCCGCCCCTCCCACCGCGTCATAGCGCGCTTGGCCGACGTCTGGCTGATACACTGACTGATCCGGTAGCCTTCGGCGAACACGTAGGCGCCCCTGGTCTTGACGACCGGCCCGACAAACCAGAGACGGCCATTAGCGTGAACTTGCACGCCGATTGCCCAGGGTTCCTGATGCGGCTTGGGTTTGCTTCGTGAGATCATCGCACCGCCTCGTTTGCCGTTTCTTATGGTTCGTACACGGGCTCCATGCCCGGCAGTTTCGCCTGATGCGGATCGGGGTCGGCCTCGACGCGACGAAGCTTACCTCGGCCGACCGCCAAGTCCTCGGTGATCGTTTGGGTTAGATGTTGGATCGCGAGCGTGCGGCCGGCCGCCTTCTTGCGGCGATGGGCCAGGGCAATCGCCCGGCGATCTTCGTCGCTAAGGTCGAACGTCATGCGCACTTTCATCGTTGGCTTCCTGCGAGTGCGGTATCGCGCCGGTGCCGCTTGCGGTTGCGCGACCATTTGTAGCTTTTCAGCATCCGGATCACTCGGCCCGCCTGGGGGCTGGTGGTGATCTCGGTCATCGAGCCGACCTCGAAGTGCGTTTGGAGAAATCTTTCGAGCATCGGCTTGCCCCAACCGAGCTCGCTGGCCAGCGTGTTGATCAGCTCGCGCTGGGGCGTTGTGATCATCCGGGCCACGCCGTCGCGTTTGGGGCGGCCGCTCCGGCGCCGAGACCGGCGAAACGGCCGGCTCGGCTTGCCGTCGTGGGCACGGACCCAGTCGGCCAGTTGGCGGCGCTGGGGGGCATTTAATCGTGTCAGCGAATCGGCGCCGAAACCGGCAGCCGCCATGTCATGGAGGATCTCATGCGCCTCGCCGCGCGGGAAGCCGCGGGCGATGGCCAGGCGGTGAAGCTCGTTAATCGTTGGAGCGGCGTTCATTACGCGGTTTGCTCTTTGATAAACTCCTGAACCTGATGGTCCGATTCGACAAAGATGTCACCTCGGCACGCACGGTTGGCCGCCCGGACCATGTCCAGCGTGATGCCGCGACCAGTCGCGGCCCCTTTATTGGTGTTGACGGCGAGCAGAAAGACGGCGATCGCATATCGCAGGCCGCCGGATTCACAATCGCCAGCCGCGGCCGAGATGTTCGCCAGTGCGCAAAGATAGCGGGCGGCGCCTGCCGTCACGGTTACTTGATACTTCGAGAAGATTTCCTTGATTTCCTCCTGACTGAACAGCATGCGCCCACCCTTACCGCCGCGGGCGTTCTGCACCACCCCATGGAGATCCTGTTGGATACAAATCCGACCGCGGGCCGAGCCGCCGATCCGTTCGTCCCTCATACTGCGGGTGATCTTGTCGAGGAGCGGCGGCCGGCCGGCCATGACGACAGGGCAACCGGTCGCGTCGTGGATCTGCCGGATTTCATTTAAGGTATCCATCCGTAGGCCGTCCGCCTCGTCGATCATGACCAGGCGGTGGGACCCGGTCAGGCGGCTGGTAATCGCCTGGAACGCGTCCGCCCGGCGGCGGGCCTTTTTGGCGGCTTGGGCGCTGACTTGTTTCAAAATCGCCCGGCAGAAATTGAGTGGGCTGGACGTGCCGGCATTGATCGTCACGAGAATTGCGCTGGGGTAGTGAACCTTACGAACGACGTCCATGCACATGCTCTTGCCGATGCCACTCTCGCCAACGAACACGCCCATGCTGCCCTGCTTCGTGACGAACCGGATGATGCCGCGAATTTCCAGCGCGACCTGAGTCCACACGAATCGGCCGGGTGCTGGAGCGGCCCGCTTGTTGTACCATTCCGTGATGGCCGCCTCGATCCTCGTAACGTTGGCGACCAGGTTGCCCTTGTAGCGGCCGTGCAAGATCTCGTTGACCACACTCGTCGATACGCCGGCCATCCGGGCGATCGCCTGGTCGCTTTTTTTGCTGTGTCTTTTGAAGCCCCGGATATTATCGATCGAAGTTTGCAGTAATTCGGGATCAACCGGCTGGGCGGGATCATCAGCCGCGGTTGCAGGCATCATCCGTGACCACCTTTCTACTCGCGCATCGCGCACGAGTTCATCCATGATTTTGCGATCGCCGTCCTTGTTCGCGTGCTGATCCGGCAATTTTGGTCCGTCGCTCATTCGTCAAGCTCCGCCAGGCTTATCGGGCCGAGGTCTTCGCCGCTGTCGGCTTCCGCCTCGCCCGGCGAATCGTCCATGTCAGCCCAGGTAAACGGGGGTGCATCCGGAGCTGCCGGCGTGGCCTGCGCATCGAACCGCTCGACGGCGTCGGCGAAATCACTGCGGAGCGGTTGGAAGTTGCGCGGCGGAACATCGTCCGTTCCGGTGGCGGCCAACTGTTGGGCGGCGCGTTCTCCCGCCCGATACCGGGCACGGATGGCGGCGGTGGCGACGTCGTCGTGGATGGGACGCAAGGCCCCTTCCTGAATCTGTCTGGCTAGTTGTTTCGCCCGCTTCTTGGCTTTCATGCCTTCCGCAATATGATCCTGGCCGACGTCGTACAGTTCGAGCCGGTTGTTGGCGGCCCGGAACAACGGCTTGCCACCGAGGTCACAGACGACGACATAAGATGCGTTCGTCGGATGGACGCGGAGAATCACTTTCTGGCCGTGCAGCCGCTGCAGTCGAGGGTCCGTCGCCCCATAGCGGATTCCGTTATGCTGCACGCCCAATCTGCCCGCCTTGGCCGGCTTGGTCGTGCGCATGAGCAAGAGATCCATCGCGCCGTCCGGGGCGACCGCCCGCGGGATGGGATCAAACCGCTCGAACGCCTGGCTGGGTGACAGGCCATCCATCCCATCGCCGGTGTGCGGCGCGAGGTGGTACGCCTCGAGGTACGCGGCGAACTTCTCGTCGAGCTCCGCGACGGTCGGGCACTTCTCGGGATGGCCATAGGCAAGCTTCCAGGCGATCCTGAAACGGTTGTCCTTTTGGCCACCGCAATACGTATCAAACGTCGCGCCGAATTGTGCCTCCAGCGTCCCGAACCAACGCTCGATCAGCTTGGAATCGGGGTTGAACGGGATCGAGAAGTGGACGGCGACATTCAAGCCACCGAATACGGACCGGACGTAGTCGGGATTCTGGATCTTCTGGCAGGCTCGCGGCCGGCCGCCGGAAACGCCGAGGGCTTTGTACGGCTTACCGTTGTCTACCACCGCGTGCCAGGGCGGACCCCACTTATTGACGCCGTCGCGAAACGCGAGCAGGACCGCGTCCTGACTCTCGCGCAACGTGACGTGCCAACCGACCAGCAGGCGGGATCGAAGATCGATGAACGCCGACAGGAGCGGCCTGACGATCGTCGGATCAGACTCGCTGCGCCGGCAGAAAACATCGAACTCGTGAAAGTCGCCGACCCACCATTCATTGCTCCTGTATTGCCGGTAGTCGCGTGCAAGTTTCGGTTCGTGCCGGCGCCGCCATTCCCGCTCGCCCAAGCGGAAATAGTCGGTTTGGGTAGCGGGGAGCTGGGCGACCCGCAGTTGCACACTGCGGAGCGATGGCCATTGCCAGCCCTGGTCGCGGGCCTTCTCGGCGGTCAT
>DATKZM010000098.1:0-2524 GCA_035527975.1 Alphaproteobacteria bacterium | reverse complement strand
GCAATCAGCGTGTCGGCGAAGAGTGCAAGCTGCACGCCGCCGGCGCCGACGATGGCGGGACCGAGCGCCTTCAAGAATTTCCGCGTGGGCTCATCGAGCTTCGGCATGCGCAGCCGAATGCCAAACCCATGGGCCTCGGCATCGGCGCCCAGCAGCAGCGCTTGGGCCACGCCGGCGATGAGCACGCCCCAGGCCGCGGCGTGACCGGCATCGGCGAAATAGGGCGTCAGCAGCAGCGTGGCGATGACCGAGAGATTGAGCAGCACCGGTGCGGATGCCGCGGCCGCAAACCGGTTATTGGCATTGAGGATACCGGCGAACAGCGTCTCCAGCGACACGAGCGCCAAATAGGGAAACGTGATGCGGGTCAGCGCCACCGCCAGGTCGAAACGCTCCGGATCGCTGATAAGGCCCGGGGCGAGCAGCCCGACGACCTGCGGCGTGAACAGCAGCGCGATGGCGAGCAGCACCAGGTTGATGGTGACGAGGGCGGCGGCGATCTGATCGGCGAACAGCTTGGCGGCGGGAAGGCCGGCCTCCTCCAAGGTGCGCGCATAGGCCGGCACGAAGGCCGCGGCGAAGGCGCCTTCGGCAAAGATGGCGCGGAAATGGTTGGGCAGACGAAACGCCACGAAGAACGCATCGGCCAGGGGCCCGGCGCCGAGAATGGCGGCCATGACCACATCGCGGATGAAACCCGAAAGGCGCGAGACGAGCGTGAGCCCGCCGACAGTGGCGATGCGCCTGATCATGCTTTTGGTCGAACCCCCTTGAAGGTCGCTCTGGCTTAATAGTCGACCTTGACCAGGTAAAGGCCGCAGGCGGGCGCCACGGGGCCGCAGGCCGCGCGGTCGCGGGCTTTCAAGGCTTTCTCCAGGTCTGCTTTGCTCCAGCGTCCCTCGCCCACGGCCTTCAAGGAGCCCACCATGGACCGTACCTGGTTGTGCAGGAACGAACGCGCGGACGCCTCGATCCTCAAAACCTCGCCATGGTGCGACACGTCCAGCCTATCGAGCGTCTTCTCCGGCGACGCCGCCTGACACTCGGTGGAACGGAAGGTGGTGAAGTCGTGATGGCCGACCAGCACTTGGGCTGCCTCGTGCATCGCCTTGGCGTCGAGGTTCCTGAACACATTCCAGGCGCGGTTGCGCTCCAGCGCCAACGGCGCGCGGCGGTCGATGATGCGATAGAGATAGTGCCGCGCCTTGGCCGAAAAGCGCGCGTCGAAGCCATCCGCGGCGGGCTCGCATGCAATCACGGAGACCGGCTCGGGCCGCACATGCGCATTCACCGCATCGCGCACCTTCTCGGGCGCCCAGTCCTTTTCGAGATCGAAATGTGCGACTTGACCGAGCGCATGGACGCCGGCATCGGTGCGCCCGGCCCCGCGCGGCAACACATCCTCGCCGGAGAAATCCTTGATGGCCTGGGCCAGACGCCCCTGCACCGACATCAGCCCGTCCTGCACCTGCCAGCCGACAAAGGGCGTGCCGTCATATTCCAGGGTGAGCTTGTAGCGGGGCATGGCTAATCGAGCACGCTGCCGAGAGCGGCGTCCACGCCGCGCAAGAAGGCTTCTCCCGAAGTGGGCTTCCTCCCGGCACGCTGTACCTTGGTGAGCCGCACCGCGCCCGTGCCGCAGGCGACCGTCAGGCGTTCATCGAGAAGTGTGCCGGCCACGCCGTCCCCCTCGGCCAGCACGGAGCCCAGAACCTTCACGCGCTCGCGCTTGTCGCCCTGCTTCAGTTCGAACCAGGCGCCCGGATAGGGCGCAAGCCCGCGGATATGGTCGTGCACCTCTTGCGCCGGCAGTGTCCAAGCGATGTGCGTCTCCTTGTTGTCGAGCTTTCGCGCGTAGGTCGCGGCATCGTCGTCCTGCGCCTGGCAGTCGAGCTTGTTCTCTTGGAGCTTGGCCAGCGCCTCGACCATCAAGTCAGCGCCACGCTCGGCAAGCCCATCATGCAATTCGCCCGCGGTCATGTTCGGGCCGATCTCAACGTGCTCCATGAGGCACACCGGCCCGGCGTCGAGCCCTTCGGTGACACGCATGATGGAGACTCCGGACGCCGCATCGCCGGCCATGATGGCCCGGTTGATGGGCGCGGCGCCCCGCCAGCGCGGCAGGAGCGAGGCATGGATGTTGAAAATTCCCTGCTTCGTGGCTTCGAGGACGGGTACGGGAAGGATGAGGCCGTAGGCGACGACCACGGTGGCGTCCGCATCGAGCGCGGCGAAGCGCTTCTGCTCCGCTTCGCTCTTGAGGCTGTCGGGCACACGCACCTCGAGACCTGCCGCTTCGGCCGCCTCATGCACCGGGGACTTACGCAGCTCCATGCCGCGGCCAGCCGGGCGCGGCGGCTGGGTGTACACCGCGACGATCTCATGGCCGGCTTTGAGAAGCGCTTTGAGCGCCGGCACGGCGAAATCCGGCGTGCCCATGAAGATGATGCGCATGGGTCGGGGTCTTAGGCCGGTTGGAATGCGAAGTGAAGCCGCTTTGAGCGGCTACATCGCCTCGGTACGC
>DATKZM010000097.1:0-15498 GCA_035527975.1 Alphaproteobacteria bacterium | reverse complement strand
CAACGGCATCCTGCACCGCGACATCAAGCCGGCGAATATCTATGTCCGCGCCGACGGCAGCCCGGTGCTGCTCGATTTCGGCAATTCGCGCGAGGCGCTGGGCACCAAGGCCCAGAGCCTGACCGTGGCGCTGACCCCCGGCTACGCGCCGAGCGAGCAATACTCCTCGCGCGGCAAGCAGGGACCCTGGACCGATATCTATTCGCTGGGCGCCACCATGTATATGGCGATCACCGGCAACCGCCCGCCCGAGGCGCCAGACCGCGTGCTCGACGACGACTACGTGCGCGTGAAGGATACCGGTAAGGATATAGAGAAGAACTATGCGGCGGCGCTGCTCGAGGCGGTCGACCAGGCGCTCGCCGTGCGTCCCGACGGGCGGCCGCAGGACATCGCCGAGTTTCAAGAGCTGCTGGAGGGCCGGGCCACGGGCCCACGCACCATCATGCCGGCCGCCGCCCGCGGGCAAAGCGGCGCAGCCAAGACGCCGCCGCGTTCGGCAAACCGGCGCGAGATTGGGCGGGACGAGCGACGCGCACCGGGTAAGCGCCGCCTAGCCATCGCGGCCCTAGTGGCTGCCGTGTTGGTCGGCGGCGGCGCCTTCGGCTGGATGAAATACCAGGAAGCCGAGGCGACGCGGCTGGCCGTTGAGGCGCAAAAGGCCCGACTGGCGGCTATTGAAACGGCGCGGTCGGAGGCGGTGCGCCGACGCGAAGCCGCTCGCTTCGAACGCGCCGCCATCAAGGCCGAGGAACGGGCCACGGAGGAAGCGCGCCGCGCCGCCTGGCAGCGCGAACAGCGCCAGAAAACCGAAGAGCGCCGAAAAACCGAAGAGAGCCGCGAGCGTTCCAAGAAGAAGCCGCCGCGATGCCGCGACGTCGGCGGCTACGAAGCCTATATGAAGCGAACCGGAAAAGTCTGCATGTTGTGAGCCGATGTTGTGGCGGTTGCCCGGCGGAATTTCAATATAGAACGCCAGAAATCGCAGTTGTTCACAATGACTTGTGGATAATGTGTGCGTCGATTGTGTATTTCTTCCGATTTCATCCACAAGAAATTTGATTTTCATTTGATTTATTTGTTGCGGACAAAAGAAAAGCATAGATAATTATTAATGCGTGGCGACGGGCTCTTGAGTTCGAAGCCGCGTGGGCAAGGAAGCCTTCGGGCGAAACTGTCCAGGAGACGTCAGGGTGTTCTTCGGAACACGAGCAGGGACTCCGCGTCCGGGCACCTGACGTCTTCTTCTTTGCGCGCGTGCCAAGGCGGTTCCCGATATCGGTGCTTGGCCGTTGGTTCGCCGTAGAATTCGGGCCCGGGACCAAGTTACCGCGCGCGGCGATCCTGCACGTCATATTCGGCCAGCCATGTATCCCGCAGCGCCGTCTCGTCGATCGTGTCATTGAAGAGATAGGCCGGCGAGAGCAGGGCGCTCGCCTGCTCGACGCTGATGACGACAGCCTCGTGGACCGGGTATTGCTTGCCCTGCTTCTCCCAGAGGGGCAGCGCCACGAAATCGAAGGCCGAACCTGATGTGTGCAATTCCGCCGATCCCTTGAAGCGGAAGCCGCGGCGCAGGAAAATGTCGACGACATTGATCTCAATGGCCGGATTGCGGCGGAGATTGGCGACGGTTCCTGGCGACGCGATATTGGCAAAGACCAGATGGTCCTCGTCGTAAACCGCGAGCGAGGCTTTGGGCGACAGGTTTGGCGTGCCATCGGCGTTGACGGTCGCAACGAAGCTCAGCTTCGCGCCCGCGATCAGCGTCGCCATTTCTTCGGTCACTATGCCCATCGCTCCCGTCCTGCTCCCGGATTGTAAGCACGCGCCAGTTTACAGGCGCACCGCCGGGTTGGCGGATAATCGTCCTGGCGACCAGCGTGTGACCTTATCTCTCCGATTGGCAATGAACAGGTAAGCCGCATCCGATCGCTCGCTCGCGCCGAAATTCCTACTTGCTCGGGGTATTCGACATTTGCTCGGGCAGGAAGGTGGCGATGTCGGGGAACACGACCAGCAGCGCGGTTGCCGCCACAAGCAGGAAGAAGAAGGGCAGGGCGCAGCGCGCGACATAAAGGATATCGCGCCCGGTGAGCCCTTGCAGGACGAATAGGTTGAAGCCGACCGGCGGGGTGATCTGCGACATCTCCACCACCACGACCAGATAGATGCCGAACCAGATCAGGTCGAGGCCGGCATTCCTGACCATTTCCTCGAGCACCGCCGTGGTCAGCACCACCACCGAGATGCCGTCAAGGAAGCAGCCCAGAATGATGAAGAAGATCGTCAGCGCGAACAGCAGCATGTAGGGCGAAAGCTCCAGCGAGCCGATCCAGGCGGCAAGCTCGCGCGGAATGCCGGTAAAGCCCATCGCCGTCGTCAAGAACGCCGCGCCCATGAGGATGAAGGCGATCATGCACGAGGTGCGCGTGGCGCCCATCAGCCCGTCGAGAAAGGTCTTGCGGTCGAGCGAGCCGGTGAGTGCCGACAGACCGAGCGAGAGCACCACGCCGATTGCCGCGGCGTCGATCGGCGAGGCCCAGCCGACATAGATCGAGCCGATGACGCCGAGAATGATCAGGAGCACCGGGATCAGGCGGCGCGAGTTGTAAACCCTGGCCCAGAACGGCATCGGCGGATCGCGCGGCGGCACGCGGCTGGGATTGGCCAGCGACCAGACCATCACATAGCCCATGAACATCGCCACCAGCATCGCCCCCGGAATGATGCCGGCGATGAAGAGCCGCGCGATCGACTGCTCGGTCGCCACGCCGTAAACGATCAGGATGATCGAGGGCGGGATCAGCAGGCCCAGCGTGCCGGAGCCCGCGAGCGTGCCGATCATCATCGCCTCGTCGTATTTGCGCTTGCTGAGCTCCGGGATCGACATCTTGCCGATCGTCGCGGCGGTCGCGGCCGACGAGCCGGAGACCGCGGCGAAGATCCCGCAGCCGAGGATATTGACGTGCAGCAGGCGGCCCGGCAGCCAGCCGGTCCACGGCGCCAAACCGCTGAACATGTCCTCCGACAGGCGCGAGCGGAACAGGATCTCGCCCATCCAGATAAACAGCGGCAGCGCCGCCAGCGACCAGGCGTTGGAGGTCCCCCATATGTTGGAGGCAAGGTTGTTGCCGACCGGGCTGCCGGTGAAGACCGCCATGCCGACGAAGCCGGCGCCGAGCAGCGAGACCGCCACCCAGACGCCCATGCCGAGCAGGGTCAGCATGGCCGCAACCAGCACCAGCCCGATCACGATCAGCCCGGTGCCCTGGAACGCGCCGCGCACGACCTCGGCGATCCCAAAACCGAAGAGCTCGACGGCGACCCAGACCGCAACGGCCGCTATTAGCAGCCCGAGGTGGATCCACGGCGTTATGCCAAGGCCGTCAGGCCGCCTTGCCGTTTCCTCCTCGGCCGCCGAACCGGCAGGCTGTTCGCCGCCGCTGGTCATTCGCTCATCAGCCCGTCGCCGCTTTCCGCATAGCTCGGCTCGTGGCCGCGCAGGATCGCAACGTATTCATCGATCAGCGCGACGGTGAGGACGACGAGACCGATTGCCAGGGCAAGTTGGGGGATGTAGAGCGGGATCGGCACGATGCCGACCGAAACGTCACCGAACTCGATCGATTCGACTACCATTCGGATCACGTAGAAGGTGGCGTAGGCACTGAGGCAACCGGCCAGAAACACGCACCACGACTCGCAGATGCGCCGCCGCCGTCCCTTCAGCCGCCGGATCGCCAGCGTGACCCGGATATGGCCGCCACGCCGCAGCGTGTAGGCGAGCGCAAGGAACGTCGCGGCCGCCAGGAAGAAGCCGCCAATCTCGGCATAGGACGGGATCACCCAGCCGGCCGACTCGCCGGTGAGCCACTTGGTGAGCGCGTTCCAGATATTGGCGCCGACCTGGCCGACCGCGATCGCGCAGATGGCGAACAGGAACACCGCCGCAAGCCCGCCGCTCGCGGTATAGAGGCGGTCAAGGGCGCGGCGCATCGGTTCCGGACGGGGCTAAAAAAGACGACCGGGACCGGCGCGACGTGCGGCCGGTCCCGGCGCCGAGCTGGCCTACTTGCTGTAGGCTTTGAGGATCATGGCGCCGTCGGCGCCCGCCTTTTTCTTCCACTCATCGGTCATCGCGCCGCCGATCTTCTTCAAGCCGGTCATCAGCGTCGCCGAAGGCGTGACGATGGTCATGCCGTTCTTTTTCATGACGGCGATCTTGGCCGCGGTCTCGGCCTGGCTCGCCGCCCAGCCGCGCTTTTCGGCCGCCATGGCGGCGGTGAGGAGCGCTGCCTGCTGCGCCTTGGGCAGCTTGGCGAAGGCGCGCGCATTGACCACGACCACGTTCTTGGGCAGCCATCCCTGGGTATGGTGGAAATGGCTGACATAATCCCAGGCCTTGGTATTGGCTCCGGTCGAGGGCGAGGTGATCATCGCATCGACCCGTCCGGTCGAGAAGGCCTGCGGGATGTCGGGGACTTCGACCTGCGTCGGCACCATGCCGGAGAGCTGGGCGAGGCGTTCCATCGCCGTGTTATAGGCGCGGAATTTGACGCCCTTGAGGTCGCTGACCGCGCCGACATTCTTCTTGGCATAGAGGCCTTGAGGCGGCCACGGCACGGCATAGAGCACCTTCAGGCGTTGCTTGGCGAGCGCCTTTTCGATCGGCCCACGCGAGGCGCCCCAGAGCTTGCGGGCCGCCCCGTAGCTCGATGCCAGGAAGGGGATCGAATCGACCTGGAACACCGCATTCTCGTTGGCGAGGCGCGACAGCAGAAACTCGCCGATCGGCACCTGGCCGTTGCGCACGGCGTTCTTGATCTCCGGGTGCTTGATCAAGGAACCGCCCGGATGGACCTTGATGACAAGCTTGCCGCCGGTCGCCTTTTTGACGTCCTCGGCGAATTTCATGATGTTGACGGTATGGAAGTTGGTGGCGCCATACGGCGTCGGCATATCCCAATCGGCAGCACCAGCGGTGCCGGCGCCCAGTGCCAGCGTCGCGCCGAAACCCAAAGTCATAAATGTCGTGGTGAACCTGGTCATTTCATCCTCCTGTATCGCCCGGCCCGTCGGGCCATTCGGCCTGATTTTTCGTTGCTGTTTTCGTTGCCGGTCATGCTGCGCCGGGTCACACGGGCGGTCAAGAGGCTAGGCGGCGGCAAAGGTCCAGGCCGCGCCAAGATCGGGCCGCCCCACGGCTTGGTATTGGTCGTTAGTATGCGATCCTTGGGCGCCGGTGGACCGGGCGATCAGCCCATAGCGCTTCAAGTCAAAGAGGCAGCTCCCCCGAGGAGGCGATGATTGTCTGAGGTCTTGTCCGCGGTAATCGCAAGCCTCGACAGTTGCCAGCACAGCTAAGGTTTTCGGTCTCCTCCCTATCTTGCCCACTCACAGCGGCAAATCGAGGCCAAACAGCTTGATCGCGTTGTCGCGCAAGAACTTGCGTTTCGGGCCGGCACGCAGGCCTAGCGCGTCTACTTCGGCGCGCATGCGCTCGAACGAAAGCACTGGGAAATCGCTGCCAAACAGGACCTTGTCCTGCCCGTAGCTGTCGATGTATCGGACGAATTGCTGTGGCCAATGCTTGGGCGCATGCGCATCGGCTATGATATGGACGTTGGGGTGTTTCCACGCCATCGCGATCATCTCGTCGGTCCACGGGATACCGATATGGATGCCGCAGAGTTTCAGCTCAGGAAAGTCGCAGGCGACCGCGTCGAATGAGATTGGCCGGCCCACGGAGCGCAGCGGCCGGCGCGGCTCGTAGATCAGCGATTGTCCGACCTGCAGCAAGATCGGCACGCCGAGTTCGACGCATTTCGTGTAGATCGGGTACCAGCGTGCATGATCCGGCGCCAACTCGAACCAGTGCGGATATCCGTGGGCACCGACGAAGCCGTAGTCCTTGACGGCGCGTTCCAACTCACGCACCGCGCCCATGCCCTCGGTCGGATCGATGCCGGCAAGGCCGTAAAACCGCTTGGGATGCGCCTTGACCGCCTCGTAGACGGTCTCATACGGCAAGGCCCAACTCCCAACGAGCCCAGGTTGTCCGATCTTGGCCGCAACGAGAAAGGCCCGCTCGATCCCGGCCGCGTCCATCATCGCCAGGGTCTCGGCGTAGCTGTAGCCGCGCGTCACCCGCTCTTCGCGCTTGACGGTGTCCGTGTAGAAACTGTCGGTCCAGTCTGGCCGTGTCGCCAGTATTTCGGGAGTGATCGGGTTGACGACCGTATCGATGGCGAGAATCTCGTGGTCGTGCGCCGCATCGTTGGGCATGGCGTCGTCCTTTTGGGGTATAGTGCGCCAGCTTAATGCCGCAGCGGGCCAACGCAAAATGGAGGTGGCATCATGCACAAGTTCGAGGTTCCGGCCGAATTTGCCGAACGCATCCTCGCACGGCGCGGACGGTCGCACGCTTATGAAACGATCGATCCGGCACACACAGCCCTGCTCGTCATCGACATGCAGCGCACCTTCATGGATCCCGGGGCGCCGTCGGAGGTGCCGGTGGCACGGGACATCGTGCCCAACATCAACCGGCTGTCCCGGGCTTTACGCGCCGCCGGCGGGCTGGTGGCTTTTTCGATCGCGACGTTCCCAAGAGTGCCGGGCGGCGGCTGGAACAGCTTCTTCGATCACATGGTCTCGCCGGAGATCGCCCAGGCTATCCTCGAAGGCCTGGCGCCCGGCGCGCCGGGCCGCGCCTTGTGGCCGGCTCTAGAGGTCGAGCCGGCGGACGTTCAATTCGACAAAGCGCGCTACAGCGCCTTCGCGCGGCACGGATCGGATATCGAAAAAGCGCTCGTCGCCCGCGATATCGACACCGTAATAGTTGTCGGAACCATGACCAATCTTTGCTGCGATTCGACCGCACGCGATGCCATGCAGCTCGGCTTCAAAACGATCATGGTCTCCGATGCCAATGCCGCGCGGACCGACGCCGAGCATCAGGCTGCGCTGCTTACGTTCAAGGCGTCATTTGGCGATGTGCGCACCACCGAAGAAATGGTCGGTTTGATCGAAATGGGCACAGCGACGGCTACCAATGCCGAGGCCTCTGCGGCGGAATAGGGGCTCAGCGGCAGCACACATTGACCAGCGCCTGCCGGCCTTCCCCCTGAACGACGTCGACGGCTTTCTCGAGCACGCCCGGGAGCGCATCGGGATCGTCGACCCTGGCGCCCCAGCCGCCGCATGCCTCGCAGAATTTCTCAAACGCCGGTGACGGGGCGAGCCTCGACAGGGGAAACTGGTTCTCCCGTGCGGCCGCGCCGTCGGGATACATCCCCCGCGTCGCCCGCTCGACCGCCATCCAGGCCTCGTTGTTGAAGATCACGGTCAGAACCGGAAGGCCATAGTTTGCCGAAATCTGGTGGCAGGCCGCCGGATTGGCGAAGATGTACGAGCCGTCTCCCAGGGCCGCGACGACCAAGCGGTCCGGGTCGGCCAGCTTGGCGCCGAGCGCTGCCGGCAGGCCCCAGCCGAGACCGCCGGCTGGGCTTGAGCCGAAGAAGCCGCCAGGCCGGTCGATATCGATCGCACTCCTTACCAATGGATACTCGTTCACAAAGGTCGCCGTGCTGCCCGCCGCGTCGGCCAGGCAACGCGTTGCCCACCCGAAGGTCATCACACCGCCGGCCGCCGGCCGTAAGGCGCTTTGCGCACCGGCGCGAAACTCGTCGTGCGCCTCGGCGATCCGTTTGCGCCGGTTCCCGGTCGCCGCATCGCGCGTCGTAATTTGCGCGGACAGCGCTTCAAGGACTGCGGCGACTTCGGCGGCGATGGTCACGGTGGATCCAAAGCCGCGCAGCGGATACCGCGCGAACAGTGGGTCGGCGCCGACTTGAATGATCGGCGTCCCGGGCTTCGGCGCGGCGAGTGCCGGGATCCATGGCACGTCGCAGTCGAGGACGAGGACGGCGTCAGCCTCTTCCATATGCGGCGCGGCCTCATAGCCCCAATGCATCGGGTGGGTCGCCGGAAGGTTGAGATAACGCGGCCGAAACTCGACGACGGGGATCGCATGGCGGTCGGCAAAATGCGCCAGCGCGTCGACAGCAGACGGGTCGCGGCCGGCGCTCGCGGTGATTATCAGTGGATTTTCGGCGCGCGACAGGATCGCGGCAGCGGCATCGACCGCAGCAGGATTGGGGGCGCCGAGATCGCTCGGCGCCATCGACGGCGGTTCGACCATCGTCGAGCCGTCGACCGTTGACGCCAGAATTTCGCGCGGCAGGGCCAGATAGACCGGCCCGCGCGGCGCGCTTTTTGCGATCGCCAGTGCCCGATCAACGATGGCGCCGGTCTGGGACCCATGGCGCAGTTCGTAGTCCCACTTTACGCTCTGACGCACGATGCCGTTCTGGTCGAACATCTCCTGGGCCCAGTGGATGTTCAAGGTCCGGTTGCCAGGCAAGCCTTCCTCGACGATCGGCGTCCGCCCGGCCATGAACAAGATGGGGATCTGCTCACGTTCGGCATTCATCAGGCCGCACAGCGCGTTGGCCGTGCCGACATTGACATGGACCATCACCGCTTGGGGCTCGCCGCTGACCATGGTTACGCCGTGCGCCATCGATACCGCGGCGTTCTCGTGACCGCAAATAATCGGCTCGACCGTCTTGCGGCCCGCTTGCTTTGCGCGCGCCAGGCTTTCGACGATCGGGGCAAAATCGGTTCCGGCATTGGCAAAGAAATAGCGGACGTCATTCGCACGCAATCTGGCCAACAGGACGTCGGCGGCAATGGGTTGCGTATCGCGGTGGTCAGTCATGCGTGGTGACCTCGTTGATTTCGGGCGGCGTTTGTATGCGATAGTCTATCTTCGGGCAGGATCGAGCGCCCGCTCGATAACCCGCACGGATGGGAAAGTCGAACCGTTCCAGGACAGGGGGGCAAGATATGAGAACACAGAACAAGATCTTCGGGCTGATTGCCGGTGCCGTGGCACTCGCGCTGGGTGTTTCGACGCCAGCCGCGGCCGAAACGCTGACCATCGGCATCGTGTCGGCGACGACCGGGCCATTGGCCGCGCCTGGCAAGTTCCAACTGAACGGCTTCAAGCTGGCCGCCGAGGAAGTGAATTCCAATGGCGGCGTGGCGATCGGCGGCAAGACCTACAAGGTCGAGCTCAAGATATACGACACCCATTGCAACGCCGCCGCCGGTGCCTCGGCGATGCAGCGGCTTGCCTCGGTTGACCGCGTGCCGGTTGTCTTGGGTGAGCTGTGCAGTTCGGTGGCAGCAGCCGAAGCGCCAATTGCCAAAGACTTCAAAGTGCCGCTGATCCTGACGGTACCGACGGGGCCAAGCCTGACCCGCGGCGGCAACCCTTACCTGTTTCGCGTCAATTCCCACGCCGCACTATTGAACAAAGGGCTTTCCGCCTTTATGGCCGCGAAAGGCTGGTCGCCGATTGCCTATATCGCGTGGAACAATGACGCGGGCCGCGGCGGGGTCCGGACGCTGGGCGCACAACTGCCGAAGTCCATCAAGAACGCCTACACCGGGTACTTCAATGTCGGCGAGGTCAATTTCTCGAGCCACATCTCGAACATCCGCGCCAAGGATGCAAAGGCCGTTGTGTTGTTGATGGACGAGGAGCCCGGATCGCTGGCGATCAAGCAGATCCGCGCATCGGGACTGAAGATCCAGCTCATCGGCACCCTGGCGATGGGCTCCAACCGGTTCCTGAAGCGCCTCGACAAGAAAACCATCGCCGGCATGGTTCAGTACAGTGCCTTCCCGCCCAAGGCCGATGTGCCGCGCATCAAGAACTTCTCAAGCCGTTACGAGAAAAAGTACGGCGAGGAAGCCCATGGTTTCGCGGCCCAGTCCTATGACGGGCTGATGATCGCGCTGGCCGCGATGCAGAAAGCGGGGACCGTTTCCGACCGGACCAAGATCCGCGACGCCCTTGCCAAGATCGACTACACCGGCGTGATGGGGAGGATCAAGTTTGACGCCAAAGGTCAGGCGAGCCCGCCGGTCTACATCACCGAATGGTGCGCCAATGGGACCCGCAAGATCCTGGCTCCCGCCGCCGCCACGGCGGGTTGCGGGAGCGGTTGATCGGCCGCTTCCAGGCTGGGCCCGCCGGGATCGGCGGGCCCTTTCTTCCTGTCACGCTGGTGCGGATCATTGGCTGAGCGGTGATGTTTGACGCGGTCCTCGAGCAGATCATCAACGGCACGATGATGGGTAGCATCTATGTGCTGGTTGGGCTCGGCTTGGTCTTGATCTACGGCGTCATGCACGTCCTCAACTTCGCCCATGGCATGATGTTCATGCTCGGCGGATACTTGGCGTACAGCTTCTTCGCGCATGTGACCGGTGACTATGGATCGGCGGTGCTGCTGTCGATGTTGAGCCTTGTCGTGTTTGGCGCGGTGCTCGAGCGCCTGATCTTCAAGCCGCTGCGCGGCAATCTGCGCAACCAGGTGATCGCATCGCTGGCGCTGGTCCTGTTGATCCAAAACTCGGTAATCGCGATCTGGGGGCCGTCGGGCATCCAGTTCAAGCTGAGCACGGCCGAAATACTGATACCGATCGGCGCGGTGCGTTTTAGCCTCCAGCACATTCTGGTGATCGTCGTGACTTTCGCCTGCATGGGCGTGTTGTTCGTGTTCCTGAAATACACCAAATTCGGCACGGCGCTGCGCGCGACCAGCCAGAACAACGAAGCGGCGCTGGTGGTTGGTATCAACACCCAGCGCATGTATTGGGTCAGCTTCGCCATCGGATCTGCCCTCGCAGCATTGGGCGGCGCGCTGATCGGACCGTTGTTTCTGGTCTTTCCCCAGATGGGCGATCTGCCCCTGGTGAAAGCCCTGGCCGGCATCCTT
Organism: Alphaproteobacteria bacterium; assembly: GCA_035527975.1. GTDB lineage: Bacteria > Pseudomonadota > Alphaproteobacteria > JAPULJ01 > JAPULJ01 > DATKZM01. Next base: position 4,642 of record DATKZM010000097.1, on the reverse strand, counting down.
CTGGGCGGCATGGGCAGTATCCCTGGCGCGGTGATCGGCGGCTTGCTGATTGGCATCACCGAAGCGCTGTCCACCCTGGTGATCGCCACCGACTACCGCGATGCTGTGACCTTCGTCGTGATCATCCTCATCCTCCTGTTCCGGCCGCAGGGCTTGTTCGGCGTTCGCGTGCGGGGCGAGGCGTAGCATGAACCGGATGTACCAGGATCGCCGGGGACTGGCCGGAACCCTTGTGCTTGGCGGGCTGCTGTTCCTGATCCCGACGGTCCTGGTGGACCAGCCCTATCTGCTGCATATCTCGATTTTGATCTGCATCTACGCGATCCCCGCGGTCGGGCTCAACCTGATGCTGGGCTACACCGGTCTGGTCTCGCTGGGCCACATGGCCTTTGCCGGGATCGGCGCCTATGTCGCAGCGATCCTGATGGTCGATGCCGGCTGGTCGTTCTGGTTCGCCATGCCGGTAGCGGTGGTCTCCGCGGGGGTAGCCGGAGCGCTGATCGGTATCCCGGCCCTGCGCCTGCGCAGCCACCACTTCATCATCGTCACGCTCGCATTTGGCATGATCCTTTTTCTGGTCATGAACAATTGGGACGAGGTCACGCGCGGCGCCGAAGGTTTCCCCGGCGTGCCGCGGCCCGACCCGCTGCCGTTCGGCGGGCCCGACGGGATCAATTTTCTAACGCTGGAGAATTTTTATTACCTGTCGCTCGCCTTCACCGTCGCAGTTTTCGTTCTGCAATGGGCTTTGGTCCGATCGGATTTCGGGCGGTCGCTGGAGGCGATCAAGCAGGACGAAACCCTGGCCTCGTTCAAGGGCGTCAACACGATGGCGTACAAGGTCGCGGTCTTCGCCATCGGCTCGGGCGTCGCGGGGCTTGGCGGCGTGCTCAAGGTCAGCTTCCTGCGGGTCGCTGCGCCCTTGTCGTTCGAACTTCTGGAGAGCATCAACATCGTCCTGATCGTCGTCGTCGGCGGCGCGGGGTTCCTGGCAGGGCCGCTCTTGGGCGCAATCATTTTCGTCGGGCTGCCGGAATATCTGCGCATCGCCAAAGAGCTTCGCCTGGTCATCTTCGGGGCGGTGCTGCTGATCATCACCCTGTTCGCCCCGAAGGGGCTGGCGGGCATGCCTGTAATGCTGCGCACGCGGTTGCAAAGGTGGCGCAATGCCGCTGTTTGAGATCGCCGGGGTGCATAAGGCGTTCGGCGGCATCCGCGCACTGAACGGCGTCGATCTGTCAATCACGACAACCGGCACCTACGGCCTGATCGGGCCGAACGGTGCGGGCAAGACCACCTTGTTCGATATCATTACCGGCCTGCAGGCGCCCGAACACGGGACGATCACTTTCGATGATCGCGACATCACCGGCTGGTCGGCACACCGACTGCACGCGCTCGGCGTGGTGCGCACATTCCAGGAATGCCGGGTCTTCCCGGAGAAGACCTGTCTTGAGAACATGCTGTTCGCGGTCCAGAAAAAACCACTGGCGGCTGCGATCGGCCAGGCCTTCTGGCGCAGCACGGCGCATTTGCGCGCCGGGGTCGACGAGGCCCGCCGTTTGCTCGATCTGGTGCGCTTGAGCCAGTACGAGGACCACCCGGCGGATGCTCTGTCGTTTGGTCAGAAGCGCCTGTTGGAACTAGCCACAATCTATATGCGTCAACCGCGGCTGTTGTTGTTCGACGAGCCGGCGTCGGGGGTCAACCCGGCGCTGCTCGACACCTTGCGCACCTTCATCCTGCGGATGCGCGAGGAACAGGACGCTCTTTTGATCCTGGTCGAACACAACATGGAATTCATCATGGATGTCTCCGACCATATCGTCGTGATGCACCAGGGTGCGGTGCTCGAAGAGGGCGCGCCGGACACGGTGCAGTCGAGCCAACGCGTGATCGACGCCTATCTCGGCTAGGGCGATGACTGCCGCACCGCCAATCCTCGAAGTGTCCGGGCTCAAGGCCGGCTATGGCGGCCGGTTGATCGTCGACGGGGTCGATATTGCTCTCGGGGTACAGGAGATCGCCACCGTCATCGGCCATAACGGCGCGGGGAAATCGACCATCCTGAAGGGCATCTTCAATACCCTGCCGGTCAAAGCAGGACAGGTGGTCCTGCAGGGACGCGACATCTCCCGTTTGCCGGCGCACCGGATGCTGACCGTCGGCATCGCCTATGTGCCGCAGAACCACTCGATCTTTCCGAAGCTGACCATCCGCGAGAACCTGGCGATGGGCGGCTACGTGCTGGGCGACAAGGCGCTGATGCGCGCGCGGGTGGCGGAGGTCGAGGATCTGTTTCCGTTCCTTGCCGAACGGCGCAAGCAGCTGGCCGGCACGTTATCCGGCGGCGAGCAACGCATTCTGGAGATCGCCAGGACGCTGTTGGTGGACCCGGCGGTCATCATGCTGGACGAACCGTCGATCGGCCTGGCGCCCAAGCTGGTGGAGACCGTGTTCGAAACGGTCCATCTGCTGCGCGACAAGGGCAAGAGTTTTCTGATGGTCGAGCAGAACGTGCGCCGGGCGCTGGAGGCATCCGATCGTGGCTTCGTGCTCGAACTAGGCCAGATCAAGCTTGAGGATACCGCGCAGGCGATGATCGGCGACGAACGGGTGGTGCGGCTCTATATGGGCCGCGGGGGCCGGCGCTAGGGAAATCGCGCGGGCCTAGGGCTGCTGCCGCAGGTCGGCAAAAGGCTTGGCCTTCCATCCGGGCGCGCCGGCATCGAAGGCCTCGACCTCGACCACCTCGACCTTGGGCGTGATCCCGGTTTCGGCCTTGACCAGACCGGACAGGCGTTCCGGCAACGCAGCGTCGCCGTCGTCGGCAGGCGCAACGCGGAGACGCAGGACGTCGCGCGACAGCGGGTCGGCCGGGTCGGCATGCTCCACGGTCAATCGGAACGCGGCGATCGCCATGTCGCCGGACAGGCGGGCGAGCACGGGTTCAGGGTTGACCAGCATACCCTTGATCTTGACCAGTGCGTCAGCGCGGCGGGGGGCAAGCGTCAAGCGCTCCGTGGTCGCGCCGCAGCCAGGACATGTCTCACGTGTCAGCGCGCTGATATCGCCGACCGCGTATCGCAGCAGCACTGTGCCGCGACGGTTCAAGTGGGTTAGCAGCACGAGACCCTCGGTCCCGTCGGTGACCGGGCGGTGGCTCTCCGGGTCGACGATCTCGATCAGAAACTGGTCGGGTAGGGGATTGTGAAAGCCTGTGCCGGTAGGGCATTCGACCGCCCCACCCTGCATCTCCGTCATGCCGTAGGATCCGCTGATGACCGGATCGGTTGCGCCGAGGTCGACCAGCCGTTCGACCAGGTCGCGCCGCGCCTCGGGGTATAGCGCCTCGCCAGTGACGAAGACCCTGTGCACGGCGGAGAAGTTGGCGCCCATGGTCTGCGCCGTCTGCAGCAGGCGGCGGATGAAGGACGGAACGCCCCAGAGCACGGTCGCCCGGCTGCGCTCGACGATGCGCACCGTCTCTTCGGTGGAGTTGCCGAGCGTGAAATCAGCCGACGGGTTTCCCGGCAGGGCCGCGACGACGGGAATGTTCATCACCGCGGGCGCCTGCAGGGCGCGGATGAAGGCGCCGTGGGGCTGGCGCGTCAGCGGGAACAGGTTGGCGACAATGTCGCTCTCGCCAACCCCGCGGATCAGCATCATGTTGCGGTTGAGCATCAGGATATTGAAGAAGTCGTAGCTGGTTGACACGAACGGCGTCGGCGTCCCGCTTGTCGACCCGGTCGTGTACATCACGTCCCAGACCGTTCGTATATCCTCATCAAGTCCGTCGCGCTCGAGGACGAAATCGTCGGCGCGAGCCATCAGATCCTGCTTCGTGGTAACCGGCAATTTGGCCAGATCCGCGACAGCCCCGAAATCCGCGCGGGCCAGATCGTGCTGCGCCATCACTTCCCGATAGAACGGGTGACGACCGCAAACCAGATCCATCGTGGCCGCGAAATGCCGCTCGCGGGCGTCCTCAAGGTCCCGGCGCGGCCAGGCATAAGAGGGCGGCAGGTTGCTGGCGCGCTCAATCATCGTCGGGTGTTTCCTGCTGGCTGCAAATAGCTGCGGCGGTACCGCGCTAGCCCGGATGTTGGATCGAGGCCCCGAGAATATCAAACAATCGGCGACTTAACCCAGCCTGGAGTTCGATTCGACAGCTATGTCTGCTTCGGCACAATGGGCGGCCCGAGGACATTAAGCCTTCCATTGACGATTACTCCATCAAAGCACTCCTTGGAGAGCCAACAAGGCGTCATATTGTTTATTGGGCCTGGGGACGCAGTACAGCGCGGCTATTCATTCGGTCGGCCAAGAGCGGAAGACCATCCGCTACGAACCCGAGAGCCGCCGAAATCACAAAAAAATGGGCCGGCCCCTTGGAGGGGACCGGCCCTAATAACCTTTGCTGGGTGGGTGTTTGGACTAGAAGCCCATGCCGCCCATATCGCCCATACCGCCGCCGGGCATACCGCCGGGCATCCCTGGTGCGTCGTCCTTGGGTTTTTCGGCGACCATCGCCTCGGTGGTCACGAGCAGACCGGCGACCGAAGCCGCATCCTGCAGCGCTGTGCGCACCACCTTGGTCGGATCGATGATGCCGGCCTTCACCAGGTCCTTGTAGGTATCG
>DATKZM010000096.1:0-4289 GCA_035527975.1 Alphaproteobacteria bacterium | reverse complement strand
TGCGTAGCGCAGTCCCGCGCGCGCATACTTCGGACGAGTGATTTCAGTCCACATGTTGTGTCTCCGGTATTGCTTAAGCACAATTACCGAATCACAACTCACTGAAATCACTCAACTAGTTTCGGGCCAGACACTCAGGATAAGCCCCATTCTTGGTGCCATAAAAATTCACATCATCCTGAGGAGCGCGCGAAGCGCGCGTCTCGAAGGACGCACCACGGCCCCGCAAGCCGCCCCGCCCAAAGAAAAAGGGCGGACCCCAAGGCCCGCCCCTTCCCGTTTGATCGGTGAAACCCCGTTTTAGACGCCGAGCTTCTGCTCCACGGCGAGGTTCTTCATCGCCTTCTGCAGTTTCTCGAAGGCCCGCACCTCGATCTGGCGCACGCGCTCGCGGGAGATATCGTACTCCTGGCTGAGCTCTTCCAGCGTGCGCGGGTTCTCGCGCAGCCGGCGCTCGGTCAGGATGTGCCGCTCACGCTTGTTGAGCGCGTTCATCGCCTCGGACAGCATGCCGCGACGATTGTCGAGCTCCTGCTTGTCGGCGATCACGGTCTCCTGGCTCGCGGTGTCGTCCACCAGCCAATCCTGCCACTCACCCTCGCTGTCGGCGCGCAGCGGCGCGTTCAGAGAATGGTCCGGGCTGGTCAGCCGGTTGTTCATCGAGACCACGTCGTGCTCGGGCACGTTGAGCTCGGTGGAAATCTTGGTCACCTGCTCGGGCGAGAGCGTCAGCTCGTCAACCGTCTGGATCTTGTTCTTCAGCTTACGCAGGTTGAAGAACAGTTTCTTCTGCGCCGCCGTGGTGCCCATCTTCACCAGCGACCAGGAATGCAGGATGTATTCCTGGATCGCCGCGCGGATCCACCACATGGCATAGGTCGCGAGCCGGAAGCCGCGCTCGGGATCGAAGCGCTTGACCGCCTGCATCATGCCGACATTGCCTTCGGAAATCAGCTCGGCCAAAGGCAGGCCGTAGCCGCGATAGCCCATCGCGATCTTTGCCACCAGGCGCAGATGGCTTGTCACCAGCCTATGCGCAGCCTCGGTGTCACCCTGCTCGCGCCAGGCCTTGGCGAGCATGTACTCCTCTTGCGGCTCCAGCATCGGAAACTTCCGAATTTCCTGGAGGTAGCGCGCGAGGTTCCCCTCGGGGGTCGGAACACTGGGCAGAGCCCTTGTAGCCATAGTCTTCTCACTTTTCTTCGATGGTGCAGTGCTGCTTTTCGCTACGGTGCGGGCCGCTTTGCTGCGTTTAGAGTCGTTACTCACAGCGACTCTCCATAGAGCCGCCATGTTGGATTTGGCGTTTATCCTGTAAGGATACGTCAATCATATAACATATCTCCCTCATAATTTAAAGTCCCTCCAGACAAGTCAATAAAGCTCTGATATCCATGGGTAATTTACTTTCAATTTTGACCCTCTTTTTGGAATACGGATGCGCAAACCCGATCAAATGTGCGTGAAGCGCCTGGCGGCCCAGCCCGCAGAGCGCCTCGCGCGCGGCTTCGGAAAACGATGCGAGCCGTTTTGGGGTTGTGCGTCCATAGACCAGGTCCCCCATAACCGGATGGCCGATATGGCTCAGATGCACCCGGATCTGGTGGGTGCGTCCGGTCTCAAGCCGGCATTCTATCAAGCTTGCGATCGACCCGAAGCGCTGGATCACCCGCATATGCGTGACCGCGGACTTCCCCTTGTTAACTAAGACGGACATGCGTTTGCGGTTCCGCGGATTACGGCCGATATTTCCTTCGATGCGGCGCGATCCGGGCCGCGGCACGCCCCAGACCAGCGCCGTATAAGCGCGCTCGATCGTATGCGCGGCGAATTGGGCCGCCAGCCCCGCATGGGCGGCATCGGTCTTGGCCGCAACGATAAGCCCGCTGGTATTCTTGTCGAGCCGGTGGACGATGCCCGGCCGCCGGACCCCGCCGATGCCAGAAAGGCTTTCCCCGCAATGGGCGATCAGCGCGTTGACCAGCGTCCGGTCGGGGTTGCCCGGGGCTGGATGCACCACCAACCCGGCCGGCTTGTCGATAATGATCAGCGCCTCGTCCTCGTAGGCCACCTCAAGCGCAATGGCCTGGCCGGCCGGCACGGGATCGACCGCCGCCGGCACGGTCACGTCGATGATCTGCCCCGATTTGACCCGCGAGGAGGGCTCCGATATCGTCCGCGGCGCTTTGACGGGGCCATCGGGCCCGGTCTCGCTGACCTGGCCGGCCTCGATCAACACCTTCAGGCGCGAGCGTGAGAGCGCCGGCAGGGCAGCGGCAAGCGCCCGGTCGAGCCGCTCGCCCGCCGTCTCCGCGCCGATCGTGACCCGGTGAACGGTGTCGCCAGGATTGCCGGCGCCGCCGCTTGCGCGGTCGGTCAATGTTCTACGATCTGTGTCATGCCGCAAAGAGTGGACCCTTTTCATGCGATCACTCAAGTTCCTGGTCATCGTCCTGGGCGTTCTCATCATCGCGGCGGTGGCGACCATCATGGTCACGCTGGCGAACCGGTCGACCGGCGGTGCGGGCGAAAAGCCCTGGGCGCAAGCGCTTGAGGTTCCGGCGGGGGCGTCGATCCGGGACTTCCGCCTCGATGGCGACCGCCTGGTGATCCGCCTCGCTGTCCCCGGCAAACCTGACGAGCTGCGCATTCTCGACCTCTCACGCGGCCGCCCGATCGGCGCCATCACCGTGAAACCACAATAGATAACGAGAAAAAGGCAGGATTCCGTCGCTTGGGCTTTCCCTGACCGGCCGGAAACCACTAATCTCGCCCACGCGCGCACAAAACCCCGAACCCACAACGCTCCGGCCCCGCCCCATGAACTTCGGCAGCGACAACATGGCCCCGGCCGCGCCCGAGATCCTCGCGGCGCTTTCCGCGACCAATGCCGGCATGGCGGCCGCTTACGGGACCGACGATGTCACCAAGCGGCTCGAGGCGCAGTTCTCCGCGCTCTTCGAGACCAGGGTCCAGGTCTTCCCCATGATCACCGGCGGCGCGGCCAACTCGATCTCGCTGGCGGCGCTGACCCGGCCGTGGAGCGCTGTCTACTGCCACGCCGAATCCCACGTCAACACCGATGAATGCGGCGGACCGGAGTTCTACACCGACGGCGCCAAGCTGATCCCCTTGCCCGGCGACGGCGCCAAGATCGCACCCGAAACGCTTGCCGAGGCCCTCAAGACGGCCTGGATCGGCTCGGTTCACTCGGTCCAGCCCGCCGCCCTCTCGCTGACCCAGCAGAGCGAATGCGGCACTGTCTATGCGCCGGACGAGGTTGCGGCGCTTACAAAGATCGCGCGCGACTACGCGATGGCGGTCCATATGGACGGCGCCCGCTTTGCCAACGCGGTCGCGCATCTCGGCTGTGCACCGGCCGACATCACCTGGCGCGCGGGGGTCGATCTCCTCTCCTTTGGCGCCACCAAGAACGGCGCGCTGGGGGCCGAGGCGATCATCGCCTTCCGCGACGGTCTGGCCGAGGAGATCGAATTCCGCCGCAAGCGCGCCGGGCACCTGCTGTCCAAGATGCGCTTTGTCTCCGCCCAGCTCGAAGCCTATATCGCCGATGGTTTGTGGCTGCGCCTCGCGGGCCAGGCCAACGCCATGGCGAGCCGGCTTTCGGACGGCCTGGCGGCGTTGCCCGGCATCAAGCGGCCCTGGCCGACGCAAGGCAACGAGGTCTTCGTGACCATGCCCGAGGCGCTGATCCAGGCGCTGCTCGCCGAGGGTGCGATCTTTTATCGCTGGGGCGACCGCAACGCCTCGCGCACGGTGCGGATGGTTGCCGGCTGGCACACCAGCGCGGCCGAGGTCGACGCGCTCATCGAGGCCGCCGCGCGCCATCTGAACGCCGCGGAAAAGAAGCGCGCCTGAAGGGCGCAGCCGAAGGACTTGAGCCGCGGGCCGAACGCCCTATATCGAAATTCTCGCGGCGATTCCGGTGCCGCGGCCGCCTGATGCCGCTTGATCGGCGGCGGCAGTTTCGCTAATCGTCTTGTTTATGCGTCCCCTTCGTCTAGTGGCCTAGGACGCCGGCCTCTCACGCCGGAAACAGGGGTTCGACTCCCCTAGGGGACGCCAGAATTTCCCTAAGCTTCTGAAACGACGCCAATTTTTCGCGTCCAAAAGTGTCCCGCTTCCATTGAGAACGGCGGCGCAATAATCCCCCATTGAAGCGGTCGGATTGTCTGACTGGGGCGGAGCAATATGGGACCGCCGATGTAGCCTTTGGTCGGGATGGAGCTGACCGAAGGCGAGGGGGATGTACCGAGTGGAGTTGTACG
>DATKZM010000095.1:22500-50446 GCA_035527975.1 Alphaproteobacteria bacterium | reverse complement strand
CGCACCCCCCTCCCTAACCCTCCCCCTCAAGGGGGGAGGGGATTCAAAATGTGGCAAGAAACAGCGCCGCGCCACGCTCACCCGGTCTTTTCGATGGCGAAGCGGTAGACGTCGCCCGCTTCCGACGAGCTCATCAGGCGGTAGCCCGTGGTCTGGCAGAAATGAGCGAAGTCTTTCACCGAGCCCGGATCGGTCGCCTCGATCTCGAGGATATCGCCGACCGCCAGCGCCTTCATCGCGCGGCGCGCCTTCAGGACAGGCAGTGGGCAGATGAGGCCCTTGGCGTCGAGTTGATCGGTGGCCATGTCGTTCCCCCAACGCGGCCGTTTCTACAGGAATTCCTGCCGCTAGGGCAAAGCTTTGCGCGTGAACGCCATGTAGTTGACGTCGAGGTCGCGCGAGGTCGTCCATTTGTCGTTGAGCGGATTGTAGACGAGCCCGGTCAGGTCCTCGATGGCCAGGCCGTGGTCGCGGAGCGCCCAGCCGAGCTCGGAGGGCTTCACGAATTTTCGCCAATTATGCGTGCCGCGCGGCAGCCAGCGGAGCACGTATTCGGCGCCGACGATGGCGAGCGCAAAGGATTTGGGCGTCCGGTTCAAGGTCGCGACCACCATCGCACCGCCGGGCTTGAGCACCGCGGCGCAGCCGCCGATGAAGGCGCCGAGATCGGCGACATGCTCGACGACCTCCATATTGAGCACCACATCGAAGCGCTCTTGCGACGCCGCCAGGGCTTCGACCGTGGTGTGGCGGTAGTCGATCTCAAGGCCGCTTTCGGCCGCATGGGCGCGGGCGACGTCGATGTTGGTCTGCGCGGCATCGACGCCGACGACATCGGCGCCCAGACGGCGCATCGGTTCGGCCAGCAGACCGCCGCCGCAGCCGACATCGAGCAGACGCAGGCCCGCGAACGGTCGGATCGCCGCCGCGTCGCGTTCGAAATGGGCGACCAGGCGCTCGCGGATATAGGCAAGCCGGGCGGGATTGAGTTTGTGGATCGGGGCCATCTTGCCCTTGGGGTCCCACCAGGTCTCTGCAATCGCTGCGAAACGCGCCACTTCCGCCGCATCGACCGAGGCCGCATCGGCGATTGTCTCGCTATCGCCGCCGGAAAATGTCTCGGACATTATTGCGCCTGCTAAATTGCGCCTGCTTGTCGCCTTGGCTTCGCCGCGCGCTTGCGCCGGAAATGCCACAACCAGTATGTATAGCCTAGCAGCCGGCCGGCAACCGAAACCGGCCGCGCCCGTTTTCGTCTTACATTCGGTAGCGCGCCTCAAAGCCGTCCATCGGCGGTCGGGCGCGCAAGTTAACCGCCCCCGTCGGGGCTTTGCTGGGGGCTTCAGCGCATGGCGCGCATCGTCCAGAAATATGGCGGGACTTCGGTCGCCGACCTGGAGCGCATCCGGCATGTGGCGGAACTGGTGAAGCGCTCCCATGATGCCGGCGACGAGGTCGCCGTCGTGGTCTCGGCGATGGCGGGCGTGACCGATCAGCTCGAAGCCTGGGCGATGGAAGCGTCGCGCGAGCACGGCAAGAAAGAGCACGACGTGGTGCTCTCCACCGGCGAGCAGGTCACCAGCGGGCTCCTGGCGATCGCGCTGCAGGGCCTTGGCGTAGAGGCGCGGTCTTTCATGGGCTGGCAGATCCCGGTGCACACCGACGACAGCCACACCAAGGCGCGGATCCTGGAGATCGAAACAGCCGGCGTCGAGGCCTTCATGAAGGATGGCGGCGTCGTGGTGGTGCCGGGCTTTCAGGGGCTCGCTCCGGGCAATCGGATATCGACGTTGGGGCGCGGCGGCTCGGATACGTCGGCGGTTGCGCTCGCGGCGGCGCTGCATGCCGATCGCTGCGATATCTACACGGATGTCGACGGCGTCTATACTTGCGATCCGCGCATCGTTGCGAAGGCGCGCAAGCTGGATAAAATCACCTACGAAGAGATGCTCGAAATGGCTTCGCTGGGCGCGAAGGTTCTGCAGACGCGCTCGGTTTCGATGGCAATGCGCCACAATGTGCGCCTGCAGGTCCGCTCCGCCTTCGAGGACGCGGAAGGCACGCTGGTGATCGGCGAGGATGAAATCGTGGAACAATCGGTCGTAAGCGGCATTGCCTACAATCGCGACGAAGCCAAGATCATGCTGGTCAAGGTTCCCGACCAGCCGGGCGTGGCCGCCGCGATCTTCGGACCCCTGGCCGACGCCAACGTCAATGTCGACATGATCGTCCAGAACGTGTCCGAGGACGGCAAGTCGACCAACCTGACATTTACCGTCGCCAAGGGCGATCTCGATGCGGCGGTCAAGGTGTTGGAGGGCCGGCGCGCCGATCTCGATTTCGGCGACATCGTCAGCGACGCCGACGTGACCAAGGTCTCGGTCATCGGTGTCGGCATGCGCAGCCATGCCGGCGTGGCCGGGCGCATGTTCGCCACGCTCGCCGAGAAGGGGATCAACATCCAGGTGATCTCGACCTCGGAGATCAAGGTAAGCGTGCTTATTGCCGAGGAGTACACGGAGCTCGCGCTGCGTGCGCTCCACACCGCCTACGGGCTCGACGCCGACTGATCCGATGCAAGCGAGATCGAACTGGAGCGGGCCCGAGCGAGACCAAGACCGGGCCCCGCCGCCCGGCGTTGCGGTTCATCAGCGTGCCCGCGGCCATCCTTCGAGGCGCGGGCCGCTGGTCCTCGTACCTCGGGATGAGCAACGGTGTTGGTCGAAATATCATGGGCTCACCCCGAGGCGCCCGCGTAAGCGGGCCTCGAAGGGCAAGCCGGCCTCAGGCCCTTTGGGGCGCGCTACTCTGGATTGGGCTATGATCGATCATGCCTGAGACCGGCGCCATAAGCGCCTCGCGGCGCCTGCTGCAACGCCTTCGCGATCTGATGGCGTCGACGGGCAACGTCCAGGAGCGCCTCGACCAGGTGGTCCGGCTGATCGCCGCGAACATGGTGGCCGAAGTGTGCTCGGTCTACGTCATGCGCGCGGGCGAGGTGTTGGAGCTCTTCGCCAGCGAGGGCCTTAAGGCCGAGGCCGTGCACCAGACGCGGCTTCAGCTGGGCGAAGGCATCGTTGGTGACATCGCCGCGCGCGCCCGGCCGCTGGCGCTCTCCGACGCCCAATCGCATCCCAGTTTCGCCTATCGGCCGGAAACCGGCGAAGAGGTCTACCAGTCGCTGATGGGCGTGCCGATCCTGCGCGGCGGGCGCGTGATGGGCGTGTTGGTGATCCAGAACCGTACCCACCGCGCCTATACCGAGGAGGAGGTCGAGACCCTTCAGACGATCGCCATGGTGCTGGCCGAGCTGGTCGCCGGCGGCGAAGTCGTGAGCCCCGACGAGCTTGCGCCGGCCGGCAGCCACCCGGCCTCGCCAATGCGGCTGACCGGGGCCTCCTTCAACGAGGGTATCGCCATAGGCCATGCGGTGATGCACCAGCCGCGCGCCGTCGCCCATCGCCTCGTGGCCGAGGATGCCGAGGCCGAGCTCACGCGCTTCGCGGCCGCGCTCGAAGGCATGCACACCGCCATCGACGATCTGATCGCCGCCACCGACATCGCCCAGCCCGGCGAGCATCGCGAGGTTTTGGAGACGTTCCGGCTGATCGCCGAGGACCGCGGCTGGATCGGCCGCATCCGCGAGGCGGTCCGCGGCGGTCTCACTGCCGAGGCCGCGGTCCAGCGGGTTCAGAACGATACCCGCGCGCGCATGCGACAGATCAGCGATCCTTACCTGCGTGAACGATTGGTCGATTTCGAGGATCTGACCAACCGGCTGTTGCTGCATCTGACGGGCGAAAATGGCGAGACTGCCGGCCTTACGGGTGATCTGCCCGACGATATCGTGCTGGTGTCGCGCGCCATGGGTCCGGCCGAGCTGCTCGATTACGACCGCAGCCGGTTGCGCGCGGTGCTGCTGGAAGAAGGCGCGGTTCATTCGCACGTCTCGATTGTCGCGCGCGCCCTCGATATCCCGATGATCGGGCGGATGAGCGGAGCGCTCGACCGCATCGAGGCGGGCGACACCGTGATTGTCGATGGCGACAACGCAACCGCCTTCATCCGTCCGGGCGAAGACGTGCAGGCGGCCTTCACCCAAAGTATGGCGGCGGCGGCGCGCCGACGCGAGGCCTATGCCGCGTTGCGCGACAAGCCGGCAAAGACCCGCGACGGGGTGGCGATTTCGCTCAACATCAATGCCGGCCTGCTGGTCGACGTCCAGCATCTGGACGATACCGGCGCGGAGGGGGTCGGGCTCTACCGCACCGAGATACCCTTCATGGTGCGGCCGTCCTTTCCCGGTGTCGACGATCAGGTCGAGATCTACGCCCGTGCCCTCAAGGTGGCCGGTGACCGGCCGGTGGTCTTCCGCACCCTCGATGTTGGCGGCGACAAGATACTGCCTTACGTCTCCGGGCCGGGGGCGGGATCTGCCTCGGCCTCGGCGGAGGAAAACCCGGCGATGGGCTGGCGGGCGATCCGCATCGCGCTCGACCGGCCGGCGATCCTGCGCCAGCAGCTGCGCGCCATGATCCGGGCGGCGCGCGGCCGCGACCTTCATGTCATGTTCCCGATGGTTGCCGAGGTCGCCGAGTTCGATGCGGCCAAGGAGATCGTCGCCCGCGAGATCGCGCGCGCCCGGTCCGATCGGCGCAAGCAGCCGCGGTCGATCAAGATCGGCGTCATGCTCGAAGTGCCGGCGCTGCTATTTCAGCTACCGGCCCTTCTGGAGCGGGTCGATTTCCTCTCCATCGGCAGCAACGATCTCATGCAGTTCCTGTTCGCCGCCGACCGGGGCAATCCGCGCATCGCCGACCGCTACGACGCGCTTTCGCCGCCGGTTTTGTCATTGATGGGCGACCTGGTAGCGAAATGCGATGCCGCCGGGATTCCACTGACCCTGTGCGGCGAGATGGGCGGCCGCCCGTTGGAGGCGATGGCCCTCATAGGCCTTGGAATCCGCCGGTTTTCAATGGCTCCAGCAGCCCTGGGCCCGGTCAAGGCGATGATCCTCAGCCTCGATGTGGGCGAGCTTGCCGAATACATGGCCCAGCTCGCCGGCAGCGCCGCGCACAGTGTTCGACCAAAATTACGATTTTTTGCCAAGGATCATGGGGTCGTTATCTAAATCCTAATCCTATTTCGATTGCATGGGCAACCGAGCGGCTGATATACCCATTGGCAGGCGAAGACGAATACAACAATGGGGCCGGCGGCGAGTTTGCCCTACCGAAGACCCTAAGCGTCTTCGCCGAAAAGGGTGGCGCGCGTCTGGCCTGAGTAAAGGGCACGAGAGATGGCGACAGCGAGTCGGAACCGAGGAACAAGTCAAGAAGATGCGGCCAGCGAGATGGCCGAAACTGCGGTCCGCGAGGAGCGTATCGGCTTGCAGCTGAAAAATGCCAGGCGTAACAAGAACTTAAGCCTGACCGACGTCGCCGAAGAACTGAAAATCCGCAAAAGCTATATCGAGGCGATCGAGAAGGGGCTGTTCTCCGATCTGCCCGGACCGACCTATGCGATCGGCTTCGTGCGCTCCTATGCCCAGATGCTGGACCTCGACCAGGCCGCGATCGTCGATCGCTTCCGCAGCGAGATCGCCGGGCTCGAAAAAGAGACCAAGCTCCATTTCCTGGTTCCGAGCGCCGAGAAGCGCTTCCCCAGCATGGCCGTTTTCGGCGCCTCGGTTGCCCTCGCCGTGGCCGTCTATGGCGGCTGGTACCTGATGGGCGGCCAGTCCGGCGGCGAAAGCGCGATCGCCAGCGCTTCCGGCGCAAAATCCGGCAAGATCAAGGCCGCCGGCAAATCCTCCAAATCCCCCAAGTCCGCCAAAACCAGTGGCAAAGGAACCGCCAATGCGGCGATCAAGCCGCCGGTATCGAAGACCAAGCCGGCCGCCAGGCCCATCCCGGGCAAGGAAGCCGAGGCTGGCAAGTTCCCGGTGAAACAGGCGGTCGCCACCGGCCCCGGCGTGATTAGCGAGGCGGCTATGCGTGCCGCCGCCGACCGCGAGGCGCGGGAACGCAAACGAATTGCCAAGGCCAAGGCCGCGGTAGCCGCGCGTGCCGCGGCAACGCTCGGGGCGCGTCGCAAGGCCGCCGAGGCGGCCAAGCGGGCCCAGGCGTCCGGACCGGTCTCGGGCAAGGCCCGGATCGTGCTCAAGGCGACCGAGACCACCTGGGTCAAGCTGCAGCTCACCGACGGCACGCTGGTCTTCTCGCGCATCTTGAAGGCGGGCGAGGTTTTCCCGGTGGTTCAGAACCGTGTGCTCTTGCTCACCGCCGGCAATGCCGGGGGCTTGCGCATCATCGTCGATGGCCGCGTGCTTCCGGCGCTCGGCCCCGCCGGCGCCGTGCGTCAGAACATCCGTCTCGACGCCGACGCGCTCTTGGCGAGCCGCTAGATCAAGATCGTCTCAGATTGCAGCAATCTGAGACGTGAATCTTGATCTACCTCATATATTTGGAGCACGGGTCACGCGTCACACCAAATCACTGTGACCCGATCGTGCTCTCGAAACATCATAGCTGCTTGCCGTCGGTAGCGCTGCGCATTACCTACACTCGTTGAGAGGCCTGTCGTTGTGAACCGGAGCGCCGGTGTGTGCGCGCCGGCGCCATTGCGCCGATAGGCTCCGGAGTTCATACGAAACGGGTGATGACGAGATGAGCCTGCGGCCCTGGCGCGACATCTACAGACGCAAATCCCGGCAAATCATGGTCGGATCGGTGCCGGTCGGCGGCGATGCCCCGATCACGGTCCAGTCGATGACCAACACGCTCACGTCGGACGCGCAGGCGACGATCGCACAGGTGCGCGCGCTTGAAGAGGCCGGCGCCGATATCGTGCGCGTCTCCTGCCCGGACGAAGCCTCGACCAAGGCGCTGAAAACCATCGTCGCCGCGACGACCGCCCCGATCGTCGCCGACATCCATTTCCATTACAAACGCGCCATCGAAGCGGCCGAAGCGGGCGCTGCTTGCCTGCGCATCAATCCGGGCAATATCGGCTCGGCGGCGCGCGTCGCCGAGGTGGTCAAGGCGGCCAAGGACCATGGATGCTCGATGCGCATCGGCGTCAATGCCGGCTCGCTGGAACGCGATCTGCTGGAGAAGTATGGCGAGCCCTGTCCCGAGGCGATGATCGAGAGCGCGCTCAACCACATTCAAATTTTGGAAGATCACGACTTCCACGAGTTCAAGATCAGCTGCAAGGCCTCCGATCCGTTCCTCGCGGTGGCGGCCTATCAGGGGCTGGCCGAGGCCTGCGATTATCCGCTGCATCTCGGCGTGACCGAGGCGGGCGGGCTGACCAGCGGCACGATCAAATCCTCGATCGGCATGGGCTCGCTGCTCTGGGCCGGCATCGGCGATACGATCCGGGTCTCGCTTTCGGCCGATCCGGTGGAGGAGATCAAGGTCGGTTTTGAGATCCTGAAGTCGCTGGGCCTGCGCCATCGCGGCGTCAACGTGATCTCGTGTCCATCTTGTGCGCGCCAAGAATACCAGGTGATCCCGACTGTCGAGGAGCTGGAAAAGCGCCTGGCGCATATCTCGACGCCGATGTCGCTTTCGGTGATCGGCTGCGTGGTCAACGGGCCGGGCGAAGCGCGGGAAACCGATTTGGGCCTCACCGGCGGCGGCTCGGGGCACCAAATCTATATCAATGGCGAGAAGCACCACGTGCTGCGCGACGGCGACATCGTCGACCACCTTGTCGAGCTGGTGGAAAAGAAAGCCGCCGAGATCGAGGCAGCGGAAGCGGCCGAGGCCACGGCGGCGGAGTAGCCGGCGAGGATTTGGCCTGGCATCCATCCTTCGAGGCTCGCTCTCATCCTGAGGAGCCGCCGCAAGGCGGCGTCTCGAAGGGCGCTCGCACCTCCGGATGAGCTTTGGAATGCCGGCTAAGACTGAAGGCTCACCCTGAGGTGCCCGCGAAGCGGGCCTCGAAGGGCGAGCCGGGACGTCGCACGCGTACGCCCCTCTTGGTGACATCGTGGCTAAATGGTAAGTCACCGCTTCGCACCCGGCATCGATGACCGGCCGGGCCGCGACGAGCCCACAAGCGGAGACCTCGAGCCCCTTGTCATCCCTGCAGCCGGTTCGCGGCACCCATGATCACCTGCCCGAGGATGCGCGGCGCCATCGCGACGTCGTGGACACCGCGCGCGCGGTCGTGGCGCTTTACGGCTACCAGGAGATGTCGACGCCGATCTTCGAGTTTTCCGAGGTCTTCAAGCGCACCCTGGGCGACACCTCCGATATCGTCACCAAGGAGATGTACACCTTCGAGGACCGCGGCGGCGACACCGTCACGCTGCGGCCCGAGGGCACGGCGGCGGTGGCGCGGGCCTTCATCTCGGGCGGCCTGCAGCAGCAACTGCCGCTGAAATTCTTCCTTTGGGGTCCGATGTTCCGCTACGAGCGGCCGCAGAAGGGTCGCCTGCGCCAGTTCCACCAGATCGATATCGAGCTGCTCGGCATTGCCGAGCCCATGGGCGACGTCGAGATCGTCGCCGCCGGCGCGCATGTGCTGGAGGCGCTGGGCGTCCTCGACAAGACCACGCTGGAGCTCAACACCCTGGGCGACACCGAAAGCCGCGACGCTTACCGTGCGGCGCTGGTTGCGTATTTCGAGGGCCATATCGACAGGCTTTCGGCTGACAGCCGCGAGCGCCTTGGGCGCAACCCCTTGCGCATCCTCGATTCAAAGGACGAGGGCGACCGTGAGATCGTGAAGGACGCGCCGGTCTTCGCCGATCATCTGACGCAGGCGGCAACGGATTACTTTGCCCGGGTCCGCGAGGGGCTCGAGCGGATCGGCGTTTCCTACGCGCTCAATCCGCGCCTCGTGCGCGGGCTCGATTACTATTGCCACACGGCGTTCGAGTTCACGACCACCGAGCTCGGCGCCCAGGGCGCGGTGATCGCCGGTGGACGCTATGACGGGCTGATCCAGCAGATGGGTGGGCCGCCGACACCGGGGATCGGCTGGGCCGGCGGCATCGAGCGCCTAGCGCTGCTGGCCGACAAATCCCTCGACGCGCCGCGGCCGGTGGCGCTGGTGCCGATCGGCGAGGCGGCCGAGGCGACGGCGGAGATCCTGGCGGCCAAGCTGCGCCATGCCGGCTTTGCCATCGATCTGGGGTTTCGCGGCGGCCTGAAGCGGCGCATGAAGGATGCGAACAAAGCCAATGCGCGGGTCGCCGTGCTGCTGGGCGAGGACGAGCTTGCCCGCGACGGCGCCACCTTGCGCGACCTCGATACGGGCGAGCAGAGCGAGGTCAGCCTCGCGTCGCTTGAAGACGCGCTCGTCCCCTACCGTTAGCGAGACGTCAATGGTGGGCCGCAACGACACGCCGGCCCAGCTTTTCGTGGTCGGCGCCAATCATCATTCGAGCAGCATCATGTTGCGCGACGAGCTCTTCGTGCCGGACGGCGCCGTGCCGGAAGTGTTGCGCGCGCTCAAAGCCAAGGGCGTGCCGCAAGCCATCGTGCTTTCGACCTGCGACCGGGTGGAGGTGCAGGCCGCCGCTCCGGAGCCGGCCAAGGCCGCCGAGGCTGCGATCGCGGTGCTGACCGGCCGGGTCGCCGGGCTCGACGCCGATGCGGGCCGGCAGTTCTACACGCTTGCCGGCGACGATGCGGCGCGCCACATCTTTGCCGTCGCCGCCTCGCTCGACAGCCAGGTGATCGGCGAGCCCCAGGTGCTGGGACAGGTCAAGGCCGGACATAAAATGGCCAAGTCGGCGGGCATGGTCGGGTCCGAGCTCGATAGCGCGGTGCAGGCGGCCTTCGCGGTCGCCAAGCAGATCCGCACCGAGACCGCGATCGGCGAAGCGCCGGTCTCGATGGCCGCCGCCGCGGTCCAGGTCGCGCGCGATCTGCACGGCGCGCTCACCAAGCGCAGCGCGCTGTTGCTGGGCGACGGCGAGATGGGCGAGCTTACGGCCGCGCAGCTCCGGAGCGCCGGGCTCGGGCGGCTCACGGTCAGCCTACCCTCGGCGGCGCGCGGCCAGGCCGCGGCGCGCCGGCTCGACTGCCACGAGGCGGCGTTCGAGACCCTGCCTGACTTGCTCGCCGAGAACGATATCGTGCTCGCCGCGCTTGGTGGCCGCAGCTATACGATCGGCGCTGACATGATCGAGGCCGCCCTCGATCGGCGCCGGCGGCGGCCCATGCTGCTCATCGATGCGGGCGTGCCGGGGGATATCGATCCGGCGGTGGAGCGCATCGACGATGCCTTCCGCTTCAGCCTCGACGACCTTGAGCGGGTGGCGCTGAGCGGCCGCGCGCGCCGCGAGGACGCCGCCCATGAAGCCTGGTCGATCCTCGAAACGGGGCTGGCGGACTATCGGCGCGGGCGTTTGGAGCGCGCCGCCGTGCCGGCGATCGAAGGTTTGCGCGCCCATTTCGAGGCAGTGCGCCGGGAGGTGCTTAACGAGCCGGGCGGCGATGATGCCGATGCGGTCAGCCGGCGGCTCGTCAACCGGCTGCTGCACGAACCATCGAGCGAATTGCGCGCGATCGCGGCCGAGGACGGCAACGCGCGGGCCCAGGAAACCGCCTCGCTGCTCGACCGGTTGTTCGGGATCGGGCGCAGCGGCGGTATATCCAGATCACCCAAATCAGCTGCCAAAGTGAAGAAAGGGCGCGAAGAATGAGCATCGATGCCAAGCTCGACCGGGTGGCCACGCGCCACAAGGAACTGAGCGACCGGCTGGCCAGCGGCGAGGCGATGGACCACCAGGAGATGACCAGGCTGTCCAAGGAATACTCCGACCTTACGCCGGTCGTGGAGAAGATCGTGGCGCTGCGCAAGGCCCAGGCCGAGATGGGCGATCTGGCGGAGCTGATCGCCGATCCGGAGGGTGACGCCGAGATGCGCGAGCTCGCCGAATCCGAATTCGTCGAGCTGAAGGAACGCCTGCCCGATCTGGAGGGCGAGCTCAAGGTCCTGTTGCTGCCCAGGGACGAGGCCGACGCCAAGAACGCGATCCTGGAAGTCCGGGCCGGAACCGGCGGCGACGAGGCTGCACTGTTCGCAGCCGACCTCTTCCGCATGTATCAGCGCTATGCCGATACGCATCGCTGGAAGTTCGAGGTGATGGTTGTGAGCGAGACCGGGATCGGCGGCTACAAGGAAGCGATTGCCAGTATCAGCGGCCGCGATGTTTTCGCGCGGCTCAAGTTTGAGTCCGGCGTGCACCGGGTTCAGCGCGTGCCGGCGACCGAGTCCGGCGGGCGCATCCACACCTCGGCGGCGACCGTGGCGGTACTGCCCGAAGCCGAGGAGGTCGATCTCGATCTCGACGAGAACGATCTGCGCATCGACGTTTATCGCGCCAGCGGGCCCGGCGGCCAATCGGTCAACACCACCGACAGTGCCGTGCGGATCACGCATGTGCCGACGGGGATCGTGGTCACGATCCAGGACGAGAAATCCCAGCACAAGAACAAGGCCAAGGCGATGAAGGTACTGCGCGCGCGGCTCTACGAGGCGCAGCGGGCAGCCCGCGATGCCGAGCGCGCCGCCGACCGGCGCAGCCAGGTCGGCTCGGGCGACCGGTCCGAACGCATCCGCACCTACAATTTTCCGCAAGGCCGGGTGACCGACCACCGCATCAACATGACCCTGCACAAGATCGACGCGATCCTTGAAGGCGAGGGGCTCGACGAGATGATCGACGCGCTGACCACCGAGGATCAGGCGGCACGGCTGGCGGCGGTCGAGTGAGCGGCGAGGCGGCCACGATGGCGGCGGCGTCGACGCTGCGCGAGGCAATCGGGCAGGCGGCGCGGCGGCTCGCGGCGGCCGGGGTCGCCGATCCACGTCTGGACGCGCGCTTGCTGGCGGGCGCGGCGCTTGCGCTGAGCCGCGAGGCGGTTGTCGCCGATCCGGACCGCGCCGTTAGCGCGAGGGAGCACGCGGCGATCGATGCCATGGTGGCGCGCCGGCAGGCACGCGAACCGGTTGCGCGCATCATCGGCACCCGCGAATTCTGGAGCCTTGAATTCAAGGTCACACCGGCAACCTTGGAGCCGCGTCCGGACAGCGAGACGGTGATCGAGGCGGCGCTTGACGCCTTCCCCGACCGCGACCAGCCGCTGACCGTCGTTGATCTCGGCGCCGGGACCGGCTGCCTGTTGCTGGCCTTCTTGAGCGAATATCCGAACACGACCGGAATTGGCGTCGATATTTCCCCGCAGGCAGTCGATGCCGCAACAGCGAATGCCGAGCGGCTGGGACTTGGCGCGCGGGCGCGGTTCATCGTCGACGATTGGGGATGCGGCCTTGCCGGACCCGTCGATTGTATTCTCGCAAATCCACCTTATATTCCCTCCAGCGACCTCATCGGCCTCGCGCCGGAGGTTGGCTACGATCCGCAAGTGGCGCTCGATGGCGGGCCGGATGGATTTTCCGGGATCGAAAGCGTGATGGACGCCGCGGCTCGGCTATTGGGCCCGAACGGATGGGCATTCGTTGAAATCGGCGCCGGACAGAGCAATGCGGCGCGCCGTCTGGCGAAGCGAATAGGCCTGCGATTTGCCGGTATGCGGGCCGATATGGGGCAAATCCCGCGCGTCATGGCGCTAAATCGCTAGGTTTCACGTTTCGTTGAAAGATTATGTGGTATTTGCGGCTGGCAAGGCCCCGATGTTTTTGTTAAGACTGGGAAAAGGTCCAATAGAGCCGGCACGGGCCGGCGCGGGACCCCCCGATCTGCATTATGTTTCGATGTCTTCGGAGCGCACGTTAAGGCGCGCCGCGGAGACGAATTGGAAGCCTGTGTGCAAGGGAACCTTCACCGAACGATGAGACAACCTACAAATCCCAAGCGTGGTCGTGGCCGCAACAACAACGGCCGCAAGCCGGGAAACACCCGGAACCAGACCTTCGACTCCAATGGGCCCAGCATCCGGGTTCGCGGCAACGCCTACCAGGTCATGGAGAAGTACCTCACGCTCGCGCGCGATGCTTCGGCCAGTGGCGACCGCATCGCTGCTGAGAATTATTACCAGCACGCCGAGCACTACTATCGGATCCTGAATCTCAACAACGCTCAGGATCGCCCGGCGGTGGCGATGCAGCCCAACGGCAAGGACGACAACGGCGCGGCGGAAACCGCCGAGGCCGATGAGGCCGGCGAAAACCCGTCAGAGACGGCCCCCGACGGCACCGAACCGCCGCCGGTCTGAGACTTTTCTGAGATTTTTTGTTTGGTTGCTGCCTCGGCCGGACGCGTGCGACGACGCCTACCCGGATAGGGCATTGCAAGGCGCCCATCCTTCGAGCCGCTCGCGAGTGCTCGCCCCTCAGGATGACGCTGTTGCATGGCTCCGAACCTGCTCTGTCGACACAGTAGCTTCATGGTGAGGAGCGCAGCGTGAGCGGTGCGTCTCGAACCATGAGGGGGCGAGACGGGCCGGCCCATCCCCCCTTCAAACAAGCGCCACCGGGTCGCCGGCCTTGATGCCGGCGCCCTCTACCACCTCGGCGTAGACGCCCATATTGGTGTGGTCGAAGCCGCGGGTCAGCGCCATCAAGATCTGCATGTCGCGCTCGGCGGTTGCCGGGTTCACTTCCGTGGCGGCGCAGCGGCCGATGCGCTCATGCACCTTCAGCCGGGCATCGCCGACCGTGATCTCCTGGCCGACCCATATGTGCTCCGACCAGGGATGGCCGCCCGCCACGATGAGATTGCCGCGAAAGCGCACCGGGTCGACCGGCGCGCCGGTGACGCGCTCCAGATCGCGCACGCTTTCCAGATTGATGATCGAGACCCAGGCCTCCGGCACATCGGAAAACATGAAGCCGCCGGCCTCGACCAGACGCACGCCGCCGCGCGCTTCATCTCCCATGAAGGCGGCGAAGAACTGCTCGATGAGCGCGCGGCCGAGCGGGCTGGTCGCATCGCCCTCGACGACCTTGCCGCCGCCGCGGTGGATTGCGAGCGTGCCGGTTTCGCCGTCGAAGCGGGTCTCAAGCTTGGCGAGGCGGGCATTGCGCACCAGGGTGAGGAAATCCGATTTGGGCCGCCATTCGGGCGCGCCGGCATCGATCCGCGCGCTGCCATGGGCGAGCGCGAAGCGCCGGTCGTCCGGCACGCCCGCGCCGGATGTGAGCGTGACCGCCTCGATCCGGTCGGCCGACAGCCCCTTCACCGGATAGCGGCAGATCTCTTTCAGTGTGGCGGTCATGCTTGCCTGGGCCTTTCGTTGCCTGGCGGCATCATAACCGGCGGCGGCCATATGCCAACGACTGCGGAAGATTGCGGCGGTATCGCCTCGCCGCAAGCTGGACAGCGGCGGTGTTTGCCGCTTCCATGGTCAGCGGTTCGGTTGCCGCCCCGAAGGAAACGCCCCGCAATGACGCTAGATCCGCAATCGGCCTGGGTGCTCGGACTTGTCGAGAAGGCCGCCAATCCGACGCTGGACAGCTTGAGCGTGGCCGACGCGCGCGCGCTGTTCCAGGACACGGCCTGGCGGCTCGATTTCGAGCCGGTCGCGATGGCGCAGATCGACACATATGAAGTGCCGGTAGCGGGTGAAGTGCCGGTAGCGGGTGAAGAGCCGGTAGCGGGCGGCGCCATTGGCGCGCGGGCCTATACGCCCGAGGGTTTGGACGATGGTATCGCCCCGGCGCTGGTCTTCTTCCATGGCGGCGGCTGGGTGGTGGGCAGCCTCGACACCCATGACCGGCTTTGTCGCGCCTTGGCCGACCGCGCGCGTTGCAAAGTAATCTCGGTCGACTACCGCCTGGCGCCCGAGCACCCGTTTCCCACGCCCGTTGAGGACGCGGTTGCGGCGTTCCGCTGGGTTGCCGGGAACGCCGGTGGGCTGGGGATCGACCCGGCGCGCATCGCGGTCGGCGGCGACAGCGCCGGCGGCAATCTTTCCGCCGTGCTCTGCCAGACCGCACGCGATGCGGGGGATCGGGTGCGGCCGTGCTTTCAGCTTCTTATCTACCCCGCGACCGATTTCGCCGGTGACTACGCCTCGCGCCGGGAGAATGCCAAGGGCTACATGCTGACCGGAGATTTGATCGCCTGGTTCGGCGGCCACTACATGGGGGGCTGGACGAAGCCGGATGACCCGCGCCTGTCGCCGCTGCGCGCGCCGTCGCTCGAGGGGTTGCCGCCGGCTTTGCTGGTGACGGCGGGCTACGACCCGCTGCAGGGCGAGGGCGCCGCCTATGCCGACGCGCTGAAGGCCGCGGGGGTGGCGGTCATCTACCGCGATTACCCCGGCATGCTGCACGGCTTCTTCAATTTCGGCGGCGTGGTGAAGGTGGCCGAGGCGGCGGTGGGCGAAGCTGCGGCGGATTTGCGGCGCGCGTTTGGGGAGGGGTAAGGCGCAAACCGAATTTCCAATCCCGTCATTTCGACCGAGGGAGCGTCAGCGACCGAGCGGAGAAATCTGACCGGAGATCATCCGGGTTGCAGCCAGATTTCTCCCTCGCTTACGCTCATTCGAAATAACGGTTAAGCCGTTCGGAAACTTCTCTAGCCGACGGGGGCCACCAGCTTCGCCTCCAGCAGCGCGCGCAAGGCTTCAGGTACAGGCGCGGAGGTACCGGTCGACTGGTCGGCGTTGACCCAGATGATCTCGGCCATCGAAACAGGCTCGCTCGCGCCCTTGACGAAGATCGCCCCGGCCCAGGTGATCGACTTCTCGCCCAGCCGGGCGATCCGCACCCCGACCTCGATCTCGTCGTCGTAGCGCAGCGGCGCGAAGAACTCGACGGTCGATTTGACGATGTGGAAGTCGGTGCCGGTGTCGCGCTCCTGGTTCTTGTAGTCGTGGCCGGCCCAGCGCAGGAACTCGCTGAGCGAGGTGTCGTAGTAGATCGAATAATTGCCGTAGAACACCACGCCCTGCTGGTCGGTCTCATTGTAGCGGACCCGGAAGGGGTGGAAGAAGGGGAAGTCGGTGCGGATCGGCGGGCTGGTCATGGCGGCGCAGTCGGGCGGTTGCTGGGCGTCAGCGCAGGCGGGTAGCAGGCTTTCCGGAACTTGGCAACCGGCGGTTCGTGAAAGCTCCACCGCCCAATCGTGGGTCATGCTCAGGCCAGATGCGCGCCGATCCAGCTGCCGGCGAGGACCAACGCCAGCGCAAGCCCTGCGAGATGGGCAAGCAGCCACGGCCAATACCGCCCTATGCCGTGCCGGATCACGCTGACGGTCCCGGCGATTGTTGCGATCAGCGCTGCCGCCAGCGCCACAAAACCGACAATGCCGAGATAGAGGACGGGGAGGGTCCGGTTCGTGCCGACGCTGAACAACCATGCGAAGGCCGCAGCGAAACACGCGGCCGAGATGGCATGTGGCAGAAGAAACCAGAGTTGCGTCGAGCGTTTCATGGGTTTCCCCTCCACTGGCCGGAAAGCATCATGTCCGACATGGAAGCAACATCACGGGTTAGATGGGATTCGATGCGGGGCGGGCAAAGGGACATTCGGTCCGCAGCCGGTCAATGACCGGATCCGGTTTGAGCTCGTTGCGCGTTGTTGCGGATAAAGTCGGACAGACCGCGGCGGGTTGGTCATGGCGGCGCAGTCGGGCGGTTGTTGGACGTCAGTGCAGGCGGGTAGCAGGCTTTCCGAAGCTTGGCAACCTGCGGCCCGTGCAAGCTCCGCTGAGCAGCCGTGGGTCATGCTCTGGCCAGATGCGCGCCGATCCAGCTGCCGGCCAGGACCAACGTCAGCGCAAGCCCGGCGAGATGGGCAAGCAGCCACGGCCAATACCGCCCTACGCCGTGCCGGATCACGCTGACGATCCCGGCGATGGTCGTGATCAGTGCCACCGCTAGCGCCACAAAACCGGCAATGCCGAGATAGAGGTCGGGGAGGGTCCGGTTCGTGCCGACGGCGAAAATCCATGCGAAGGCCGCGGCGAAACACGCGGCCGAGATGGCGTGCGGCAAAAGAAACCAGAGTTGCGTCGAGCGTTTCATGGGTTTCCTCTCCACGGACCAAAAGCGTCATTTTGTGCGGTGGCGCCGACATCACGGCTAAGATGGGCTCCAATGCCGGCCGGGCAAAGGGAGACGGGCCCCGCCGCCGGTCCACTGCCGGTCAATGGCCGGGTCCGGTGTGGGCGGGTTGCCCGCATCGATGGGAATAAAGACGGACAGATCGCGGTGGGTTGTCCGCCTGCCTTAGATTGCTGAGTTGGTGCAGCATAAGATCTTGATTTAAAAGAGAAACTTATAGGAGCCGCGCGACGTTGCGGGCTTCTCCGGCAATTCCCATATCTAATGAGGATGCCTCGTTCGAGGGTCCGCCAACCTGTCCCGCCTCTTGCAGGGGGACGCCAAATGGGGATTGGTGACGATGGATTTCGAAAAATATACCGAGCGTTCGCGTGGGCTCATCCAGGCGGCGCAGACTTTGGCGTTGCGCAACGGCCACCAGCGCCTGACGCCCGAACATTTCCTGAAAGTCCTGCTCGACGACAAGGAAGGCCTGGCGGCCAACCTGATCCGGGCCGCGGGCGGCGATCCGGCCGGCGCCAAGCGCCGCGTTGAGGAAGCGCTCGCCAAGCTGCCCGAGGTCGAGGGCGCTGGCGCGGGCCAGCTTCATCTGGCGCCGGAGACCGCGCGGCTCTTCGAGAGCGCCGAAAAGCTGGCCGAGAAATCGGGCGACGCTTACGTGACCAGCGAGCGTTTGTTGCAGGCGCTCGCCATGGCGCGCGGCACGCCCTCGGCGGATCTCCTGAAGGATTCGGCCGTCACCGCGCAGGCCCTCAACAACGCCATCAACGAGATGCGCAAGGGCCGCACCGCCGACAGCGCCACGGCCGAAGAAGGCTATGACGCGCTGAAGAAATACGCCCGCGATCTGACCGCCGATGCCCGCGAGGGCAAGCTCGATCCCGTCATCGGACGCGACGAGGAGATCCGGCGGACCATCCAGGTGATCTCGCGGCGGACCAAGAACAACCCGGTGCTGATCGGCGAGCCGGGCGTCGGCAAGACCGCGATCCTGGAGGGCCTCGCCCAGCGCATCGCCAATGGCGACGTGCCCGAGGGCTTGAAGAACAAACGCCTGATGGCGCTCGATCTGGGCGCGCTTATTGCTGGCTCGAAGTTCCGCGGCGAGTTCGAGGAGCGGTTGAAAGCTCTGCTCGAAGAGGTCAAGGGCGCGGCCGGCGAAGTCGTCCTATTCATCGACGAGCTGCACACGCTGGTCGGAGCGGGCGCGGCCGAGGGCGCGATGGACGCCTCCAACATGCTGAAGCCTGCCCTGGCACGCGGCGAGCTGCACTGTGTCGGCGCCACCACGCTGAACGAGTACCGCAAGCACGTCGAGAAGGATGCGGCGTTGGCGCGGCGCTTCCAGCCGGTCTTCGTCTCCGAGCCGACGGTGGAGGACACGATCTCGATCCTGCGCGGCCTCAAGGAGAAATACGAGCTGCACCACGGCGTGCGCATCGCCGATGCCGCGCTGGTTTCCGCGGCGACGCTGTCCAACCGTTACATCACCGACCGTTTCCTGCCCGACAAGGCGATCGACCTGATGGACGAGGCCGCATCGCGCGTGCGCATGGCGGTCGACAGCAAGCCCGAGGCGATCGACGAGCTCGACCGGCGCATCATCCAGCTCAAGATCGAGCGCGAGGCGCTGAAAAAGGAGAAGGACGATGCCTCCAAGGAGCGCCTCGGGAACGTGGAGAAGGAACTCGCCGATCTCGAGGAGAAGTCGAACGAGCTGACCGCCCAGTGGCGCGCGGAAAAGGACAAGCTCGAGGGCTCGACCAAGATCAAGGAAGCGCTCGACCAGGCCCGCATCGAGGCCGAGAACGCCGAGCGTACCGGCGATCTGGCCAAGGCGAGCGAGCTCAAATATGGCCGCATCCCCGAGCTTGAAAGGCAGCTTGGGGACGCCGCCGAGAGCGGTGGCCCGTCGCGCATGCTGAAGGAGGAGGTAACCGAAAACGAGATCGCCGGCATCGTCTCGCGCTGGACCGGCGTCCCGGTCGACAAGATGCTCGAAGGCGAACGCGAGAAGCTGCTCGATATGGAAGCGGAGATCGGCAAGCGGGTGATCGGCCAGGACGAGGCGGTCACCGCAATCTCGAATGCCGTACGCCGGGCGCGCGCAGGGCTGCAGGATCCCAACCGGCCGATCGGCACATTCCTCTTCCTGGGCCCCACCGGTGTCGGCAAGACCGAGCTGACCAAGGCCTTGGCCCAGTTCCTCTTCGACGACGAGCACGCGATGGTGCGCGTCGATATGTCGGAATATATGGAGAAGCATTCGGTGGCGCGGCTCATCGGCGCGCCTCCGGGCTATGTCGGCTACGAGGAGGGCGGCGCGCTGACCGAGGCGGTGCGGCGCCGGCCCTACCAGGTGATCCTGTTCGACGAGGTCGAGAAGGCGCATCCCGACGTCTTCAACGTGCTGCTGCAGGTCTTCGACGATGGCCGCCTGACCGACGGCCAGGGCCGCACGGTCGATTTCAAGAACACGTTGATCATCATGACCTCGAACCTCGGCTCCGAGGTGCTGGCCGAGCAGAAGGACGGCGAGGATGTCGATCTGGTGCGCGGCCGGGTGATGGATGTCGTGCGCGGTGCCTTCCGGCCGGAGTTTCTGAATCGGATCGACGAGATGCTGCTCTTCCACCGGCTGACGCGCGAGCAGATGAACGGCATCGTGGCGATCCAGCTCGACTACCTGCGCGCCATCCTGGAGAGCCGCAAGATCGGGCTCGAGCTCGACGAGGCGGCGCTCGAGTGGCTGGGCGATGCCGGCTACGACCCGGCCTATGGGGCGCGGCCGCTCAAACGCGTGATCCAGCGCCATCTGCAGAACCCGCTCGCCGGGCTGATCCTCGAAGGCAAGATCAAGGATGGCGAGAGCGTGCGGGTGAGTGCGGGCGAGGCCGGCCTGGTGATCAATGGCGAGACGGTGCAAGCCGAGGCGGCGTAGCGCCCGGGAACGACGTTCGGACCTTTCGTAGGGGCGGGTTTCAAACCCGCCCCTTTTTCGTTTCACCACAGAGGCACAGAGACACAGAGACGCACCGACCTGTCTGTCCGACCCGCTGTCATTCCCGCGAAAGCGGAAATCCAGGGCGAGCGAAAGCTGGACCCCCGCTTTCGCGGGGATGACGAGTTGGAGTGAGTTCTAGAATCTTCTTCCTTTGTGTCTCTGTGTCTCTGTGCCCCCTGTGGTTCAACCCTGCTCTGCGCGCCCAGGGTTGCTCCGCAGCACGACATTATGCAGGATCGCAGGCTGAATGAGCGCCTGCCCGACCGAGCCCAGAGGCCACCCCATGTCCGATCCCTTCGCAGACTTGCCCGCGACAACGCGCGACGACATCCGTGCCGCGCTTCCCATCGCCCGCCAACGCCTGGCCGAGCCGGGCGCCTGGCTCACGGGCGCCGAGCGGGTGGCGATCGCAGCCGAGGTGCGCCGAGCCTGGGACTGCGCGCTGTGCAAAGAGCGCAACGCGGCGTTGTCGCCCTACGCGGTGGCGGGCGAGCACGATCATCTGGGCGCGCTGCCGGCAGCCTGGCTGGATATCGTCCACCCGCTCACCACTGATTCGGGCCGCCTCACGCGGGGCTGGTATCAGGGCATCCGTGATGCCGGCGTCGGCGAAGACGAGTTCGTTGAGATCGTAAGCGTCGCCATCATTGCGGTGACAATGGACAGCTTTTGCGTCGGCGTCGGCATGGAGCCGTCGGCCTTGCCGGAGCCTGTCGCGGGCGAGCCGAAGCGGGTGCGCGCCGAAGAAGCGACGCCGGGGCCGGGCTGGGTCTCCACGATCGCGCCGGAGGATGTGCGGCCGCATATGGCCGAATACTATGCCAACGAGTCCTATTTCTACATTCGGCGCTCGCTCACCCTGGTTCCCGAGGAATTGCCGAAGTTTTGGGACCTGATGACCCCGCTCTACATGTCCGACCCGCGTATTGAGGAGCTTGGCGACCTACAGCGCTCGATCAACCGCGGGCAGATCGAATTCCTGGCGGCGCGAAGTTCGGCCTTGCTCGGGTGCTACTACTGAACCACCAGCCATGCAGCGCGGCTCCGTGTGAGCGGCGATCACAGCGGCAATGAGTACGATCTATCCGTGGTCATGGAGGGCCGGGACACCGATGGCGGCTTGCCCAATGGCGCAATCCTCAGCCGCTTTGCCGAAGGGGTCTGCGAGCGCGATCTGGCCAAGGCGGCGGCGGCGCGCGCGGCGATCGTGGCGCAAATGGGCGAGGCGGCGATGGTTGACGCCGCGGCCGTGATCGCCGCCTTCAACGCCTATCCGCGCGCGGCCGATGCCACCGGCATTCCGCTGGAGGACGCCAAGGAAGAAATGACCGTGGGCCTGCGCGAGGATCTGGGCCTGGAGGCGCTCAACACCGGCGGCGTTTAACGCTTATGCGTCACGTCAGCAGGCGCGGCAGGAAGAGCACGATCCCCGGCACCAGCACGAAGACCGCCAGCCGCACCACATCGGCCACGATGAAGGGCGCCACGCCGCGGAAGATCGTCGTCGCTTTGACATCGGGGATGATGCTTTTCAGCATGTAGACGTTGAGCCCGATGGGCGGCGTGATCAGGCTGATCTCGATCGCCACCACCACGACGATGCCGAACCAGATCGGATCGTAACCGAGCTTGGTCACCACCGGATAGAACAGCGGCACGGTGAGCAGCATCATCGAAATGCTCTCCAGCACGCAGCCGAGCGCCAGATAAATCAGCAGGATGATGCCGATGACGACGAGCGGCGCCACGTCGAGCCCGCTGATCCATTCGTGCAGCATCGCCGGCGTGCGCGCGGCATCGAGGAAATTGGAAAAAATCAGCGCGCCGATCAGGATGAAGAACATCGTCGCCGTCGTGCGCGCGGTTTCCAGCAGCGCCTCGATTGTGGTGGCGAATGTGAGCGAGCGCCGCAGCAGTGCGAAGAGGAAGGCGCCGCTGGCGCCGATACCGGCGGCCTCGGTCGGCGTGAACCAGCCGAGATAGATGCCGCCCAGCACCACGACGAAAAGCACCGCCACGCCCCAGACCTTGGACAGCGCCTTCATCCGCCCGCGCCAGGCGGTGCGCTCGCCCCGGGGACCGCGCTCGGGATGGAAATGCACGACCCCGGCCACGGCGGCGACATAGAGCGCGATGCCGATCATCCCGGGGATGAAGCCGGCGATGAACAGTTTGTTGATGTCGTTCTCGGTGATGATGCCGTAGAGGATCAGCACCACGCTGGGCGGGATCAGAATGCCGAGCGTGCCGCCCGCGGCGATTGCGCCGGTGGCCAGGCTGTCGGCATAGCCGAAGCGGCGCATCGAGGGCATGGCGACGCGGCTCATTGTGCCGGCGGTGGCCAGGCTTGAGCCGCAGACCGCGCTGAAGCCGCCGCAGGCGAGCACGGTGGCGTAAGCCAGACCGCCGCGCCGGTGCCCGACAAAGGCGTTGCAGGCATCGTAGAGCTCTTCTGACAGCCGCGAGCGGGCAACGAAGGTGCCCATCAGCACGAAGAGCGGCAGCACCGAGAACTCGTAAGTAACGACCGTGTCGTAGGCGATCTGGCCGATCATCGCGAGCGCGGCCTTGGAATTGACGACGATCGCATAGCCGATCCCGCCGACCAGACCCATGCCGAGCGCGATCGGCAGGCCGAGGAAGACGATGGCGAAGAGGGCGGCGAAGGCGGCGAGGGTCAGAAGCATCGGCGTCAGGCGCCGCTGGCGCGCCAGCGCGATATGGCGAGTCCCAGCGCGATCACGCAGGACAACGCCGCGGCCGCGACCATGAACCAGGCGAATGGCGCGATCGGCGCACCCAGGAACATCGTGCGGTCGTCGTATTCACCGAACCGAAGTGCGGTCAAAGCCAAGCGCCAGGCAAGCACGCCAAGGAGGACGGCGCTGGCGACGTCGATCACGATCAAGCGGATCCGGTTCATTGCCTTTGGGAAGACACCGTCGAACAACGAGATGACCAGATGCTCGCGCCGCGCCGCGAGCAGCGGAAGCGCCGCGAAGATGAGTACGCCGAGCGAGAGCTTGGTCAGCTCGTCGGCAGCCGGGAAGGTGCCGGGCAGGACCTTGCGCATGATCACGTCGGCGAAGGTCACGCACATCATGAAGAAAAGCGTGGCGGCGGCAAGGAGCCCGAGCGCGCGGTCGCATGCCGCGGCGCTTCGCGCCCACACTCCTTGCCCGCCAGTATTGGCCATCGCGGCGGTATGCGCTGACCGGCGCCGGTCGACCCGCCGACGCTACTTGATCTTATAGGCGGCGACCTCGGCGCGAAGCATCTTCAGCGCTGCCGCACCGTCGATCCCGCGCGCCTTGACCTTTTGGATCCAGGCTTGCTCAAAGCCCGCGAGCTTGGCCTTCACCAGCTTCATCTCGGCCGCCGACGGCCGCGTGATCTTGGTGCCGTTCTTCTCCATCAGCGCTTCGCCCTTGCGCTGGGAGAGGTCCCACATGGCGCCCATGATGCGGGCGAAATTCTCGCCGGAGACGCTCGTGATCGCCTTCTGGTCGGCCGCGGGTAATTTATTCCAGGTGTCGAGATTGACGGCCAGGAAGAAACTGGAGTTGTAGAGGCCGTCACGAAAGCGCAGCCAGTTCTTGATCTTGCCGCCGAGGCGGAAGGCGCTGATCGCATCGGCGGTGAAGAAGGTGCCGTCGACGACACCCTTGGCGAGCAGCTGGCTGACCTTGGGCGCGGGCTCGCGCACCGGGGCGCCGCCATAGACCTTGAGGATCTCGCTCGTTGCCCGATTGGCGATGCGGATCTTGAGGCCCTTCAGGTCGGCCATCCTGTTCAGCGGCTTGGTCGCGGTGAAGACGTCGCCCGGGCTGTGCGTGTGCAGACCAAGAAGGTGGACGCCCTTATACTCGGCCGCCTTCTCGAAATGCTTCTTGTAGACGCGCCAGAAGGCGACGGAGAGCGCCTCGCCCGTCGGGCTGAGGAAGGGCAGCTCGATCACTTCGGCGGAGGTAAACCGTCCCGGCGTGTAGCCCTGGACGCCCCATCCGACATCGGCCACGCCGTCGCGCGTGAGGTCGAAGACCCGCGGCAGGATGCCGAGCGGCTTGGTGGTGAACTCGATGCGGACCCGGTTATTGGTCGCCTTGGCGACCTGCTTAGCCCAGACCTCCCAGCCGCCGGTGCGGATGATGTGCTTGGGCGGCAGGACATTGTTGAAGCGCAGGACCGTTTCCGCGCCGGCCATGTTGGCGCCGTTCGCGACCATGATCGCCGCCAGCGCCGCCGCCCCAATGATTGATCTGGAAACTCGCATCCGCTCTCTCCCCAGTTTGTCGTTATGTCTCGGCCGGTGGCCCGAGCGATTTGTCATCGACGGGGCCCAGGCGCTGCGCGCGCTGCCGTGCACAAATGTTGGTGACAAAACAATATTCCCAAACAGGGCGGCGCGCCAGACCGGCAGAGGGTTGAAGTTACCTGGCGAATTACAATCGATCAGATTGGCCTCTGTGGTTCATCTTCGTCTCTCGCGCCCCCACGTCTATGCTGGGCGCAGCAACAGTTCGGACAACGGTGGCTGGGAATGTGGATCGAAACGGTCGAATACGACGATGCCGAGGGACGGCTGAAAACGCTCTACGACCGGGTGCGCGCGCCCGATGGCCAGATCGACAACATCATGAAGGCCCACGCGCTGCGGCCGCACACGATGGAAGGCCATATGACGCTGTACAAATACGTGCTGCACCATTCGGCCAACAAAGTGCCGAAGTGGCAGCTCGAAATGTTGGGCGTCACTGTGAGCGTGCTGAACGGCTGTGCCTATTGCGTGGAACATCATTTCGCCGGCATGAAGCGGTTGCTGAAAGACGATGCGCGGGCCGATCTGATCCGCGCGGCGC
Source organism: Alphaproteobacteria bacterium (assembly GCA_035527975.1). Taxonomy (GTDB): domain Bacteria; phylum Pseudomonadota; class Alphaproteobacteria; order JAPULJ01; family JAPULJ01; genus DATKZM01. Next base: position 25,586 of record DATKZM010000095.1, on the reverse strand, counting down.
TGGAGGCCGGAACGCCCGAGGACGTGCTCGACGGGACACTCTTGGCGATGGCGCGCTATGCCGAGGCGCTGACGCGCGATCCCGCGGACATCGACGAGACCTACGTTGCGGCGATGCGCGAGGCGGGCTTGGATGACGGCATGATCCTGGAGGTCAACCAGGTGGTTGCCTATTTTGCCTATGCCAACCGCACGGTGCTGGGGCTGGGGGTCAGCCATGTCGGAGAAGCCCTCGGGCTCTCGCCAAGCGAAAGCGACGATCCGGACAACTGGACACATGCGTAAGCGTGGAGCAATACCACACGGTGTAACCCCGGCCGCAGCGGAGCGGAGAGCCGGGGTCCAACGGGCCGAAAGGCGGAAGCATCCATGGATCCCGGATCACAACGCTCACACTCCAAGAACCTGTCGGTTCTTGGGCTCGCCTAGCGTCCGGGATGACAAGCATGGTTGGCTTGTGTCCAGCCTCTACGGCTTGGCGACATGATAAATTAGCCAATGCCTTCGAATCGCCCAAATTCCGGCAAGACTAGGGGCCCCAAAGACGGCGCCCGCGACAAGACGGTTTCGGGTGCGGATACCGCTCCAGGCAAAACGATGCACGTGCAGACCAGCACGAGACCCGACGAAAGAACCGCGCCGGCCATGACGCCCGCCGCGGTGCCGGCGGCGTGGGACGAGGTCGCCGCGCGCGCGGTGATCGAGGCGGCGGCGCGGCGCTACGTCGATGGCTGCCGCGCGCGGCTCGATCCCTTCATCGACCGGCATTTCTCGCTGCGCGGCTCGCTGCGGCTGCATCGCTACGCGGTCGGCTGGGACCTGCTGCGGGCGCCTTTCAACGTGGTGATCGCGGTGCCGCAGCTGGCCGCGCGGATCCTTGCCGCTGGCGGGCGGCGGTTGAAGCTGACGCGGCCGGTGGCCGAACGCCTGGCGCGGCTAAACCTGTTTCTGGGCACACGGGTAGGCCGCGAAATCGGCTGGCTGATCATGACCGAGTTGTTGCGCCTGCCGGCGTCGGACGGCAAACGCGTGAGCGAGACCGACGCCTTCGCCGAGGAGGTAATGAAGGATCCGGAGGTCGCGCGGTCGGTCGAGCGCGTTGCCGCTGTGCTGGACAGCCATGCCGGGGACAAGGATTTCCTCGGCCGGCTCGATGAAAAACTGCGCGTCTACACCGACACCCGCGCCGCTGCCGCCGATATGGTGAGCGTGCTGACGATGGTCAGCGCGGGGGCCGGCGCGATGAACCAGTTCACACCGGGCGCGATGACCCTGGTGCCGGCGCTGTCGGCGGCGCTGGCCCAGCATCTGGCGATCTCCAATTTCTTTCTCGGCTCGTTTCTCGGCAGCGGCTATTACGCGCTCTTCCCCGCCGCCGCCTCGCCGATGCTGGTCGCCGGCGCGGCCGGGACGGTGCTCGCCGTGGCGGCGGTGCTGACCGCTTTTGCGGGCGTGCTCACCGATCCCTTGCAGCGCCGCACGGGGCTTCACAGGCGGCGCCTTGATAAACTTCTCAATGTGCTGGAGCGCGAGCTTGCCGGCAGCATCCCCGAGCGCATGGCGCTGCACGATCACTACGTCGCGCGGGTGCTCGACCTGGTCGACATGCTGATCATGGCCTCGCGCTTCGGGGGGCGGTGATGGCGCATCGCAGCCGCCGCGGCCGTACACCGCGAAGAAATTCCCGAGTTCATGCACGGCTGGCGCCGGTGCGCTTGCCGCGTTTGTTGAGCCCCGCGATACTGCCGCCACCCTCCAAACCGGGAGACCATCCCTTGACCCTGACTGCCCGCCTTGCCGGCGCCGCGCTTGCGGCGTTCGTTGGTTTCGTCCTGTCGTTCGCATCCGCCGCTGGCGCCCAGAGTCGCAGTTACCGCGTCATCGGCGCCGGCGACATCATGATGGGATCGAACTTTCCGAGCCCGGTCATGCACCCCAAGCTCAATTTTGGCGTCAAGCCGGCGACCTTGATCGGCGCGCCGCTGGCCGCGCTGCTGCGCTCGGGCGACGTCGTCTTCGGCAATATGGAGGGCACCATCCACACCCGCCAGAAACCAAGCAAGACCTGCCAGAACCCCAAGCTTTGCTATGTTTTCCGCTCGCCGCCCTTTCACGCCGACATTCTGAAGTCGATCGGCTTCAACATGGTCTCGATGGCAAACAACCATGCCGGCGACTTCTTCGGTCCGGGCCGCGATGCGACCTGGAAGAACCTCAAACGCGTGGGTCTGATCGTCGCCGGCTACGACGAGCCGGATCGGCGCTATGACATATTGACCCTCAACGACGGCACGCGCGTCGGCATCATCGGCTTTGGTCACAATCCGGGGCTGTTGCTGCTGACTGATATCCGGCGCGCCAAACGGCTGGTCGGCGCGCTCGCCAAACAAACCGATTTCACCATCGTGTCCTTCCATGGCGGGGCGGAAGGCAGCAAGGCAACGCGGGTGCCGCGGCAAATGGAAATCGCCTGGGGCGAGCGCCGGGGCGATGTCTGGCGGTTCAGCCATGCGGTCGTCGATGCCGGGGCCGATATCGTCTTCGGCCATGGGCCCCACGTGCCGCGCGCGGTGGAAGTCTACAAGGGCCGTTTCATCGCGTATTCGCTGGGCAACTTCTGGACCTATGGGCGTTTCAATCTGCGCGGTCTTGGCGGCGTCGCCCCGGTCGCAGATTTGCGGGTCGACAAGACTGGGCGGCTTTTGAGCGCGCGCATCCATTCGGTGCGCCAGCCGATGCCCGGGGTGCCGCAGATCGACCCCTCGGGCCGCGCGGCGCGCATCATCGCGGACCTGACCGCCAAGGATTTCCCCGAGCGGCGGCTGCGTTTCACGCCTAATGGGATTATCTCGGGGCCCGGGATCGGCGCGGAACGTTAGCAAAACGTCCGGCCGGGTTCGAGCCGCCGGCCCAGCAATGGCGGCGCGTCTGCCCAGGACCCGGCGGGCCCGGATCAGGTTGGGGTCTGGCTGCGAGCGGAGTGACGACGGAGCCGTAGGGGGCAAACCCCAACGGGACTTCGACAGCTAATTCGCGGGCTGGCCGGTCCGGCGCCGCGGCGCGCTGGCGAGGCGCACATCCTTGGCA
>DATKZM010000095.1:0-17500 GCA_035527975.1 Alphaproteobacteria bacterium | reverse complement strand
GGGTGATAGCCCCGTACGGGTAGAAAGCGCGTATATCCTCGAGTAAGGCGGGACACGAGAAATCCTGTCTGAACGTGGGGGGACCACCCTCCAAGGCTAAGTACTCCTCGATGACCGATAGTGAACCAGTACCGTGAGGGAAAGGTGAAAAGCACCCCGATAAGGGGAGTGAAACAGTTCCTGAAACCGGATGCCTACAAGCAGTGGGAGCACCCTTGAGGTGTGACCGCGTACCTCTTGCATAATGGGTCAGCGACTTAATCTCTCGAGCAAGCTTAAGCCGGTAGGTGTAGGCGTAGCGAAAGCGAGTCTTAATAGGGCGACTTAGTTCGTGGGATTAGACCCGAAACCTGGTGATCTAGCTATGGGCAGGTTGAAGGTCGGGTAACACCGACTGGAGGACCGAACCCACCTATGTTGAAAAATGGGGGGATGACCTGTGGCTAGGGGTGAAAGGCCAATCAAACCAGGAGATAGCTGGTTCTCCGCGAAAGCTATTTAGGTAGCGCGTCGAGCGAATACCTGCGGGGGTAGAGCACTGGATGGGCTAGGGGGGCGCGAGCCTTACCAAACCTAACCAAACTCCGAATACCGTAGAGTAATACTCGGCAGACAGACTGCGGGTGCTAAGGTCCGTAGTCGAAAGGGAAACAGCCCAGACCGCCAGCTAAGGTCCCCAAGTCACGGCTAAGTGTGAAAGGAAGTGGGACGACCAAGACAGCCAGGAGGTTGGCTTAGAAGCAGCCATCCTTTAAAGAAAGCGTAACAGCTCACTGGTCTAGATAAGTTGTCCTGCGCCGAAAATGTATCGGGGCTCAAGCCGTGCACCGAAGCTGCGGATGCGTGCTTGCACGCGTGGTAGCGGAGCGTTCCGTAAGCCTGTGAAGCCGGACCCGTGAGGGCTGGTGGAGGTATCGGAAGTGAGAATGCTGACATGAGTAGCGATAAAGAGTGTGAGAAACACTCTCGCCGAAAGCCCAAGGGTTCCTGCGCAAGGCTAATCCGCGCAGGGTGAGCCGGCTCCTAAGGCGAGGCCGAAAGGCGTAGCCGATGGGAACGAGGTTAATATTCCTCGGCCTGCTGGGATGTGACGAAGGCCGGAAGCTGTCTATCCTTATTGGATTGGGTAGGCAGCCTAGGACTTCCAGGAAATAGCCCCAGCTTATAGACCGTACCCCAAACCGACACAGGTGGGCTGGTAGAGTATACCAAGGCGCTTGAGAGAACGGTGTTGAAGGAACTCGGCAAATTGCCCTCGTAACTTCGGGAGAAGAGGGACCCCGCCTGGGCAACCAGGTTGGGGTGGCACAGACCAGGGGGTGGCGACTGTTTACTAAAAACACAGGGCTCTGCTAAGCCGCAAGGCGACGTATAGGGTCTGACGCCTGCCCGGTGCCGGAAGGTTAAGGAGAGGGGTGCAAGCTCTGAACCGAAGCCCCGGTAAACGGCGGCCGTAACTATAACGGTCCTAAGGTAGCGAAATTCCTTGTCGGGTAAGTTCCGACCTGCACGAATGGCGTAACGACTTCCCCGCTGTCTCCAACACCGACTCAGCGAAATTGAACTCTCCGTGCAGATGCGGAGTACCCGCGGTCAGACGGAAAGACCCCGTGCACCTTTACTACAGCTTCACAGTGGCAATGGGATTTATATGTGTAGGATAGGCGGGAGCCTTTGAAGCGTTGGCGCCAGCTAGCGTGGAGGCAACCTTGAAATACCGCCCTTGTGAGTTCTATTGTCTAACCGAGGTCCGTGAATCCGGATCCGGGACCCTGTGTGGCGGGTAGTTTGACTGGGGCGGTCGCCTCCTAAAGAGTAACGGAGGCGCGCGAAGGTAGGCTCATGCTGGTCGGAAATCAGCAGCGGAGTGTAATGGCACAAGCCTGCTTGACTGCGAGATCGACGGATCGAGCAGAGACGAAAGTCGGCCATAGTGATCCGATGGTGCCGTGTGGAAGGGCCATCGCTCAACGGATAAAAGGTACGCCGGGGATAACAGGCTGATGATTCCCAAGAGTCCAGATCGACGGAATCGTTTGGCACCTCGATGTCGGCTCATCACATCCTGGGGCTGTAGCAGGTCCCAAGGGTTTGGCTGTTCGCCAATTAAAGTGGTACGTGAGCTGGGTTTAGAACGTCGTGAGACAGTTCGGTCCCTATCTGCCGTGGGTGTTGGAGACTTGAGAGGAGCTGCCCCTAGTACGAGAGGACCGGGGTGGACACACCTCTGGTGTACCAGTTGTTCCGCCAGGAGCACCGCTGGGTAGCTATGTGTGGACGGGATAACCGCTGAAAGCATCTAAGCGGGAAGCCTCCCTCAAAACCAGGTCTCCCTGAGAGCCGTGGAAGACCACCACGTTGATAGGCCAGGTGTGGAAGCGCAGCAATGTGTGAAGCTAACTGGTCCTAATCGCTCGATCGGCTTGTTCGGAATTCCGTCATGCGCAGCATCTCCCGAAAGGGAAATGCCAAAAAGCGCGGCGGCTTCTCTTCAAGATACGGTAAAACTCGGTTGTCTCGTTTCGTCTCGGACATCTGTCCTTGCACGACCTGGTGGCTATTGCGAAGGGGCCACACCCGATCCCATTCCGAACTCGGCCGTGAAGACCTTCAGCGCCGATGGTACTGCGTCTTAAGGCGTGGGAGAGTAGGTCGTCGCCAGGTCTTGCAAGGGCAGTTGTGCGCGATCGGGGAAAATCCTCAGAGTTCAGGAGAATATCAGCGGGACGAAATATCCGGGATCGGTCGAAACGTAGTTCGCGATGATTGAGCAAGCGCTTATCCGAACACGACGAACACAAAGCGGAGTGCCGGCGTCGGGGCGCACATTGCCTCGGGGCATATCTGTCGAACAGGGATTTTCGAGATCGGCCCTGCTTGACAGGCTTGTTACGGCACCCAAGGGTCTTGCCGCGGGGTGGAGCAGTCCGGTAGCTCGTCAGGCTCATAACCTGAAGGTCGTAGGTTCGAATCCTACCCCCGCAACCACTTAAAATCTATGCATATCAACAGGATGGCCCGCCGACAGGCGGGCTTTTTCTGTGTTTGCATGTTGCAATTCGTTGCCCCTGAATCGCGGCGATTTCCTTGCATTACGAGATGCTGCCGGGAATTCCTTGCAACATCGATGCAACACGCGGCAATACCTGTTCAATTCCTGTTCAACAGATTGGTTTTGGATTAATCGTTGTCTCCTAATCAGCGGGTCCGCGGCTCGAGTTACCGGTCAAAGGAGTGAAGAGCTTGGCGGGGTGAACGTGACGTAATGCAAGACCGGTCGTACCGGGGATCGGGGAAACCCGTTTGGGCCACGGCGCTTCGAGCGCGTGCTTTTGATTGGGACCCGATCCCGCGTATCGCATTAGGGCCTGCGGCGATGACAGGCCGCATCAACAGGCCGAACACATGACTGCACCCGACTAACTTGCAGCAACGTCACATAACCCAACGGATGCGTGCACACCTGAACTTCAACGCAAAGCCGGGGCGTGGCTTCCCCTGAGATCAATCGGCTGCCAGGGGATCAGGCATTTCGTCTCGAAAACGCGGTGCCTGTCCCTTTCCGCCTATCTTGATCCCGGCCACCCAACAGTCACTGGCCACAGACCCAACAACCTTGCCGGCAGCGTCGTTAGCGTCACACGCAACTTTATTGCGTTTTTCATGCTGCCCGCCGGAGTCGCTTGCGAAGGGCGTTAATCGCAGTACATAGCTGCACTTGGCGCATGTTTGGGCGCCTCTTGTTCCGGAAAAAAGACAATGTCGTTTAGACGCTTGGGCGTTTGGACGGTGGCCGCCGTTGCGATTGTCGCGGCCGGCTACGGATTCGTCCGCTGGACCAGCGGCGCGAGCACCGTTCGGGCCGGCCGGGTTCTGCCACCGGCGCCGGTAACGGTAGCGCGCGTCACCACCGCCGACGTGCCCGTGAGACTGCGGGTCGTCGGCACCGTGCAACCCGTCGAGACCGTCGCCATTAAATCGCGGGTCGACGGCCAGATCGTCATGGTGCACTTCACCGAGGGCCAGATGGTCAAGAAGGGCGACCGGCTCTTCTCGATCGATGCGCGGCCGTTCGAGTGGCAGTTGCGCCAGGCCGAAGCCAACCTCGCGCGCGACAGGGCGCAGCTCGTGAAAGCGCGGGCGGATCTGGAGCGCATCCAGCCCCTATGGCAGCGCGGCGTGGCGCCGAAGCAGAATTACGATGCGGCGGTTGCCGGCGTGAATTCGCTGCTGGCCACCATCCAGGCCAGCCAGGCGACCATCGAGCAGATCAAGCTGCAGATCGAGTTCGCCGCCATCCGCGCGCCGATCGACGGCAAGACCGGCGCGGTGCTGGTCCATGCCGGCAATCTGGTCAAGGCGAACGATACCGGGGCGCTGGTTGTCATCAACAAGCTGCGGCCGATCGATGTGACCTTCGCCATTCCCGAGCGCCACGTCGAAGCGCTGCGCACGGCCAGGCAGGCCGGCGCGGTCGCGGTCAACGTGACGCGCCCGGATGAGCCGACGCCGTTCGCCACCGGCAAGCTCATCTTCGTGAACAACGCGATCGACGCCGCCACCGGCACAATCCGGCTGAAAGCGCGCTTCGCGAATGTGGAAGGTAATCTTGTGCCGGGCCGCTTTGTCGGCGTGCAGGTGACGCTCGCGGTCCGCCGTAACGCGTTGGTCGTTCCTTCGGAAGCGGTCCAGGTCGGCCAACGCGGCCGATATGTTTTCGTCGTCAAGGCCGATCGCACGGTCGAGCAGCGCATGGTGCGCGACAGTGTTACCGAAGGTGGGCGCACCGTGATCGAGTCGGGCCTCAAGCTCGGCGAGACGGTGGTAACGGACGGCCAGCTGCGCCTGTTCCCGGGCATCAAGGTGATGCCGCGCCCGCCGGCGACGCGTGGCGGCGTCCGGACCGGGCCTGCGGTGCGGAGGGAAGGCGGCAGCAGCCTGGCCAAGGACGACCACTGATGACCCTGCCAGAACTCTGCATCCGCCGGCCGGTGATGACGACGTTGCTGATGGCGACGCTCTTGATCTTCGGCCTGGTATCCTACCGCTCGCTGCCGGTGAGCGAGCTGCCCAACATCGATTTCCCGACCATCTTGGTGACCGCGGCGCTGCCCGGCGCGAGTCCCGAGACCATGGCCGCGACGGTCGCCAAGCCGCTCGAGGCGCAGTTCTCGACCATCGCCTCGGTGGCCTCGATGAACTCCTCGAGCGCGCTGGGCCTCTCGCAGATCACGCTCCAGTTCACCCTCGACCGCGATATCGACGCGGCCGCGCAGGACGTGCTCGCGGCGATCGCGGCGGCGGGGCGCAACCTGCCCTCGGGCATGCCCAGCCCGCCGACGATCCGCAAGGTGAACCCGGCCGAACAACCCGTCCTCTATCTCGCCATGTCCTCGGCGACGCTGCCGCTTTCGACGGTCGACGAATACGCCCAGACTGTGTTCGCCCAGAGCCTCTCGATGGTGCCGGGCGTGGCGCTGGTGCAGGTCTACGGCTCGCAGAAATATGCGCTTCGCGTCCAGGTCGATCCGGGCAAGCTTGCCGTGCGCGGCATCGGCATCGACGAGGTCGAGCGCGCGGTGCGCGGCGTCAACTCGAACCTGCCGACGGGCACGCTCGACGGCGCCAAGAAATCGATGACGATCAGAACCACCGGCAAGATCGAAGGGGCCGCGACCTACGGCCGGCAGATCGTCGCCTACCGCAATGGCGCGGCGGTGCGCCTGGCCGAGCTCGGCCGGGTGATCGACGGCGTGGAGAACGAGCGCGTGGCGAGCTGGTTCAGCGGCAAGCGCGCCATCATCCTGGCGATCCAGCGCCAGCCCGGCTCGAATACGGTCAAAGTGGTCGGCGACATCAAGGCCTCGATCAATCGGATCAAGCGGCTTCTGCCGGCCTCCGTGCAGTTCAACGTGATCTACGACCGCTCGCTCTCGATCAAGGAGTCGATCCACGACGTCCAGTTCACGCTGCTGCTGGCCGCGTTGCTGGTGATCATGGTGATCTTCCTCTTCCTGCGGCGGCTCTGGGCGACGGTGATCCCGGCGGTCGCCCTGCCGCTTTCGGCGATCGGCACCTTCACCGTTATGGCGATGTTCGGCTTCAGCCTCGACAATCTGTCGCTGATGGCGCTGACGCTTTCGGTCGGCTTTGTGGTCGACGATGCGATCGTCATGCTGGAGAACATCGTCCGCCACATCGAGAAGGGCGAGACACCGATGGCCGCGGCCCTCAAGGGCTCGCGCGAGATCGGCTTCACCATCATCTCAATGACCATCTCGCTTGCGGCCGTGTTCATCCCGGTGGTGTTCCTGGGCGGCGTGGTCGGGCGCCTCTTGAACGAGTTCGCGGTGACCATCGTCGCGGCGATCCTGATCTCGGGCTTCGTCTCGCTGACGCTGACGCCGATGATGTGCGCGCGCTTGCTCAAGGACGACCGCGAGGTCAAGCACGGCGCCCTCTTCCGCGCGATCGAGTGTGGTTTCGATTCCATGCTCCGGGGTTACGAGCGTAGCCTACGTTGGTGCGTAAACCATGGACCGGTGATGCTGCTCGTATTCGCGTTCTCGGTCGCGGCGACGGTGCATCTTTTCCGCGTCACCCCGCGCGACTTCCTGCCGAGCGAGGATACCGGGCGCATCGTCGCCTTCACTTCGGGCGGCCAGGACATCTCCTTCACGGCGATGAAGGTGCACCAGCAGCGCATCGCGGCCATCATCGCGCGCAATCCCAATGTCGAGGCTTACATGTCGTCGGTCGGCGCCGGCGGCCCGCGCGCGACCTCGAACTCGGGCACCATCTTCATCCGCCTGAAGCCGCGCGATCAGCGCAAGGCGCATGTCGACCAGATCATGCAGCAACTCCGCCGCCAGGTCGCGAACGTGCCAGGGATCCGCGTCTTCTTCCAAAACCCGCCGCCGGTCCGCTTCGGCGCCTACATCACAAAGGGCAGCTACCAGTACGTGATGGAGAGCCTCGATATCGAGGAGCTTTACCGCACGGCCTCGGCGATGCAGCTGGCACTGCGACGCCTGCCGGGTCTGCAGGACGTCTCCAGCGACATGGATATTTCCAGCCCTCAGGCGGTGGTCGTGATCGACCGCAACCAGGCGGCGGCGCTGGGCGTCTCGCCCGAGCAGATCGAAAGCGCGCTCGCCAGCGCCTTCGGCATGCGCCAGATCTCGACTATCTCGACCTCGTCCAACCAGTACCAGGTGATCCTCGAGGTGCGCCCGCAGGATCGCGAAAACCTCGATGCGCTATCGCAATTGTATGTGCGCTCAAGCGCGGGGCCGCTGATCCCACTCTCGGCGGTAGTCACGATCAAGCAGGGCGTCGGGCCGCTGACCGTGAACCACCGCGGCCAGCTTCCGTCGGTGACGCTCTCCTTCAACCTGCGGCCGGGTGTATCGGTCGGCACGGCGCTCGCCAGCGTGCGCGCGCTCGAACGCCAGATCCGCCTGCCCGCCACCGTCGCCACCAGCTTCCAGGGCGCCGCCGAAGCCTTCGCCAGCTCGACGGAAAGCCTCGGCATCCTGATCATCCTGGCGCTGGTCGTCGTCTACATCGTGCTCGGCATCCTCTACGAGAGCTTCATCCACCCGTTGACTATCCTCTCGGGCCTGCCCTCGGCGAGCTTCGGCGCGCTCTTGATGCTGCAGATCTTCAACGTGCCGCTCAGCTTGTATGCCTTCGTCGGCGTGATCATGCTGATCGGCATCGTCAAGAAGAACGCAATCATGATGATCGACTTTGCCCTCGCCCGCCAACGCGCCGACAATCTGCCGGCGAACGAAGCCATCTTCGAGGCCTGTCTGGTGCGGTTCCGGCCGATTATGATGACGACTATGGCGGCATTGCTCGGCACGCTGCCGATCGCCATCGCCTTCGGCGCGGGCGCGGAGGCGCGCCAGCCGCTCGGTCTCGCGGTCGTGGGCGGGCTGCTGGTCTCGCAGCTGCTGACGCTCTATCTGACGCCGGTGATCTACGTCTATCTCGATCGGCTGTCGCACTGGCGGCCGCTGCGCCGCGGCAGCGCGATAATGGTCCCTGCCGAATAGCGACAGATCCAAAAAAAGGCGGCACAGGAAGCGATGACCTTGAGCGGGGACGCGCCCACACAGCCCAATTTCCCCGACGTCACCGTACTGCTCGGCGATCCGCGGATCGCCGACGGCTCCAAACGTGAAGGCGCCTTCCATGAGGAGGACTTCGCGACGCGCGATGCGATGAAGGCGGCCTTCGCCACCCTCGACGGCTACACCTTCCGCTATCTCGACGACCACACCACGATCCTCGAAGAGCTGCGCCGCGAGCCGCCGCAATTCGTGATCAACTTCTGCGACACGGGCTTCCGCAACGATCCCACCAGGGAGCTCAACCTGCCCGCCTATCTGGAGATGCTGGGCGTGCCCTATTCGGGCGCCCCGCCGGCGGCGATGGTGCTCGCCTGGGACAAATCGGTCGTGCGCGCGATGGCGCTCGCCTGCGGCATCGACGTGCCCGACGAGGTCTATGTGGCACCGGACGACGATGTCGAAGCATGCATGCCCGCGCGCTATCCCGCTTTCATCAAACCGTCCTGCGCCGATGGCAGCGTCGGCATCACGGTGGATGCGATCGTCCAGGACCGCGCGGCGGCGATCAAGCGCGTGCGAGCCGTGCAGGCGGAGCTTCCGGGCCGGGCTATCCTGGTGCAGGAGTTCCTGTCGGGCACCGAATACGGTGTCGGCGTGATCGGAAACCCCGATCGCGGCTTCACCGCGCTGCCGCCGCTCGAGGTCGACTACGCGAGCCTCGATCCGGCCCTGCCGCGCCTGCTCGGCTTCGAATCGAAAGCGATGCCGGACTCTCCCTATTGGAGCGATATCCATTTCCGCGAGGCGCAGCTCTCGCGCCAGGAGCGGACAGCGATCGAAGCGGCGGCGACCACCATGTTCGAGCGCTTGAGCCTGCGCGATTACGGCCGCTTCGACTTCCGCGCCGACGCCGACGGCCGCATCAAGTTCATGGAATGCAATCCCAATCCGGCCTGGTCGAACGACGGCAAACTTGCCTACATGGCGGGGTTCGCGGGGATGGAGTACCGCGACATGCTGCGGCTGATCCTGGAGACCGCGCAGGCGCGCGCGGCCGCAGAGATGGGATTGGTCTAGCCCACGCCGCTATACCAGGTCCCGTGGGATCGTCTCGCGCCATTCGCGGGCGAAAACCTCGTTCAGGCCCTCATTGGCGCTGACCTTCGCAGTGACGATGAAGGCGTCCTTCGTGGCGCGAAGCTCGATGCGGCCCCGCAGCTCGGGCGCCCAGGCGCCACGGCGCAGCAGCGCGTGGGCGACGATCTCGCCGCTCGCAGCGGCGGGGTCCGCTTCGCCGATGCTGTACTTCTGGAACAGTGCAAACCCCGCCTCGAGATCGATATCCTCAAGATGGATTAGCGCAGCGCCATCGAACTCGCCGCCGTCGTCATAAATCCGGTAGATCACGTCGCCGGTCGGCAGGTCGCGCTCGATGGTGCGACGGAGCGTGGAGTTGCGCAGCACTTTGCCTTCGGTGGAGGGTCCAGTTTCGGGCGGCGGAAAAGCGGGCAGTGCTGCGTCATCCGCGCGCGGCGCGCGCACCGGCAGAACCAGCGAACTGGATCCGGTGTGGATGCCGAGCGTCGCCGGTTCGGGCGCCGGCCAGACGATCGGCCAATAAGCGGTGGATATCGCGACCCGCAATCGGTTCCCGGCAGCGAAACGGTGCGCGATGTCGTTGAGCCGGACCACGGCCTCGCTGCGCTTGCCGGGCTGAAGCGGGCTGGGATGCTCGTGGCTCTCGCGGTGTGTCAGGTTGAGCACGCCATAGCTGACCCGCGCCGAGCTGCCGTCGGGGAAAAGGTCGTTCAGGCGCACGATGACCTGCGCCACCGGGCGGTCGGAATCGAAGACGAGGTGCAAGACCGGCGCGCCCATGATCTCCAACGGCGCTTCCAGCGCTTCGCCGTCGAAGACGAGCGAGCGGCCGTCGTCCTGCCGCTGGTCGATGGGCATCTCGCCGTCGCTGCCGAAGGCGCACCAGTTTCCCGAGGTCATGCCGGTTTCGGGCGGCGAGGCGATCTCCAGACGCGCCGCCGCGCCGTCACCCTCGACGAGACGCCCGGACGCATCCAGAGCGAGCGTGATCGGTGTGATATTCGATGAGGGCCAGCCGGGTTCGCCGACCCAGCGCCCAGGCCGCTCATCATACTGCGGCTGGGGGGCCAGGCTGTCCTGCATCCAGACGCGGTAGACGGGCTCGTCCATGATGCCCGTTTCGATGTCCTTTAACCAATGGTCCCACCAGCGCAGCGCCTCCTGCAGGAAACCGATGGCGGGGCCAGGCACGCCGTTATGCGGAAAAACATGCGCCCAGGGCCCGATCAGCCCTTTGCACGGAACGGAGAGCCCTTCGAGCAGGCGTGGCACCGCGTTCGAATAGCCGTCGGCCCAGCCGCCGATGGCATAGACCGGGCAACGCACCGCGGCGTAGTCCTCACAGACCGAGCCGTGCTTCCAGTAGTCGTCGCGATGCTGGTGGCGCAGCCAGTGGGCGGGAAACAGCACGGCGTTCTCCAGCCGCTCGAGCCACATCTCGCGCCAGCGCTCGCCGACGATTTCGGGGTCGGGCGGCAGCAGGTGGTACATGAAAAACGAGCTGCCCCAGATCAGGTTCTCGTTGAGCAGGCAGCCGCCCATGTAGTGTGCGTCGTCGGCGTAGCGGTCGTCGGCGGCGCAGAGGGTGAGGATGGCCTTGAGCGCTGGGGGCTGTCGGGCGGCGACCTGAAGCGCATTGAAGCCGCCCCAGGAGATGCCGAACATGCCGACCGCCCCCGTGCACCAGGGCCGGGCCGCCAGCCACTCGATCACCGCAGTCGCGTCATCGTGCTCGGTCTCGGTGTATTCGTCGAGCGTGAGGCCATCGCTGTCTCCGGAGCCGCGGACATCGACGCGCACGCTTGCGTAGCCGTGGCCGGCGAAATAGTGGTGCATGGGCTCGTCGCGGGCGCGCATGAAGTCGCGCTTGCGGTATGGCAGGAGCTCGAGCAGCGCCGGCACCGGATCGGCCTCGGCGTCCTCCGGCAGCCAGATGCGCGCGGCAAGCCGGGTGCCGTCGGGCATCGGAATCCAGGTGTTCTCGATGACGCTAACATTGCGCGGAAACTTGGTGACCGTCTTCAAGCGCGGCTCCAGGCCAGAATCACGTTGCCGAACTGGCGCCGTGGCGTCGCCCGCGTGCGGTCCGGCTATGGTCGGTCGACCAGAATCGCAGTGCCAGGCGGTCACGTACGTCGAAGCCGACCTCCAGATCCCAGCAGTTCACGATCGCAAGGCGAAAGCCGCCCGGCGGCATGGCGTGCGTTTCGGCCGGCCGGTCCTGGTGGAATGTGATCTGGATGCTGGTGACCTCGTCGTACTCGTCGAGCAGTTCCGGGATACAGGCCCGGTCGAGTTCGTAGTCGATGCCGTGCGCGCCAAAGAGGACGACGCTGTAACCGGTCTGCCGGTCTGCGTCTGCGAAGTCCCAGACCCCTTCGCCATAAAGGCGCACTACGGCTTCGATCCAGCCGTCGCCATAGAGATCCGGCCACTGATCGCTGAAGCGCAGGTGGCATTCGATGATGCGGCCGCCGATGGTCTCGAAGTTGACCATGCCCGAATATCCATTGAGGTTGCGGGCCAGCCACTCGCCGCAATAGCTCTCGATCGCCTTTCGCGGCTCGGCATGTATGGTCCAGTAGTCGAACATGCCGCCTTTGAGCGGCTCGCCGGTGACGTGGCGCCAACAGCGCGCGTCGCCGTCGACCACGGCGACATCGGTGCTGACATGCTCGCCCTCAAGCAGCTCGCTCCACATATGACCGGGCGCCTGGCGGCGGCGCCATTGCTCGAGCGAGCGGATGACGCGGCTGCCGGTGCCCATGCCGCGCATGTTGTAGATCGGCTTGGAGAAGACGGGGAATTGCGGTGGTACCAGGCCGTGCGGGGCGCATTCGATGCCCTGGCTCTCGGCGATGAGGAGCTTGTTGTAGACCCAGCGGTGATCGGGAAAGAGCTCATAGGCGTCACCGTCGTCTGTCGGCACGACGACGTCGTCGGGGCAAGGGATGCCCTCGAAGTACTGTAGGCGCCAGGGATCGGTTTCGTTGATTGGCATGGCAGCGATCATTGGTGCAGTTCTGCACGTGGGATTGAGCGGTGGCGCAGTCTGCCGCGAAGCGCCAGCCGAGGCAAACGCGCGTTGTCGGTAAGCGTCCATTGCTGACACGCCGGTCAGGATTCGATGTTCGAGGCCATCCAGTTCCAGGGGCATTGACACGAAAAGTAACTGGCCGAGTCGGACAGGTGTCGCTACCGTCAGTGAATGACACCCATATCCTTCAAGCGGCATCGCTTTTCGCCTGCAATCATCCAACACGCGGTCTGGCTCTAGGCTCGGTTCACGCTGTCGTTTCGCGATGTCGAAGAATTGCTGGCAGAGCGTGGCATCGACGTTTCGAATGAGACAATACGGCGATGGTTTCTGAAGTTCGGGCGTCTGATCGCCTGCAATCTTCGTCGCAGCCGTCCGCGTGCCAGTGCTCGCTGGCATATCGACGAGATGGTCATCAAAATCCGTGATCGAAAATACCGGCTGTGGCGCGCGGTCGACGATGAAGGAGAGGTGCTCGACTTCCTAGTCCAGCGTCGACGCTGCGCTCGATCGGCGAGGCGATTGCTGCGAAAGCTGCTGAAGAAGCAGGGCTTTGCGCCGAGGCGCATTACCACGGACAAGCTCAAATCCTACCCCATTGCCATTCGAAAAGAGCGGATTTTGGCGTTCCATGATCCGGTCTACCGTGTGGTAAAGACGGCGAGCTTGCATGCAGGGGGCAATGACAACTTGAAAAAGCGGCGATTAATCATCTCAGAATTGGTCGTCGAGTGGCCGATGGCGACGGTGCTTGTCTCGGTCGTCGCCGTCCTTGTGATTGGTGATCGACGGTTCTCGACCATACTCGATCCGGCTGTCCTCGCGGTCTTCTTCGTCTGGCTGTTCGCGGTAATCCTGGCCGGGGTGATCTGCGTCGCGCGGCACGCCGAGGCCCTGGCCGAACTGTACGGCGAGCCGCTCGGCACGATCATACTCACGCTCACTTTGGTCGGTATCGAGGTTGTCATGATCGCCTCGATCCTGTTCCACGACGACCCCACGCCAGAGATCGCGCGCGACACTCTGTATTCCAGCCTCATGATAATCGTAAACGGGTTCCTGGGTCTGGCCGTGCTGGTGGGTGGGCTCAAGCACGGCGTCCAGCGCTACAACCTCCAGAGCTCTCGTATCTACCTGTCGATGCTGCTCGCGTTGTGGGGAATTGCCTTTTTCATCCCGAGCTATCTGCCGGCCGCGGCACTCAACTCGTTCAAGGGCTTCCTTATTCTGCTGTGTGTCGTCCTTTATGGGCTCTTTCTGCGCGTTCAATTCATCCAGCATCGCTACTTTTTTTCAAGTGGGCCCGGAAGCAACAGGCGCACTATCAAATCGAAAAACAAACCAACGAACGCCCGCCAGAGAATGAACATGCGCAGGTTCCATTTCGCCGCGGTCATTATCACGTTTGCTGCGGTTGCGTTCCTATCAAAGTTCATGGCCGAGGTGATGGACGAGGGTGTCCAGTTGCTGCGTTTGCCACCGATGTTGGCTCCGCTCGCGGTTGCAATCCTTGTGCTGTCGCCTAAAGCGATTGAGGCCGTGAATGCGGCTCTCGCTAACGACGTCCAGCGCGCAGTGAATATCGGCCTCGGTGCCGCGCTAGGCACTGTCGCTTTAACTGTTCCGGTGATGCTTACGATCGGATTTGTGGTCGGTCAGCCGATCACGCTCGCGCTGACGACAGTTCAGCAGGTGATTGTCGCTCTGACAATCATGATTGCGATCAACAATTACAAAGACGGGGACGTGAATATCATGGCGGGTACGGTGCAGTTTGCCCTCTTCTCGGCCTTTATAGCCACGATCCTGATAACTGGATAATGCACTCACGAAAATCTCGGGCGACATGTTCGGTTGGCGTTTCGGCCTCGGAGAGCCATCCCTAAAGACCAATCAAGTCCAGCCAAGCAGCGTTGTCGGCAATGACGCTCGTCCCTTAACGGTTGTCAGACTAAGCGCCATTCTTGCCGGAATGTCGGCTGTCTTGCGATCGCAGGCGGCTGTGGCGAGATGCTGAAAGTATGTACCCGGTTACGATTCCAACAACGAGCACAACAAACAACAGCACGGCGCGCCTTAGGGAGAACGACCAGAAAAGGAACTCCACGTTCAGCAATTCGGTGTTCTGCAGAGTAAAGATGATCACAATGCCGACAAGGGCAATGATCAGGCCGGATTTAACATGTTCCATGAGCGCTACGCTCCCTTTGTTTTGGCTTATGGTATTACCTGAACCGGCGGTGCTGTGGTCCGGCCATCGCACGAATAGTTGGATCTGGCGCACATGATCGAGGCGACGCCGCAGAAATGACCGCATTGCTTCTCGTGGGCGGGCTTGCGCTGCTTTTGATCGGCGGTGAGGCACTTGTCCGAGGCGCGGTTGCGATCGGAGAGCGGTACAAGCTGTCACCGCTGTTGGTCGGCATGGTGATTGCGGGGTTCGGCACCTCGATGCCGGAACTTGTGGTCAGCGTACGGGCAACGGTAGGCGGATCTCCGGCAATTGCGGCCGGCAATGTCATCGGCAGCAACATCTCCAACATCCTCCTGATCCTCGGCGTTGCAGCGTTGATCCGGCCGATCGGTCGACCGCCCCGTCTATTCGTGCCCGACGGTTTCATCCTCGTGGCGGTGTCCATTTGTGTCGTTTTGCTTGGTCTGCAAGGGCGGGTTCCGGCCTGGCAGGGCGGCGTTATGGTCGCGGTGCTCATCGGGTTCATTGCGTTCCAGTATGTCCGGGATCGCAGTGACAGCGCTGCGAAGCTCGTTGCATCCGATCAGCCGCCGGTCGCGCTCCCGTCCGAAATGCCGCGGCGAGTGTCGGTCTCGGTCCTGCTGATCCTGGCCGGGCTCGGAGGCCTGATCGCCGGCGCCGACTGGTTTGTCGACGGTGCGGTCAAACTTGCGCGAACGCTGGGTGTGAGCGAGGGGCTGATCGGTCTCACCATCGTCGCAATCGGAACGTCGCTGCCGGAACTCGCCACCTCCGCGATCGCGTCGATCCGCGGGCAATCCGAGATCGCCTACGGCAATGTGCTGGGCAGCAATATGTTCAATCTGCTGGGGATATTCGGATGTGCCGCAATCGCCGGGCCAATGGACGTCCCGCGTTTGATGGTGCTGATCGACGGGCCTGTCATGATCGGTGCGACCGCCCTTATGCTTGTGTTCCTGGCGACCGGCATGCGTCTGGTGCGGTGGGAGGGTGCGGCGATGCTGATATGTTACGCTCTGTACATCGCCGCACGCGCAGGCTTGGCGTAAGAGACGGACGTGGGAATGCTTGCCGTCGCAAGGATCACGTGGGGTGCTACACGATGAAAAAACAGGCTCGCAATGCGATGTGCTTAGGTGTCACCGCTGGCCTGGGTGCCGCATTGGTTGTCGGGGATCCCGTCCTTGGAGTTGCGGCCGAACGCATGATCACTGTTGGTGCCGCGGAGACTGTCAAGGTCTATCCAGGCGGTATTGCGTTCAAGGCGCGCATCGATACGGGCGCAAATACCACGTCGATCAACGCACGCAGGATTGAGCCGTTCCGACGCGGCGGCAAGCGCTGGGTGCGTTTCGAGGTGGCCGGCAAGCGCGGCCAGGGGATGGCAATGGAACGCCAGGTCGTCCGCGTTGTCCGGATCAAGCAGTTCGGTGCGGAGAGCAAGCGACGCTTCGTCGTGCGTATCGGTATCTGCCTCGGTAACCATTACAAGGACGCCCAGGTCACGTTGCAGGATCGCCGGCGGCGCGAGTACCCGTTGTTGATCGGCCGCCGTTACATGGCCGGCGCCATCCTTGTTGATTCGGGACGCGAATACGTGGTGGGGCCGACCTGTCCGGGTCGTCACTGACGGAACGGCCGCCGGTTGCCGTTCAATCCATGACCACATTTCGGTATAACCGCGTTTGGCGACGATCAACCCGCGCCGCCGGGTGACACGAAGGGCTCCAAGGTGTTCGACAAAATCGTCAAAGACATTCCCCGAATTCTGGCTGAATACGGCGCTCACGTCGCCGGCGGCCTGCTTTTCCTACTGCTTGCCTGGCTGTTCGCGCGCATCGTTGACAAGGTGCTGCGTCGGGTACTGACCGAGCGCACTGGACTCGATCCGTCCTATATCCGCGTGATTGCGCGGACCGTGCGCTTCGTCATCATCGGCGTTGCCGGCATCGCCGTGTTGGAGGAGCTCGGCGTTGACATCTCCAGCCTTATTGCGGCGCTCGGTATTTTCGGTTTTGCGATCGCACTCGGCTTGCGCACATCACTGTCCAATTTCTTCACCGGCATGATGATCTATATCCTCAAGCCCTACGTGGTCGGCGATCATGTTGAGGGTGAGCGCGTCGAGGGCGCGGTGGACAGCGTCGGGGCCTTTCATACGGTCGTCGTCACCGGCGATGGCACCCATGTTTCAGTGCCGAATTCGGCGATGTGGTCGCGCTCGATCAAGAACTTTTCGCGTCCCAATCCGTTTCGCGTAGATATGACGTTGACGGTCGGGCGCGAGCTGCCCTTCGCCGAGCTCCGACCGATGATCGACAAGATCGTCCGCGCCGATCCTGTGTTTTTCAAAGCGTACCCACCGGAGGTCCGCATCGTCGACACGACCGCGCAAACGATCATTATTCGGGTGGCCGCCTGGTGTGCAGCCGAGGAGGCTTGGGCTTTTGGCGATCGGCTGAAGTTGCAGATTGGTGCGGCATTGGCAGAGGCAGGCGCAACAGTCCAGAAAATGATCGTTGTTCGCAAACGGCCCCGGACAACACAAGAGCCGAAGTCGCCGCCGAAGGATAAAGGCGAGGACTTCATTTAACGCGTACCGGATTGCGCTGGCAAAAGCATTGTGGCCGGTACCACACTCGGCCGGGCCGTGATGGCCGATCCTCCAGCGCCTCCGGTCCACCGGTCTGATAGAGATCGTACCAGTGATAGAAGGTGGCGCGGGGAATGCCGATCTGATCCAGGGTCCGCCGGACCGACAGATGCGAGCGCTCGACCTCCCGGATTATCTCCAGCTTCTCGGAGGCTGCGTATCTCATCCCTCCTCGCCCCCATCCCCGGTCATGCTTTTTTTGAGCAGCCGGTTCTCCAGCGTCAGCTCGGCGACAACCTCCTTGAGCTCCCCCGCCTCCCGGCGCAGGCCCTTCACCTTGAGCTGCTGCTGGTTTCGTGGACACCGAGATAAGGTGTTTTTGGAACTGGGAGGCAGAGGATGCAACGAAGGAAGTTCAGCCGGGAGTTCAAGCTCGAGGCAGTCAGGTTGGTGCGTGAACGCGGGGTGAGTGCGGCTCA
>DATKZM010000094.1:0-59271 GCA_035527975.1 Alphaproteobacteria bacterium | reverse complement strand
CGAGGCGCCGGACGCGGCGAAGCACAAGATCCTGTTCGACAACCTCACACCGCTCTACCCCGAGGAGAAGTTCGAGCTCGGGAGTGCGGGCGGCGACCTCACGACCCGGATCATCGATCTGATCGCACCGGTGGGAAAGGGGCAGCGCGCGCTGATCACGTCGCCGCCGAAGGCCGGCAAGACGATGATCCTCAAGGACATCGCCAACGCGATCGCCGAGAACCATCCCGAGGTCTACCTCATCGTACTGCTCATCGACGAGCGGCCCGAAGAGGTCACGGACATGGAGCGCAACGTGAAGGCCGAGGTGATCTCCTCGACTTTCGACGAGCCTGCCACCCGTCACGTGCAGGTCGCGGACATGGTGATCGAGAAGGCACGGCGCCTGGTGGAGCACCAGCGCGACGTGGTGATCCTGCTCGATTCGATCACGCGTCTCGCGCGCGCCTACAACACCGTGGTGCCATCCTCGGGCAAGGTGCTGACCGGCGGCGTCGATGCCAACGCGCTGCAGCGGCCCAAGCGCTTTTTCGGCGCCGCGCGCAATATCGAAGAAGGCGGATCGCTGACCATCATCGCCACCGCTTTGGTCGATACCGGCAGCCGCATGGACGAGGTGATCTTCGAAGAATTCAAGGGCACCGGCAACTCCGAGATCATCCTCGATCGCAAGCTCTCCGACAAACGCACCTTCCCGGCGATCGACATCACCCGCTCGGGCACGCGCAAGGAAGAGCTGCTGGTCGAAAAGGGCGTCCTCTCCAAGATGTGGGTGCTGCGGCGCATCCTGATGCCGATGGGAACTTCCGATGCGATGGAGTTCCTGCTGGATAAGCTGAAGGACGCCAAGACCAACGACGATTTCTTCGATTCGATGAATACCTGACCGGTCCCGGTCACCCTCCGCACCGAACGATCAATCAAGCCGCGGCGATGAGACTCGCTGCAGTGGCTGCGCGCGCGCATTCCTTAACATTCATAGTTAATATATCTTTAATTCGGCATTTTATTGTCGCGGAAACAACCACTTAAATGGTTAATAGAATCAAGGCCATGTATCGAAAAAGGGCCTCGTCCGGCGGGATATCTGGACGAGGCCCTTGGTGTTTCCAGAAAATGCGCGTGTGATCAGGTCGTGAAGACCGTTGACCCGGTGGTCTTGCGGGCTTCCAGGTCGCGGTGCGCCTGCGCTGCCTCGGCCAGCGGGTAGGTCTGGTTGACCTCGATCTTCACCTTGCCCGAACCGACCATCTCGAAGAGCCGGCCGGAGCTCAGCTCCAGATCCTCGCGCGCGGCGCAGTAGGTCATCAGCGTCGGCCGGGTCACGTAGAGCGAGCCCTTGGGCGCCAGGAGGCCGAGATTGAGCGGCTCGGGCGGGCCCGAAGCGCTGCCGAAGTTGACCAGGTAGCCGCGCGTCGACAGACAGTCGAGCGAGCCCATGAAGGTGTCCTTGCCTACCGAGTCGTAGACCACGGGCACGCCCTTGCCATCGGTGATCTCCTTGACCCGCTCCACGAAGTCTTCGCGGGTGTAGACGATCGGATGATCGCAGCCATGCGCGCGTGCGAGTTCGGCCTTTTCGTCGGTGCCGACCGTGCCGATCACCGTGGCGCCGATCGCCTTGGCCCATTGGCAGGCGATCAGCCCGACCCCGCCGGCGGCGGCGTGGAACAGAATGGTCTGGCCCTTCTCGACGGGGAAGGTGCGGTTGAGCAGGAATTCGGCGGTCATGCCCTGAAGCATCATCGCCGCCGCGGTGGTGTCCTCGATGCCATCGGGGATCTTGACTGCGATGGCGGCCGGCATGATGCGCGCCTCGGAATAGGCGCCGACCGGCCCGGTCCCGCATGACACCCGGTCGCCGGGTTTCAGATTGTCGACGCCGTCGCCGACCGCCTCGACCACGCCCGCCGCTTCCAGGCCGAGGCCGGACGGCATCGGCAACGGGTAAAGCCCCTCGCGGTGATAGACGTCGATATAGTTGAGCCCGACGGCGTTGTGCTTGACGCGGATCTCACCGGCGCCGGGATCGCCGATATCGACATCCTCCCATTTCAGTACGTCGGGCCCGCCGGTTTCGTGGAACTTGATCGCCTTGGTCATTGTCCGCCCTTCCATGTGGGATGCTGGGATTGCCTGGTCAGAGTTGCGCGGCCGAGTTTGGCGCGCAGGAAACGGATGGCGTGCCTGCCTGGCTTCGTCGTAGAGAAGCGCCATGACACGCAGGCAGATCGAAAAAGACATGCGCGGCCGCGTCGAGGCCGTCGACTGGGCGGCGGCGGGCGAGGCGATTGCCGCGCGCGGCTTTGCGACGCTGCCTGGCTTTCTTGACGCCGGGGAGTGTGCGGCGCTGATCGCGCTCGACACCGACGATGCGCGGTTCCGCAAACGCATCGAGATGGCGCGGCATAATTTTGGCGAGGGATCCTACGGCTATTTCGCCGAGCCCCTGCCCGAACCGGTGGCCGCGATGCGCGCCGCGCTCTACCCTCCATTGGCAAAGATCGCCAATGCGATGATGGCCGATCTGGGCCAGCCCCACCAGTATCCCCGAACGCTTGCCGCGTTTTCCAGCCGCTGCCGCGCGCATGGCCAGTCCAAGCCAACGCCGCTGTTGCTGCGCTATGGCGCGGGCGGCTTCAACCGGTTGCATCAGGATATCTATGGGCCGCTGGCCTTTCCGCTGCAGGGCACGGTGCTGTTGAGCCGGCCGGGCGCTCATAGCGATGGCGCAGACTTCACCGGCGGCCAGTTCCTGCTGATGGAAACGATGCCGCGCCAACAATCGCGCGGCGAGGCGGTCGCGCTTGAACAGGGCGAACTCATTCTGTTCGCCGGCGGTGATCGGCCTGTGCCGGGCAAACGTGGGCATCGCCGGGCGCGGATGCGGCACGGCGTGGCCACGGTGACCCAAGGCAAACGGCATACGCTCGGACTGATCTTCCACGACGCAGCCTGAATATGGGGCGATCCGACGCTTTTGTGGCCCTTAGCCGCCGAGATGCTGGCTGAAGAACGCGGCCGTGCGCTGATTTGCCTGATCGGCCGCGGCCTTGTCGTAGTGTTCGCCGCCGATGCGGGCAAAGGCGTGGTCGACCGATGCATAGTCATGGATCGTCACATTGGCATGGCTGTCCAGTGCCTCGTGAATCTTGGCCTGCGCCTCCGGCGGACAGAACTGGTCCTTCTCCGCGACGTGCAACATTAAAGGAGTATTAATGTTACCGCTTTCATCGACGGCATTTTCGATGCCGACGCCGTAATATCCGACACTGCAGTCGGCGTCGGTGCGCGTTGCCATCAGATAGGCGAGTTTGCCGCCGAGACAGTATCCGACCGAGCCGACCTTGCCGGTGCAGGCATCGAGGCCGCGCAGATGCGCGAGCGTGGCGTTCAGGTCATCGACACCCGCGGCTTCGTCGAAGCCCTGATAGAGCTCGAAGGCGCGGGCCCATTCGGCCTCGCTCTGGTCGGTAAGCTGGATGCCCGGCTCCTGGCGCCAGAAAAGATCGGGACAGATCACCGTGTAGCCATTGGCCGCGTGGCCGTCGGCGATGTCGCGCATCACCTGGTTGACGCCAAAGATTTCCTGGATCAGCACGATCCCCGGGCCGCTGCCGGAACCGGGCGTTGCCAGATAGGCCATGAAGCTTTCGCCGCCCTGCAATGAGATGGTGACCTCGGCCATGACACGTTTCCCCCTGTTTCGTTTTGTGGTTGTTTTGCACCGACGCTGGTTCGGTATCGCCTGGGCGCCACATGCCCGCCGCGGCAATCCAGTCGATTATCAGAATAACGCGCCCTGGCGCGGCTTGTCACCTTCGCCAGCGGGTTCGGGCGGCCGCGCGTTTTCAAGGCTGAGGAGCGCGCGTTTGGTTTCGGTGCCGGTGCCACCGGAAAACCCGCCGAGCCTGCCGTTGGCGGCCACGACCCGGTGGCACGGCACGATGATCGGGATTGGGTTCTGACCGCAGGCATTGCCGACAGCCTGGGCGCTGCCGCCGGTCGCGGCCGCCAGATCGCCATAGGTGCGGGTCCGGCCGTATGGGATCAGCTTCATTTGCTGCCAGACGTCTTGCTGGAAGGCCGAGCCGGCAGGCGCCAGCGGAAGATCGAAATGCTGCAGCTCGCAAAAGAAATAGCCCGACAGTTGCGCGGCCGCAGTGCGGAGGAGGGCAGTTTCGTCCGTTCCCGGCGCCCCGCCCCAGCGCAGACGCACCAACGCCCCGTCGCGTTCGACGATGGTGAGCGGGCCGACGGGGCTGTCAACCGTGAGCGAGGCGGCGGCGCCGATCGATGCCGCCTCTGGCGTGGCCGCAGTCACGATGCCGTCTCGTGCATGAGCGCATCTGCCAGCGCGTCCGGATCGGTGATTGGCAGGGAACAGGTCGTGCCCCGGCAGACAAAGGCCGCCGCGCCGCCGTCGGGCGCAGTCTTGCCATGGGCGGGGTGGCCCTCAGGGAGGTCGGTGCCGGGGGCGAGCTGAAGGAGAATCCGGTTGGGGACCGATGCGCTTAGCGCGGCGCGGCGCATCGCCGCCGCGGCGTTGCTCGCAGGATCGCCGGCGAGCACGATCTGCACCGCCCCGGCAAGAAGCTCGGCGCCGTTCATAAGCGTTGTCAGCGAGAACACGTTGCGCTCAAGCCCGCCGGAAAAGGCGGCAATCAGCGCCTCGGCGCGATTGCGGTGGGCCTCGTTGCCGGTCAGATAATAGAGCCTGGCAAAAACGCCGACGAGCACGGCATTGCCGGCGGGGGTGGCGTTATCATGGGCGATCTTCTGGCGCACCAGCACATCGTCGACATCGTCGGCGGAAAGGAAGTAACCCCCGGCCGGATCGCGATAATGCGTCTCAACCGCAGCAATCCAGTCTTCGGCCTGTTCGAGATGGCCGTTGTCTGCGGTAGCCTCAAAAAGGCCAACGGCGGCGCGGGCCATGTTGGCATAATCGTCGAGCGTGGCCGGATGCGCCGGAGCGCCGCGCCAGCTATGCCGCAGGCGCCCGTCGACCGTCATGGCATCGCGCACGAAGCCGAAGGCCGTTGCCGCGGCATCGATCCAGTCGGGCCGCCCAAAGACCAGCCCGGCATTGGCGAGCGCTGCGATCATCAGCCCGTTCCAGTCGGCCAGCACCTTATCGTCGAGCCCCGGCCGAATGCGTTTTGCCCGTATTTTCAATAACTTATCACGAGCGACCCTCAGCGCTGCTTCGTGCCCGTCATCGCCGAGGTCGGGCTGGCGGGTGCGATTGACGATGGTCTTGCCTTCCCAATTTCCGCCGGGCGTGACGTTGTAGGCGTCCTTGAAGCGCGCGGCATCCTCGCCAAGCGCGGCGTCGATCTCGGCCTCGCTCCATACGTAGAATTTGCCCTCCTCGCCCTCGCTGTCGGCGTCGAGCGTACCGGCGAAGCCGCCGTCCCCGACCACCATCTCGCGGAGCAGCCAGTCGATCGTCTCGGCAATACGATCGGCGTAGAGCCGCGAGCCGGTCTCCTGCCAGACCAGCGTCATGAGATCGATCAGCTGGGCATTGTCGTAGAGCATCTTCTCGAAATGCGGCACCAGCCAGAAGGCGTCGACCGAATAACGTGCAAAACCGCCACCGACATGGTCGTAGATGCCGCCCTGGCACATGCGATCGAGCGAGACGATGACGGCATCGCGCAATGCAGGCTTGCCGCTCCGCTTGTAGCCTCGCCAGAGCAGCTCGTGGATCGGCACCTGCGGGAACTTCGGCGCGCCGCCGACCCCGCCATGGGCAGTGTCGATCATCTTGACCAACTCGTCTGCAACTTTGTCGAGTACTTCAATGCCGATCTGCCCGCCGGCCTCCGAATGCGCGAGTTGGCCCAGCGCTTCCTTCAGCGCGCCGGCGTTCTTCGCCACTTTGTCGGGCTCCTGGCGGTAGATCTCGGCGATCCGTTCCAGCACCTGGGCAAAACCCGGCCGGCCATACCGCGGCTGGTTGGGAAAATATGTGCCGCCCCAAAACGGCTCGGCCGCCGGGGTCAGGAACATGGTGAGCGGCCAGCCGCCCTGCTCGCCCAGCATCTGCAGCGCGTGCTGGTAGATGCCGTCGATATCGGGGCGCTCCTCGCGGTCGACCTTGATATTGACGAAGAGCTCGTTCATCACCGCCGCAATCGCCTCGTCCTCGAAGCTCTCATGCGCCATGACGTGGCACCAGTGGCAGGCGGCGTAGCCGATCGAGAGCATCACCGGCTTGTCGGCGGCCTTGGCCTCGGCGAAAGCCGCTGGTCCCCAGGCCCGCCAATGCACCGGGTTGTCGCGATGCTGGTGCAGGTAGGGGCTTGTTTCGGCGCCGAGCAGGTTCGCCGCGCGCGGTTCGCCCGCAGGCGGGGCTCCGCTGGTCTGATCATCTGGCTTGTCGGTGGAGGGCATCGGCGGGTTCGCTCGTGCTCGTGCCGGGGAGGGGGTCCGCTGGGATTGAATTGATGCGCCGCATCGCGTATGGCAAGCGCAGGACCGCAGGAGTTTTGGCCCGCCGGCCCGCCGCTGTCGAGGCTTTTTCGGCGAGCGGGTGCCTTCACCCGCCGGGGGACATATCCATATGTAGGTATAGGTGCCACGACAGGGCGCTCGCGGCCAGTGCCGTGGGACACGCTCCGATACCAAGGAGAGACGTGCCGATGGCAAAAACGCCGCCAGAAAACCCAGAACAAATCCAGGAGAGCGATCCGCCGTATTTCTTCGCGGCCCACGTCTTCTGCTGCACCAATACGCGCGAGGACGGCCATCCGCGCGGCTGCTGCTCGGCGAAGGACTCGGTGGCACTGCGCGACTATATGAAGTCCCAGGTCAAGGCCAGGCGCGTGCCCAACGTCCGGGTCAACGCCGCCGGCTGCCTCGACCGCTGCGAGCTGGGACCGACCATGGTGATCTATCCCGAAGGCGTCTGGTACAGCTATGCCAGTGAAGCCGATCTCGATGAGATTATTCAGACGCATCTGATCGATGGTGGGCGTGTCAGGCGGCTGCTCTTGAACCCCCGCGATGCCGAGCCGCCCCGATGACCTGCCTGCGCCAATTGCGCAAGCGGCCGGGCGGCGGCCTTCCTTTGGATTAGCCATGTCGGGTGAAGCGGACCCGGCCGACCGGGCAACGCGCGAAACTATTTTCGCGCTTTCGAGCGGCGCGGGGCGGGCCGGGGTCGCAGTGATCCGGGTTTCCGGTCCCAATGCCGGACCCGCGCTCGACGCATTGGCCGGGGTCCGCCCGGCGGCCCGGCACGCATCGCTGCGCAACTTGCGCGATCCGGAGAACAGCGAGCCCCTCGACCGCGCACTCATATTGTGGTTTCCGGGGCCCGCCAGCGTCACCGGCGAGGATGTCGCCGAGCTCCACGTCCATGGCGGCCGGGCGGTGATCGAGGGCGTGATCGAGGCGCTGGCCGGGCAGGACGGGCTGCGGCCGGCCGAGCCCGGGGAGTTTACCCGCCGCGCCTTCGAAAACGGCTTGCTCGATCTGACCGCCGCCGAAGGGATCGCCGATCTTGTGGAGGCCGAAACCGCCGCCCAGCGCCGCCAGGCCCAGCGGCAGACCGAAGGCGTGCTTGCCGCGCTCTATGATGGCTGGCGCGAGCGGATGGTGGCGGCGCTGGCGCATCTGGAGGCCGCAATCGATTTTTCCGACGAGGACCTGCCCGAGGCGGTGCTTGCCAAGGCGCGGCCGGCGCTGGCCGAGTTGGCCGAGGCGATTGCCGCACATCTCGACGACGGCCATCGCGGCGAGCGCCTGCGGGACGGCATCACCGTTGCCATTGTCGGCGCACCCAATGTCGGCAAGTCGAGCCTGCTGAACGCACTGGCCCGGCGCGAGGTGGCGATCGTGGCTGAAACGGCCGGCACGACCCGGGACGTGATCGAGGTTCATCTGGATCTCGACGGTTATCCGGTGATCGTGGCCGACACGGCAGGCTTGCGGGCGCTCGACCCAAAGTCCGCCGATCCGGTCGAGGCCGAAGGCATAAGGCGGGCCCGCGCGCGGGCGGAAACCGCCGATATCCGCATCGTGGTGTTCGATGTCGCCGAGCCCGCCAATCCCGATGGCCTGGGCATGGTCGACGACCGGGCGGTAATTGCGGTCAACAAGATCGATCTGATCAAGAGCGCGCCGCCGGCGCGCATCGCCGAGCGGGAGGCGCTGGCTATTTCGGCCTTATCGGGGGCAGGGATCCCGGCGCTGTTGGAACGGCTGGCCGAGGTGGTGGGTGAACTGTTGGCGGTGGGCAGCGAAGCTCCGGCGCTCACCCGAACCCGCCACCGCCAGGCCCTCGACGATTGCCTGGAGGCGCTGAGACGCGCCGAGCGGGCCGAGCTGCCGGAGCTGGCGGCGGAGGATGCCCGGCTGGCCGTGCGGGCGCTGGGCCGGATCACCGGACGGGTCGAGGTGGAGGACATTCTGGATGTCATCTTCCGCGATTTCTGCATCGGCAAGTAACCGTCCGAATTCCGGACTCAAACTTGTTTGAGCCTGTTTGCAGTCGGCCCTGTTTCACGTGAAACAATTTGTGCCATTGTCCCGATCGGGGTTCGGCCGGGTGAAAAATTGGCTATTGACCCACGCGCCGGTGGACAGCTCGAGCCTGGCCGCCTAAATAGCGGATCATGGATCTGTTCGATGTCATCGTGATCGGGGGTGGGCATGCCGGCTGCGAGGCCGCGGCGGCGGCGGCGCGCGTGGGCGCCCGGACGCTTCTGCTGACCCGCGAGCTCGAGACCATCGGCGAGATGTCGTGCAACCCGGCCATCGGCGGTCTGGCCAAGGGCCATCTGGTGCGCGAGATCGATGCGCTGGATGGCTTGATGGGCCGGGCAGCCGACCGGGCCGGCATCCAGTTCCGGGTTCTCAACAGCTCCAAGGGCCCGGCGGTCCGCGGTCCGCGGGCCCAGGCCGACCGGACGCTCTATGCACAGGCGATCCAGGCGCTGCTGGCGGAAACCGAAGGGCTCACCATACGAGCCGGCGCGGCAGAGGACCTGATCGTCGAGAAGGGCCGGGTGGCCGGGGTGGTGACCTCCGAAGGTGGCCGGATCACTGCGGGCGCCGTCGTTCTGACCACAGGCACCTTCCTCAACGGGCTTATTCATATCGGTGAGCGGACCATTCCGGCCGGCCGGGCCCGGCGGGGACAGGACGGGGTTGAGCCGCCATCCACCGGCCTTTCGGCCACTTTGGCGAGGGCGGGGCTGACGCTTGGCCGTCTCAAGACCGGCACGCCGCCTCGGCTCGATGGCACGACAATCGATTGGGCGGCGCTGGAGGCCCAGCCGGGCGACGATCCGCCGCAGCCGTTTTCTGTCCTGACGAGGCGCATCACAACGCCGCAGATCGCCTGCCACATCACCGGCACCACCGAGGCCACCCACGCCATTATCTGCGCCAATCTTGACCGCTCGCCGATCTATTCCGGCCAGATCGAAAGCCTCGGCCCGCGCTATTGCCCGTCGATCGAGGACAAGGTCGTGCGTTTTGCCGACCGGACCCGGCATCAGATTTTCCTAGAGCCCGAAGGGTTGGAAGACGACACGGTCTATCCGAACGGAATTTCGACCTCGCTGCCGGAGCCGGTCCAGGCGGCGTTTCTGGCGACGATCCCCGGGTTGGAGCGCGCGGTCATGCGCCGGTGGGGTTATGCCATCGAGTATGACTTCGTCGACCCGCGGGCGCTGGATCCCTCCCTTGAGACCCGGGCGCTCGGCGGGCTTTACCTGGCCGGGCAGATCAATGGCACCACGGGCTACGAGGAAGCGGCAGCCCAGGGGTTGATGGCCGGGCTCAATGCCGCCCGGGCGGCGGCTGGGGGCGAGCCGCTGATCCTCGACCGTGCGGAGGCCTATATCGGTGTGCTGATCGACGATCTGGTGACCCTGGGAACGCGCGAGCCCTACCGGATGTTCACCTCGCGGGCCGAGTACCGGTTGCTGCTGCGCGCCGACAACGCCGATCTGCGGCTGACCGCGCGGGGGATCGCCGCGGGCTGCGTTTTACCGGCGCGCGCGGCGCATTACCGCGCGAAGGCAGCGGCGCTGGAGGAGGCCCGGGGGTTGGCGCGGTCTCTGAAGGGGACGCCGACGGCGCTGCGTAGGGCCGGTTTTGCGGTCAATCTCGATGGGCGGCCGCGGAGCGCCCACGATCTTCTCGGCTATCCGGACATCAGCCTCGCCAATCTCTCGGTGCTGTGGCCGGCCCTGGGCGGGCTGCGGCCCGATATCGCCGAGCAGATCGAGATCGAGGGCACCTATGCCGGCTACCTTGAACGGCAGGTCGCCGATATCCGTGCCTACCGGCGCGACGAGGCGTTGTCGCTGCCCACCGACCTCGACTATGCCGCGATCGGCAGCCTGTCCGCCGAGGCGCGCCAGAAGCTGGAGGCCGCGCGGCCTGCCACCCTTGGGGCTGCGGCGCGGATCTCCGGCGTAACGCCGGCGGCGCTGACGGCGCTTCTTGGGCATGTCCGGCGGCGGGACCGCAGTGCCGGGGCGTCCCTGGCCGGGAGCGCGGCCTGAGCGGCCATGGCGGAGACGGTCACGACAGGCGCATTGGGCCCGGAAGACTTTCGCCGGCTGACCGGTGTTTCACGTGAAACAGCGGAACAATTCCAGGCCTATGGCGATCTTCTGGAGCGCTGGCAGCGGCGCATCAATCTGGTCTCAACCGCCAGCCTCGCCGATCTTTGGCGGCGGCATTTCCTCGATGCGGCCCAGCTTGCGCCGTTGATCGTGGGACCGCCGCGGCGGATCGCCGATATCGGTAGCGGTGCTGGGTTTCCGGGGCTGGTGCTGGCGCTGCTGGGGGTAGGGCCCGTCGATCTCATCGAAAGCGACGGCCGCAAATGCGCGTTTCTCTCCGAGGCGGTGCGGATTACCGGCGCCCCGGCCCGCGTGGTGCACGGGCGCGCCGAATCGGCACGGCTCGAACAACCGGCGGAAGTCATAACGGCGCGCGGTGTCGGGCCGATCGCGCGAATTCTCGCCGCAGCGAGGGCAATTTCGGACCCTGCGACGATTTACTTGCTGCCGCGGGGCCGAAATGCGTCGGAACGTTTGACCGCCATCACGAAAGATACCAATATGCGGGTGGAGCGCTATGCCAGCATCACGGAGCCGGGGGGCGTGATCTTGCGACTAACGGAGGACCGGAGTGGCTCAATCCACGCAGCCCACTAAGCGACGTCCAAAGATCCAGCACAAAGCCCGCATCATCTCCGTCGCCAATCAGAAAGGGGGTGTCGGCAAGACCACGACGGCCGTGAATCTGGGAACCGCGCTGGCGGCGGTGGGGCGGAAGGTCCTGATCATCGATCTCGATCCCCAGGCCAACGCCACGACCGGCCTGGGGCTTATCCACGGCCAGGCCGAAGTCACCTCCTACGATGTCGTGATCGACGACGTGGCGGTGGAAGAGGCGATCGTACGCACCCTGGTGCCAGGGCTTTGGATCGTGCCCACCAGCGTCCACCTCTCGGCGGCCGAGATCGAGCTGGTCGGCCTGGAGGACCGCGAATACGTGCTGCGCAAAAAGATCGTGGGCACGACGGATGATTTCGACTATGTGCTGATCGACTGCCCGCCGGCGTTGGGCCTGTTGACGATCAATGCGCTGGTGGCCTCCGACGCCGTGCTGGTGCCGTTGCAGTGCGAATATTATGCGCTTGAGGGCATGAGCCATCTGGTGCGCACTATCGAACGCGTGCGCGGCAACCTGAACCCGAGCCTGGAACTGCAGGGCGTGGTCCTCACCATGTTCGATCGCCGCAACAACCTATGCGATATGGTGGCGGAGGATGTGCGCGACGTTTTTGGCGACAAGGTCTACAAGACCGTGATCCCGCGAAACGTGCGGGTGTCTGAAGCGCCGTCCCACGGCAAGCCCGTGCTGCTCTACGATTTGAGCTGCGCGGGATCCCAGGCTTACGCCCATCTGGCCAGCGAGGTGCTCAAGCGCGAGCGAGCCCTGCGCGAGGGCCGGGCGGCCGCTTGATCCTGGAGCCATGAGCGATACCGACGACAAGAGCCGACCGGCCGCCCGCGAGGGCAAGCGGCGAAATCTCGGGCGGGGCCTGAACGCGCTGCTCGGCGGCGACGCGGACAGCGATATCGAGGACCGTGGCCGTGGGCCGCGGATGGCGCCGGTCGAATCGATCGAGCCCAGCCGGGTGCAGCCGCGCCGCATCTTCGACAAGGCCGATCTCGACTCGCTGACCCAGTCGATCCGCGAGAAGGGCATCCTGCAGCCCATCCTGGTGCGTCCGATGGAAGGCGGTAGCGCCAAGTATGAGCTGGTCGCCGGCGAGCGCCGCTGGCTCGCCGCCCAGGCCGCGCGGCTGCACGAGGTGCCGATCATCGTGCGCGAGCTCGACGATGCCAGCGCGCTCGAGATCGCCATCATCGAGAATATTC
Organism: Alphaproteobacteria bacterium; assembly: GCA_035527975.1. Lineage (GTDB taxonomy): Bacteria > Pseudomonadota > Alphaproteobacteria > JAPULJ01 > JAPULJ01 > DATKZM01. Next base: position 46,849 of record DATKZM010000094.1, on the reverse strand, counting down.
AGCGTTCCGATTTAACGCCGCTGGAAGAAGCCGAAGGCTACCGGCGGTTGATGGATGAGTTTAAACACACGCAGGACGCGCTATCGAAAGTGGTCGGCAAGAGCCGCAGCCACGTCGCCAATACGCTGCGCCTGATGTCGCTGCCGCCGGCGGTCAAGGAGATGATCGACAAGCGCGAGATCACGGCGGGCCACGCCCGCACCCTCGTCAACGCCAAGGATCCCGAGGCATTGGCCCGCGATATCGTCTCCAAGGGCCTGACCGTGCGTGACGCCGAGCGCATGACCAAGGGCGACAAGAAAACCAAATCGAAGAAGGACAGGGGCAAGTCAGCCGACGCGTTGGCTCTGGAGAGCGATCTCAGCAGCCTCCTGGGTCTCGGCGTCGCGATCAACACCAAGGGCGAAAGCGGATCGATGGTGATCCATTTCAAGTCTTTGGAGCAGCTGGACGATTTGATCCAACGGCTCAGCCGCGGCAGTCTTTAGCGATACCACCTGGCGTGGTGTCGGCCGGGCGCCCAAAAGGGTGCTGGCAGGACGCATTCCTGCTGGCAAAGCCAGCGGCCGGCTCGCCGAAACATGGTTAGCGCTGCGTTAATCTTAACGATTTCTTAACGAATGACGGGATGGCCTCACGGGGGGCCGTCGGCGGTGTTCGGATATCAGGCCGCCAGGCGGCGGCTGCGCACGGCTGCGTTGGCGATCAACAGCAGCGTGCGGCTTACGATCGCCGCGTCGGGCGCGCCGGTGGTCTTGCAGCGAAGCTCGGCATCGAGCAGATGGTCGAGCGCGGCGGCGAGACTATGCCGCGGCCACCAGCGCAGCTGGGCCGTAAGCCGGGGCGCGTGCTTGAAGAAGACGGGCGGCCTCAAGGCGCCGATAGCGTCCCGTGGGCTCTTTCCTGCCTCGACCAGGCCCGCGGCAAGCTGAAGGCGCATGAAATGACGCCCAACGGCACGGAGGATAGCAATCGATGCAACGTTCTCTCGCAACAGCCGCGCCACCGCGCGGTCGACGGCCGCATGGTCGCCGTCGGCGGTCGCCAGGGCAATGTCGTCGAGGCCGAGGCTTGCCGAATCGCCCACAAGCGCCACCGCGTCCTCCAGGGTAACGGCACCCGCCTCGGCGCAATAAAGCGCGAGCTTTTCGAGCTCGCTGCGGGTGATCATGCGGTCGCCGCCCAAACTGATCGCAAGATAGGCAATCACATCGCGTTCCGCGCGGAGCCCGTGGCCGCGCAGATCGTCCTCGATCAGGCCGATAAGATCGCGCCCTTCATCGGGATAACAGCCGATTGCGGCCCCCGCCCGGCTTTGTTCGAGCAGCCGGCGAAGCCCCGAGCGCGGCGGCAAGGCGCCAGCCTCGATGATGATCAGGGCCTCGCAGATGGGCCCGTCCAGCAGCGCTTTGAGCGGATTGGCCAAGCCATCCCCGCTGCCCCGCAGCTGGAGCAAGCGCCGGCCGCCAGTCATCGAGAGTGCATTGGCCTCATCGGCGAGACGGGCGGGATCGGCGCCGATCTCGGCGCCGCTGAAGGCAACCACGCGGAACGGGTCGTCCAGATCGTCGATGACGGAGGCGGCGAGCCGGCGGGCGCGTTCCCGGACCAGACCCTCATCGGGGCCGAAGAACAGCGCGCCGCGAAGCTCGGCCGGGGGCTGCTTGAGGAAGCGATCGACGTCGCGCGGCGGAACTTTCATACAAGTCCTGGTATATAAGCCCTGGCATGCAACCGTGGATGGAAGCGTTTCTCTGGCGACGCGTCTTGGATGTCGCCTCCAAGACGCGCTGATTTCAGCGCTTTTTTGTGCGCTTCCGGTTCAGGAAGATCGCGACCCGCTGGGTGATTTCATCCCCCAGCCCCTCGACCGTGCGCCGGCGCGCCGCGCTCTCGGCGCTGATGGTGGAAAATTCCGCGTCCCGAATATTGAAGCTGGCCACACGTCGGGCGGTGGCATTGAACAGAATCCGACTATTGACCATATCGCGGAGCTGGAATGTCGCGGTCAGAGTGAGATTTGCGCGGGTGCGCGTTTCATCCCGGCGCACGCCGAGGTCGACGCGGGTTTCGTCGAGATTGACGCTCAACTCATAAGATGGCGCGCTCGGCTCGCCGCGGGGGTTCATCCGATCAAGCAAGTGGTTGCGCAAACGGTGGCCGGCCCGGTTGGTAATCAGGCCAATGCGGACTTGCGCGAGCTCGCTGGAAACCTGGGTATTTTCGGGCGAATCGCCATGCAGCGGCCGATATCCACAGCCCGCGAGGCTGAGCGTTGCCAATGAAAGTCCGATCAATGCCAAAACCCGGCGGCGCGGGAGGGCGGCGGAATGCGCACGGCGCGGTGCGGTGCGGCCCGGTCTGGACTGTGCGTCAGACAACAACATTGATCACCTTGCCTGGAACGACGATCACCTTGCGCAGCGTCTTGCCGTCGGTGGCCCGGGTCACGGCGGGCAAGGCCAGCGCTGCCTTCTCCGCCACATCCTTCTCCACCCCGCGCGGAAGATCAAGCGTGCCGCGCAGCTTGCCGTTGACCTGAACGGCGATGGTGACCGTATCCAATTGCAACAGCGCGGTATCGGCAACCGGCCAATCGATGTCGGTGAGACTGGCATCGTGGCCCAGCCCGTGCCACAGCGCCTCGGACAGATGCGGCGCCATCGGATTCATCAGCCGAACCGCGGCCTCAAGGCCCTCGCGCATGGCCCAGGCGCCATCCGGTGCGGATGCGCCAATTTGGGCTTGGGCGGACACATAATCGGCGATCGCATTGGTGAGCGCACGGATCTTGGCCACGGCGCGGTTGAAGCCGAAATCTTCAAGATCGTAGGTGACGCCATCGATCGCCTGGTGGGTTGCCCGCCGCAAGGCCGTTGCCGCGTCGCCAAACTGGCCTGGAGGGGGCCAATCAGGGGGGGGTAGCCCACTCTTGTGTTCATCTATCAATCGATAGATACGATTTAAATAGCGCCACGCACCCTCGACTCCGCCATCGGTCCACTCCAGGTCGCGCTCCGGTGGGCTGTCCGAAAGCATGAACCAGCGCGCGGTATCGGCGCCGTAGGCCTCAATGATGGCTTCGGGATCGACTGTGTTGCGCTTCGACTTGCTCATCGATTCAGAGCGGCCGACCGTGACCGGCGCCCCGGTCTCGGCGTGTTTGGCGGCGCTCTCGCCGGTTTTCTCGATCTCCTCGGGGTAGAGCCAATTGCCCGCCGCGTCCCGGTAGGTCTCGTGGCAGACCATGCCCTGGGTAAAAAGACCGGCAAAGGGTTCATCTATCGAAAGATAGCCGCAGGCCTTCATGGCGCGGACGAAGAAGCGCGAATACAGCAGATGTAGTATCGCGTGTTCAACACCCCCAATATATTGATCGACCGGCAGCCAATAGTCGACCGCGGCGCGATCCACCGGCACATCTGCGCGCGGACTGCAGAACCGCGCGAAATACCACGATGAATCGACGAACGTATCCATCGTGTCGGTATCGCGCCGGGCCGGCTTGCCGCAGGACGGGCACGGCGCGTCCTTCCAACTCGGATGGCGTTCCAACGGGTTTCCGGGCGTATCGAAGGCGATATCGTCGGGCAGCAGCACGGGCAGATCGTCCTTGGGCACCGGCACGGCGCCGCAGGCCTGGCAATGGATCACCGGGATCGGGCAGCCCCAGTAGCGCTGGCGGGAAATTCCCCAATCGCGCAGGCGGAATTCCACCGTTCCCTTGCCGGCGGCCATCTCCTCCAGCCGCGCGATCGCCGCAGCCTTGGCTTTGACCACGCTCATTCCGTCCATGAAACCGGAATTGATGGCCGTGCCGTCGCCGGTATAGGCTTCATTTCCGATCGCGATGGATGCTGCGTCCGCCTCGGGCGGCAGCACGACCGGGAGCACGTCGAGACCATATTTGCGCGCGAAATCCAAATCGCGCTGGTCGTGGGCGGGGCAGCCGAAAATGGCGCCGGCGCCGTACTCCATCAGCACGAAGTTGGCCACGTAGAGCGGCAACGTCCTGCCGTCGACAAAGGGGTGGCGTATCTTGAGGCCGGTATCGAAGCCGCGCTTCTCGGCCGCCTCGATCACCGCCTCGCTGGTGCCCAGGCGGCCGCATTCCTCGATGAAAGCGGCCAGATCCGGGTTCTTTTCGGCCAGTTCGGCGGCCAGGGGATGGTTCGGCGAGAGCGCGCAGAAGGAGGCGCCGAACAGCGTATCGGGCCGCGTGGTGTAGACTTCAAGGCGGTCGGCGCGTCCCTCAATCTGGAAGTAGATACGCGCGCCCTCGGAGCGGCCGATCCAGTTGGTCTGCATCATCCGGACCTTGTCGGGCCAGCGATCGAGGGTGGCGATGGCGTCAAGCAGCTCCTGGGCATAGGCGGTTATGCGGAAGAACCACTGCGACAGCGTACGTTGCTCGACCGGGGCGCCGGAACGCCAGCCCTTGCCGTCGATCACCTGCTCATTGGCCAGCACCGTGCCGTCCACCGGGTCCCAGTTGACGACCGACTCGCCTCGATAGGCCAGGCCAGCCTCAAGAAAATCGACGAACATGCGCTGCTGGTGGACGTAGTAGCCCGGATGGCAAGTTGCGATCTCGCGGTCCCAGTCGAGCGAGAGCCCCATCGACTGGAGCTGCCCGCGCATGGTGGCGATGTTCTCGTAGGTCCATGTCGCGGGATGGATCTTGCGCTCCATCGCCGCGTTTTCCGCCGGCAGCCCGAAGGCGTCCCAGCCCATCGGGTGGATGACGTTGAAGCCCTTGGCGCGCTTATAACGGGCGACCACGTCGCCCATGGTGTAATTGCGCACATGACCCATATGGATGCGCCCCGATGGGTAGGGGAACATCTCCAGAACATAGTATTTCGGGCGATCGGAGGCTTCGTCGACCTTGAACGCCGCACGGTCGTTCCAGGTCTTCTGCCACGTCTCCTCGACCTCACGGAAATTATAGCGTGACATGTTCTCCGTTCCGCGCCTCGCAAGGCCGGATCGTTGGCCCGCCCTTGTGCTGCGCCGGTTTCGAATTTCGCTGCCGCGAACTTCGGTAAAGGCCGGGCACTAAATCAAGTGATTCCAGTGTGAGTCAGCTTCCGAAGTTTGTCACCAGTTGCGTGAGAAACTCCAGAACCTTCACACCAGGCTCCGCTCGGGCTCCGGCGATGCGGTCCCGTGAACGGCATTGTCGCAGCTTACCGCGCGGCCGCCTGCTCGCGAAGACTGCGCGCGCGCGCCAGGATGACATTCTCGAATTCAAAGCCGGTATTCTGCGCCACCTTGGCATCGGACCAGTTGCCCTTGGTGTCCTTCTTCTGCTTGAACACCGTGACCTTGACGCCGTCCGAGCGCAACTCGGCGCCCTGAACCAGCACGGTCAGCTTGAAGCGCTCGCCGGGGCTTTCCGGGGGCGTGTACCAGTCGGTGATAATCGCCCCGCCGTAAGCATCGGCGGAGACCAGCGGCATGAAGGCGGTGCTGTCGAGCGCCGCGCGCCACATATAGCCGTTCACCGCGATCTGCCTGCCGGTACCCGCGCCGTCCCGGGTGAAAACGCGCCGCCTGCCTTCCGGCCGCACCGTGCTCTTCACCTCCAGATTGCCGTCGCCGGCGCGCGTTTCGCCGACGGTCCGCACATTGCTTTCCGCACATGCGCTCAACAGGAATGGCAGGCTCAACAGACCGGCCGCCACCAGTCGAACGGCCGTTCGACCTCGCTTGGCATTCATCTCGTTCTCCTTTACGCCGCCCGTATCCGCCGCACCCGAGGGGCGTGACCGCGGACCGGACAGATCCGCGCACGCCATTTGGAAATCCGCGCACGCTATATCGCATTCAGGCGCCCGTGGGAAGGTGCCGCGCCGGCTTGCAAATGCCTTGCGCGCAACTTATCTAGGAAAATCACGGAGTTGGCCCGCAATGGGTCGCGCCGTAGTTGCGAGCAAAGCGCGTCAGGTCAGGGCTGCGACAGTGCGATCCGGCCGTGCTCATTCAGGACAGGGGTCCGCCCGATTGTTCGGGCGATCTCGACGCGCATCTGAGCGCCCCCCAGAAGAAGCCAGGCGAGTGACAGTGACGAACATTCCACCAAGACCAAACACGCCGCCGGGTGTGGCCGCCGCCGCGTCCGTTGATCTCGCGGTCCACGTCCCGGTTCTGGGCGCCGCCGGCCATGGCAAATCGAGCTTGGTGGAGCGGCTGCTGCATGATGCGAACGCGCTGCCGGCGGGTGGGCTTGAGGCGACCGGCCCGGGCCGCTTCCTGCTGCGGAGCGGACTTAGCGACGGGGGCGACGGGGGCGACGGGGCCGACGGGGCCGACAAACACGCCATCATGCTCGTCGATGCGCCGGGTCTGCGTGCGCTGCTCAAGACGATCGCGGCCGGCGCCTCGCTCGGCGATGCGGCATTGCTGGTGGTCGATGCCGAGATCGGCGTCGATGCGCCGACCCGGCGCCACGGCTATCTCGCCCATTTGCTCGGCATCCGCGATGTCGTGGTCGCGGTCAACGGAATGGAGTTGATCGGCCACGCCGCAGACCGCTTCGCCGAAGTCGCGCAGGCATGCCGGGCTTATCTGGACACGCTGGGGCTAACGCCGGCGCGGGTGATCCCCGTCTCCGCGCGCGCTGGCGACAACCTCGTCGCGCGCTCCGGCACCATGCCTTGGTATGACGGGCCGACGGTGCTGGAGGCGCTGAAGGGTCTTCGGGGCCCGGCGGCATTAGGCGCGTTGCCGCTTCGCATTCCCGTCAGCGATGTTGGCCGGATCGACGGTCGCCGTGTCATCACCGGGCGCGTGGAAAGCGGGCGTCTTTCGCTCGGCGACGAGGTCGTGTTCTCGCCGTCCAATGGCATCGCCCGCGTCAGCGGCATAGAGCCGGCCGGGGGTATGGATGGCGCGCGCGCCGATAGCGCCGAAGCCGGAGAGATCGTCGGCTTCACGACGGCGGACCAGGTATTCGTCGAGCCCGGCGAGATCGCCAGCCATATCGACACCGCCCCGATCGAGACCAACGTCTTTCGCGGCCGGCTGATCTGGCTTGGCGCCGAACCGCTTGAGGCGGGCCGGCGCCTGACCCTGCGGCTGGGCGCCATGGAAACGCCGGCAATGGTCGAGGGCGTGGAGCGCCGCATCGATACCGACGATCAGCGCAGCGCCGCCGTGGAGACGCTCGAGGCGGAGACGGCCGGCGAGGTCATTCTGCGCGCCCGCACCATTCTGGCGCTCGACGCGCACGGCGACAATCCGCGCACCGGTCGCTTTGCGCTCTTCGACGGCGACGATGCGGTGGCGGTCGGCGTCGTCGACATGGAGGGCTATGCCGACCAGCGCCCGCTCACGGGCGTCAAATCGACCAATGTGAGCCTGGTGGAGTACGGTGTCTCGGGCCCGGTGCGCGCAACCCGCAACGGCCATACGGGCGGGGTTCTTTGGTTCACCGGGCTGTCTGGCGCCGGCAAGTCGACGCTCGCGGTGGAGCTTGAAAAACGGCTGTTCACGCGCGGCTATCAGGTCTTCGTGCTCGATGGCGACAACGTCCGCCAGGGGCTCAACGCCAATCTCGGATTTTCTCCTGAAGACCGCGCGGAAAACATCCGCCGGGTTGGCGAGGTGGCGGCGCTTTTCGCCGATGCCGGCCTGATCGTTATCACCGCCTTCATCTCGCCCTATCGCAGCGATCGGGACCGGGCGCGCCAGGCTGCCGGCGAGGGCTTTCGCGAGGTCCATATCAAGGCCGACATCGCGACCTGCGAGAATCGCGACCCCAAGGGGCTGTATGCGCGGGCGCGGGCGGGAGAGATCGCCGAATTCACCGGCATCTCCGCACCGTATGAGGAGCCCGACGATCCCGAGCTGGTGGTCGATACCGCCGCGCATTCGGTGGACGAGGCAGTGGCCGCACTGATCGAATACGTGGAGCGCGAATTCGAGCTCACCAAGAACCGCAGCGCGGGAGACTGAGCCGCCAATGGCCCGGAATGGCTGAGACGGCGGACGCAACCGGGGCCGGCGTTGCCGCGAACCTGGCCACGGTCCATGTGCGTATCGCCGACGCCGCGGCGCTGGCCGGCCGCGACCCGCACGACATTACGCTGGTGGCCATCAGCAAGACGCAAAGTGACGAACGGGTGCGCGCCGCGCTCGATGCCGGCCACCGCGTCTTCGGCGAGAACCGCATCCAGGAAGCCGAAGACCGCTGGACCACGCTGCGCGGCGATTACCCCGACGTGACGCTGCATTTCGTCGGCCATCTGCAAAGCAACAAGGCCGCCGAGGCGGTCGCGCTCTGCGACGTCATCGAGTCGGTCGACCGGCCGAAGCTCGCCCGCGCGCTGGCGCGCGAGATGGAGCGCCAGAACCGTCATCCCCGCTGTTTCATCCAGGTCAATACCGGCGAAGAGCCGCAAAAGGGCGGGGTCGTGCCTGGCGAGGCGGCGGCGCTGCTGGCGCTGTGCCGCGAGGAGCTGGCGGTCGACGTCATGGGGCTGATGTGCATCCCGCCGGCCAATCAGGAGCCGGCCCCGCATTTCGCGATGCTGGTCACGATGGCGCGCGAGTTCGGGCTCGCCGCGCTCAGCATGGGCATGAGCGGGGATTTTGAGACCGCCGTGCGACTTGGCGCCACCCATGTGCGCGTCGGCACCGCTATCTTCGGGCCGCGCCTCACGCGCTGAGCGTTGCTTTGGACTATTTGGCGGCGGCCGCTGCGTTGCGCGCTTTGACGAGCGTCTCGTATTTGGAGAGCGCGTTGGCGATCTCGTTGGCGACCCAGGGCCCGGCGATCGCGCCGCGTTCGGCGGCGGCGGGTTTGGCCGGCCCCGTGTTGATTTTCGGTGTGATGATTGGCGTCGGCGCGTTGGCCGCGGGCACTGCCTTTGTCGCCGACCCAGCGTTGGCGCCGGGCTTGGCCGACCTGGTGGCGGTGCCGCCCGGCGTCGTGAAGAGCTGAAGGATCGCCGACGCCGCGTCGGTCGTGTTCGCCTTGGCGGCGGGCGCGGCCGTTCGTGTGGCGGATTTGGAGGCCGCATGGTGTTTGGCGAGGGCGGCGGTCTGCGCTTTCAGGACCGCCTGATTGCGCTGATACCAGTCGGCGCGGCGAAACTGGGACGAGACCTCGCCTTTGATAGTGCCTGGATTCGCGGCTCCGGCCGCAGAGGTAATCCCCGCGATGCGGACTGTGCTTCGCGCGATCGCGGATTTGGCCGCGGTCGCGGCGGCGGGGGATGCATGCTTGGCGAGGCCGGCGACGAAAGCCTGAAGCGCCGCATGGGCCTTGGGTGTGATCGCTTTTGCGCCTTGGGCGCCCTGAGCGCCATGGGCGGACGCGGCACCGGGTACGGCCGCGATCGCAGCCTTGGCCGCTCCGGCGGGGCTCGCCGCATTCGGTCCGTCGCCGGCTTTGGCTTCGCTTGATTTGGTATCTCCGGTTTTGGGCGCGGCGAGCTGGGTGGAACGGCGGCTGGCGTCGCCCTCGCCGAACAGCGCGGTATATATATGCTGGCCCAGATCCTTGCCCGTCTCGTGCTCGACGACGATGTTGACGATCGCCGAGGCCGCCCCGATCAGCGCGCCGACCAGACCGCCGCCATAGAGCATCGAGCCCAGTATCCGCGGCACCGCGCCGATCTCATCGCCCGACTCGGCGCGATAGATCGAGTTGACGACCGGCAAGTGGTGCAGCGGGTTGATGACGTCGAGAATGTCGTGGAAATCGAACGAGCCGCCGTCCCACAGCTTCAACCCGTCCGAGGGCTTTGCCGGCGCGGAGGCGGACTTCACTGGCGCGGACCCAGACGTCGCCGACGCATTGCCGGCCGCCGCCGCGGCGGCGGCGCCATATCTCGTGGGGACTTTGCCCGACGGCAAATGCGCCGAGCCGTCCCAAAGCTCAGGTTCGAACACGATCATCGCCCATGGTTAAAGCAAATATCGTGCCGTTACTCAGGCTAATGAAATCAATAGCTTAGTTGGCAGATCGCCCTTGCCGCGACGGCCAACCCGGCAGGATCCTCCGGCCCGGGCCGGCGCGGCCGGCAGGATTGTCCCGGCTACCGTTCCAACTACCGTTCCAGCCACCGCCCCGGCCTGTGCGCCGGCGGGAGGGATGGCCCCAGCAGGCGCGGGAGCGTTAAGCCTTGGTCGCCGGGAGGTCTTGTGCTTGGCTGGCGGCTGATAATTGACCGACCCCGCCAGGACCCAGCCCATGACGATCCTGCCATGACGATCTTTCGCGACTTCGACCGCGCGGCGCTCGATGCCGCCTACAACAACACCGCCCAGGTTCCCGAGACCGATGCCATCATCGCGCGCTGGGTGGCGGCCGGCGATATTGCGGCGGCGCTGCCCGAGGCGCGGCTCGATATCGCCTATGGCCCCGGTCCGCGTCAGAGCCTCGATCTCTTCGTGCCGGAGAGCGATGGCCCCGTTCCGGTCTTCGCCTTCATCCATGGCGGCTATTGGCAGCGCCTCAACAAGCGGCCGTTCACCTGTTTCGCGCCGGCTTTCCTTGATGCCGGCATTGCCTACGCCGCGATCGGCTACCCGCTATGCCCGGACGTCCGGCTGACAGAACTGGTTGAAAGCGTGCGCCAGGCCATGGCCTGGATCGGCCGGGAGGGCGCCGGGCACGGCCTCGACCCGGCGCGCATCCATATCGGCGGGCATTCGGCCGGCGGGCATCTGACCGCGATGATGATGAGCACCGACTGGGCCGCGCGGGGCCTGCCCGACGATCTCATCAAATCGGGCTGCGCGATCAGCGGCGTCTACGACCTTGAACCGATCCGGCTCGGCGCGCTGAACGACGCAGTCCGCCTCGATGAGGCGGAGGTGGCCGCGCTCAGCCCGGTCCATCACCTGCCGCCGCGGGCGGGCCATTTGACGCTTTGTGCAGGCGGCGCCGAGCTGCCCGAATTCCTCCGCCAACAGGCCGAATACGGGGCCGGCTGGCGCGCGGGCGGACTGCCGCTGCAGGAGATGACCGCGCCGGGCGCAAATCACTTCACGGTGATCGATGCGTTGGCTGAACCCGCCTCGCCCTTGTATCGCGCGATCGGCGAGCAAATATGGCGATAGTCCGTGCAAGCGGAGGCGATAGGGGAAGATCACCCATGGCGTCGATAACGCCGAACCTGCGTGATACTATCGCGGGTCACGGGCGACAGCCTGTTATCGGTAGCGCAACGTAGAGCCGATTGGGTGCGGGAGCGATGCAGAGCGGCAAGAAAATCCTGATCGTCGATGACGACAGCGAGCTGCGCAAATCGCTCGGCGAACAACTGCGCCTCCACGAGGAATTCGAGGTCGCCGAGGCGGAAAGCGGCGGCTCGGCACTGGAAACCACCAAGACCGATCATTACGACGCCATCCTGCTTGATGTCGGCCTGCCCGACATGGATGGCCGGGAGGTTTGCCGGCTGATGCGCCGCAATGGCGTCAAGGTGCCCATCCTGATGCTGACGGGCGCGGATTCGGAGGCCGACACGATCCTGGGCCTGCATGCCGGCGCCAATGACTATGTCACCAAGCCGTTCCGCTTGGGCGTACTGCTGGCCCGCCTCAGGGCGCATATGCGCCAGCACGAGCAGAGCGAAGATGCGGTCTTCACGATCGGCCCGTATAGTTTCCGGCCGAGCGCCAAGATGCTGGTCGAATCGGAGACCGAAAAGAAGGTCCGGTTGACCGAAAAGGAGACGGCAATCCTTAAATATTTGTTTCGCGCGGGCGGAAAAGTTGTCCCGCGTCAAACATTACTTAACGAGGTCTGGGGTTATAACGCAGGTGTCACCACGCACACGCTGGAGACGCATGTATACCGCCTGCGCCAAAAGATCGAAGCCGATCCGAGCAAGGCGGCCATTTTGCTGACGGAGCCGGGCGGCTACCGTCTGGCGCCGTAAGCGCTGGTGTCTCCGCCCTCCGCCGCTGGCCGTAGCTGATGGAGACCTCGTTTGCCGCACCCCGCCGCCGAAAATAACCCGGACGCAGCGTTCTTCGTGCGTTTCTGGGGGGTGCGCGGCAGCATCGCCTGTCCGGGGTCGGACTATGTGCGCTTTGGCGGCAACACCTCGTGCCTGGAGATGCGCTGCGGCGAGAACATTCTGATCTTCGACGGCGGCACCGGATTGCGCGAATTGGGCGATCTGTTGGAGAGCCAGGCGCCGGTCGACGCCGACATATTCTTCACCCACACCCATGTCGACCACATCAACGGGGTTCCGTTCTTCCGCCCGCTTTTCGACAAGCAGAACCGGTTCACGATTTCCGCCGGCCATCTCGACGGGAACATCAGCCTGCGCGCGGTGCTTGGCCAGCTCATGGAGGCGCCGATCTTCCCGGTGCCGCTGGAAGTATTCGGCGCCGAGATGACCTTCCGCGATTTTGACTTCGGCGACACATTGACGCCCCGGCCCGGCGTTGCCGTGCGGACGGCCGAGCTCAACCATCCCAACGGCGCGACCGGATACCGCGTCGAGCACGGTGGCAAGTCGATCTGCTACGTCACCGATACCGAGCACAAAAAGGACGCGCTCGACCAGAACATCCTCGAACTCATCGAAGGCGCCGACATCTTCATCTACGACGCAACGTATACCGACGACGAGTACCCTAACTACGAAGGCTGGGGGCATTCGACCTGGCAGGAAGGCATGCGCCTGGCCGAGGCGGCGGGGGTCAAGACTTACGTCATCTTCCACCACGATCCGGGGCACGACGATGCCTTCATGGATGCCGTGGCAAAAGCGGCGGAGGCCGCCCGGCCGGGCACCGTGGTCGCATGCGAGGGCATGGCGCTGATCCCGTGACCGGCAGCGGGTCCTCGCAATCTCGCCGGCCGCGGCACGGGAGCGCGACCAAATGACGGCCGAAAACGAAATCAAAGAGCCGCGCAGGCGTCGCAGCCTTACCAGCCTTGCCGGCGCCCTGCGCCTGGGTGCCGGCCGCGCCGGCCTGCCCGAACGCTCGCCGGGAAACATTCCCGAACGCGTCGAGGCGGCGATCCACCAGCAGCAGGATGCCAGCGAACGGCTGATCGGCTGGATCCAGCTCTCCGTCGTCGTGACCTTCGGGACCCTTTACATCCTTTCGCCCAAGACCTTCACCGCGCAGGCCGAGATCGTGCCCGTGCCTTACGCGCTGGCGGCCTATCTCATGTTCACGGTCCTGCGTCTTGTGCTGGCCTATCGCGGCCGGCTGGCGGATTGGTTCCTGACCGTCTCGGTGGTCGCCGACATGGCGCTGCTCTTGGGGCTGATATGGAGCTTCCATATCCAGTACAACCAGCCGCCGTCCTTTTACCTGAAGGCGCCGACACTGCTTTATGTGTTTATTTTCATTGCCTTGCGTGCACTTCGCTTTGAGGCGCGATACGTCCTGCTCGCGGGTTTTGTAAGCGCGCTCGGTTGGGGGTTCCTGATCGCCTATGTGATCTACTCCCAGCCCGAGGACCCGATGATCACCCGCAACTACGTCACCTATCTCACCTCGAACAGCATCCTGCTGGGCGCCGAGTTCGACAAGATCGTCTCGATCCTGGTGGTGACCGGGATCCTGGCGCTGGCCATATTTCGCGCCCGGCGGCTGCTGGTGCGCTCGGTCGTGGAGCAGGCTGCGGCGCGGGATCTCTCGCGCTTCTTTGCGCCGGAGATCGCCGAACGGATCAAGGCATCCGACCATGTGATCCAGGCCGGCGAGGGCGAGGCGCGCGATGCGGCGATCCTGAACACCGATATTCGCGGTTTCACCAAATACGCCGAGGCAGTGCCCGCGCGGACGGTGATCGAGCTGCTCACTGAATACCAGTCGCGCGTGGTGCCGGTGATCCGCAAACACGGCGGCAGCGTCGACAAATTCCTTGGCGACGGCATCCTCGCCACCTTCGGCGCGGCGGCGCCAAGCGAGACATATGCGGCCGATGCGCTGCGGGCTGCCGACGAAGTCATTGCGGTAACGGATGCCTGGGCCGCCGAACGCGTGAGCGCTGGCGAGACGCCGCTTGTTGTCGGCGCCTCGGTGGCGGCGGGCCGCGTCGTCTTCGGGGCGATCGGCGACGAGGAGCGGCTGGAATACACGGTCATCGGCGATCCGGTGAACCTCGCCGCCAAGCTCGACAAGCATTCGAAGGTCGAAAAGTGCCGCGGGCTCACGACGGTGGAGACGCTGACGCTGGCTGAAGCCCAGGGATACGTGCCGCCAGCCGAACGCAAGGTCCGCCCCAGGCGCACGGTCGATGGCGTCGCCACACCGATCGACGTGGTGCCGTTGGGGTAAAATTTCCCTCTCCGGCAAGCGGGCGAGGGTCGGCTACTTGTACGGATCGGCCGCGTCGCGCAGGCCGTCGCCGAGGAAATTGAAGGCCAGCACCGTGATGATCACCGGGATCACCGGGATCATCAGCCAGGGATAGAGCGCCACAGCGTTGATGTCCTGGGCGTCGGTCAGCAGCACGCCCCAACTCACGATCGGCTTGCGCAGGCCCAGGCCCAGGAAGCTGAGCGCGGTCTCGCCCAAGATCATCGCCGGGATCGAGAGCGTCGCCGAGGCGATCAGGTGGCTGGTGAAGCTCGGCAGCAGATGACGGCCGATGATGCGCCGCGGCCTTGCGCCCATGAGCTGGGCGGCGGTGCAGAAATCCTCCTCGCGCAGGGCCAGCAGCTTGGAGCGCACGGCGCGGGCAAGCCCCGTCCAGTCGAGCAGGCCGAGGATGATGGTGATGCCGAAATAGATCGCCAGTGGGCTCCATTTGGGCGGCAGTGCCGCCGAGAGCGCCATCCACATCGGCAGCGCCGGCAGCGAGCGCAGCACCTCGATAATGCGCTGGACGATCGAGTCGATCCAGCCGCCGTAATAGCCGGCAAGCCCGCCGATGACGATGCCGAGCACGAAGCTCACCGTGATGCCGACCAGGCCGATGGTGAGCGAGACCCGCGCACCGACGACGATGCGCGAGAAGACATCGTGGCCCAACCGGTCGGTGCCGAGCAGGAAAAGCGTGCCGCCCTTGGCCGGACAGACAAGATGGAAGCGGCCTTCGATCAGACCCCACCAGTGATAGGCGTCGCCGCGGCAGAAGAAGCGGAGTTTTTGCACGTCCTCGCGGTTGGTGTGGTAGATGCGCCGGCGCTTGCGCTTCTCCTCGATATCGACCGTGTGGCCGTAGACGTAAGGTCCGACGAACGCGCCCTTGTGGAACAGGCGGACCTGTTGGGGCGGGGCGAGGATGTGATCGGAATTGCGCGAGTTGAGATCGTACGGCACCAACATCTCGCAGATCACGGCGGTGAAATACATGAACAGCAACACCGCGCCCGACCACACCGCAAGCTTGTGGCGCTTCAGCTTCCACCACATGAGCCGCCACTGGCCGGCCATGTAGTAGCGCTCCTGCTCGGGCGTGACCGCCTCGATCGAATAAGGATCGAACGGTGTCTTGGAGACGAAGTGCTCGAGCTTGGCGCTTCCAGCGGTTTCGTTGGGCGGGGTCATTTCTCGGCCCCCCCTTGCAGACGGATGCGCGGATCGAGCCAGGCCAGCGCCAGATCGGACAGCAGCACGCCGATCACGGTGAGGAGCGCGAGGAAAATGAGGAACGAGCCCGCCAGGTACATGTCCTGGCTGAGCAGCGCGTTGTAGAGCATCTTGCCGGTGGTTGGCAGGTTGAGCACCACCGAGACAATGACCGCGCCCGAGATGACCTCGGGCAGCAGATTGCCGATATCGGAGATGAAGGGGTTGAGCGACATCCGCAGCGGATACTTTACCAGCAGCTTGAAGGGCGGCAGGCCCTTGGCGCGTCCGGTGACGACATATTGTTTTTGAAGCTCGTCGAGCAGGTTGGCGCGCAGCCGGCGGATCATGCCGGCGGTCCCCGATGTGCCGATCACAATGACCGGTATGGCCAGATGCTGAAGGATCGAGACGATCTTGTCCCAGTTCCACGGCTGGCCGATGAACTTGTCGTCCATCAACCCGCCGACCGAGAGCCCGAACCAGACATTGGCGAAATGCACCAGCACCAGGGCCAGCAGGAAGTTGGGCGTGGCAAGCCCGAGAAAGCCCAGGAAGGTGAGCCCGTGATCGCCCCAGCTATACTGATGCGTCGCCGAGTAGACGCCGATCGGAAAGGCGACGATCCAGGTGAAGATGATTGTGGTGAAGCTGAGGATGAACGAAAGCCACATGCGGTCGCCGACGATCTGGGAGACCGGCTTCTCGAACTCGAACGAATAGCCGAGATCGCCCTGGACGAGGCCCCAGACCCAAACGACATATTGCTGCCACAGCGGTTTGTCGGCGCCGTACTGCTTGCGCAAGGCTTCAAGCTGCTCGGGCGAGATCGTGGAGCCGCGCGACTCCATCTCGTTCATCATGGTCTCGAAGAAGTCGCCCGGCGGCAGCTGGATGACCACGAACACGATCAGCGTGATCGCGAGCAGTGTCGGGATCATGATCAGCATGCGGTGGACGATATAGCGGAACATGGGCGCGCTCAGGCCCGCTTCGCGAAGAGGGCGCGCGCGCAGCGACCGCCGCCGCCCGCAAGCTGAGCGCGGGCACGCGTCGGGCCGGGCGTCGTCACCGCGAACAGGGCTCGGCGCAAGGCACTACTTGGCACAGTGCGGGACCTCTTGGACGGACGTAAGGGCGAAAACCCCTGTCCCGCGATCGGTTTGACGCCGCGGGTTTGTAACGTTCCCGTAGTCTGCGCACTGTGCCGCGCCGGTCAAGCCCCGTCTGGTTCTTTGCGCCGTTCGCGACGGCGGGGCGCTTGGAAATGTGAACGGATCTGACAAAGTCGTCATTTCGAGCGAGCGTTTGCGAGAGAGAAACCTGGCTGCATCCCGCGCGTTGTCGGGCTGGATTTCTCCGCTCAGCCGCTTGCGCTCCATCGGTCGAAATGACGGGTCTGTATGTTTGGGCAGATCGCTAGTTCGAGGCTGTATTCGAGGATTTGCGCCGGGACTGCTTTCCGCTTGCCGGGGCCGGCGCGAACCAGAAGCGGTCGGGCTCGTAGATGCCGAAATGCGCGCCCGGATCCCAGTTGTAGACGCCCTCGACCGGCACGTTGCGCAGCCGCGGGGCCACCACGACCGGCTGCTCCACGCCGGCAACCGTGCCGATCGTGTAGACCTGGTTGGTGAAGATCGCCAGCATCTCGTGCCAGATGCGCTGGCGTTCCTCGGCGGTCTTCGCCAGCTCCCAGGCATGGTTGAGCTCGTAGAGCTTTCGCGGCAGGGGCATGTCGATCTTGTCGCCGGCCTTGCCGCCGGTCTCGCGGTACTGGCCCCATTTCGGCCATTGCAGGTGGATTTGCCGGGTCGGCGCCAGCTCTTCGGGCGACATCATCGGCGTCGGCAAGCCGTTCTCCAGCCCCGACCACATCGACATCATCGTCTCGCCGGAGAAGACGCGCCGCCGCAAGACCTCGCGGCGATAAATCTTGCGGAAGAGGCGCAGACCTATCTTGCGCCAGGTATCCTCGACCAGCGACAGCACGTCGCCATGCTCGCCGCCTTCGCCGGTGATCTCGACCAGGATCTCCATCTCGCGGCCGTCGGGCAGCAGGCGGTAGCCCTGGCTGTTGCGCTTGGTGAGCCCCATCGCGTCGAGCAGCTTGTTGGCGGCGGCGATGTCGTAACGCGCCCAGGCGTTCTGGTAGGTCTTGCGGAAGAGCGGGCTGGCCGGCAGCACGGCATTTGCGCCCTCGATGGCGAAGCCGAAATAGAGCACCTCGTTGATCTCGTGCCGATTGATGGCAAGCGACAGCGCGCGGCGGAAGCGCACGTCGCGGATCACTTTTCGCCACCCTTTGTCGGCGATATTGAGGTTGGGATAGAAGGCGATATGCGAGCCGGCGGCGGTGCGCCACATATGAACCTTGAAGCCGTGGCGGGCCGAGCCTTGCGACAGGAAGGCGTATTTGTCCGACGGCAGATAGCGCGCCTGCAGATCGGTTTCGCCGGCGCCGGTCTTTACCGGGATGATCTTGGGCGCGGCCAGCACCATGATCACGCGGTCGATATAGGGCAGTTGCCTGCCGTTTGTGTCGACCCGGTGGTAGTAGGGATTGCGCCGGAAGATGAAACGCTCGGCCGGTGGCTTGGTGCGCAGCACCCAGGGCTGCAGCGTCGGCAGGTCGGGATTGTCGAACTTGTACATCCGGTCGCGGTTGTGATGCAGCGCGGCCCAGTTGCTGCGGCGCATGATCTTCTTGGCGAGCGCGCGCAAGGCCTTCGGTTCCACGTAGCGGACGTGGAACTGCTTCAGGTAATGCGCTGGGCGATAGATGAAGAGCGCGGTCGCGTTGGCGAGCGCCGGCAGAAAGAACGGGTTCGGCTTCGACCAGCTATAGCGGATCGTCCACTTGTCGATGATCTCAACCGTGGGCTTCTCGCCGTGGACCAGAAGCGTCTGGGGGGGGCCGAGCAGCGACAGCTTCTTGTTGTTGGCGACGTCCTCCCAGTAGTAGCGGAAATCTTCGGTCGTGAAGGGGTGGCCGTCGGACCAGCGGTGGCCTTTGCGCAGATGAAGCGTGAAGATGCGGCCGTTCTCGATCTCGTAGCGCTCCAGGAAATCGGCGACCAGCTCGTACTTCTCATTGTATTTGACGAGCCGCCCATAGCCGTAGACCACCATGAGCCGCGTGTCGCGCGGCCGGGCCATCAGGATCCTGAGCGTGCCGCCATGGCGTCCCAGTGTGTAGCGCTTGCCGTCGGGATTGTAGATGCGCGGCGTTTTCGGCACGCGGTGGGCGACCGGCGGCAGCGCCCTCGACCCGACCGAATGGCCGAAATAAGGCGTCTCAATCAGCTTTAAGGCCTGGGCGGAAGCAGATAACGGCAACAGGGCGGCGGCTGGGATCAAGGCTGCGGCGAGCGCAAGGCTTCGTCTCATGCGGCAATCTCCTTGGCGTCGGCGTTCACGCTCGCGCGCACGAAATGGCCGTCGCCCAGATCGATCAGCGCGGTGTTGTTGGTGTCGGTGATGGTGAAGGGCGCCGGCCAGGCCGACGGGATCGACGCCTTGCCTTCCATCAGCGCCGCGAAGTCGAGCTTGCGCGTGAGATCGGGATCGGGCACGGCGGTGAGCAGCGCTTTGGTGTAGGGGTGGCGCGGATCGGCGAACAGCAGCTCCTTGGGCGCGCTCTCCACGACACGCCCGGCGCACATCACCATGATGCGCTCGGCGATGTAGTGCACCACGGCGAGGTTGTGGGAAATGAAGAGGTAAGTGAGGTCGAGCTCGGATTGCAGCTCCTTCAACAGGTTCAGGATCTGCGCCTGGATCGAAACGTCGAGCGCGGAGACCGGCTCGTCGCAGATCAAAAGCTCGGGCTTCAGGGCCAGCGCGCGGGCGATGCCGATACGCTGGCGCTGGCCGCCGGAAAAGCTGTGCGGATAGCGGTTGAGGAAGCGCACATCGAGGCCGACCAGCCGCATCAGCTCGCGCACCATGTTGCGCCGGGTTTCCGGCGTGCCGACCCGGTGGATTACCAGCGGCTCGGAGACGATGTCGTAGATCGTCATGCGCGGGTTGAGCGAACTGAACGGGTCCTGGAACATGAACTGCATCTTGGGCCGGAACTTGATCAGCGGATCGCCCTTGAGCGCCAGCAAATCGACCGGCGCGCCGCGGTCGTTGAAGGTGATGCTGCCCTGGTCCGGCGAGAAGGCGCGCATCAGGATCTTGGACAGCGTGGTCTTGCCGCAACCGCTCTCGCCGACCAGTCCCAGGCATTCGCCGCGCTTGAGATCGAAATCGACGCCGCTGACCGCGTGGACTTTGTTGTCGGCCGAGCCGCCCCCGAACCAGCCGGACTTGCGGATCTGAAACGATTTGCGAATGTCGCGGACGCGCAGAAGCGGTCCCGCCGCATCGGCGCCCTCCGGCCAGGGCTCGCGCTTGACCAGCATGTCCCCGCTCTCGTGCTCGATGGCGCGCAGCGGAACCAGCTTTTCGTCCTTGGCCATGTTGAAGCGGGGCACGGCGCGCAGCAGGCCGTTGAGATAGGGATGCGAGGGGCGCGTGAAGATGTCCTCGACGGTGCCGCGTTCCATGATGTTGCCGTGATACATGACCACGACTTCTTCGGCGACATTGGCGACCACCCCCAGATCGTGGGTGATGATGAGGACCGCCATGTTGAATTCGCGCTGCAGGTCGTGGATCAGCTTCAGGATCTGCGCCTGGATGGTGACGTCGAGCGCAGTGGTCGGCTCGTCGGCGATCAGCAGCGCCGGCCGGCAGATCAGCGCCATCGCGATCATGGCGCGTTGACGAAGACCGCCCGAAAGCTCGAAGGGATAGGTGCGCAGCGCCTTGCTCGGGTCGGGAAAACCGACCAGGCGCAGCATCTCCTCGGTGCGCGCCTGGCACTGCTTTTTGTTGACCGTCTCGTGCAGCGCCAGCGCCTCGCCGATCTGATCGCCGATCGTGTGCAGCGGCGACAGCGAGGTCATTGGTTCCTGAAAGATGATCGAGATGCGGCCGCCCCGGATGGCGCGCATGTCGTTGCCGTCGGGCCGCAGGCGGGCGATGTTGATCACCGTGCCCGGCCGCTCGGGGTCGTGAAACAGGATTTCTCCGCCCGCGATCCTGGCGACGTTGGGAAGGATCCCCATAATAGCCTGGGAAACAACGGTTTTACCGGACCCGGACTCGCCGACTAGGGCGACGGTCGAGCCCGCGCGGACCCGGAAACTGATGCCGCGCACGGCTTCCAGGACGCCGCCATGGACGTCGAAATGGACCTTCAGGTCGCGGACGGTCAGCAGGTCGCTCACAACACGCCTCCCCGGCTGGCGCTCACCGCGCGGCCATCCTCGTGTTCGATGATGAGACCGAGGGCGGCGAAATTGCGCAGCGTGGCGTCCGACATGGCAACGCCGTTCGCTGCCGCGGCAGCGGCGCCGCGGGCGGCGATATCGTCAAATCCTTCGAGGATCGAATCGATGCCAAGCGTGTGTCTCCCTCCGGTGATCGTCAGATGCATCCACCCTTTCGAGCGGTCGCGGCGTGTTGAGTAAAAGGCAAGCTTGACCCGCTCGACCTCGCGCCAGGCAAGACTAGCGCGGCGCGCCCCCAAAATCGACCAACCGTTGCGTGCGATCGCATCGTCGCCGACCTCGTAGACGCTGGACTGACGGAGCGCGGTGCGCAGGCCGAAGAATGCGAAGAGGCCCATCAGCGCCCCCAGGATCAGCCCGGCATAAAGCTCGCCCCAGGTTGCGATGAACGGCAGTCCTGTGAGGGCGATCCCGAAACCCGCGCGCAGGTAGTCGCCGCGCAGCTCGGACCACGGATAGCGATAGCGGCGATGGTTGTCCCCGGCGGAACTCACGGCCGAACTCCCAGGCGCGGTCACGGGCGCGGTCATGGGCGCGCCGCTCCGGCCGGCGGGCGGTCCGGAAAGACAGCACTTGCCTCCAGCCAGCGCGCGGCGGCATGCGCGCGGGTGCGGCCGAGGAAGGCGGCCACGAAGGCCTCGGCCGGTGCGTCATGGGCCAGGTGGTGCGTCAAGAGCCCCGTCGGCTCGTCGCGATCGGCCGCACCGGTGCGGCGGGCGCGCAGGTGCTCCAGGGCCGCGCCGAGCGCCTCGCCGGTGCCGACGAAATCGCGGTTGCCGTGCCAGTCGATCACGTCGATATGCGCGTTGACCTGGGCAAGTCCGCGCACCGCCTCGGCGCGTTTTCGCGGCTCGAAGGTGGAGAGCCCGCGATAGCCCATCTCCGGCAGCATCGGGATGATATGCGCGGCGATGCGGTTCCAGGGCGGCACCATGACCGGCAGGAAGCGGGTCCCGAACAGTTTTTCCAGCCGTTCCCAGCCGACGCCGAGCTCGGCGATGACGATTTCCGTCGGGCGCTCCCGGCCGAGCTCGATCTTCCTGTCGCCCGCGCCGGCATGGTTGGCATGGGCGTAGCCGTGCTGAAGCACGCCGATCGCGGCGCCGCTTTCGTCGAGCCGCGCGGCAAGGGCCGCCTTGGCATCCTTCGGGATCACCGCGAGCGCCAGCGGCGCGCCGGTCTCGCCCGCCGTTTCGAGCAGCCGGTCGAGAGGCGCGCTCGGCGCCACCGCGTCATCATCGCGCCACCAGAATGTCGCGCTCAGCCCGGCCTCGCCCCAGGCGTCGAGCTCGGCCTCGAGATCGTCCCAGCCGGTCATGGGTCAGCCATGATCGTCATCATGCAAGCCGAGCCAGCCGCCGAGTAGATGGAGGCTGGCATTGGCACCGCCAAGATCGACGGGCGAGCGACCCGGCGTGCTCTTTGCCGCGGCATCGATGGCGCGGGCAAGGCTTGCCGGGCCGAGTGCGTCTTCGGCCAGCATGACGGCACGGCCCCGTGCGGCCAGTCGTTCGGC
Source organism: Alphaproteobacteria bacterium (assembly GCA_035527975.1). Classification (GTDB taxonomy): domain Bacteria; phylum Pseudomonadota; class Alphaproteobacteria; order JAPULJ01; family JAPULJ01; genus DATKZM01. The sequence continues at coordinate 24,490 of DATKZM010000094.1, read as the reverse complement.
GCGCAATGTCTGTTCGGTCTCGCCGCCTGCCGCGAAGGGAACGATCACCGCTCTGGCTCCTGCACTCAATATGTCCGCGACAGTATTGTAGCCGCCCTGGCTGACCGAGACAGCGGAGGCGGCAAGCAAGCGGAGGAAATCGGCGCGCGACGCTTCGACCACGATGCCGCCGCCGGTTGCTGCCGCGGCACGATCGAGCGCGGCGCGCGCCTGCGGCTCGATCGCCTGGCCGGTGAGGAGACGCCAGGTCTTACCGGAAAGCTGGCTTATCTTGCGGGCCTCGATGGCGGCGCGCATCAGCGCCTCGCCCACCGCGCCGCCGCCGGCGGAGACCACGACCTCGTCCCAGCCCGGATCGCCGGGCCGTGCCGCCGAGGGCGGCTCGGGGGCGAGATAGCCGGTGTAGTGCAGGCGGTCGGCGAACCGCGCGGCGGGCGGAAACGTCTCCTCGAACCGCGCGAGCTTGGGGTCGCCATGCACCAGGACGCGGTCGAACAGGGTTTGCGCCCAGTCGGCGGCTTCGGCGATGCGTTCGGGTTTGCGGCCGGTCTGCAGGATGTCGCGAACCGACGAGACGATAAGGGGTCTCGGCGTCATAGCGCGCGCGCGCGCTAAGAGGGGCAGCAGCTCAAAGCGCATCTGGCGCCGGCCGAAGGGAAACATCTCCACGACCAATGCGTCGGGGCGGCATTCGTCGAGCAGCGCCAAAAGATGGCCGCGTCGGCGCGCCTTGAAGGCATCGTCGACCGGCGCCCCGCTTGCCGTGGTAAGCGCGCTGAAATCGTCACGCTCGCAGCGCACCGGCTCGAGTTGTTCGAGTGTCGCCGTACCAATGGCAAGGTCGGGCACGGGCAGGCCGCCCGAGGCGACGCGGACATCGGCGATTGTGCTCGCCAGCGCGCGGGCCAGGATCGCCGCGCGCCGCAGGTGGCCCGAGCCCAGCAGGTGCTGCACATATATGAGGATTGTCGGCCGGCCGCTCATGGCGCGCGCGCCTTGGGTGACCGTTCTCCGATCGCGGCGTCGAGGGGGATGTTGAGTTGGACGACCGCGAACGCGCCGCTGGCCTCCGCCTCGAAGAGATGCGCCGCGCCCCAGCGCAGCGTGTCGGGCATATCGTCCTTCATGTCCCAGCCGGTGGCGAGCGAATAGGCCGCGCGGATGACACCGTTATGGGCGACGGCGACCGTGGATGTGCCGGCGGCGGCGGTTTCGGCGGCCCATTGCGCGAAGCGGTCGCGGACGTCGCGCGGGCGCTCGCCGCCGGGCGGCTGCAAGTCGAGGCCGCGCGCCTCGTTGCGCGCCAGCACCTCGCCAAGCTCGGCGCGCAGCTCGGCCAGCACCCGGCCTTCCCAGTCGCCCCAGTCGGCCTCCATCAACCGCGGATCGGTGGGGCATTCGCTTGCTCCCGACAACAGCGCCGCGGTCTCGCGCGTGCGGGCCAGCGGGCTCGCGACCCAGGCAAAGCCGTCGAGCTCCGGCGGAACGGCCCATTCGTCTGCCAGCGCCCGGCCACGCGGGCTCAATGGGATATCGGAGTGGCCCTGGATGCGGCCCTCGTCGTTCCAGGCGGTCGGTGCGTGACGGATGAGCGCGATGGCGGTCATGGGCCGGCCGCGCTTATGTTTGGCTTGAGCGTGAGTGGATTAAGGGCCGCGTCGAGCCTTGCCGCCGCGCCGGCAATCGCGTGCTCGGCCATAACCTTGGCGGCGGCGGCGGCGCCCATGGACGCGCGCCGCGCCGGATCGTCGAGCAATGCGGCGACCGCATCCGCGAAAGCCGCGGCATCGCCCATCGGTACGAGAAGTCCGGTGCGGCCGTGCGCGACGATCCCCGGCACCCCGCCGCCGCCGCCGGCGACCACCGGCACGCCGCCCGCCTGTGCCTCCAGGAGCGCCATGCCGAACGCTTCGTTGACCGCCGGCCAGACGAAGAGGTCAGCGGGCGCATAGAGATCGGGCAGCTCCGTGAGAGCCGTCGCGGGCAGGAAGCGGACACGTGCGGCGACGGGCGCGAAGGCGGCTTCGATCGCCGGCCTGGCCTCGCCGTCGCCGACGACGATGAGCTGCCACGGCCGCTCCGTCAGCCGGGCGAGGGCGTCGGCGAGCACGCGGTAGGAGGCCTCCTTGTCGCCGCGGCGCATCATGGCAACGGCGAGCAGCCAGGGCGCGCCCGTATCGAGCTTCAGGCGCGCGGCGAGCGCAGCGCGGCGCGCGTCCCGCCCGGCCGCTGCGGCCACGAAGGGCGCGGGATCGAGGAAGGGTTTGATTGCGAGGGTCCCGGCGCCCGGCTTCATGAGCGGGCCGACGCATTCGCTGTCCACGGGGTTGAGCCCGATGATCAGATCGGCGCGCCCGATCGCGGCCGCGACGGCGGCGTGGTTGGCGGCCCAGGGTCCGCCCGCACGCTTGGGCGCGTGGGAGGCTTCGGCGACGACGTAGGGAATGCCCAGCGCCGCGGCGACCGCCGGGCCGAGCCAGTCGGGCGCCTTGTAGTAGAGATGATAGGTGAACCAGAGCTCGGGCCGTTCATGCGCCGGCGCGGCGCGGGCGCGGGCGATCAGCCGTGCAGCGGTGCGCTCGCCCCTTCGCCGCAGCTGCCCAAGTATCTTTGCATCGGGTGCCGCCGCGCGGCTGCGGAAATTTGAGGCCAGCCGGACCGTGTGCCCAGTCCGGCGCAGCGCTGCCTGCAGGAGCCGTGCGACCCGGCGGTCGCCGGACGGGGTCGGGTGAGTGGGCGGCTTGAGCGGCGCGTAGAATGCAATTCTCACGATGCGCGCCTCACGGAACTCTGCCTCACGGAACTCTGCCTCACGGGCCCGGCCTCATGCTCCCCGCCTCATGATCATGATGCGGCGACGCGCGGGCGTGTTGTCCTCGATGGGGCCTCGCCGGGGCTCGCCAACCCGAACAGCGCGGCCAATTTGTCGAGGCCGGCATCCTGGCCGAAACGCGCCTGCAATCGGTGCAGTCCGGCGGAGCCCAACCGCGCGCGCAAGCCTGGATCGTCGATGAGGTGCGCCAGCGCCCCGGCCAGCGCTGCCGGATCGCCGGGCGGCACCAAAACGCCCGTCGCGCCATCCTCGATCAACTCCGGGATGCCCGAGACGTCGCTCGAAAGGCAGACGAGCGCCTGGCTCTGCGCTTCCATCAGCACGTTCGGCAAGCCGTCGCGGTCGCCGTCGCCTGCGATGCGGCTCGGCAGTACAAAAATGTCGGCCTTGCCCAGCGCCGCCAGCACCGCTCTCTGCGCCTGGGCGCCGCGCCAGACTATGCGCTCGGCGATACCGAGTGCTTGCGCCCGCGCCTCGAGCGCGCGCCGGTCGCCGCCGCCGATATGGACCCAGCGCCAGTTGAGATGCGCCAGCGCGCCCAGCGCCTCGATCAGTATGTCGAAGCCTTTCTTTGGCACGATACGGCCGACCGACAACAGCGCGGCCGGGGGCGCCGGGAGGCTGCCATCGGTCTTTCCGTCATCCCGGCCCGGCGGTGGTGGAAACCGGCCGAAGTCGAGGCCGTGATAGACGAGGCGCACGGTCTGGGGATCAGGGGCGAGCGCGGCCAGATGCGCGCGTGCCGCCTCGGTGCAGGTGACCAGCCAATCGAGCGTGCGCAGCTTGTCCGCGATCTCCCAAGCGGGCGTGGTCCAGACATCCTTGGCATGCGCCGAGCAGGTCCAGGGCAACCCCGTCATCAGGCTGGCATAGCGCGTGACGCTGGCCGGCGTATGGAGAAAATGGGCGTGGAGATGGCCGACCTCGGGCCCAATCTCGCCCGCCAGCACCATCGCCTGGCCAAAGCGGCGGATGCGGTTGCGGGTGAAATCGCGCCTCAGATCCTTCAGCCATGCCGCCCGCGCCGCCCGGTAACCCGGCAGGCGCCGCGACCGCCGCCAAGCGCGCGCTAGGCGGCCGGGCTCGTCGTGCAGATATTCCGGCAGGTAGCGGACCGGCGCCTTGATCTCGTCATGGACGGGATGGCGCTTGGCGTCGGTCGGCCGGCGCAGCGAGACGATGCGGATATCGAGCCCGCGCCGTTCGAGCCCCAATATCTCCTGCGCGATAAAGGTTTCCGAAAGCCGCGGGTAGCCTTTGAGCACGAAAGCGACCGGTGCGACGGGGGTGCCGGCCGCAGCCCTCGCCCCCCCGCCCCCCGACGGTTCCTGGAAAATCATTATGACGGGATGGCCAACGGTATCCGGCGCGGCGACGGCTCGGCGAGCCAACGGTCGACGCGGCGGTTGACGTTGTCTAGTCCGTCGAGCATGCCGGGCACGATGGTGTCGGAGGGCACGCTCTGCTGGGGCAAATGCCGCAGCGCCGTCGCCATCGTCTGGGCGTCGCGCTCGCCATTATCGACCAGCATTTTGATCAGCCCCATCTCCTGGGCCCGCTCGGCGCGGATCAGCTGCTCGCGCCGCGGCTCGGTGCGCGGAACCACCAGGGCGCGTTTGTCGAAGGACAGGATCTCGCAGAAAATATTATAGCCGCCCATTGCGACGATGCCCGCGGCTCCCGCCATCAGGCTTTCGATATGCGCATCGAAGGTCAGGGCATGGACGCTTTTCAGCTTGTTGGTGCGCTCATGGAACTCCGCCTGCAGCTCCGGCGCCATGAAGGGGCCGAGCACGATCAGCGCATTATATGGCAACCCGGCGTCGTACTCGTAGGCGCGCAGCACCCAGTCGACCAACGCCTCGCCGTCGCCGCCGCCGCCGGGCGTGACCAGCAGATAGGGCGGCTCGATCAGATCGGGGCTGGCCGCCGGCGCCAACGAGGCCGCCTTGGGCAGGCTGCGCCGGAGATAGCCGGTGTAGATCATGCTCCGCCGCACCGATTCGGGGAGGTCGATGCCTTCCAGCGGCTCGCACATCTGGGGCAGGCCGTAGACCCAGATCTCGTCGTAGAATTCCTGAATGCCTTCGAGCGCGCGTTTGCGCTCCCATTCGGGCGCCAGCAGCGCCGGCTCGTCCATCACGTCGCGCAGGCCGAGCACGCACGGCACGCCGCGGTCCTTCATAAGTTGCAGCGTGTTGCGAGCCTCGCCGCGCAAACCGAGCGGTTCCTTGTCGACCAGGAAAAGGTCGGGCTCGAAGATGTCGGCGGTGTGCTCGATAATCGACTCGCGGATCGCCAGCGTCTGCGAAAGGTCGATATGCAGCGAAAGCGAGGTATAGCCGCCGTCGCGCAGCTTGATGACGCCGGGAATGCGCACGAAGTCGACGCGCGAGCGGAAATCGAAGCTGCCGATGATCGGCGAGCCGGACAGGATCAGGACCGATATGTCCTTGCTGTGCTCGACCAAGGCATGCGCGATCTCGCGGCAACGGCGCAAATGGCCGAGGCCGAACGAGTCATGGCTGTAGATAAGAATGCGCGCATTGCGCCCGTCCGCCACCACGAACTCCTCCCCGCTGGACTGCCTCTCCCCAGAGCGAAGCGCGGGAGTATGTCACGGAACGTGATCGAGCGGAAACGGATTCAAGAAGCGCCGGCCGCTCTCCGCGCGGACGGGCGTTTACGCTCCGCGTGGGCTGCGCTAACGTAAGCGCTGCCGTGGTCCGCATCGATGGGGGCGTGGGATCTGAGCCGCGGCGGTTTTCCCGCGGCCCCGTGTTCTCCGGGTTTGTCGATATGAGGGGCTGGGGGCAGATGGGGGAATTCGGGGCGGGCGCATGACGCAGATGGAGCCAACCATCTTCAAGTTTATCTGGCGCTATTCCAAGCGCCAGCAGCTGATGATGCTTGGCCTCACGGTGGCGTCCTGGCCGATCCTTTACTACACGCTGCAGCTCCCCAAGGAGATCATCAACAAGGCGATCGGGCCGGGCGCCAGCGGCACCCAGACTGCCAGCTTCATGGGATACCAGCTCGACATCATCGTTTACATGCTGGTGCTGTGCGTGATGTTCCTGGTGCTGGTGCTGATCAGCGGCGCTATCAAGTATTTCATCAACGTTTTCCGAGGCCGCCTCGGCGAGCGGATGTTGCGGCGTCTGCGTTACCAGCTCTATGCGCGCCTGCTGCGCTTCCCGCTGCCGCACTTCAAGAAGGTGGCGCCGGGCGAGATCATCCCGATGATCACCGCCGAGGTCGATCCGGTCGGCGGCTTCATTGGCGATTCGATCGCGCTGCCCGCCTTCCAGGGCGGTATGCTGATGGTCTATCTGGGCTTCATCTTCGTCCAGGACCCGTTCCTGGGTGCCGCCGCGGTGGCGCTCTACCCGATCCAGATCTGGCTGATCCCCAAGCTGCAGAAGCGGGTGAACCAGCTCGCCAAGCAGCGCGTTCGCACCGTGCGCCAGCTCGCCGACCGCATCGGCGATACGATCAGCGGCGTCCAGGAGGTGCATGCGCACGACACCTCGCGGCTGGAGCGCGCCGACATCGCCGCGCGGCTCGGCGTGATCTACGAGATCCGCTACAAGCTCTTCAAGCTCAAATTCTTCATCAAGTTTCTCAACAACTTCATCGCCCAGTTGACGCCGTTCTTCTTCTACTCGGTCGGCGGCTATCTGGTGATCAAGGGCGAAATAACCTTCGGCGCGCTGGTGGCCGTGCTGGCGGCCTACAAGGATCTCGCGTCTCCGTGGAAGGAGCTCTTGAGCTACTACCAGCTGAAAGAGGATGTGAAGATCAAGTACGAGCAGGTGATCGAGCAGTTCCAGCCGCCGGAAATCCTCGACGCCGCGCTGCAGGACCAGCCGGATGGGCCAATCGAAAAGCTCACCGGCGATATCGCGATCACCAATGTTAGCCTGTCGGAGGACGGGCGCGTGAAGACCGTCGATTCGGTCAACTTCACGGTGAAACTCAACGAGCATGTGGCGATCGTCGGTCCCGGTGGGTCGGGACGCGACGACATTGCCCAACTGCTGGCAACGCTCGTCTTTCCGACCACCGGCTCGATTCGCATCGGCGGCGCCAGGGTCACCGAGCTGCCGGAATATGTAACCGGCCGGCGGATGTCCTATGTCGGCCAGACGCCCTACATGTTCGCGACCACCGTGCGCGAGAACCTGTTTTACGGGCTCAAGCACGCGCCGGGTGAGCGCGAGCTGGAAGGCGAAGCCAAGGCCAAACAAGATCTCTACGCAGAAAATGCGCTTCACTCGGGCAATCCGCCGGATGATTTCGAGGCCGACTGGATCGACTATGCCGATGCCGGCGTCGACGGCATGATTGCGCTCGAGCGCCGCGCGATCGAGGTGTTGCGCGCGGTCGGCATGGAGCAGGACATCTACCGGATGGGCCTTTTGGGCACCATCGATCCGGCGCTGCACCCCCATCTGGCCGAGGGGATCCTGAAGGCCCGCAAGACATTGCGCGAGCAATTCGAAGGCAGCAAGCAGGCGCGCCTGGTCGAGCCCTTCGACGATGCGGCCTACAACAACAACGCCACGCTTGGCGAGAACCTGTTGTTCGGCACGCCCGTGGGCGACGCCTTCGATATGGAGCGCCTCGCCCTCAATCCTTACGTTCTTGAGGTCCTGGAGAAGTCCGGGCTCATCGACGACATGCTGACCATGGGCCGCTCGGTCGCCGAGACCATGATTGAAATCTTCGCCGATCTGCCGCCGGGCCACGAGTTCTTCGAGCAGTATTCCTTCATCAGCTCCGAGGATTTGCCGGAGTATCAGACCACGCTGTCGCGCACGGCCAAGCAAAGCTTCGCCGAAATGCGCGAGGACGACCGCGAGCGCCTGCTCTCGCTGCCTTTCAAGCTGGTCCCGGCGCGCCACCGGCTCGACGTGATCGACGATCCGATGCGCGACCGGCTGCTCGAGGCGCGCAAGATGTTCGCCGAGCGCATGCCGGACGAGCTCAAGGGCACGGTGGAATTCTTCGATGCCGAGAAGTACAACGCCGCTGCCGCGCTCCAGGACAACATCCTGTTCGGCAAGGTGATCTACGGTCAGGCTCAGGCGCAGAACAAGGTCGCGGAGATGATTACCGAGACCCTGGAGGCGCTTAACCTGACCGAAGAGGTGATGGAGGCGGGGCTCACCTATCACGTCGGCGTGGCGGGATCGCGGCTCTCCGGGGCGCAGCGCCAGAAGATGGGCTTCGCGCGCGCGATCATAAAGCGGCCCGATGCGCTGGTGGTCAACGAAGGCATCACCGCGATGGATTCGGCGGCGCAGGCCAAGGTGCTCGATACGGTGCTCTCGAGCTTCAAGGACCGAGCCGTTATTTGGGCATTGCACCGGCCCTCATACGCCAAGCGCTTCGACAAGGTGGTGGTCATGAAGGGCGGCCGCGTCGTCGAGCAGGGCCGCTTTGAGGCGCTGAACAAGGAGGGGACCGTTCTGTACGATCTGCTGCAGGATGAGTAAGCGGCCCCCCCGCGAAGGGAGGATAAGGTGAGCCTCAACGAAGAAGTCGAACTGCTGCGGAATATCCCGCTGTTCGCGAACATCGAACCGTCGAAGCTGAAGCTGTTGGCCTTCACCTCCGAGCGGGTGGCCTACGAGCCCGGGCAGGAGCTGTTCCGCCAGGGCGACGACGGCGACGCCGCCTACATCATCATCGCCGGCGAGGCCGACATCATCATCGAGACCGATAACGGCCCGTTCACGGTCGCGACCTTCAAGCGCAACGACATTGTCGGTGAGATCGCGATCCTGTGCGACGTGCCACGGACGGCGACAGTGCTGGTCAAGGAAAAGCTGGAAACGCTGGTGATCTCCAAGGAGCTGTTCTATCGCCTGGTGCTGGAGTTCCCGCAGATCGCGGTGGAGATCATGCGCGAGCTGGCGCAGCGCCTGGAACGCATGAACACCCAGCTGCGCGAGCTGCAGGCGGCCAAGTAGAGCCCGCCCACAGCGAAACGATTACCGGCCCGTTAGCCCAATGAACCGCCTTGACCGCATGATCGCGCGGCTGACCGCGCAGCGCGCCTGCCTGGCGCACGCCGCCGCCTTGATCGCCGAGCTGCCGGGCCCGGCATTGGAGATCGGCTTCGGCAAGGGTCGTACTTACAGTTTTCTGCGCGAAATACTTCCGGCGCGAGAAATCTACGCCTTCGACATCGACGGCGCGCCCGACACCGATTGGGGCCCCGACGCCGCGCATTTCTTCGCCGGTGATTTCCGCGAGACTTTTCCTAAGGTGCTTGAACGTACCGGCGCGCCGGCCGCCCTCGTCCATTGCGACATCGGCAGCGAGGATGCCGCGCGCGACGCCGCGCTCGTCGCCTGGATGCACGCGGCGCTGCCGCCGCTCTTATGCGCCGGCGCTATCGTCGTCGCCGACCGCGACCTCGATCTCAATGGGGCGGAGCGGCTGGAAATGCCAAGCAACGCACTGGATTGGCCTTATTTTGTGTTTAGACATCAAGGTTGATGGCCCGGCACTGAGTTATCTGCAATTCGCTACGGCTTTGCCTTTTTTAATCACATTTTGAGATCGACAATAACGGGCACGTGGTCCGAGGGTTTCTCCCAGCCGCGGGCCTCGCGCAGGATCGAGGACGCCTTCAGCGCCGGGGCCAGAGACGGCGTGACCCAGACGTGGTCGAGCCGCCGGCCGCGGTCGCTTTCCTGCCAGTCGCGCGACCGGTAACTCCACCAACTGTAGAGCTTCTCCTCCTCGGGCACGAAGTGGCGGACCGCGTCGACCCAGCCGTGCGCGGCCTGAACTTCAGCCAGATGGTCGACTTCGACAGGCGTGTGGCTGACGATCTTGAGGAGCTGCTTGTGCGACCAGACATCGCTCTCCAGCGGCGCGATATTTAGGTCGCCGACCATGATACGCCGGGCGCCGTTGTCGCGCTTGTCGCGCCACCATGTCGCAAGCTCGCGCAGGAAGGCGAGCTTGTGGGCGAACTTGTCGTTCACCTTGGGATCGGGCACGTCGCCGCCGGCGGGAATATAGAAATTGTGCAGCTCGATGCCGCCGGGCAGCGCCGCGGCGACATGGCGGGCATCGGGTTTGCCGCACCAGTCGCGCGAGCCGGCATCCTGAAGCGGCAAGCGCGAGAGGATGGCGACGCCATTGTAGCCCTTCATGCCGCGGAAGCGCATGTGCTCGTAGCCGAGCGCGCGCAGATCGTCCTGGGGAAACACCTCGTCGGCGGCCTTGGTCTCCTGCAGGCACAACACGTCGGGCTTCACCGTCCGGGTGAGCTGCGCCACGAGCGGCATCCGCAGGCGAACGGAGTTGATATTCCAGGTAACGATGCGCATGGGGTCCAGCTTTCAGTTCGGTTCAGCTACGCGCGGCGTTGCGGCCGGCCCGCCGTCCCGGTAGGCGCGCGCCGCCGCCCCGAAAGCGGCGAAGAGGTTTTGCGCAAAGGGGGTTTCGGTGATGCCCCATTCGGGATGCCACTGGATCGCGACCACAAAGCGGTCCGGATCGCCGAGCCGCACCGCCTCGATGACGCCGTCGGGCGCGGTCGCCTCGACGGTTAGCCCCTCGGCCAGCCGGTCGATGCCCTGGGCGTGGAGCGAGTTGACGGTCAGCGTCGTCCCCCCGGCGAAGCCGGCCAGCACGCCGCCCGGCGTCAGCGCCACCTCGTGGGCGAGGTCGTAACGCGCCGGCACCGGCAACGTCATATCGGCGCGGTGGTCCATCTTGCCCGGCAGGTGCTGGATGTTCTGGTGCAGCGTGCCGCCGAGCACGACGTTGAGCTCCTGGATGCCCCGGCACAGCGCCAGGATCGGCAGCTTGCGGTCGAGGGCGCCGGCGATCAGCGGCAGCACGGCCTCGTCGCGCACGGGATCGTGCAGCGTGCCCGGCTTGCTGGGAGGGCCGCCATAGTGCGCCGGCTCGACATTGGAGGGGCTGCCGGTGATCAGCAGACCGTCGAGCCGGTCGAGCACGTCGGTCATTCGCACGGCGCCGGTCCCATCGTCGGGCGATTTGGGTTTGGTGAGGGCCGGCACGATCACCGGGATGCCGCCGATCGCGCTCGGCACGATCGCCAGATACTGGATGCGCGCGACATGGTGTTGCACGTCGTCGAGCGTGCGGACACAGGCGGTGACGCCGATGAGCGGCGGTGTTTGCGTCATGGCATTGTCTGAATGAAGCTCGGTCGCAGATCGGCTTCGGGGTTGTCGTTGACGACAAAGTGGCCGCGCCGGGCGACCTTGGCAAGGCCACGCGGGCTGGCCATTTCGAAAACATGGACATATTCGCAGCCTAGGCGCTGTCCTTTAAGGGTGTTGCCGTGGCGCTGTGATTCGCGCTCCCCTTTTTGGGTGAGCGCCTGGCGCCGACGACGATCTCCCGCCCCCTCAAGGGGCGAGGGAAATAGCAGGGTCATCGAATTCGACTTTTCGGATCGAGCGCCAGTAGCTCCAGCAGCCGAATAAATCTAGCGCCGGTTGGTGTCGTCGTCGCCGCCGGGTCGGGCGGGCCGCTCGAAGAGGAAGAGCCTCGGGTCGAGCTTCATGCCTTCCTTGGCGTCGACCAGCACGATCTTGGTGCGGCGGCGCTGAGCATCGACGACGATCCATTCGCGCAGGCGCAGCGGCGCGTCGAGGAAAACCAGGTGCAACGTGCCCTTGGTCGCCTTGCCCTTCTCGACGAGGCTCACATAGACGCGCCCGCCGGTCTCGCTCACTTTCGTGACCTCGATCTTGTCGTGGATACCGAGCCGGTCGCCGAGCAGCCAGGCGGCCGGCGAGGCGGCGAGCGGCAGATGCGTCGTCTGGTCGAGCTTGCTGTCGTACATGATGATGAGCTTGCCGGTCGCGACCAGGATGAGCGGCACCGGCGGCTTGTACTCGATGCGCATCTTGCCGGGCCGCTGCATGTAGATGCGGCCCTCGGCGATGCCGCCATTGTCGGAGACCTGAATGAAGCGCGCCTGGAAGGTGCGCACACCGTTCAGGTAGGTCTCGACGCGTTTCAGCGTGGCCTGACCGGCGGCGCTCAGCTCGGCGGCGGCAGGACCCGCCACGAGGGCGATCAGGAGGACTATGAGGGCGCTCGGCAATCGCATGGCGTTCGGATCCTGGCGGGCAATCGTGACGGTTTCGTGGCCTGGCGGCAGGCCGGGATCAACCTAAGCCTAGCGACGAATGAATGCTCAGCGAAGCGTAATCCAGTCCGCACCCGGCGGCCTCCGAGCGAGGCCTATTTCAGGTCCGTCGCCTTGACCCTGGGCGGGCGCCCGCCGCGCCGCCGGGCGGCGGCGCGTCCGGGCTTGGCGAAGAGGAACTTCACCGGGTCGATCGGGTGGCCGATGCGGGGGTCGAGCAGCACGACGCGGGTTTTCTTTTGCCGGGCGTCGACCACGGTCCACTCCTTGATGCCGAAGGGCTTCCTTCTGAAGACCAGCCGGAGCGATGCCCGGCCGCCGCCGCGCTGGCTCACGGAGATGACATAGGCGTTGGGCCGCCGCTCGACGCGGCGGACTTCGGCCTCGCGGGTGAAGTCGACACGGTCGCCCAGCAGGAACGCGGCCGGCGAGGCGCTGACCGGCAGATGCATCGTCGCGTCGGTCTTGCCGTTATAGACGATCAGCATGCGGCCGGTGGTGACCATCAGGAAGCGATGGGGCGGGGCATACTCGATGCGCATCTTGCCGGGCCGCTGAAGATAAAGCGCGCCCTCGGCGATCCAGCCATTGGGCTCGGCCTGGATGAAGCGCGCGGTCAGCGTGCGGATGGCATTCAGATAGGCCTCGACGCGGGCGACCACCTTGCGGTCGGCGGCGGTGAGCGCAGCCGCGTTGCCCGCCATTGATATCGTTGCCGCGGCAGCGATCATGGTGGCGAGGCAGCAGTTTCGCATGACAATAATCATACGGCCAACCTCTTGTGACATGGGCCTGCTTTGAAGGCGCCACGTAAGTGGAAAATGCGCTAGCCCTCGCCGATCAGCACTTCGCGCTTGCCGGCATGGTTGGCCTGGCTGACGATGCCCTCGGCTTCCATGCGCTCGATCAGGCGGGCGGCGCGGTTGTAGCCGATCTGCAGGTGGCGCTGGATGAAGCTGGTGGAAGCCTTGCGCTCGCGCGCCACCACCGCGACCGCCTGGTGGTAAAGCTCCTCGTCGGCGCCGCCGCCACCGCCAAAGTCCAGCCCGCCGAGCCCGCTGCCATCCTCTGGCTGGGTGACCTCTTCGATGTAATCGGGCTGGCCTTGCGACTTCAGGTACCGCACCACCTCCTCGACCTCGCCGTCGGAGACGAAGGGGCCGTGAACGCGCGTGATGCGTCCGCCGCCGGCCATGTAGAGCATGTCGCCCTGGCCCAGCAGTTGCTCGGCGCCCTGCTCGCCCAAAATAGTCCGGCTGTCGATCTTGGAGGTGACCTGGAAGCTGACGCGCGTCGGGAAGTTCGCCTTGATGGTGCCGGTGATGACATCGACCGAGGGGCGCTGGGTTGCCATGATCAAATGGATGCCGGCGGCCCGCGCCATTTGCGCCAGACGCTGCACGGCGATCTCGATATCCTTGCCGGCGACCAGCATGAGATCGGCCATCTCGTCGACCACCACCACGATGTAGGGCAGCGGCGTCAGGTCGAGCTCCTGCTCTTCATAGATCGGCCGGCCGCTATCGGGATCGAAGCCGGTCTGGACGCGCTTCTTCAGGACCTCGCGCTTGCGGCGCGCCTCGGCGAGGCGGGTGTTGAAGCCCTGGATATTGCGCACGCCCAGCTTCGACATCGCCTGGTAGCGCTCCTCCATTTCGCGCACCACCCATTTGAGCGCGACGATCGCCTTGCGCGGATCGGTGACCACGGGAGCGAGAAGATGGGGGATGTCGTCATAGACGGCGAGCTCGAGCATCTTGGGATCGATCATGATGAACTTGCACTGCTCGGGCGTCAGCCGGTAGAGCAGCGACAGGATCATCGTGTTGATGGCGACCGACTTGCCCGACCCTGTGGTGCCGGCGATCAGCAGGTGCGGCATGCGCTCCAGGTCCGCGACCACCGGCGCGCCGCCGATATCCTTGCCGAGCATCAGCCCCAGCGCCACCTTGGAGCCCTCCACCGTCTTGGAGGCCAAAAGCTCGCGCAGGAACACCATCTCGCGATCGGCGTTCGGCAGCTCGATGCCGAGTACCGTGCGGCCCGGGATCACCGCAACGCGCACCGAGACCGCGCTCATCGAGCGCGCGATATCGTCGGAAAGGTTGACGATGCGCGAGGACTTGGTGCCGGGTGCAGGCTCGAACTCATACAAAGTGACCACCGGGCCCGGCCGCACTTTAGTGACCTGCCCGCCGATGCCGAAATCCTCCAGCACCGATTCGAGCAACTGGGCGTTGTGGTTGAGCGCCGCCTCGTCGAGCACCGTCGTTGACGGCGGCGGCGGCTCATCGAGCAGATCGAACCCCGGCAGCGTATAAGCGCCGTCGAGCGCCAGCGAGGTCTGGCGCGGCTGCACCACGCGGGATTTGACCGGCGCCTGTCTGGGTGTCGACTGGCGTGGCTCGGGGCGTGGCTCGGGGCCGGCGCGGAGATTGAGGCGCGGCTCGGCGCGCTCGACACGTTCGGCGACGATTGTCGAGCCGCGTTCGCGCGCGGCCGCCTCGCTTGCCTGCGCCCGTGCGGCGCGGGATATCCGCGGTTGACGCGGCCCGCGGCGGCTCCGAAAGAGCCGGGCAACGCCCCGGCCGCTCAACACCAGGCTACGCCAGAGCCCGCGCCCGGCGAACGCGCCGCCCGTCAGCCATTCCCGGCCGGTCATCGCAAGGCCAACGCTGAGCGCCAGCAGCGCCAGCACGCCGGCACCGCCGCCGATCACCGCGGGGCCAATGTCGAGCGCCAACATCGCCGCGAGCTTGCCCGATCCCGTGAGCAGCATCGTACCCGCGACCCCGCCGAGCCCGGCGCGCAGCGGCCAGCTTTCCGGCGTGGAGATTGCGGCGAAGCCGATCGCCGCGGTGATGACCGCCACCGGCACCAGGGTAAGGCGCACCCAGACCGGGGCCAGCATCCGTCCGGTGATCAGCCGCCAGCCCCACACCGCCGGCACCAGCGCCAGCAGCGCGCCGGCGATGCCAATGGTTTGCAAAAGCAGATCGGCCGCATACGCGCCCGGCCGGCCGAGCAGGTTGAGCGCGCCGTCGGTGGTGGCCCGGTTGAAGGAGGGGTCGCCCGGATCGAAGCTCGCCAGCGCCAAGGCCAGGGCGAGGCCGGCGGCGAGCAGCACCAGCCCGACAAGCTGGCGCGCGCGCCGGCGCAGGCTGGCCGCAAGGCCAGGCGGCATGAAGGAGGTCTGGCGATGGGATCGCGCGGCAGAGCCGCGGTAGCTGTTTGCCATGTCCAGTTCCAAATACGGCGCGCCGTCCCGGCACATCCCCTAGTGACGGGCCAGACGCAAGCGCGTACAAAACAGAAACATACTTAGAGCCGGGATACGCCCCGTGCAAGGGCTCCGCCGGCCGCCCGACCCTTGGACACAAGATATTGCGGCGTTGATCCGGAAACCACCACAAAATGCCGGATTCGGCCGACAATCCCCAATAGCGCGGGTGCGGTGACCTTCGAGAACGGCCTAGCTGCCGATCGCGCTGCCGAGGGCTGCGTGGAGCTTTTTGGCAGCCTCTTGCGGCAAATTAAAGGCAAGATCGAACAGCCCCATGTCGAAGGCGACGGCGACCTCGCCGGCGCCCTGGCCGGCGCCGAGTGTGACTTGCTTCACCGGAACGGGAGTGGCGTTCATGGAGGCCTTGGGCGCGGGCTCGCCGCCGCCCTGGGCGCGGCGTGCGTTATCGGCCAGCACCCCAAGGCCGATTAGCCAGCTTACGACCTTTTCCACATCCACGGTCGCACAGGCGAAGGGATAGCGTTGGCCATCGTTCGTCTCGATCTCGAAGGCGACGGCACTGCCGTCCTGCTGGGCCGCGCCATTGGCCATCGAGCTGATGAATGCGGGTGCGCTGTCCATGTTGATGCTTCCTGGAATTCCTGATTTTCGGGGTCGCCTGGTCCAGCCGCTTTGTCCGGCCAAGGCAGTCTTTGTATAGGCAGGCCCGGCGGATTGTGTCACGCGGAAATGCGGCGTGACCGAGCCGGGCGCCAAGACCGCACCGAAGAACGCCGCCCACAAGAAAAGGGGGGCCGGATGGCCCCCCTTCGCTTCGGATATGTATTTATCCGCTTTGGGACGAACCGGGTCAGTGCACCGATTCGCCGTGCAGGCGGAGGTCGAGGCTATCGCGCTCTTCCTCGTCGCTGACCCGCAGACCGATCGTCACCTTGATCGCCAGCAGCAGCACCGCGGTCATCACGCCCGACCAGACGATCGTGCCGAGGATGCTGTAGATCTGCGTCAGGATCTGGCCGCCATTGCCTTCCAGCGCCCCGGCGGTGCCGCCGATCGCCTTGACCGCGAAGACCCCGGTGAGGATCGCGCCGACCATGCCGCCGACACCGTGGATGCCGAAGACATCGAGCGCGTCGTCATAGCCCAGCATCTTCTTCAGGCTGGTCGAGGCCCAGTAGCAGACCACGCCGCCGATCAGGCCGATGAAGAGCGCCCCCATCGGATCGACGAAGCCACTGGCCGGGGTGATCGCAACCAGCCCGGCGATGGCGCCGGAGACAATGCCCAGCACCGTCGGCTTGCCGCGCTGCAGCCACTCGGCGAACATCCAGGCCAGCGCCGCCGAGGCGCTCGCGATCTGGGTGACCGCCATCGCCATGCCGGCACCGGTTCCTGCACTGAGCGCGGAGCCCGCGTTGAAGCCGAACCAGCCAACCCACAGAAGCGCTGCGCCGACCAGGCTCAGCACCAGATTGTGCGGTGACATGTCCTCTTTGCGGTAGCCCACGCGCTTGCCGATGATGATCGCCGCGACCAAACCGGCGACGCCGGAGTTGATGTGAACAACCGTCCCGCCGGCAAAGTCGAGGGCGCCAAGCTTCAGAATCCAGCCGCCGCCGCCCCACACCCAATGGGTAATCGGCGCGTAGACGATGATGATCCAGAGCGTCATGAAAACCACCAGCGCGCTGAACTTCACGCGGTCGGCAAACGCGCCGACGATCAGCGCCGGCGTGATGATCGCGAAGGTCATCTGGAACGTCATGAAGACCGTTTCGGGGATCGTGCCGGTGAGGTTCTCCTTGCCGACGCCGGCAAGGAAGGCCTTGGAGAGCCCGCCCCAGTAAGCGCCGTCCGCCCCGAACGCGATCGAATAGCCGACTGCAAACCAGACGATGGTGCCGATACACGCGGTGGCGAAAACCTGCATCACCATGGTCAGCACATTCTTCTTGCGGACCATGCCGCCATAGAAAAGCGCCAGGCCCGGCAGCGTCATCATCAGCACGATCGCCGTTGCCGTCAGCATCCAGGCGGTATCGCCGCTATCGAGCTTGGGCTTCTCGGCCGCAAGCGCTTCCGCCGTCAGTCCCGCCCATGCCGCCACGGCGACACCTATGATCGCGAAGGTTACCCCGACGCCGCGCAGCGCCGCGCTTAAGTTGAGCCCGCGCTCCGCGCTTAATTTGAGCCCGCGCTCCGCGCTTAAGTTGAGCCCGCGCAGCGGGCGGCCGACGCGCGCGCGGCGTGGTGTGATGTGTGTGTTCATTGCTGCTTCTCCCCTAGAGCGCATCGTTGTCGACATCGCCGGTGCGGATGCGCACGGCCTTGGAGACGTCGGACACGAAAATCTTGCCGTCGCCAATGCTGCCGGTCCGTGCCGACTTGGTAATGGCGTCGACCACCTGATCGGCCAGCGTGTCGCTGACCACGACGTCGATACGAACCTTCGGCACGAAGCTGATTTCGTATTCGGCGCCGCGATAGATCTCGGTATGACCCTTTTGGCGGCCAAAGCCCTTGACCTCGGAAACGGTAAGCCCCTCCACGCCGATCGAGGTCAGCGCTTCGCGCACCTCGTCGAGCTTGAAGGGTTTCACGATCGCTGTGACGAGCTTCATATCGATAAACTCCCTTCCCTCTCCAACCCGGTCTGCATACTGGTTCGGTCCTTCTGGCGGCCCGAATTGGTGCCCCCGAACGGGCCGACCGGCCATCCGACGCGCCAAATGCGCCGGGAGACCGCTACCGAGCTTTACCTTTCAATAACCATGCCAGAATTGCTGCAGTGCAAGAAAACACGTGTTTTCAAGGGATTATCGAATAGGGGTTTCGATCTTATTATCTGGAATGCCTAGAAATTAGGCATATGCATGGTGTGAGTTCATAGTGCCTATTTTTTCATCAGAAATTGCCAGACCGTGTGAGCGCGCTGGTGGCACTTGGTCGCAGCGCCGCCGGCTGGACAGCCGGGCCCGGTCGGCGCAAGCTTTGGCCATGGCAGATCGGGCTTCCACGACGGCGACCGGAGATCATGGGGCAGCCCGCGCCGATATTTTGAATATCGATGTCCTGATTGTCGGCGGGGGGATGGTCGGGCTTACCCTCGCATTGGCGCTGGGCGGCGCGGGGCTTGAGGTGGTCGTGGTCGACCGCGAAGACCCCACGACGGTACTCGATGCGCCCTATGACGGACGCGCCTCGGCCATCGCCTATGGCTCGCGCCAGGTGCTGGAAGGGCTCGGCGCCTGGCCTGGGTTGGCGCATGCCGCCGAGCCGATTCTCGACATCCGGGTTTCAGACGGCGATGCGCCGCTCTTCCTGCATTACGACCACCGCGAGGTCGGCGAGGAGCCGCTTGGCCACATCGTCGAAAACCGCGCCATCCGGCGGGCGCTGTTCGCGCGGCAAAGCGAAATTCCGGCGATCGACCTGCGCGCGCCGGCCGGCGTTGCACATATAGAGTTCAGCGCGGGCGGCGTGACGGCGACGCTAGGCGATGGGGCGCGCATCCGCGCCAGCCTGGCCGTCGCCGCCGACGGCCGGAATTCCTGGCTGCGCGAACAGGCCGGCATTTCCGTCACCCGCTGGCGCTACAAACAGACCGGCATTGTCTGCACCATGGGCCATGCGCGCCCGCATCGCGGCGTGGCGCATGAACGTTTCCTGCCGGCGGGGCCGTTCGCGGTGCTGCCCATGACCGATATGACCGACATTCACGGCGATCCCGCACAAGGCCACCGCTCGTCGATCGTCTGGACCGAGGACGAACGTTTGGCGCCGGCGATGATGGCACTCGATGACGGCGCCTTTTCCGCCGAACTCGGGCGGCGCTTCGGGCCGTGGTATGGCGATGTCCGCGTGCTGGGCGGACGTTGGTCCTACCCGCTGTCGCTGCTCCATGCCAATCGGTACGTCGCGCCGCGCCTGGCATTGGTCGGGGACGCGGCGCACGCGATCCATCCGATTGCGGGCCAGGGGCTCAATCTCGGGATTCGCGGTGTCGCCGCACTCGCCGAGGTCATGGTCGAAGCCGCGCGGCTCGGCCTCGATATCGGTAGTGCAGACGTGCTGGCGCGTTACGAGCGCTGGCGGCGTTTCGATGCGATGGCGCTGGTCGCCGTGACCGACGGGCTCAACCGTTTGTTCTCCAACGCGGTGCCGCCGGTCCGCTTGATCCGCGATCTGGGCCTTGCCGCGGTCAACGTGGCCGCGCCGGCTAGGCGCTTTTTCATGCGCCATGCCATGGGCATGGCCGGCGATCTGCCGCGGCTGATGAAGGGCGAGCGGCTTTAGCGGCGCGCTATTTTTCGTGATGTATCGTCATTTCGAGCGAGCCGGAGCGAGGGAGAAATCTAGGCGAATGCCGCGCGCGGCCTTTGCCCAGATTTCTCCCTGCGCCCGGTGGCTCCGGTCGAAATGACGTGCGTGTCGCAAGTGGCGCGGTCAATCACGGATCGCGGCTGAGGCCCTGGGCTTCGAGCGCGGCCAGGTACTGCGCCCAGATCGCATCTTTTTGCGCGCCGAGCCCGTAGAGGTAATCCCAGGAAAAGATGCCGCTGTCGTGCAGGTCGTCGAAGGTGATGCGGATCGCGTAGTGGCCGATCGGTTCGATCTCCATGATGCCGACATGGCGGCGGCCGGCGACGATCTGCTTGCCCTCGCCGTGGCCCTGGACTTCGGCCGAGGGGCTTTCCACGCGCAACAGCTCGGCCGGCAGCGCGAAGGCGGCGCCGTCGCCGAAGCTGACATGCAGCGTTTTGGTCGCGCGGTCGAGGCGGATTTCCTCGGGCCAGCGCCCGGCGCCCTCGCGCTCGATATCGCTCTTTGAGCTCACGGCGTATCGTCGAGCGGGCGCGCCTCGTCCTCGAGCATGATGGGGATGCCGTCGCGGATGGGATAGGCAAGGCCGGCCGCATCGCTGATCAGCTCGCCGGCCTCGGCGTCATAGCGCAGCGGCTTGTGGGTCACCGGACAGACCAAAAGCTCCAACAGCTTGGGGTCGACGCGCTTTCCACGGCTCGGCTTTTCGGGCTTGCCGCCGCTTTGCTTTGCCTTGTCACCATCGCCAGTGTCAGTCATGGCCTTCGCTTTCTCTAGTGGCGCAGCGACGGGCCGCTTTTTGTGTCGCCGCCGGGCGCGCCGGCCATCTCGAAAAGCGCCGTCATCGTCCGTGCCCGCCCGCCCAGATCGACGCATTCGAGCAGCGCCTGTTTCTCGCTCGGTGCGAAAGGGCACAACATCGCGAGCGCGGTGATGAGCTGCTCGTCGGAGGTTTCGTCGATCGCCTCCCAGTCGGCGTCGATGCCATTGGCGTCCATATAGCTGCGCAGCGCCGCCAGAAAACGCCGGCGGTCGAAGCTGCCCGGTTCGGCGTCGATGAGATCGTCGGCAAAGGGCCGATAGTCCGGGACGACGCGCCGATAGCCGCGCTCGCTGGTGAGCTCCTCGGAGACCGCGAACCGGCAAACGCCAGACAAGGTGACAAGGTGGCGCCCATCGGCGGTCGTCGAATGCTCCACGATGCGGCCAAGGCAGCCGGTCTCGAAGACCTCGGGCATATCGTCAGGCGATGGCTGTTCCTGGCGCCGGGGCTGGATCATGCCGATGACCTGGTCGCCGGCGACGGCGTCCTCGGTCATGGCGACGTAGCGCGGCTCGAACATCTGCAATGGCAGGCGTGCGCGGGGCAGCAGCAACACGCCCGCGAGCGGAAAGATCGGGATCGAAACCGGGAGATCTTCGATACTGTGCGGCGTGTCGTCCATGGGATGCCTTGTTTAGGCTTGGGCTTGGGCTTGGCTTGGGCTCTGGCCCGGGTGGTCAGGCGAACAGCATCGACGACAGCTTGCGCCGGCCGGCCACGGTCAGCGGATGGGTGAAGCCCTGCGCCTCGAAGATCTCGACCAGCCGCTTGCGCGCGCCGTCGTCTTGCCATTTGCGGTCACGCGCGACGATCTCCAGCAGATGGTCGATGGCGCCTTCTGCATCGCCGGCCCCGTAGAGCGCGACGGCCAGATCGAAGCGCGCCTGGTGGTCGTTCGCATTGGCCGCAACCTGCGCTTTGAGACCGGACGTATCGCCGCCCGCCGACTGGCCTTCCTCGACGAGGTCGAAGGCGGTCTTGGCCGCGGCGATCTCGGCGTCCCGCAAGGCCTCCTCGGGGAGCTGGCTCAGGATCTGGCGCGCCTGGTCGAGCTGGCCCGAGCCGACCGCGCAACGGATCACGCCCGCGACCGCCTTGGTGTTCGAGGGATCCTCGCTCAGCACCTGCATATAGAGGGTACCGGCGGCGCCAAAATCGCCGGTATCGTGCGCCGTCTGGGCCTGTTCCAGCGCCTGGTCGACCGGCGAGGGGCCGGTCTGGCCGGTGAGCCGCTGGATGAAGGATTTGATTTGGCTTTCCGGCAGTGCGCCGGCGAAGCCGTCGACGGGCTGGCCGTCCTTGAAGGCGAAGACCGCGGGGACCGACTGGATCTTGAACTGGGCCGCCAGGTCCTGGTTCTGGTCGATATCGATCTTGACCATCTTGACCGCGCCCCTGGCGGCGGCGACAGCTTTCTCCAGCGCCGGGGTCAACTGCTTGCAGGGCCCGCACCAGGTGGCCCAGAAATCGACGATCACGGGGACTTGCCGCGAGGCCTCGACGACGTCGGCCATAAAGGTCGCGGTCGACCCGTCCTTGATCAGATCGGCGGGCGCGGCGGCCGGCCCAGCCGAGAGTAGCGGTTCCATGACAGCGAGACCCCGTTCGGTGATTGGCTCTGAGGAGCACGTGAAGCGGCCCCGTTCTTTCTCAAAGATGGCGGTTCGCAAGGGGGGAGGCAAGTCCCCCGGGCGTCGACGGCTGCGTCCCTCCCACCGCCCAAGTAGAAGATGGGCGGCGGGCCCCTCCCTCTCCCCCAAGGGGAGGGGGCTGAAACGCCAACGGCGTTTCAGTACATGAGTCTTACGCGACATCACTCTGAAGGTGTTTCAGCACTGCCGATGCTCAGCCCCGTGTCGCTGGGGCCAGATCGAGAATTTGCGGCGTGTGGCCGCAGGCCTCGATGAAGCGCATAAGATCGCCCGGCGCGATCGCCGTGGTCGCGGTGTTGGTCAGCGGGTGGTAGTTGAGCGGATCGAAGCCCATCATCTCCTGGTCGAGCACGACGGAGAGGCGCTGGCCGGTATCGTTGAGCAGCGCGAAGGGCGTGACCGAGCCGGGCTTGACGCCGAGCAGCTCGTCGAGGAGCTCGGGGCTGCCGAACGACAGGCTGCCCGAGGCGCCGATCAGCGTGCGCAGCGATTTCATATCTACCGCGCGGTCCTCCAGCATCACGGCGAGCCAGAGGTTGCGCTTCTTGTCGCGCAGGAACAGCGACTTGCAGTGCCCGCCCGGCAGATCGCCGCGCAGCGCCTTGCTCTCCTCCACGGTAAAGAGCGGCGCGTGCTCATGCGTGGTGGTCTCGATGCCGAGCGCGCCCAGCCTGGCGAACAAGTCTTCGGGGGTTGCGGTCATGGCCGCAAGATACAATCTCTTGCCCCGGACGCAATGTTACCCGGTGGACTGCCGGCAGGGCTCCTCGGGCGCTTTCGAGAGGCCTTGCAAACAGGGCCGGTCCGCGTAAGATTGCGCCCGCCGCCGTGGTTCCTGGTGAGAGGGGCCGGCGGTAAGACCCGCGCGGGAGTAGCTCAGTGGTAGAGCATCACGTTGCCAACGTGAGGGTCGCGAGTTCAAATCTCGTCTCCCGCTCCAATAAAATCAAGGGCTTAGCCAGAAATGGTTAGGCCCTTGATTGCTTTAGCAATCAGGTAGCAATCGCCGGGGGCCGTTTCGCGCCTGATTCTAGTGCCGCCGGCGGTCCGGGCGCACCATTCCTGGCCAACCGGAAATCATGTAATCTGCGGTATCCCGTGACGACCCATGGAGGCGTCTGGCAATGCTCAGAACACTAGCCCTTGCCGTACTGCTGATGGTGGCGGCTCTGCCGGCTTCGGCTGGGTTTAAGGAGGGCGTGGCGGCGTACAAGCGCGGCGACTATCGGACGGCGCTTCGTGATTGGAGGCCGCTCGCCGAGCAGGGGCATGCCAAAGCCCAGGCCTGGCTCGGCTTCATGTATCTCACAGGTCAGGGGGTGACGAAGAACTACCGTGAAGCCATCAAGTGGTATCGCAAGGCCGCCGAGCAGGGCTACGCCGCAGCCAAGTACAACCTCGGCCTCATGTACAAAAACGGCGCGGCGTTCCGAAGAACCCCCGCGAGGCCGTGAGGTGGTATCGCAAGGCCGCCCTACAGGGCGATGCCGACGCTCAGAACAACCTCGGCCTCATGTACGCCAATGGCGAGGGCGTTCCGAAGAAACACGTGATGGCCTACATGTGGTGGAGCCTCGCGGCGGCTGCGGGCAACAAGGAGGCAGCTAAGAACCTCGACATCGTCAAGAAGCGCATGACCCCCGCCCAAGTTGCCAAGGCGCAGGAGATGGCCGCGAAGTGGAGGCCGAAGAAGGCCAAGTAACCGATATGACGCCACGACCCGCAGAACGCATACTCCGCGAGGCTGTCTATGAGGCCGTGGTCAACGCTGAGGCCGACGGGCACACCGAACCCATCGCGACCACTGAGTACTGTGTGCAGTTTTTGCTGCGCCGCTTTCCCGAAATGACAGCGGCGGCGGCGCTGAATGACTTCAAGCGGCTGAGACCAACGGACTAGAAGCCATGCCCTGCGCCGTCGCCGGATGCGTGATAATCGGCCTTGCCGTAATTGTGGACGGCGACACGCTTCACATTGGTGCCGATAAAATCCGCCTGCACGCGATCAACACTCCCGAGCGGAATGAGCGAGGCGGACGCGAGGCGACGAATGCCCTGCGGTCCATCATCGCCGGTCGGCCCGTTCGCTGCGTCTGGGACGGGACCAAGACCCACAGGCGATTTGTCTCGGTCTGCACGGTCGGCAAACTCGACCTAGGACGCGAACTCGTGCGGCGCGGATATGCAGCAGCGTGTCCCAGATACTCTCGCCGGTACATGGCAGACGAAAGACGGGCGCAGGCTCGCAGGCTGGGCATCTGGCGGGCGGGCTACCAAAAGCCGGCATGGTGCGTTAGACGATGAAAATTACGTCCGCTTTCGGGGTGCGGCCTCAACCGATCGACGCAACACACGCATTAAATCTTTCTGCTGGGGTTTCAAACCCCAGTGTTTTACGCGGCCGTTCGTTGAGCTGGCGTGCCACTTTATTCAGATGAGCCTGCGAGTGCACCGACAAGTCG
>DATKZM010000093.1:0-44450 GCA_035527975.1 Alphaproteobacteria bacterium | reverse complement strand
GGTGCCGGCGTAGCGCCCTGCGGACGATAACCTCTCCCGCCTCATCAATAGCGTGTACCTGAAAAACGTTCTTGGCCAAGTCGAGACCGACCGTTGTAATCTTCATGGCGGATGGCTCCTCTTGCTCGTGGTCCTTGATGGGAACCACACTTTGGCACCTAGATGCCGGGAGCGGGAGCCATCCACCCCATCTGCTTATAGCCGAGGCTGTTGAAAAACTCCCCGCCATAGGCCTTCGGCGCAATAATTGGATCGGGAGGCGGGTAAGTGCGAATCAATCGTGCGCCGGGCGCCCATAATGCGAATCAATCTTGCGTCTCGGGCGCCTCAAAATAGTTTTTCAACAGCTTCAGCCAACAACGGACATTGGCGCCTTGCCGACAGCGAGGCATCGTAAGGTAAACCGAGCCCACTCAGCTGCTGCTAGACGTGCAGGATTTCGCCTCTGAGAGAGTAAGCGATCGTCAGAAACTCTTCCTGCTCACGCTGCCCAACACCATGAGTGTTAAGTGCGTCGAGAATGTCATCGAGCACAGCCATATATTCTTGCTCGTTGATATTCATGCCTTTGTGCGCCTCAAGCATGTTTTTACCGGTGTAAGTTTGCGGCCCACCTGTGCCTGCGCAAACGAACTCCGTAACAAGACGGATCACCTCTTCCCGGTCACTAGCTGCATAACGAGCCTTTACCGCGTCGTTCTTTAAATGGTTGTCGAGGATCGTTGCCGCTATTTTGCGAATGTTCTCTTCGCCACCCAAACGTTCGTACAAGCTTGCTGTCGCCATTGCCCCCTCCCAATAGTTCTTCGGTGTCCCGCTTGATCTCGGCTGCCTAACGAGGAAAGCCAAACATAGCACGAGGCGCAATGCTGCCAATCGCAGCGACTTTGCAGCGAGTGTCGGCTGGGCCAATACGGCCATCAGCTGCTGGATCGCAACGAGGTTGCAACGAGGGTCAGCTTTCCAAATCAGTACAAACGCTGCCATTCGCAACATCATTGCAGCATCATGGAGAATACACCGTGCCCGGATTAGAGGGGCTTCGGGTCGATGTTGTTACTTGGGAAACAACCTACGCATCGATTTCGATGGGTTCGCGACCAGCAAACAGGCAGCCAGTCGCAGCAAGAATGCAACAAGACGGAACGCCAAAGTGACCCGGAAGAAATGGCCCTAATTGGCGGTTTTTACTTGCTCAGGGATGTGCCGAGAATACACAGGTTTTACACAGGTAGGGGTCACGGCTGCATTGAGCCAGCCAATTACAGCAAGGTTGAAACTAGAAAGTGTCCGAATCCTGATGAGTTCGCTCGATTTGTCGAACTAGGGCAAGGTTACGACAAGGCAGCCTGAAGACCGGTTCGGAAAAACGCCAGATTTCCTCAACATTCATATGAATATCTACTGTATCTCCTGATGTCTTACACAGAGAGAGAAGGGTGTATTATTGTATTGTAGTGGGTTTTCCGACCCCCTTTGCCTCATAGTATGCGGGTCCGAACTCATAGATCGGTGGGTCTGGGATGGGGCCTCTTTTTCCTCCCGGGTGAACGCAGGTGATTAGTCGGAGATTGACAAGCAAGTCGCGGCCCCCCCTAAACGCGTCGCGACCTATCCCGATCTTCGTCGCCATAGCTTCGGCAAGGATGAACTCTGTACGCAGACGCCAATGACATGCCGCGAGCCAAACGAGGAGCAGGCATGCATTTCCTTTTCGCCGGCCGTTGCAACCGGAAAGCAGCTCTAGGATTGGCACGTCGAGTTTGGCGAATTGACCGCCGTGACCGATGTTGTTGTCGCCAGATTCCTCATATGACCAAGCGCTATGTGCCTTCTTGACCACCTCCCATTCCCCGAGGGGTGGATCGCATTCCATGTTGAGAGTACGAGCCACGTCCAACAGGGCGTCGAGATCGTCACAATACGGTGCCGCTCTCATGCACTCACGGAAAAGCCAATCGTCGCGTTGTCCCTTCGGGATCGATTGTGAGGGGTTTCCGGGGGAGGTTTGAGGCGGCGGAAATCCGGGATTCAATCGCGGCAGTCGGGCGAGGATATCGGGGGACGCCTCACCTATCTCGAAGGTGTACTCGCCCCCGTTTTTCGGATTGATGGATGGCGGTGCGACCACAAAACCTCCGCGTCCTCGAAGATCGACCCCATCGACGACACCATTCCGAGTTCCTTCGCCGTTGTGCTGGTAATAAAGGTGATACCCACCACGCGGCGTCTTGGCGACTAAAGGCGTGTGGCCACATTCGGCAACCACTTGGTCCCGCTTTTCTGGCTTGTCGATATCGACAACCGTGAGGCCGCTTACAGCCCCAGTAACGATCCCGACATTTGCGTCTGGAAACTGGGAAATCCACTTTTCGATAACCCTATCATGTGGCAATTTATCGGAGAACGTGGACCACCGGACCAAAGGCGTCTTCCCATCCTCCTTGCCGCATGGAATCACGGAAAGTCCTAGACTGCGGTACTTCTGACCGCTGAGTGCGAGGGGGCCGAGAGCCATCTATCGCCCCTTCGGCGGATGCTTTTCGGGGAGAGATTCGATGATGGCCAGTTCCGTTGGGTCCACATCCCCGCATCGTTCGCGAATATTGCGCAGCAGGGACTCGCGATCAGTGCAGTAGGCACTACCTTCCCAGCCGCTGCTTTTGGCGCCGGCGGACCCCTTCTTGCGCTGCAGAATCCATTCTGGATGCCAGTGCGGGGGCGAATCGACGACACGCCAGCGGTCGTTGAGCTGAACGATGAGCCGAACCGACCTCTTGCTCGGAGGCGCGATGGGCTTATTGATCGTGCGCACCTAGTCGGGCAAGCGGGGCAACTGCCGATGGAATAGGGGCGTCTTCGGGGAGCCGTCCGCACAACCAGAAAGCTGGGCGGCTGACCTGGTTCCGACTTTCCTTTTTTTCGGTCCAATCAGATCGAAGCAGAGGAGAGTTCTTGCTGCCGGAATTTCGGGGATCTATTCTCGACACGTCGAAACCTTTTGATTCGCATCGCGGGTGAGACAATCGACCCCGGCTGGACGCTGGAACGTCCGCCGGGGTTTTCTGTGGGGAGGTGCAGGTCTTGCAGCTTCGCTTTGGACGCTGGCTGAGCAACTTCGATGCACCGGGGTTGTTGTTTTTCTATTCATCGATAGTCTGCCCAGTGTCGGTCGTGGATGTCCGCCGCGCCGTTTCTATGAAGGCGGACAGTACGGCGGGGTCGTAGCGCACGGCTGCGCCTATCTTCAAAAAACAGGGCGGCTTGCCGGCCCAGCGCCAGCGGCGCAGAGTTTTCACGCTAAGCCCGAGAATGCGTGCAGCCTCGCACTCGTTGATCAGCGCAGGAGATTGATTATTCATGAAGTTAACTCCGTCAAACTTGAACACATGGCGGCGCGGCGCCGCATGACGGAGGGGATTATGCGGGCGACTAAAGCAGTTGTCTTATGGCCAGAATTGCCATCGATGGGGTCCTATTTTGCTCCATAAATTTGACGGCTTTACGCACGGCGCGGTCCACGCCGCTGGCGTTTCCAAAGATCACTCCAAAAACCTCGGTGACGAAGTCGCGAAAGGGCCCATATTCGCCACCGTCATCTCCATAAAGATCGATGGGCCGGACGCGTCGGTGGGGTCTCTCACCTGTCGCCCAGGTAAAAATCTCGGCAAGCTCGCAGGCGGCCACACGTTTCTCCGTTTGACGTGGTCGCCCTGCTTTCGGCGAATGAAGCTCGTCCAATGCGGCGCTGGCGGCTTGCGCTGTCATCAGTGTAGCGGCCTCCGTTATTTTTAGATGTTTGAGACCTTCCGGCGCCTCGGTACTACGAAGAATGCGTGTCAGCGGTCCGTCGAGCTTATTATCGGGTGTCAGTTGTCGAGCCAGCGTGAGCCGGGCATCCTCATGAAGGGATGCGAGAGTTTCTTGCAACGCTGTTGCGAGCCCGTGAACCTTGTTCAGAGATAGTCGCATTTCTTCCCTTGAGGCTTTTCTGTCAAAGCCCATTCGCCATGAAGTCCATTCACGAATTAGACGCGGGAACTCGGCGCGTCGCTCTTCGTCAGCGAACCGGGGAAGGGTGCTCGCGATTTTCTCGACGTCGGCGTCGGTGAGGGCTTCATTGCCTTGCGACATAATATGTAGAAACTCACTCGGGAGCGTCCTGGACCAACTATCGAAACATTATCCTATCGGCGCCTAAGATTGGGTAGTGGAGGGACGTCTTCGCCATTGCCTTTCATGGCGGCATTGATACTTGACGCAACGGTTTCAGCTGCTCGCTTCAGCGGGTCCGATGCAAGATGAGCGTATCGCTGAGTAGTCTGGGCCTGTGTGTGACCGAGCATTTTCCCAATCATCGGAAGCGAAAGACCGGCGCCCGCACCGAAACTCGCGAAGGAATGCCGAAGATCGTGGATGCGAACGTCTTTTAGCCCCGCCCTCGCCCTTATCCGGAGCCAGGGCTTGCGTATGTTTACAAGATGGGTGCTCGGGTTCCGGCCCATAATCACATAGGGGTTTTGAGGTTCCTGGTCCATGCGGTTTAGTACTTCCAAAGCGGGTGCGCCAAGGTAGACAGTTTTTTGGCCTGTTTTGCTGTCAGGTAAGTTCAATCTGCTACGCTCCCAGTCTATGCTTTCCCAGCGCAAGGTCAGGATTTCTGAGAGACGGCAACCGGTAAATGCCAAGAGGCGAATGGCGGTGATGACGCTTGGACTCTCCGTTTGCGTTCGCTCGGCCTCCGCTAGGGCGGCGCCGAGTTGGGCGAATTCTTTGGCGGTTAGATAGCGCTCGAACTTTCGTTCGGGATTTTTCTCAATATGGCGGCAGGGGTTCGATCCATCCGGACGCAACTCCCATTTCTCAGCGAGATTGAACATCTTGCTGAGCAAGGCAATGGTCCGGTTCGCCGCGCCCGGCGTTTTCCGCATGGCGTAGTGCAACCTGGCCACGTCGGCCCGCGTCACAGATGAAACTCTCGTGCGCCCCAAGGCGGGAAGGATGTGAAGTCGAAGCAAGGTCCGGTCGGACGAGACGCTACGCGGTTTCTTTTTCGGCTCGGCGTGTTCTGACAAGTACCGTTCAGCCAAATCATCCATTGTAGGGGCGTTTCTATCCGCCTTGCGATTAGCGCTCACGTCGCTTCCGATACGAGCCTTGGACAGCCATTGGCGCGCAAGTTCTCGTGCTTCTTCGCAAGTCATGGGGTTGTGATCGCCGATCTTGGGGCGGCGTTGCTGGCCGTCGGGCGTTCGGTAATACACAAAATATACTCGCCGGCCTTTTGGGGTGATCTTGCAGCCGAATCCGCGCAGTTCGGTGTCCCAAAGAATGACGTCCTTGGCGCCGGGCCTGGCCGCTTCCACAACACGCTTGGTCAACTTCGCTTTCGGCATAATTGTTCATTTTGCAGGATTAAGGTGCAATAGCTAGGTAGCATATAAGTAGCGGTACACATCGCTGCAAGGCGCATCCTAGCGCAGGGGAGCGAGCGATTATGGTCATTAGAACAATAAAAAATAACACTTAATCTTGATTGGGGGTCGATGAGCAAATGGCAGCGAAATATCGATTCGCGGAATCATAATCCGCGTGTCGGGGGTTCAAGTCCCTCTCCCGCTACCACCATTGTCATCCTTTCGGCCTGGTCCATGGGTTTTCCATGGGCCAGGTTGAGGATGGCCGCGAACTGGCCAAACAAGCGAGCCCCATGCCGGCGGCAGACAACCGAGAACAATCGTTCGCATGGCGCTCTTCGTGCGCGCCAGGGTTCAGTGAATACCCGGTGGTGCGATGACCGCTCCACGAACCTCCGCTGACGTCGGCATATGAGCGGAATTCCCATGGCCAAGCAGATGCGGCTCGTGGGTGGCAGGCGGATATGCCCCCAAAACTCGGCTTTGTCGCGGTCGTCGGACGCCATCAATCGAACGTCGACCCGGTCGCCGTGGCAGCGCTGATCTGCCATGGCGCGAATTGACCGGGTGACAGCGTGAGCCTAGTTTGGCGCGAGCGACAAAAACAACAAAACCGCCAACGGCGCAGATTCCCGCGCGGCGAGTGGGGTCAGCCGGTCTCTCGCAGCGAGTAGGAATGCGAGCGGCGAGAAGGTGCCAGGGAGCGCGCGCGCATGCAATTCTGGTACGGCCTTGCCCAGCTCATCGGCGTCCATACGATCCTCGGCTTGTCGGCCTATGTGGTGCTGCAGACCGGCCAGGTGACCCTGGCCCAGGCGGGGTTTTTTTCCATCGGCGCTTATGTCTCGGCCATGCTCACAGCGGTCGCCGGCTGGCACCTCGTCCCCGCCCTCTTCGTCGGCGGCGCCACCGCCGCGACCATCGCCATTATCGTCGGCTTTCCAGCACTGCGGGTGAAGGGGCTGATGTTCGTGGTCGCGACGATCGCCTTCGGCGAGGCGGTGCGGCTGTTCTGGTTCAACTTTACCTCTCAGGTCCAGGAAGTCATCGTGGGCGTTGACCCGCAGGGCGGCTTGGGGTTCAACCAGATCCGTTTCTTCCCGGCCAATGGCTGGACCGATCTCGACCGTGCGATCTTCATCTGGGCGGTCATGGCGATCTTGATGGCCGGCGTCTGGTGGCTGGACCGTTCGCGCGCCGGGGCGGTGCTGCGCGCGGTCGGCGAGGACGACCTTGCAGCGCAGAGCGTCGGCGTCAACCTGACCGCAGTCAAGGTCACCGCCTTTGCCCTTGGCGGCTTCATCGCCGGGGTCGGCGGCACGCTTTATGCCCATTACACCACGCATATCGGCTTCAACAATTTCGGCATCGTATTGGCGATCTTTGCCATCGCATATCCGATCGTGGGCGGTCTGCACAACGTGTTCGGGACGCTGGCCGCGGTGATCTTCATTCAGGGCTTTCTGGTGGAGGGCCTCCGTTTCCTGGGCGATTGGCGAAATCTTCTTTTCGGCGTCCTGATCATCGTGGCGATGAATGTGAGCCCGCGCGGCTTCGTCAGCGTTTACCGCGGCCTGTCGCTCTACTGGCGGCGCCGGGTCTATGGCGGCGCCATTTTCACCGTGGTGCTGATCCTGTCCGGCGAGGCGGCGGGTGACGCGGTCGTCGCCTTGGTTGACGGGCTGCTCGGCCGCAGCGGGCTGCAATACAACCACCTGGCCTGGATCGTCTTCCTCGTGGCGATGGCCGCATGGAGCTGGCGCGGCGGGATCGAGCTGACCCGGATGATACCGGCCGGCCGGCAACGCCTCTCCGGCATGCTCCGCGAAGCGCTTGGCCAAACAGCGGCGCGGCGACCTCGCCGCACGGCGTGACGGCGCGCCTGAGGAAGCCGCCGGGTCCGGCCCGCCAGCCGTAATTGACCGAGACCAACCGCCATACTAAGGTAGGATCAAATCTGAAAAGCGTGATCAAAAAACGCAAAAACCCGCGAATACCCGCAAAAACTGCGGGATTGCTACTACCTCTCGGGTTCCATCACGGACCGGGAGGCCAACGAGGGTGTTAGGGAGGAACTTAGATGAGAAAAGCGATCATTTTTGCGCCTGCCGTGGCGGCGATGGCGTTGCTCGGCGGCGTGCCGGGCGCGGTTTCTGCTGACCGGGAGGTTCATATTGCCGGCTTCGGCGCCAAGTCGGGCGTCGTCCGCTCGTTCGGCGTCAACACCGAGGCGATGATGCGCGCAGCGGCGGAGCAGATCAACAAGACCGGCGGCGTCAAGCTCGGTGATGGCAGTAAGGGCAAGGTCGTCGTCAGCTTCTTCGACGACCGCTGCAACGCCGAGGAAGGCATATCCGTGGTGCGCCGAATCGCCGGATCCAAAGCGATCGTTGCCGTTGGCCCAACCTGTTCGAACGTGGCCGAGCCGCTGTTCGGTATCTTGCAGAAGACGGTCGGCGACAAAAGTGATACAGGCCTCCAGATCGCGATCTTCACCGATACGGCGATCAAGGGCGGGCTGGCCAAGATATCCCAATGGGCGTTCCGCAACGTCCCCAACGAGAGCCAGATGTACCAGTCTCTCTTCAAGTGGCTCAAAGCAACGCATCCCAAGCTCACGACCGTCTATGGCGGGGTCGAGCAGGACTTCGCGCATTCGCGCTTCACCTGGCACAAGGTGATGAAGATCCGCGCGCCCGAGGCCGGCTACAAGGTGCTGGGCGAGGCCAAGTGGCTGCTGGCCGACACCAACTTCACGACGCAGGTGCGCCGCATGAAGAAGGCGAATGCCGACATCATCGCGATCTCGGCTCATCCCTTCACCACCTGCGGTGTGCTCAAGGAGATGAAGCGCCAGCGGGTCAAGTACAAGCTGTTGGTGGGCCTTACCAGCTCGTCGAGCATGGAGACCCTGCAGGGCTGCGCCAAGCAGGCCGAGGGCATCGTCATCCCGACCAGCTTCGCCCCCGTCACCCCGGCTGCCAAGAATGCGGCTAAGATGGGCGCGAAGTGGAAGGGCTCGGCCGATCTGCATAGCGCCGCGGCCTGGGAGAACATGATGGTCCTGAAGGGGGTCATCGAGAGCCAGGGCGTGATGGGCAAGCCCGACACCCTCAAGGCCGACCGTGCCAAGATCCGCGACGGGTTGGCCAAGCTGACCAAGACCAGTGGGCTGCTCGGCACCATCGAGCGCACCAAGGAGGGCGAGGCGATCAAGCCTTACCTCTATGTCCACGCCAAAAGCGGTGCGTGGGCCGTCTTGCACGATCCGGGGAAGTAATAGATCCCGTGGCAACGGGCGGGCCGTTTCGGCGGTCCGCCCGCGCGCCTTTTTTGGAGCGTGTGTAGACCAGCAGGGGGGCCGGTTGGTGAGTCAATTCCGCAAGTTCGGTGATCGCGGTAAAGCCGTGGGCGCGGGTGCCTAGATGTTTGGCGATGTCTCGCTATTGGACCTGCTGCAGGCGATAACCGACGGTCTGCTGTTCGGGGCCACTTACGCGATCATCGGCACCGGCTTTGCGCTGATCTTCGGCGTCATGCACAAGATCAATCTCGCCTATGCGGCGACGTCGATCGCGGGCGCCTATGTCAGCCTTGCCTTCGCCTCGCTGATCCCGCTGCCGGCTATCGTCGTTTTTCTGATCGCCGCCCTCGCCTCGGGCGCGGTCGGCTATCTGATCTATCTCACCTGTTTCCGCTTCATTCCCTCAGCCAGTCCGCTCGCCACGCTGATGGCGACGGTGGGTATGCTGATCCTGATCGACGAAGTCATCGTCCACGAAACCAACGGCATGCCCCAGCCCTACCCGGCGCTGTTCGACAACGTGATGATCGAGATCGGAAATTACGGCCTGCGCGGCGATCTCTTGTTCATCTTCGGGTTGTCGATCGTCGCCACGGTGGCGCTGGTCCTCTTCCTCTACCGCACCAGGCTCGGCGTGGCGACGCGCGCGGTCGCTCAGCAGCCCGTTGCGGCCCAGCTTTGCGGCATCAGCGTACCGCGCACCAATGGCATGACATTCATCATGTCGGGCTTATTGGGTGGGCTCGCCGGTGCCATGACGGGGGCTGCGGTGGGCACGCTCTCGCCGCTGCTCACATTACCGATTACGATAAAGGGGCTGATCGTGACCGTGATCGGCGGGCTCGGCAGCATTCCGGGCGCCATCATCGCCGGGCTATTGGTTGGCATGTTCGAGAACGTGGCGTTGGCGTTGCGCGACGTCCAGGAACGCGACCTTTACGTCATGCTGTTGCTGTTCCTCTTCCTGGCGGTTCGCCCGCGGGGCATCTTCGGCAAACACAGCACCCGCGACTGACCGGGCCAGGGATCGCGCGCATGCAATTCTGGTACGGCCTTGCCCAACTCGTTGGTGTCCATACGATCCTCGGCCTGTCCGCCTATGTCATCCTGCAGACCGGCCAGGTTTCAATGGCCCAGGCCGGGTTCCTTGCCATCGGCGCCTATGTCTCGGGCATGCTAACCGCAATGAGCGGTTGGCATATCGTCCCCGCGCTCCTGGTCGGCGGGGTCACAGCGGCGGTGATCGCCACCATCGTCGGCTTTCCGGCGCTGCGCGTGAAGGGGCTGATGTTCGTGGTGGCGACGATCGCCTTCGGCGAGGCGGTGCGCCTCTTCTGGTTCAACTTTACCTTCCAGGTCAAGCAAGGCGCGGAGATGGTTGGCCCGATCGGCGGGGAAGGCTTCAAGCAGATCCGGTACTTCCCGGCCAATGGCTGGACCGATCTCGACCGCGCGATCTTCATATTGGCGGTCATGGCGATCGTGATGGCCGGCGTTTGGTGGCTGGACCGTTCGCGCGCCGGAGCGGTGCTGCGCGCGGTTGGCGAGGACGACCTTGCAGCGCAGAGCGTCGGCGTCAACCTGACCGCGATCAAGGTCACCGCCTTTGCCATCAGCGGCTTCATCGCCGGGGTCGGCGGCGCGCTTTATTCGCACTATACGACCCATATCGAGCACCTCAATTTCGGTGTCGTGCTGGCGACCTTCGCCATCGCCTATCCGATCGTGGGCGGTCTGCACAATGTATTCGGGACGCTGGCCGCGGTGATCTTTATCCAGGGTTTTCTTGTCGAGGGGCTGCGTTTCCTGGGCGACTGGCGGAACTTGTTGTTCGGCTTCCTGATCGTGGTGGCGATGAATGTGAGCCCGCGCGGCTTCGTCAGCGTTTACCGCGAGCTCTCGACCTATTGGCGGCGCCGGGTCTATGGCGGCGCCATCTTTGTGATTGTCCTGATCCTGGCCGGCGAGATCATGGGCGGCGAGATCGTCGCCTTCGTCGAAGGGCTGCTCGGCGACACGGGCCTGGAATACAACCACATGGCCTGGGTCGCCTTCCTCGTCGTGATGGCCGCCTGGTCCTGGCGCGGTTTGGCCTCGCTGACCCGGATGATCCCCGCCGGCCTGCGGCGCCTTGCCGCCGTGTTTCGTCAGTCGCTCGGCTATTCGGCGGCGCGGCGGCCGCGCAAGGTTGCGTGACCGCGCCATGCTCGAGATCCAGGCTTTGACAAAAAACTTTGGCGGCGTCGTCGCCGTCGACACGCTCGACCTCACGGTGGAGGAGGGTGAGATCGTCGCCCTCATCGGGCCGAACGGCTCGGGCAAGAGCACCACCGTCAATCTGATCGCCGGCATCTTTCCCGCCACGTCGGGCAAGGTCACCTTCAAGGGCCGGGATGTGACCGATGCGCCGCCGCACCGCACACTGGAATGCGGGATCGCGCGGACTTTCCAGAATATCCGCCTCTTCAATGAGCTGTCTGTGTGGCAGAACCTGTGGGTCGCCCAGAACGCGCCTGACACCCGCAAATCGCAGAATTTCCTGAAGCGCTGGATGTCGGGATCGGCGGCGGCGCGGCGCTCGGTGGAGGAGGAGCTCGCCTTCGCCAACCTCGCCGACAAGCGCGACGAGCTGGCGGGCAACCTTGCTTTCGGCGAACAGCGGCGTTTGGAGCTCGCGCGCTCGCTCGCGGCCAAGCCCTCGCTGCTGCTGCTCGACGAACCTGCGGCGGGAATGAACCTGGAAGAGGTCAAGGCCCTCGACGGACGTCTCCGCACGCTCCAGGAACGCGGCATCACGATCCTCCTGGTGGAGCATGTGATGGGGCTTGTGATGGGCATTGCCGACCGCATCGCGGTGCTCAATTTCGGCCGCAAGATCGCCGAGGGGACGCCCGCCGAAGTCCAGGCCGACAAACTGGTCCGCGAGGCCTATCTCGGCACTACCGACAGTTCGACGTCGCAGGCGGTGCCCTGATGCTGGAGGTCAGGGATATCGTCACGACCTACGGCAAGATCGAGGCGCTGAAGGGCGTGAGCCTCTCGGTCAGCGAAGCAAAAATCACCTGTCTCCTGGGCCCCAACGGCGCCGGCAAGACCACGCTGATGATGACGGTGACCGGTATATTGCGCCCGCGCTCCGGCTCGATCAGCTTCAAGGGAGACGAGATCGCGGGTTTGCCGGCACCGCGTGTCGTGGAGCGCGGCATTTCGCTGGTTCCGGAAAACCGGCTGGTTTTCGCCGACATGACAGTGCTGGAGAACTTGTCCGCCGGCGCTTATCTGCGCACCCGCGAAAAGGCCGCGGTGGCCGAGGATCTGGAGCGCATGTTGACGCGCTTCCCGCGCCTGCGCGAACGCACCTCGCAGGCGGCGGGCACGCTCTCCGGCGGCGAACAGCAGATGCTCGCGGTCGCCCGTGCGCTGATGGCGCGGCCGGAGCTGCTTCTGATGGACGAGCCGTCGCTGGGTCTGGCGCCGATGATCGTGGAGGAAATCTTCGAGATCATCGTCGAGCTCAACGAGGACGGCACCTCGATCTTCCTGGTCGAGCAGAACGCGCATATGGCGCTCAAGGTCGCGCATCATTTCTACCTGATCGAGCAAGGCAAGGTGACGTTCGAGGGAACCCCCGGCGACGTGGCCGAGGACGAGGTCATCCAGCGCGCCTATCTCGGCGGCAGCGGTGCGGCCTGACAGCATCGACCACGCAGGATTTGGCGTTCGCTCTGCCGTCCCTCATACTTTAACAAGCTCAGAATGAGGGCCTTGTCCTGGATTCTTGATGGGCCAGTTCCTCGTCGACGAACGGCCTCATCCCGAGCTTGTCGAAGGACCGGGCCCTTTGCACCGGCCCCGCGCATTTGGCCCGGTACGAAGCGAGATGACCGATTTCATCCAGAACACCGTCGACGGGATCATGATCGGATCGCGCTATTCGCTGCTCGCCATCGGCTTTACGCTGATCTTCGGCATCATGCGCCGGCTCAATCTGTCCTACGGGCCCTCGATCATGCTGGGGGTCTTCACCGGCACGTTCTTGTTCGTCCAGTACCAGGCCGGCTGGTTCGTCGTCGCGGTAGCGACGCTGCTGGGCGCTGTGCTCGCGGGGATCTATGTCGAGCGCCTCTGCTTCTGGGCGATCCGCCAGGGCGCGGCGCTGGCCTCGATGGTATCGAGCTTTGCCATCTGGATGCAGCTTGAGGAGCTGACGACGCTCGTCTTTCCAAGCCGCACCTATGCCTTCCCGCCTCTGACCAGCGCGATGCCCTTCGAGGTCGCCGGCATCAACATCCAGGCCTCCTACCTCATCATGTTCGGCTTTGCCGTGGCGATCATGGTGGCGCTCAACTTCGTGCTTTATCGCACCCGCTTCGGGCTTGCCGTGCGAGCGGTCTCGGAGAACCCGCTCGCGGCGCGCTTCATGGGCGTCGGCACTGGGCGGGTCACCTTCCTGGCCTTCGCGCTGGCCTCGGCCATCGGAGGGGTCGCGGGCTATCTGATCGCCGCCAACGAGCAGCTGGTGACGCCGCTCTTCGGGCTCTGGGCGACGTTCAAGGGCATGATCGCGATGATGCTGGGCGGCATGGGCTCGGTCCCCGGCGCCATCCTCGGCGGCTTCCTGCTCGGCGTCGTGGAGCGACATGCTACCTGGTATCTTGGCATCGAGTACCGCGACATCGCCGCCTACGGCCTGCTTTTCGCCTTCCTGGTGCTGCGCCCGGGCGGCCTGTTGGGTCAGCGCCTCGCCGAGCGCGAGCGCCTCGCCCTGCGCCGGGTGTGATCGGCTATGGACGAGTTCACGATCCAGGTCCTCTCCAATATCGGGATGTTCTCCTTCATCGCGCTCAGCGCTTATCTGTTGCTGCTGACGGGCGAGATCTCCTTCGGCCAGCAGGCATTCTTTGCGATCAGCGCCTATGCCTCGGGCATCGCCACGGCGATGTGGGGCTGGGGCCTCGGGCTCGGTATCCTCTGGGGCGCGCTGGTTGCGGCGGGCGCGGCGTTTGTCCTCGCCTGGCCGACCTTGCGGCTGCGCGGGCTTTATTTCGCCATCGGCACGCTGATCTTCGCCGAGATGGTGCGCCTCATCTTCGAGGTCTTCACTTATCAGGTTGAGATCGACGGCGAGTTGGTCGGCCCCGACGGCTCCGACGGCTTCCGCGGCGTTCGCTACGCCTTCGAGAACGACATCTCGAACGTCCAGTACATGCTGCTGATCTATGCCTTGCTGGCGGCGGTGCTGGCCGGCTTCTTCCTGATCGGGCGTTCACGGCTCGGCGCGATCTTCCGCATGCTGGGCGAGGACGAGCTGTTGGCCGAGATGCAGGGCGTCAACCGCACCTTCTATAAGGTCCTGGCCACCGTGCTGGCCGGCTTCATCGCCGGCATCGGCGGCGCGCTCTACATCCACCTCAACACCTACGTTGAGCCCAAGATATTCAACGTCATGCTTGGCGTGCACAGTCTTGCCTACGGCCTGATCGGGGGGCTCGGCACCTCGCTGGGGCCGCTGCTCGGGGTGGCGATCGATATCGGGTTGCTCGAATCAATCCGCATCTTCACCGGCTACCGGATGATCGTCTTCGGCGGGCTGGTCGCTGTGCTGCTGATCGTGCGGCCGCGCGGCCTGCTCGACGAAGAGGTGGTCTATTGGCTGAAGTACCGGATGTGGCGCCGGCTTGCTCGCAACCTGCGCAGACGGCCTGATGTGACGCCACGCGAGGCGACCGATGCTGGCGATTGAGGGCCTCACCCAGCGCTTTGGCGGGTTGGAGGCGCTGGCCGGGATCGACTATGCGGTCGGGGGTGAGGGCGTCTTCGGGCTCATTGGCCCGAACGGCTCGGGCAAGACGACGCTCTTCAATGTTATCACCGGCCTCTATCGTCCGAGCGCGGGCCGCGTCGTCTTCATGGGCGAGGACATCTCCCGGCGCGCGCCGCACCAGATCATTGCCAAAGGCATCGCCCGCACCTTCCAGACGCCGCGGATCTACGCCCGCATGACCGTGCGCGAGAACCTGGCCGCCGCCCAGCACACGCTTTCCCGCGGCGCGCGCAGTGCCGAGGACGGCCCCAGCATCGACGCATTACTCGAGGCAACCGGTCTCGCCGACCGCCGCGATGAGCTGGCGAAAAGCCTGCCTTTGCCTGAGCAGCGGCGGCTGGAACTGGCCCGGGCGCTCGCCCGCGCGCCCAAGCTGCTGCTGCTCGATGAGCCCGCGGGGGGCATGACCCCCAAGGAGACGCAGGCGATGGCGCAGCTCATCGAGGAGGTCGCGGCCCCCGGGCGCGCCTGTGTCATCATCGAGCACAAGATGGACATGATCGCGCGCCTTTGCGCAAACGTATGCGTGCTCAATTTCGGGTCCAAGATCGCCGAGGGGCCGCCGGAGGCCGTCCTCAAGGATCCGGCCGTGCTCGAAGCCTATATCGGCCGTGACGCCGGAGCGGCGTGATGCTCCAGGTCCGCGATCTTGAGGTGAGCTACGGGCGGATCCGCGCGGTCCAGGGGATCTCATTCACCGTGGGCGAGGGCGAGATCGTGGCGCTGATCGGCGCCAATGGCGCTGGTAAGAGCTCGGCCATGCATGCTGTCGCCGGAGCGGTGCGCCCGGCGGGCGGCAGCATCAGCTTCGATGGCAAGCGCATCGACGGCGCCGGCTCCGAGCGCATCGTCAAAGCCGGCATCGGCTATGTGCCCGAGGGGCGCATGATCTTCGCCAATCTCAGCATCGAGGAGAACCTGCTCATCGGCGGCTATACGCGCGGATACAAAGCAGCGCTGCGCGCCCGTCTCGAGCAGGTCCTCGACCTCTTTCCGGTGCTGCGCGGGCGGCTGTCGGAAGGCGCGTCGAATTTGAGCGGCGGCCAGCAGCAGATGCTGGCACTCGCCCGCGGTCTGATGAGCGAGCCCCGCCTCCTCATGCTCGACGAGCCCTCGCTCGGGCTCTCGCCGATCGCCGCACAGGACGTCTTCGAGCTGATCGCCCAATTGCGTACACAAGGTGTTACACTTCTGTTGGTTGAGCAGAACGTCCGCCAAGCCCTGGCGATCGCCGACCGGGGCTATGTCATCGAAGGCGGACGAATAACGATGGACGGCGATGCCAAGACATTGCTCAGCGATCCCCATCTGGTAAGCGCCTATCTGGGGATCAAACGGGAGGAGATGGCATGACCAAGATCAGGACCGGGACCAGCGCCCAGACCCTAGTGATCCTGGCGGCCGGCGCGATCATTCTTGCCGTGCCGCAGAGTGCCGTGGCGGCGGAGCGGGTGATGGCGGACGTCACCTGCAAGGAGACCAAGACCAAGTTCGTCTTCGACTGCCGGATTATGTTGATGGGCCGCAAGAGCCACAAGGCCATCCAGGGCGCCAAGATCACCATCAATGCGAACATGCCGTCGATGCCGATGGCGCACAACGTCAAGCCGGTCCATGCCGTGGCGATGGGAAAGCCGGGCCGGTATCACGCGCGGCTGCATCTGCAGATGTATGGCGAATGGGCGCTGAAGCTGGCCGTGACCGGGCCGACCCGCGACATCGTCATCAAGAAGCAGCGCTTCAGCACGGTGGAGGCCGGCGGCGGCATGCATAAGAGACATGGCGGCAAGAAGACGATGGAGCGCACGCACAACTAGTGCCGCCAACACGATTTCAATCTGTATAGGGTAGGACCGAACTGTGCCAGCCGCCTGGCGTCGGTCCTCAGGGTACGAGTTGGTCGTGGGGACGGGTCTCGACGAAAGACGGCCGCGCCGCATAGACGTCGGCCCAGGCCGCCAGCCGCGGCCGACCCTCCCGCCATGTCAGGCCCGGATACCATTGCTCCAGCAGGAGGCCGCAGGCCAGGGTCAGTTGGGGCATGTTCAGGCTGCCACGCATGACCTGGTGGTCGATCTCATTGTCCCAAAAATCAGCCAGCCGGTTCATGCGTTGGCGTTCATGC
Organism: Alphaproteobacteria bacterium; assembly: GCA_035527975.1. GTDB lineage: Bacteria > Pseudomonadota > Alphaproteobacteria > JAPULJ01 > JAPULJ01 > DATKZM01. The sequence goes on along the minus strand of DATKZM010000093.1, from coordinate 27,780 downwards.
TCAATGATCGCCTCAGATCGGTCTTCCGGCGCCCGCCCCAATTCGCGTACCCAGACGGAGACCCCGTCCGTCAGGCTGCGCGCGATCTCCTCCAGCCGACGATGCTCCAGCCCCGCCTCGCCCGGGGGCGTATCGAACACGGGCGCACCGTCCAGATGGTCCAAAAAATAGCATACCGGCTGGGAGCCCTCGATCGCGGCCCCGTCATCGCGTGCCAGGTAGGGCACCCGCCCGGACGGGTTGATCTTGTAGTAGGGGCTGTCCGGTTTTCTGGTGACGGCCATGATCTCCTCGACCCGGTCGCCCAGTTGCTTTTCGCGGTGGACCACCCTGGCAGTGCGGGCAAAGGGCGAGAAATGGGTGGCGTAGAGTTTCATGGGCGTGTCACGGCCGGGGTGGAAAAGCGTTGTTTGGATCAACGGCCCAAATGGCGTCAGACGTATCCGCCATACTTTCAGTGATGGCTGCTCAGATCATACCAAAGACAAGAACGGTGTGCGTGCAAAAGCTGATATGCGCTGTTGCGGGGCCCGCAAGGACGAAGGCCGATCCAGCGTCGTCGAGCTATTCGCCCTTCTTGGGAGATATGGTTCAGGAGTTTGGGTGGTTCTTCACAGGCCTTCCACGTTCTGGATCGCCATCTCGATCTGTTCTTCGGGGGGGAAGGTGGCGGCGAACCACCATTACCGGCCAAAGCCGGCCAATCCTGCGGGCTAGCCGGCTTTTTTGTTGCATTCTTTCGCCACATCACCATTTTCCTAGGCTGGCTCGTCGGGACAGGTGTCGGCCTGCCGGGCTTCGGGAAATGGCAGTTGGAAAGAAAAAGGCATGACAAAAGCCAGGGCGCGCGAACGGGCGAAGGCCAAGTCGGCGCAGAAAGCCAAAAAGCCAGAGACGGCGGCAAACGCCGACCGGCCTGAGCAGAAAATCCGGCCGGGGCAATTCGATGCGGGATCCAACTCGATCTCAAGCGCGCGCGGCAGCGCCAATACCAAAAATTTCGGCGGATCGAGGCGCGGGGCCGCGCGCTCGCGTTAGGCCGCGTCGCCTCACAGTGGTCTAGCCTGGCGCTTGAATCGGGCTCCGAACATATGAGTTAGACCAAGATTCACGCCTCAGATCGCAGAGATCTGAGACGATCCTCATCTAGGACGCCTCAAGCAACATAGCGCCTGAGGAAATGAACAGATAGATGAGCAGCAGCAAGCCCATCAGGACCGGCAGAAAGATCAGCCAAACGGCCGCCCTGCGCCCGAGGGCGCGCCAGCCTCGGGTCTTGTTGGGCTCGTCCATCCGTGATGCTCCGGCTCGGTCAAATGGGGCCATCGCCCTCGCCGGCCATCAGGATAGATCATCGCGTCCAAACGCGGCTAGCCCCCGATTGGGATGATGGGCTGGCTTTAGCCCCGCAGTCGGTATCGGCTGGCTGAAGTTGTAGCCGCATTTCAGGCAGTTCTGGTACTTTTCCAGCGGGGTCGAGGCGCCGCCGCAACCCGCTGCCAGGCCGGCCACCACGCACAGGGCGGCGAATGGGAGGGCCATCCGGCGGGCGGATTTAAAGGCTCGGGCGGCTCGGGCGCGCGGCGGGTCGTTCGCCGTCTTGGGCCCGCAATTGCGGTGCATGGGCATTGCGCATTCCCTTTTCCTCTGCTGATCGGCGTGACAGCGGCCCGGATTCTTGTTGTAGTGCTGCGTTATGCCGAGCCATCTGATCGAATGTCCGATTAAATCGAATAAATCTAAAAAAAGCCTGAATAATCAATTAGTTAGTATTTGTATTTAATTTTATATATTAACAATAGGCCCTGCAGCTATGGTGCAACGACTGGCCGGGGGCTGCCGATACTTTGGGTACCTTGGGGCGTTGGGTGTCGCGGGCCGGGCTCGGCTCCAATATCCTGCCCGGAGTGGAAACGGCTCTTTTCAAGGAGACTTGCGTGATGGCTGACGCTCCGACCGGTGGTGCCAAGAGCGAAAGGCCTGCGACCGAGGCCGCCGGGCAGAATGGCCCAGGGCAAAGCGGCTATTTGCTGGAAGAACAGATTGGTCACATATTGCGCCGGGCCCATCAGCGCGCCAGCGCGATCTTCAGTGCCCAATTCGCCGAATTCGAGCTCACGCCGACCCAATTCGCCGCGCTGGCCAAGATCGGCGACGGCGGCGAGGTCTCGCAGAACCGTATTGGCCGGCTCACCGCCATGGATCCAGCGACGGTGCAGGGCGTTATCGGCCGCCTGGAAAAGCGCGGGCTTATTGCGAGCAAGCCTGATCCCGATGATCGTCGTCGCACGCTCTGGCGACTGACTGCGAAAGGCGCCGATCTGCTGGCTAGCGCCGTTCCTTCCGGCATTCGCACCACCGAAGCGACGCTGGCGCCGCTGGGCGTGCGCGAGCAGCGGGTCCTGATCGATCTATTGGGCCGTCTTTCGTGAGGCTTGCAATCGCAGAACTTATGGGGTTATGATTAGAAAGTCATATGTATACAAACAATAATATGAAGCCGGGATTTCGAATATGGGCACCGGCCGACAACTGAGAATAGGACGGTCAACGTGGCCGTCGCGGGACAGGGAGGCTAGGGACGGGTGGGCGTTTATCTCCGACCACAGGCCCTTGAAGACGCGCTCGACGCTCTCAGCGAGACCCCGCTGGCGATCCTGGCCGGGGGCACCGATTTTTATCCCGCGCGGGTCGGCAGGCCCCTCGACGACGATGTGCTCGACATCACCGCGATCGATGCCTTGCGCGGTATCGAGCGGCACGGCGACGGCTGGTGCATTGGCGCGCTTGCGACCTGGACCGACCTTATTCGCGCCGCGCTGCCGTCGGCCTTCGATGGCCTGAAGGCCGCGGCGCGTGAGGTCGGCGGGGTGCAGATCCAAAACACCGGCACGATAGCCGGCAATCTATGCAATGCCTCGCCGGCGGCTGACGGCGTGCCCAGCCTCTTGGCCCTCGACGCCGCGATCGAACTGTCCAGTGTTGGTGGGACCCGCACGGTTCGGCTGGCGGACTTCATCATCGGCAACCGCAGCACCGTGCGCACCGCCGATGAGCTTGTGACGGGCATCGTCGTGCCCGAATCGGGCGCGGGCGCGCAAAGCACATTCGTCAAACTCGGCGCGCGCAAGTACCTCGTCATATCGATCGTCATGGCCGGTTTCGTCATCGAGCCCGACGGCGATGCGGTGGGCCGCGCCCGGATCGCGGTCGGCGCCTGCTCGCCGGTGGCGCGGCGGCTTGATGCGCTTGAGGCCGCGCTGGTGGGCAGGCCACTCGACGCCGCGCTGGGCGACCTTGTCACCGCTGATCACCTCAAGGCCGTGCTTGCGCCGATCGACGACGTGCGGGGTACGGCAGAATATCGCGCCGGCGCGGCGCTGACGGTGGTGCGCCGGGGTTTGTCGGAATTGGGCGGTCAGATGGCGGGCGCGCAGAGGACGGGCGGGCGATGAATATCAGCACCCAGAGCCTGCGCCTCACCGTGAACGGCCGTGCGGTCGAGCTGCGCTCGCCGCCGCTCACCCGGCTGGCTCATGCGTTGCGCGACGAGTTGGGGCTCATTGGCACCAAGATCGGCTGCGATGCCGGCGATTGCGGGGCCTGCACGGTGCTGCTCGACGGCGGGCAGGTTTGCGCCTGCATGGTGCCGGTCGCCCAGGCCGCCGGCCGTACCGTGACGACGGTGGAGGGTCTGGCCGAGAACGGCGCGCTCTCACCGCTGCAGGAGGCGTTTCACCGCCATGGCGCAGCCCAGTGCGGCATCTGTACGCCCGGTATGCTGATGGCGGCGAGCGATCTGCTGGCGCGAACACCGAAGCCGAGCGAGGCCGAGGCATTGGACGCGCTGGGCGGTGTGCTGTGCCGGTGCACCGGCTACCGCAAGATCGTCGAGGCCGTGCTCGATGCTGCGGGTCTGGGTTCAGGCGGGATCGTCGATGAGACGCCAGTTGCCGGATCGGCGGTGGGCGCGCGCATGGCCAAGGTCGATGGCCATGCCAAGATCGTCGGCAGCGAAATCTATGGCGCCGACGCCGCGCCCGAGGACGCGCTGTGGCTGCGGGTGGTGCGCAGTCCCCACGCGCGGGCGCGGTTTTCGCTGGGCGATCTCGATAGCCTGCGCGCGCACTATCCCGGACTTGCGGCAATCTTCAGCGGGCTCGACGTGCCGGGCAGTAATTCCTTCGGCGTCTATCCCGTCGGCAAGGACCAGCCGGTGCTGGCGCTCGGCGAAGTGCGCTACCGGGGCGAGGCCGTGCTGGCGCTGGTCGGCGACAAGGCGAGCGTCGAGGCGATTGGCGATGAGGACATACCAATCGACTGGGAGGTGCTCGATCCAGTGATCGGCGTCGCGGCCGCGGGCGCTGACGGCGCAACACTGGTTCAGCAGGGCAAGGCCGGGAATGTGCTTGCCCGCGGCTTTGTGCAGAAAGGCGATATCGACGCCGGCTTTAAGGCTGCCGATCATATCGCCGAAGGCCGGTTCGAGACCTCCTTCGTCGAGCACGCTTATATCGAGCCCGAGGCCGGTTGGGCGCGGCGTATCGGCGAGCGCATCGAGCTCTATGTCAGCACCCAGGCGCCTTATTTGGACCGCGACGAGACCGCCCACGTGCTGGGCATCGACAAGACCCAGGTGCGCGTGGTGCCGACAGCCTGCGGCGGCGGCTTCGGCGGCAAGCTCGATGTCGCGGTACAGCCGCTTATTGCAATTGCGGCGTGGATGCTCAATCGGCCGGTGCGTTGCACCTTCACACGGCCCGAAAGCATGGCCTCATCGACGAAACGCCATCCCGCGCGCATCGCCGCGCGCGCCGGCTGCACGGCCGATGGCAAGCTCACGGCGTTCGAATTCCACGGAGATTTCGATACTGGCGCCTATGCCTCCTGGGGCCCGACGGTGGCCGACCGGGTGCCGGTACATGCCACGGGCCCCTACGTCGTGCCGCATGTGAAGAATACCAGCACCGCGCTGCATACCAATGGGCCGCCCGCCGGCGCCTTCCGCGGCTTTGGCGTGCCGCAATCGGCGATCGCCTACGAGGCGCTTTATGACGAGCTGGCCGAGCGCTGCGGGATCGACCAGCTCGAGTTCCGCCTGATCAACGCGATCCGGCCGGGCCAGCCGACGAGCACCGGACAGATCATCGAGGCAAGCGCGCCGCTTGCCGAGTGCCTGGAGGCGATGAAACCGCGCTGGCGGGCGCTCTCAGACGAGGTCGCGGCGTTTAACACGGGCGCGAACGGCACACGGCGCGGCATCGGCATTGGCGGCATGTGGTACGGCTGCGGCAACACCTCGATGTCGAACCCCTCGACCATGCGTATCGGGATCAGCGCGACGGGGCGGCTGATGCTCTACAATGGCGCCGTCGATATGGGTCAGGGGCCAAACACGATCATGGTCCAGATCGCGGCCGACGCGCTGGGCGTGCCCGCTTCTGCTTTCAAAGTGCTGATGGGCGACACAGATTTGACGGCCGATGCCGGCAAGTCCTCAGCCTCGCGCCAGACTTTCGTGTCGGGAAAGGCAGCCCAGCTCGCGGGTGAGGATTTGCGGCGGCAGATCCTACGGCTTGCCAATGTCGGCGACGATGCGGTGATCGAGCTGGGCGATGGGCGCATCGTCATCCGAGACGGGGCGGGGGAGCGTGAAATCGATCTTGCGGCACTCAAGACCAACGAAGTTGGCGATGTGCTGAGCGGGGAGGGAACCTTCGATCCGCCGACGACGCCGCTCGACGCCAACGGCCAGGGCAGCCCCTACGCCACCTACGGCTTCGGCGCGCATATTGCGGTGGTCGAGGTCGATGAAGCATTGGGTACGGTGAAGGTGCTGCGTGTCGTTGCCGCACACGATGTCGGCAGGGCGATCAATCCGGTGCAGCTCGAGGGCCAGATCCATGGCGGGATTGCCCAGGGCCTGGGGCTGGCGCTGATGGAGGAATACATCCCCGGCCGCACCGAGAACCTGCACGACTATCTCATTCCCACCTTCGGCGATGTGCCGCCGATCGAAACGATCCTGATCGAGGATCCCGAGCCGCTCGGGCCCTATGGCGCCAAGGGAATTGGCGAGCAGGCGCTGATCCCGACGGCGGCGGCGATCTTCGGCGCCATCCGCGATGCCACCGGCGCCCGCATACGGTTTGCGCCCGCGACCCCGCACCGGGTCCGTGCGGCAATTCTTGAGGCCCGCCAGCAAGCCAAAAAGCATGCGCGCAAACAAGAGGATGCCAGCCATGCCTGACGACAGCGCCAGAGCCAAAGAAAGCGCCAAGGACGGTTTGGTCACCTGCGATGCCTGCCCGGTGCTCTGCCGCATTCGCGAAGGGCGCAGCGGGGCTTGCGACCGCTATGGCAATGTGCACGGCGCCCTGACCCGGCTCGATCCGTTCGTGGTCACCCAGCGGGTGGCCCAAAAAGAGGGAGACCTGGTCGCCTTCGGCAAGGACGACTGGGACGGCGCGATGATCAAGGGTGCGCCGACTTTCATTACCGGCATCGGCTCGGGCACCACATATCCCGACTACAAGCCGGCGCCGTTCATCGTCGCCAGCGAGTATGACGGCGTCGATATGGTGACCGTCGTCTCCGAGGGCATCTTCAGCTATTGCGGCATCAAGGTGAAGATCGACACCGACCGTTTCGTCGGCCCCGAGACAGCGGCGGTGCGCGTGGGGGGTGAGCAGGTCGGTCACGTCACCACGGCCGAATACGGCTCGCAGATGCTTTCGCTCGGCGGCGTGCGGCATCTGACGGGTGGCTCGAAGAAAGAGGGCACGATCACCTGCGACACCATGCTGAAGCTGTGCTCGGGGGAGGCGGTCGAGCTGATCGTCGACGACGGTGCGCGTCTCACCGTTGAAGCCGGCAAACCCCCGGTGATCAATGACGCGCAGGAAGAGCGCATGCGCGTCGGCTGCGGTTCGGCCACCATCGGCATCTTCGCCAAGCAGTGGCACGGGCACGCGGACGAGGTCATTGTGGTCGACGATCACATCACCGGCGTATTGTCGGAGCACCAGGCCGGGCGCTTCCTCGGCATGGAGCCCGTGGGTATTCGTGTGCGGGGTCGCAAATCCACGCCGGGTCGCTACTTCCAGGTCGCCGAGCCCGGCACCGGCTGGGGCGGCACCGACATCACCGATCCGCTTTCGATCATCGACAGCATCAATCCCAAGACCGCCTGGCCGGGGCTGCGCCTGTTCATGGTGAGCACGACCGGGGAGGATGCCGCCTTCTTCGTGCTCGATGACGACTTGAAGCCGGTTGCGGCGGCGATGCCGGCGCCGCTGGAACTCGTGGTGGAGCGCATCGGCGAAAACTGCGAGCCGGCGCTATCCACGGTGCTGTTCATGGCCGGCGCCGGGGGCAGTCTGCGCGCCGGCGTGACCGAGAACCCGGTACGGCTTACCCGCTCGGTGCGCGAGGCGCTGACGCGGGTCACCTGCGGCGGCGCGCCGGTTTATGTCTGGCCGGGCGGCGGCATCACCCTCATGGTCGATGTGACGACGATGCCGGAGAATTCCTTCGGCTACGTGCCGACGCCGGCCCTGGTGGCGCCGATCGAGTTCACGCTGCGGCTTGAAGACTACGCGGCGATGGGCGGGCACATGGACGCCGTGCGCCGGGTCGAAGACATGGCCGAGGCCGGGCGCTTGAAATCGGTGCGCTGGCACGATCAGGCGCCCTGGCCGGGTGCGCCCCTGCACGGGATCGCCAGGGAAGCATGAGCCAGGCTTTGCCATTTGGGGCGCCGCCCCTGGGCGCGATACTGGCTGGCGGCAACCGCCGGCACTTTCAGCATGGGCCGATCGACCTCGTGATCGAGGCGACCGGCGTGGGCCATGAGGTCGGCCGCGCCTACAAGCAGGCCTGGGCACGGTTCGAGACCATCCTTGGCGAGCTGGTCGGCGAGCTGCCGGCTTTGCGCGCGCCCTTCAAGGCAAGTGGCCCGAAGCTTGGCGGCCCAGCAATTGAAGGCGCCGTAGCGCAGCGCATGGAAGCGGCCTGCGCGCGTCACCAGGGCGTGTTCGTGACGCCGATGGCGGCGGTCGCCGGGGCGGTCGCCGACGAGGTGCTGGCCGCGCTTGTCGTCGGCCGCGCGTTGGAGAAGGCTTACGTCAACAATGGCGGCGACATTGCGCTTTATCTCTCGCCGGGCGCGTCCTTCGACGCCGGCATGGTGAGCCTCGCCGATACGCCCAGCGCGGCGGGCACCATCGCCATTGATTACGCATCGTCCGCGCGCGGCATTGCAACGAGCGGTTGGCGCGGGCGCAGCCTTTCGCTGGGTATCGCCGATGCGGTAACCGTGCTGGCGCCGAACGCCGCCGAAGCCGATGTCGCGGCGACGCTTATTGCCAATGCTGTCGACACCGATTATCCGCGCATCGAGCGGGTGCCGGCCCGCGAACTCGACCCCGACAGCGATCTGGGTGCCCGTATGGCCACCGTTAATGTGGGCGTGCTCCCTGACGCGGCGGTCATCGCCGCGCTCGATGCGGGAGCGGACGCTGCGAAGCGCATGATTGCCGGCGGCCACATCCTGGCGGCCCATCTGGTCCTGCAGGGCGAGGTGCGCACGATTGGCGCGGCGCCACTCAAAGCTCTCACAGATCAGGCAGAACCGAACATCGCGGCGACACGGAGCACGGGCTTGGACAAACGGAGACGTGCATGGCCTACGTAAGAAACGCGTGGTATCCGGCGGCATGGGCCGAGGAGGTCACCCGCGCGCCGATGTCACGGACGTTGCTTGGCGAGCCGGTGCTGCTGTATCGGACCGAAGCGGGCGCGCCGGTGGCGCTGGAGGACCGCTGCTGCCACAAGTTCCTGCCGCTCTCGCTGGGCCGCATCAAAGGCGATAGCGTCGAATGCGGCTATCACGGCATGACCTACGATCCAAGCGGCGCTTGCGTGCGCATTCCGGGCCAGACCGCGATCCCGGCCAATGCGCGCGTACATAGCTATCCGGTGGCCGAGCGCCTGGGGCTGGTGTGGGTCTGGGCCGGCGAGGCTGCGGCGGCCGATGAAGGCAAGCTGTTCGATTTGCCCGAATACAGCGACCTGGCCTGGGGCGTGAACAAGGGCCCCTACACCCATGTTGCCTCGCACTACCAGAACCTGACCGACAACCTGCTCGACCCGGCGCATGTCAGCTTCGTGCATCTGAGCACGCTTGGCAGCCCCGACATGGAAGACATCCCGGTCGAGACGCGCCGCGATGGCAAGGTGGTGGAAGTCAACCGTTGGACGCTCGACAAGCCGCCCGTACCGATCTTTCAGAAGTTCAGCGATTTCCCGGGCAACGTCGATCGGTGGCAGTATTATTATTTCTATCCGCCGTCGATCAATGTGGTCGATTTTGGCGCCGGCACGGTCGGCATGGGCCATGACGACACCGATCGTGCCGAGGGCGTGCGCATCCATTCGTGCCATTTCATCGCGCCGGAAACTGAACGCTCGGCGCATTACTTTTGGATGCAGGTGCGCAACTTCGCGCCCGACGACGAACGTATCTCGGCCGAGATTACCGAGCAGTTCGTGATGGCGTTCGAAGAGGACAAGGAAATACTAGAGGCGGTGCAGGCTTCGGAGGACGCAAGCCCCGGCCGCGCACCGGTCAAGCTCGTGATCGACAAGGGACCAAGCCAAAGCCGGCGCATTGTCGAGCGCATGATCCGTGAAGAAACGACCGCCGCTGAAGCCGCTGAATAGATCAGAGGGCGGCGGAAGTCGCCGAGTAATATTTGGAGGACTAACGAATGACCACCAGCAGGGAGAGACGGGTAATGAAATCGACCAGACGAGTATTTGTAACCGCGGGCCTGGCGGCGATCGCCACGGCCGGCATGGCGGCGGGGGCCGCTGCCGAGACGATCAAGATCGGCGACATCAACTCCTACACGCGCCTGCCGGCGCATACCGTGCCCTACAAGCAGGGCGCTCTTCTGGCGATCGAGGAGATCAACAAGGCCGGCGGCGTGATGGGCAAGAAGCTCGAGCTCGTCTCGCGCGACGACAAGGGCAAGCCGGGCGAGGCGGTGAAGGCCGCCGAGGAGCTCTTCAGCCGCGAGAAGGTTGCGTTGGTTTCAGGCTCGCTCTTCAGCCATGTCGGCCTTGCCATCTCGGCCTATGCCAAGCGCAAGAAGCGCCTTTATATCGCGGCCGAACCGCTGGCCGACGCCGTCGTCTGGTCGAAGGGGCATCGCTATACGTTCCGCCTGCGTCCGTCGACCTACATGCAGGCGGCGATGCTGGCTGCCGAGGCGGCCAAGAACAAGAAGGCCAAGCGCTGGGCGACGATTGCGCCCAACTATGCCTATGGCAAGGACGCGGTTGCGGCCTTTCAGAAGGTGCTGAAGAAGCTGCGCCCTGACGTCGAATTCGTCGGCGCGCAATGGCCGGGCCTCTTCAAGATCGACGCCGGCGCCGAGGTCGAGGCGCTGAAGAAAGCCAAGCCCGACGCGATCTACAACGTCACCTTCGGCGGCGACCTTGCCAAGTTCGTGCGCGAGGGCAAGCTGCGCGGGCTCTTCAAGGACAAGCTGGTTGTCGGTCTGTTGACCGGCGAGCCGGAATACCTCGATCCGCTGAAGGCCGAGGCGCCTGTGGGCTGGCTCGTCACCGGCTACCCCTGGGCCGACATCAAGACGCCGGCGCACCAGAAGTTCCTGGCCGCCTATCAGGCGCGCTGGAAGGACTATCCGCGCATTGGCTCGATCGTCGGTTACAACACCATGCTGGCAGTGAAGGCGATGCTGGTGAAGGCCGGCTCGACCGATACCGAGAAGATGGTCAACGCATTGGAGGGCCTAAGCTACGATGCGCCCACCGGCAAGATCACCTTCCGCAAGATCGACCATCAATCGACGATGGGCGCCTATGTCGGCTGGACCAAACTTGAGGGCGGCCGCGGTGTCATGGAGAAATGGAAGTATCTCGACGGCGCCGACTTTCTGCCGTCCGACGCCGAAGTCATGAAGATGCGCAAGAACTAGCGGTCAATCCGGGTGCGGGCCAGGTTTCAGCTCGCACCCGAACCGCTCCTTGGCATGAACAGACTGGCCTACGAGGCTCGGCGTGGGTGAATTCACCGTTTCATTGCTGACCGGACTGTCGAGCGCGGCCGCCTTGTTCCTGGTGGCCTCGGGGCTCTCGATCATCTTTGGCGTGACGCGGATCGTGAACTTCGCGCATGGCTCCTTCTACATGCTGGGCGCCTATGTCGGCTATTCGCTGGTGCAGGCGATCGGCGGCACGGTGCTCGGCTTCTGGGCCGCCGTGCTGATCGCCGCCGTCGTCGTCGGGCTGATCGGCGTGGCGATGGAAATGCTGTTGCTGCGCCGGATTTACCAGGCGCCGGAACTTTTCCAGCTCATCGCTACCTTCGGCGTGATCCTCGTCATCCAGGACGTCACGTTGTGGATCTGGGGCGCCGAAGACCTGGTCGGCCCTCAAGCACCGGGTCTCAAGGGCGCGGTCATGATCTTCGGCAGACGCCTGCCCGAATACGACTTGGCGCTGATTGCGGCTTCTCCGGTGGTGCTGTTCGGACTTTGGCTGCTTTTCTACAAGACACGCTGGGGCACGTTGGTGCGCGCGGCGACGCAAGACCGCCAGATGGTTGCGGCGCTCGGCGTCAACCAACGTTGGCTGTTCACCGGCGTGCTGTTCCTGGGTTCCGCCCTCGCCGGCCTTGGCGGCGCGGTGCAGATCCCGAAGGGCGGCGCCGATCTGCTGATGGATTTCAGCATCATCGCCGCCGCCTTCGTCGTCGTCGTGGTCGGCGGCATGGGCAGCATCCTGGGGGCCTTTCTCGCGGCCGTACTGCTGGGCGTGCTGCAGACCTTCGGGATCCAGCAAATCCCCAGTTCCACACTGGTGCTTATGTTCCTGGTCATGGCGGTCGTGCTGATTTTCCGGCCCTGGGGGTTGCTCGGCAAGCCTGAGATAGCGGGTCAGGTCCAGGCCGGCCCGCCGGAGCAACCGTTGCGGCCGGCGCTGCCTGGAGTTCGTCGTCTAGCCGCTATTGTTCTAGCAGCGTTGTTGTTGTTGCCGGTGGCGCATCTCACCATGCCGGATGTGATCGGCGACTTCGCGCTCGTGCTGGTGATCGAGATCATGATCATGGTGCTGTTCGCCGGCGCGCTCTTTTTCATTATGGGCCCCGGCGGCATGGTCAGTTTCGGCCACGCCGCCTTCTTCGGCGGCGGCGCATATTCGGCGGCGCTGCTGGTCAAGTTCGCTGACGCACCCTTCGAGATCGCCTTTTGGGCGGCGCCGGTGGGCGCGGGATTGTTGGCACTGCTGATCGGCTGGTTCTGCGTGCGGCTGTCAGGCGTCTATTTCGCCATGCTGACGCTCGCCTTCGCGCAGATTGCCTGGGCGGTGATGTTCCAGGACATGCCCGGTGGGGTGCTCAAGATGATCGGGATCACCGACGAAGTCGGCGCGCCGCTCAAGGTGACCGGCGGGGATGATGGCATCAACGATATCTGGCCGTCAGCCTGGGCCAGCGCCCGTGTTGTATATTATTACCTGACCGTAGGGCTTAGCGTTGCCGGACTGTTGTTCATGCGCCGGGTGCTTTACGCGCCCTTCGGCTACATGCTGCGGGCCGGCCGCGACTCGCCGCTGCGTGCGGCCGCGATCGGCATCGACCTGCGCCGCCATCAGTGGTTCGCCTTCACACTGTCAGGGGCGATCGCCGGGCTCGCCGGCGCGCTCTTCGTCTATTCAAAGGGAAGTATCTTCCCGACCGAAATGGAGATCGCGCGCTCCTTCGATGCGCTGCTGATGGTGCTGCTGGGCGGGGTGCAATCGCTCGCGGGCCCCCTGGTCGGCGCGGCCTCCTTCACATGGCTCGACGATTCGCTGAGCGGGCTCACGCTTTCCGGGATGATCGCGCTGGCGCGCTTGGCAATCGATGTTGTTCCAGGGACCGTGTCGATCATCGATCCGGGATTCGCGGCGCTCAAGGCCCAGGTCGGCGCGCTCAGCATTTGGCGCTTCATGATGGGCTCGACCATCATCGCTCTGGTGCTGCTCCTGCCCCAGGGCATTGCCGGCTTTGCGATGACCCGGCCGGGCCAACGCCTGGGGCTGGCGCGGACCGAAGAGGCGGTGGCATGAGCGCGCCCGGCCCAGCGAATGCGCCCGTGCTTGCCGTCGAGAGGCTGTCCAAATCCTTCGGCGGCGTGCAGGCGGTGGATGCGGTGAGCTTCACACTGCACTCGGGCGAGCTGTTGGCGTTGATCGGCCCCAATGGCGCCGGCAAGACCACCTGCTTCAACATGCTGAACGGCCAGCTAAAAGCCGATGCCGGCTCGGTGCGGCTGAACGGGCGCGAGATCCGGGGCCTTTCGCCGGCGCGCATCTGGCGGCGCGGCGTCGGACGCACCTTCCAGATCACGGCAACCTTTGCTTCGATGACGGTGCGCGAGAACGTCCAGATGGCGCTGATCAGCCATCACCGCCGGGACAAGGCATTGTGGCGGCCGGCCGCGTCCCTCTACGTCGAGGCGGCCGATGCGCTGCTCGACCGGGTCGGCATGAAGGCCCAGGCCGAACGCGCCTGCGGCGTCCTCGCTTACGGTGACATCAAGCGGGTCGAGCTTGCCGTCGCGCTGGCGAACGAGCCCAAGCTCTTGCTGATGGACGAGCCCACCGCCGGCATGGCGCCGAAGGAACGCATCGAGCTAATGGCGCTGACCGCTGAGATCGTGCGCGAGCGCGACATCGCGGTGCTGTTCACCGAACACGACATGGACGTCGTCTTCGCCCATGCCGACCGCATCATGGTGCTCGACCGCGGCCGTCTGATCGCGGAGGGCAAACCCGAACACGTTCGCGCGGACAAGCAGGTCCAGGATATCTATCTCGGCACCGGTGCGGTGCACGGCGTGGAGGTCGCGTGAGCATGGTGGCGAATGGAAGCAGCGTTGCGGCATCCGCGGCGGGCCGCGATACCTCCGCCGGCCTCGAGGTGAGCGGCCTGCACAGCTATTACGGCCTTGCGCATATACTCGACGATGTCGCCCTCGGCGTCCGTCCGGGCGAGGTGGTGGCACTACTGGGCCGCAACGGCGCGGGCAAATCGACGACGATGAAGTCGATCATGGGACTGGTGCGTCCACGCCGGGGCGCGATCAGCTTCGACGGCGAGGCAATCGCCGGACTCGAGCCGCATCGTATTGCGCGGCGCGGCCTGGGCTATGTGCCCGAAGACCGCCGCGTTTTCGCCGAACTCACGGTGAGCGAGAACCTTTCGGTCGGCCGTCAACCCCCGCGCACGGGCGCGCCCGAATGGACGGTTGAGCGCGTTTTCACGCTTTTTCCCAAACTTGCCGAGCTGCGCGACCGCCAGGCCGGGCGCATGAGTGGCGGCGAGCAACAAATGCTGACGATCACGCGCACCCTCATGGGCAATCCGAGCATGCTGCTGCTCGACGAGCCGTCCGAGGGCTTGGCACCGGTGATCGTCGAGCAGATGGCGAACACGATCCTTGATCTGAAACGCGAACGCCTCTCGATCCTCCTCTCCGAGCAGAACCTCCATTTCTCCACCCTTGTCTCTGACCGCGCCTACATCATCGAAAAAGGCCGCATTCGGTATGAGGGCGAAATGGCGGAGCTGGCCAAGGACGAGGACGTGCGCGCGGCTTATCTGACTGTGTAAGGCGGAAAATTGTGATGGAAGCCATAGTTGCAGGCGTTGATGTCGGCGGGACCTTTACCGACCTCATCCTGATGGACGAGGCGGGCGGCGGCATCCGGGTCGCCAAGGTGCCGACGACAACCGAGAACCAGGCCTTCGGCGTGCTTGGCGCGCTGGCGGAAACGCAAGTGCCGCTCGATCAGGTGCGGACAATCATCCACGGCACCACGGCAACGACGAACGCCATGTTGGAACGCAAGATCAGCGTTGCCGGGATGATCACGACCAAGGGGTTTCGCGACGTTATCGAGCTTGGTCGCCGTACCCGGCCCCAGCCCTACGGCCTCAAGGGCTGGTTCGAGCCGCTGATCCCGCGCGAGCGTCGCTACGAGGTGAGCGAGCGCGTCAGCGCCGAGGGCGACGTGCTGGTGCCGCTTAACGAGGATGACGTGCGCGCCGCCGCCAAGGCTCTAGTCGAGGCGGGTTGCGAGTCGCTGGTGATCCATTTCCTCCACGGCTATCTCAATCCCGCCCATGAGCAGCGCGCCGCGGAAATCGCCGCCGAGGTCTGGCCCAATGCCTACATCACCATGGGCCATGCCATCCTGTCGGAGTACCGCGAATACGAGCGCGGCGTGACGGCAAGCGTCAATGCCTGCATCCAGCCAGTGCTCGACCGCTACATTTCCCGCCTGCGCGAGGGCCTGGCCGAACGCGGCTACGGTCATGACCTGCTGGTCATGCAGGGCAATGGTGGGACAGTTTCGTCAACCATCGTCTCTGAAGCGGCGGTCAAGACGGTGATGTCGGGCCCGGCCTCGGGTGTCATGGCCGCCGCCTATACCGCTACGGCCGCTGGCATACCCGACGTCATCACCTACGATATGGGCGGGACGAGCTGCGATGTCGGGTTGATCCGCGACGGCGTGCCGCAGGTGTCCTCCGAGCTCGAGCTCGAATACGCCATGCCCATCCATGTGCCGATGGTCGACGTGCACACGATCGGCGCGGGCGGCGGCTCGGTTGCCGTCATCAACGGTGCAGGCATGCTGCAGGTGGGGCCGGAAAGCGCCGGCGCCGATCCGGGCCCGATTTGCTATGCGCGCGGCGGCCAACGCCCAACCATCACCGATGCGAATCTGGTGCTGGGGCGGCTCAATCCAAAAGCGTTGCTCGCGGTCGACAAGCCGATCTCGCTCGACGATATTCGGGCGGTCTTCGAGCGCGAAATCGGCCGGCACCTGGGCCTCGATGCGGAGGGTGTGGCGGCGGCGATCCTGCGCATCGCCAATGACCGCATGGCCGGCGCGCTGCGCCTGGTTTCGCTCTCGCGCGGCCACGATCCACGCGATTTCGCGCTCTTTGCCTTTGGCGGGGCGGGACCGCTCCACGCCTCGGCGCTGGCGCGCGAGCTTGCGGTGCCCAAGGTTCTGGTGCCGGCGCGGCCTGGCATCACCAATGCGCTCGGCTGCCTCGTCGCCGATGTGCGCCACGACTACGTGAATACGGTCAACGCGACGGTCGCCGATCTCGACATGGACCAGGTGAAGGCGATCTATGAGGCCCAGATCGAGGAGGGCAGGGCGACCATCGCGCGCGAGGGCGTCGAGGTTGCCGATATCACCGTGCTGCATTCGGCCGACATGCAGTTCCTCGGCCAAAGCCATATCCTGACCATTCCGGTCTCGGGCACCGGGGCGCCGCGCGAGGAATTCCAGACAGCCTTCGAGGAATCCTATTGGCGGCGTTTCGAGGTCGAGTTGAACGAAATTCGTGCGGTGCTGGTCAATCTCCACACCGCCGTGATCGGCAAGCGCCGCGGCGTACCACTGGAGGCGCTGGCGCATGCCTATGGCGGCGACCGGGCGCCCGCGGCGCACCGCCGGGTCTGGTTCGAGAGCGGCTGGGCGCAGACACCGATCTTCCAGCGCGATCAGCTGCCGCCGGGCGCCACGCTCACCGGCCCCGCCATCGTCGAGCAGCTCGACACCACGATCGTGGTCGAGCCGGGAGATGAGGTGGAGGCGGACGCGCTGGGGAATTTGATCATAACAACGAGAGATTGAAAAGCTTGCATCACCTTGTATTTTTGATTGTGATGTGTTGAACATTCATAAGCTTTAGTCAGCATCAGACTAATCAAAAGAAGCGAGTCGCTCATGCAAATCGAGAATGAAGCTACATTTCGGTTGTCAGCTCAGAGCGGATTGAACCTATTTCTTGGAGCAGGATTCTCGCTCTTGTCATCGGATGCAAATGACAGACATCTGCCTGTCGGCGATCAATTGAAGGACGAACTTATTAGGGAGTTTAGACTTGAGGAAATGTCCAAACTGAGATTATCGCAGGTGTGCGCATATTTGGAACGGACAAATAAACTACCGTATCTGAAATATTTAAAGCAACGATTTACAGTAAAAGCTTACGATAATAATTACGGTAATATTGAAAATATTAATGTAAAAAATATCTTTACAACAAATATAGATGATCTTATTTTAAATATTTATAAGAACAGCACATTTAACTACATAAACGTGGTTTCTATGCATGGCTCTGAGCATCTTGATCGAAGTGCAATTAATTACGTGCCACTACACGGCAGTGTAGTTGAAAATGAACCGCAATTCTATTTTAGTGATGCGGATATGGCCTCGGCATTTGCTGAAGATCCAGATAAGTGGAAATACCTTTCTAAAGGCTTAGAAGACTATCCGACAGTATTCTGTGGATATGGATTGAATGATGCAGGTGTTTGGGAAAGTCTATCGTCGCGTCAAGAATCGGGTAGAGGGCACAAGTCAAAATGGATTCTTGTCAACGATGCGGACGCCGGCACTGAAGAATACTTCTCTGCGATTGATTTTCAAATTATTCGGGGAGATACCGAAGAGCTTCTTTCCTATTTCTCGCAATTAGAGCTTGACGATGAGCTACGGCAAAAGCGGCAATCAAATTTTGTTCCGGGATACAGTATTCCGCAGATTGGTGACGTTTCAGTTCGGCCGTTGCGAGACTTTTACGAGGGAGCAGGTCCAACTTGGTATGACATATTATCCGGCCAATTGTCCCATACGGCTCACTTTAATAATGCGCAAAACAAGATAAACAACAAAGAGAATGTAGTGATCCTTGGGATTCCGGCCTGTGGAAAAACTACACTAATGATGCAATTGGCTGCTGAAGTTGCTTTTGATGGCCAAAAGTTTTTCGTTGATTATTGTACGGAAGAAAAAGCAAATCACATTGTCAATGCCATCAAGGGTAGAAAATCACTTATCTTTGTTGATGATTTTACGGATAGTGTGACCGGGATTTTGATTCTATTGAAGTGTCCAAATATACAAATTCTAGCAGCAGATCGAAGCTACATATTTGATACGGTTACCCATCTCATGGATTTACGTAAGATTTCCATTATTGACGTTACAGAATTAAGGAAGATAGATATTCAAAGGATATATGACAATATACCTAACGATTTCCGAAGTGAAAAGTTCGCTTTGACGGAAGAAGAAGGTGGCCAATTTCTTTCTATTTTTGAGATTATTGAATTAAATATACGAAAGACAAAGTTATCTGAAAGATTCATTGAAGTGTTAGAGGGATTAAGAGAAAGCGATATCCGGTTGCATGATGTTTTTTTTTGATGTGCAACTACGTTCATCACTGCAGAACTCCCGTTTCGTATGACATGATTTCCGCATTTTTGGGAGAGGATCTGCATTTCGAAACCATATATCGTTTGTTGGAGCAATTGGCAGGAATGATAACTGACTACAAAGGGACTCTCGCTGATACTCCTCAGGACCACTTCCGTTCGCGATCAAATATTCTAGCGGAAGCAATAGTTTACCAAGCAAATTCCCACTCGCTGAGGGAAATGCTACTGCGGTTTCATAATAACGTGTCGCCATTTCGAATATCTAGATTTGACGTATTTCGTCGAAGGGCCTTCGACGCAGATTTGTTTAGGCGGGCGTTCCCACAATGGCAGGATGGAAGAGATTTTTATGACGAGTTGTACAATAGGGATTACTCGCCCTTTTTGTTGCAGCAAGGTGCGCTTTATATTTCTCGGAAGCGACAATTTAAAGAAGCATTTCAATGGATTGACAAGGCAATTACCGTCGCCCCGAGAGTGTTCAGCATTAGAAACTCGCATGCAATTATCTTGTTCAACGCAAATATAGTGCAAGATTTTACCGATGCTAACGTAAAGAATACTTTGCAACAAAGCATGGAAATACTGAAAGATTGTTACAACAAGGATCGGCGCAGGACTTATCACGCTCTCACATTTTCTAACCAATCAATTCAGTACTGGGATGCTTACGCTGACAAACAAGCGTTGGATTACCTAAAAACAGCGGTTGCTTGGCTTGGTCAGGAGAGGAAAACATCGCCGTGGAATAGAAATGTTCGTCGCCTCCATGAAATACTCCAACGAAAGTATCGAAATGTGCAGTAGCGGACTTGATACATCAAGCTCACGTGCGAAACCCCTCGATCCGGTCACCTTGGCGGTGATCCAAAACGGCCTGATCCAGGTCTGCAACGAGATGGATCTCGCCTTCGTTCGCTCGGCCTTCAGCCCGGTGATCTCCGAGGCGCTCGACCGCTCCGACGGCATCTATCACCGCGACGACGGCGCGCTGATCGCCCAGGGCGATCTTGGTCTGCCGGTCTTCGTCGGCACCATGCAGTTCGGCACTCGCGAGGTGATCAAGCGCGCCAAAGATGTGCGGCCGGGCGATTTGTATATCGTCAACGATCCTTACCTTGGCGGCACGCATCTGATGGATGTGCGCTTCGTCAAGCCGTTCTTCTATGAGGGCGAAATCTTCTCCTGGCTGGCCAATACCGGGCACTGGCCGGACACCGGCGGGGCGGTGCCCGGCGGCTTCTCGGCCAACGCGACCGAGGTTGAGCAGGAGGGCCTGCGTCTGCCGCCGGTCAAGCTCTTCAAGGAAGGTGTGATGGACGAGGAGATCCTATCGATCATCCTCTCCAACATCCGCATCGCCGACCAGCGCATCGGCGACATCAAAGGCCAGGCCGCCGCGCTCACCGTGGGCGAGCGGCGGCTTACCGTGCTGCTCGACCGCTATGGCCGCGACACGGTGGAGGAGGCGATCATCGAGCTGCGCGCCCGCGCCGAACAGCAGATGCGCGCCAAGATAAGTCAGATCCCTGACGGGATCTATGAGGGCCAGGCGTTTGTGGACTCCGATGGCGTGGTCGACGAGCCGCTCAAGATCGCGATGAAGATCACCAAGCAGGGCGATGGGCTCACCTTCGATATGACCGGGTCGTCGCCGCCCTGCATGGGCCCGATGAACAGCGTCATCGCGACCACCATGTCGTCGGTCTATCTGGCGATCAAACACATCTTCCCGGAGGTGCCGATCAATGCCGGCACCTTCGCCCCGCTCGACATCATCGAACCCAAAGGGACCTTCCTCTATGCCGAATATCCCCGGCCGGTATCGGGCTGTGCGGCGGAGGTAAGCCAGCGCATCGCCGAAGCCGTCTTCAACGCGCTCACGCCGGCGATCCCCGATCTTCTCTTCGCCGCGCCGGCCGGTACCAGCGGCAATTTCGCCATCGGCGGGCACGATCCCAAGACCGACCGCTCATACGTGCTCTATCTCATTTCCGGCGGCGGCTATGGCGGCTCGAAGGATGGCGATGGCATTTCCAACGGCTGCTCGACTATCGGTATTTCCAAGACCACGCCGATCGAGATCGTCGAGCAGCGCTACCCTGTGCTGATCGAGGAATATGCGCTGCACGAAGGCTCGGGCGGGGCGGGCGAGCATCGCGGCGGCTTCGGCGTCAAATACAAGGTACGCCTGCGCCGGGGCACGGCACGCGCCTCTTTCGTGATGGATCACGGCCGCACCGGGCCGCAAGGCGCGCTCGGTGGCCAGGACGGCGGGGTCAACACGGTGCTGGTCGAGCAGGGCGGCAAGGCGTATCGGCCGCCGCACCTTTCCAAGGACCAGGATATCCTGATAACCGAGGGCGACACGGTGACCGTCTGCACGCCTGGCGGCGGCGGCTTCGGCGATCCTTATGCCCGCGCGCCCGAGCGGGTCGCGTCCGATGTGCGGCGCGGTTACTATACGGTCGATCAGGTGCGCGCGCTTTACGGCGTGGCAATCGACCCTAAATCATACGAGGTCGATGTGCCCGCGACCGAGGCCGAGCGGGCGAGCCGGGCGAAGCAGGCAGCGGAGTAGGGCGCGAAGCAGGCGACCGAGTAGAGCGCCAAGCAGGCAGCGGAGTAAGCGAGATGGATGCCAGGACCGACGATCTGAGCAATGAGGACGTGTTGCTGCGCGAGGACGCGGACGGCGTGACCAGGCTGACGCTCAACCGGCCTGACAAGTACAACGCGATGTCCGAGGATCTGGTCGAGCGGTTGCACGCGACGCTGAAGGAACTGGCCCAAGACCCGGCCTGCCGCGTGATCGTGCTGGCGGCGGCCGGAGACAAGGCATTCTGTCCCGGGCATGACCTGAAGGAGATGATCGAGGCGAACGACCACGCCTTCTACGAGGAGGCGTTCCGGCGCTCGGCCGCGCTCACCAAGACGATGATCTCGATGCCCCAGCCAATTGTCGCGCGCGTCCAGGGACTGACCACGGCCGGCGGCTGCCAGATCGTCGCCGCCTGCGACATGGCAATCGCCTCCAGTGCGGCGACCTTCTCGGCCAACGGCATCACCAACGGCCTCTTCTGCGCAATGCCGTCGGTCACGATCAGCCGCAATGTGCCGCGCAAACAGGCCTTTAACATGCTGTTTACCGGCGCCTTCATCGACGCGGCGCAGGCTCAGGAGATCGGCCTCGTCAACAAGGTGGTCGAACCCGAGGAGTTGGACACAGCGGTGGCCGAAGTAACCGCGGCGATCAGGGCCAAGCCGGCCACCGCCGTGGCCCGCGGCAAGGAGGTCTTCTACCAGCAGCTCCAGATGCCGCTATCCGAGGCGCTCGACTTCACCGCCGGCTGGATGGCCGAGGACATGGACAGCGATACGGCCAGGGAAGGCGTCAACGCCTTCATCGAAAAACGCAAGCCGGTCTGGGATTAGGGGCCATCATGGCGGAGCAAGCCGTTGCGGTGGTTGTTGCCGGCGGAAGCGGGATGGGCGCGGAAGCCGCACGCAAACTGGCGGCGGACGACTGGGCCGTGGCCATCCTGTCGTCATCGGGCAAAGGCGAAGCACTGGCCAAGGAGCTTGGCGGGCTCGGCGTCACCGGCAGCAACCAGTCAAACGACGATCTAAAGGCACTGGTCGACGGCGCCATGAAGCGCTGGGGCCGTATCGACGCCGTGGTCAGCAGCGCCGGGCATGGACCGAAGGGCGATGTTCTGGAGATTAGCGACGAGGACTGGCACCTCGGCATGGATTTTTATCTGCTGAACGTGGTGCGCATCGCGCGGTTGGTGGCGCCGATCATGGTCGACCAGAAGGGCGGCTCGTTCGTCAATATTTCCACGTATGCCACATTCGAACCGGATGCGGGCTTTCCGACGTCGGGCGTATTCCGGGCCGGGCTTGCGGCCTATGCCAAGCTATTTGCCGACCGCTATGCCGCCGACAATGTTCGCATGAACAATGTGCTGCCGGGCTTTATCGACAGCCTGCCGGAGAATGAAGCGCGCCGGGCCAGCATTCCGATGGGACGCTATGGCCGAATGGCCGAGGTCGCCGAGCTGATTGCCTTCCTCGCTTCCGACAAGGCGGGCTATATCACCGGGCAGAATTTGCGCATTGACGGCGGGATCACGCGGTCGGTTTGATGCGTCTACATTCAGTGCCATCCCACACCTGATCCGGGATGAAAATGCGCGTTAGCCGACCAGGACAATTTCATCGTCGCCGAAAACGATCTCGTCGCAATTCTCGCCCTCGCCGCCGCGGTCGATGACGATGAACTCACTCACGCGCTCAAGTGCAATCAACGGGTGGTGCCAGACGCCGCGACGGTAGTTGATGCCTTGGCCGGGCGCTGTCCTGAAGGCGCGCAGATCAGCGGCCGTTACCTGATCGCCCGCCGGGGCCACCAAGACCAGAAACGGCGTCGGTCCCAGCGGCATGAAAGCCTGGCTGCCGAGCGGATGACGCTCGACCATGCGCACGGTGAGCGGCAGCGCGCGCGGTTGGGCGTGGACGAAGCTGAGATTGGGCCGGCCGCCCTCTGCGCCCACATCGATCCTGGCGATATCGTTGAAGCGCTCCGAGGTGCCGTCGTTGATCATCATGCGCTCGCCGCCGCCGGCCGCGATGACGTCGCCAAACGGCGCGAAGGCTTCCACCGTCAGGGGCTCGGACTTGATGGTACGCGCGCTCATATCTTGCCCATGGGCGTGATCGTTCCCCAAAGGCGCAGGCGGCTGACCCCGCCATCGGGGAAGATGTTGAGGCGAATATGCGTGATGGGGCCGCCGTCCGTGATCTCGTCGAAAACATGCTCGCGGTCCATCTGCAGCGTCTGGCGCGGCAGGAGTTCGCGCCAGCCCGTGGCGTCGGCCAGCGCGGCTTCGTCCCCCTCATAATCGATGCCATCGATTGAGGCGGCCTCGGGATAATTGCCCTTGAAATGCGCGGTGTCGATCTCGACCCGGCGGACCTGGCCGCGATGACCAAGGGCCATGATCGCCCAATCATTGCCGGGCTCGCGGCGACGGCGGGTCTCCCAGCCGTCGCCCACATAGGAGCTGCGGCCGGGCGCCAGCAGGTTCTCGGGCTCGCCGTAGTGCCGGTCATTGCACGAAACCGCGCGGCCGCCATTGCGAAGTGCAATCAGATCAAAGAGTTCGGCTGGATCGCGGGTCGCCCAGTCGACCTGTACCTGGCCGTAAACACGCAGACGCGCGACCCCCCCATCGGGATAGATGTGCAGGCGGACATGGGTCCAGGCCTTATCGCTGTCGACCGAAATCAAATGATGCGAGTTGGGCAGCAGTTTTGTTCGCGGCACAATCTGCGTCCAGGCAGTCTCCTCGTTCGGATCATCATCGCCGGCGCAGGCTTCGATCGCAGCTTCAGGCGGATAATTGCCGGTGAAATGACTGGTGTCGATGTCGACGCCCTTGATGATGCCCGGCAGCCCGAGGCGGACGACACAGTAATCGTGACCCGGCACGCGCTTACGGCGGCTCTCCCAGCCATCCATCCATTTGCCGTGATCGTCATACTTGTCGGCGATGAAGACAGCCGGTTCGGGCTGGATAAGCCGTTCCTTGGGAGCGAAGAAATCGTCAGTGGCGTAGATCGTTTTCGCACCCAGCCGCGGCTGGGCGAGGTTTACCCATTTGCGAGCGAAATCATCGCCCTCATGCAATTGCTCGCTCATACCCGTTCTTTCATAAGGAGCCCGTCGTATGTCGATCCATGTCAGGCATCGATGAGCGAGGTCAAGCGCAGCCTTGCGATCTCGGCGATTTGCGCCAGGGCTTCATCGAATTCCGCTGCCTCGTCGTTTTCAAGGCGGCGGGCGAAGGCGACGAGGATTTCGGCGCGGCTGCGCCCCTTCACAGCCTTGACGAAGGGAAAGCCGAATTTTGCCTTGTATGCGTCGTTGAGGCTTTCAAAGCGCTTCAACTCGTCCGGCGAGCATTGATCGAGCCCGGCATCGGCCTGCTCGGCAGTCGAGGCCTCCGTCAGATCGCCAGCGGTTGCGAGGCGGTCGGCAAGATCGGGGTGGGCGCGGATGAGCGCGAGCTTTTTTGGCTGCGGCGCGGCGAGCACGACGGCGACCATGGCGGCAAGCAGGCCTTCGGTCGAGACGAAGGGCCGGGCGCCGACGGCCGCTTCGGCCACCCAGGGCGAGTGCTCGAAGATATCCGCGAGCGCGGCCACGAAATCCGTCTGCGCCGCCGCGTTGAGCGTATCGAGCGTGGTGGTTTCGCTCATGCCGGTATTTTGCACGGATGATGTTTGCGCCAGTGCTTGGCGACGGCATCGCGGCGGCAAATCCAGACTTTGTCATGCGCCGCGACGTGATCGAGAAAACGGGCCAGCCCGGCGATGCGGCCGGGGCGCCCGGCGAGGCGGCAATGCAGTCCGACCGACATCATCTTCGGCGCCACTTCGCCCTCGGCATAGAGCACGTCGAAGCTGTCGCGCAGATAGGTGAAGAACTGATCGCCCGAATTGAAGCCCTGGGCAGTGGCGAAGCGCATATCGTTGGCGTCCAGCGTGTAAGGAACCATGAGAACCGGCTTCTTGCCGCCCGCCTTGACCCAATAAGGCAGGTCATCGGCGTAGCTGTCGGCGCAGTAGAGGAAGCCCCCGTCCTCGGCGACGAGGCGCAGCGAGTTGGGGCCGCTGCGCCCGGTATACCAGCCGACGGGATGGGTGCCGGTTGCTTTCACGATCGCTTCGACGGCCAGTCGCATATGCTCGCGCTCGGTCGCCTCGGGCACGTATTGGTAGTCGATCCAGCGCCAGCCGTGGCTCGCAACCTCGTGGCCGCCTGCAACCATCGCCGCGGCGGCCTCTTTGTTTCGGGCCAGCGCCATACCCACGGCGAACACGGTGACCGGGATCTTGCGGGCCTCGAACAGCCGCATCAGCCGCCAAAAGCCGGCTCGGCTGCCATACTCGTAGATCGATTCCATGTTCATATGGCGCACGCCGTATAGTGGCTGGGCGCCAACGATTTCGGAGAGGAAAGCTTCGGAGGCCGGATCACCGTGCAGAATGGAGTTCTCGCCGCCCTCCTCATAGTTGAGCACGATCTGCACGGCCAGGCGCGCGCCGCCCGGCCAATTGGCCTGCGGTGGCTTTGCGCCATAGCCGATCATGTCGCGTGGATAGCGCCTGTTTGGCGTCGTTTCCGGCCTCGTCATTGGGAATTCACTCGACCATTCACTCGACTTGGGCGCCCTGCGCGATCCAGCGGCCCAGGGTGGCGCGCTCATCGGCCGTCATCTTGGTCTCGTTGCCCAGCGGCATGGTCCGGGTGTCGACGGTTTGTTTGCGGATCGCCTCGACCCATTTGCGGATCTGCGTCGGGGTCGCGAGCACCACGTTCTTGGGCGGCTTGTCGAAGCTCTCATGTTTGGGATTGGCGGCATGACACATGATGCAGTGCTTGGCGACGATCTTGTCGACGGCGGCGAAAGCCACCGTGGGGCCGGTCGTCTGGTTTGACAGACGCGGCAGCACCGAAACCACGAAGGCGAGCGCCAGAAAGGCGCCAACGCCGGCGGCGACGAAGGGCAGGCCGGCGCGCTCGCGGCCGACATTGCGCATGTTGAAGTAGTGCCGGATCGCGGCGCCGATCACGAAGAGCACCAGAAGAACGACCCAGTTCCAGGCATGGCCGTAGGTCATCGGATAATGCGCGCTGATCATCGTGAACAGCACCGGCAGCGTCAGGTAGTTGTTGTGCACCGAGCGCTGCTTGGCCTTGAGCCCGTAGGCGGGATCCGGGGTTGTGCCGGCGCGGGTTGCGGCCACCAGGGCGCGTTGCCCCGGAATGATGCGGCGCCAGACATTGGCCGCCATGATCGTGCCCATAACCGCGCCGGTATGAATGAAGGCTGCGCGCCCGCTCAAATAGCGCGTGAACATGTAAGCAATCGCGACGAGCGCGAGCAGCGAGAGGATGTTGCAGAGCCCCGGCTCCTTCTCCGCCAGCGGCGAGGCCCAAAGCGCATCGTAAGCAAACCAGGTGACCGCGATAGTGCCCACGCCGATGCCGACGGAGGCCAGGGGAGAAATCTCGGCGACCGACAGGTCGACCATGAAGACGCGGGCGCCGAGGTAATAGACCACGACCATCAACAGCGCACCGGTGATCCAGGTGAAGGTCGCCTCCCAGATGAACCAGTGAAGCGTGCGCGGCATCACCCTGGGCGCCACATCCATCTTTTCCACCTGGTAGAAGCCGCCGGAATGGACCATCCACAGCTCGCCCTCGATACCCTCGCGCGGCGCATCGGGCTTTTCCAGATGGCTGTCCAGCCACATGAAGTAGAAGGACGAGCCGATCCAGGCGATGCCCGTGATGATATGCGCCCAGCGGATCGCCAGGTTCAGCCAATCACCGACGATCTCCATAGGGCCTAGCGTCCCGCCGCGCCGCTGGCGTCCTGCCCGTTCCGGGCCTCGGCGTTCTCGCCGAAGATCGCGGCCAGGTCGCGGCTGAGCGTCTGTTCCTCGGTGTTCAGCTTGGCTTCGCAGGCTTCCAGGTGGCGCTCCATCAAGACGAGTGCGCGCTTGAGGTCGTTGGCCTCGACGGCGATCAGGAAGCTTGCATGCTCGTCGAAGGCGCAGGCGGAGTTGCCCGGCCGCTCATAAAGCGAAATAATCAGGGACGTGCGCGAGACCAGTGCCTTCAGATAGTCCGCCAGCACGCGGTTGCCTGCGATGTCGGCCAGACGCAGATGGAATTCGCCCGACAGGCGGATCCAGCCGGCGCGGTCGCCGCGCTCATGCGCTGCGCGCTCCTCGCTGACGATATTCTTGAGCCCACGCAGGCTCTCGGCCGTCACCCTGGCGAAGACCTTGCGCACAATGGCGCCTTCGACGACACGGCGCGCCTCGAAAACCTGGGCGGCCTCCTCGACGGTGGGGCTGGCGACGATGGCGCCGCGGTTGGGGCGAAACCGGATCAGCTCTTCATGGGCAAGGCGGAAGAGGGCCTTGCGTACCACCGTGCGGCTGACCCCGAAGATCTCACCGAGCCCGTCCTCCGGCAGTTTGGTGCCTGGCGCGAGACGCTGCTCAAGGATCGCGTCGTAGAGCTGGGCATAGACGGCGGCATCGCCCGACGCCTTGCGGGGCCTCAGATTGGAACGCGTAATTGCGTTTGATGGCGACTGATCGGTCATCGCGAACGAACCTCCCGTTGGACCGATTGCGGCCCATATTTGACGCTATCGTATACAACTCCCGGAACGATTTCATCACAATTTGGATCAAATTGGATACAATGAAGTGGACAACCTGTCCGCTAGAGCGGATTCGACTTAATCCGGATCGTATCCAGCGGCTGCGAAGTAGTTCTGGCATTCGGTTGGCGTGAAGGCATCGAGGGTTTTGGCGATTGCGTCCCAGAGATCATCGACGGTTCTGGCGGCGGCTTTTCGGA
>DATKZM010000092.1:0-2087 GCA_035527975.1 Alphaproteobacteria bacterium | reverse complement strand
CGCCGCCCGCAATATCGAGGAAGGCGGCTCGCTCACCATCATCGCCACGGCGCTGATCGACACCGGCAGCCGCATGGACGAGGTGATCTTCGAAGAGTTCAAGGGCACCGGCAACTCCGAGCTCGTCCTCGACCGCAAGGTCGCAGACAAGCGCGTGTTCCCGGCCATCGACATCGCCCGCTCCGGCACCCGAAAAGAAGAGCTCCTGGTTCCGCCGGATCGGCTCAAGAAGATGTATGTGCTCCGCCGCATCCTGAACCCCATGGGCACCATGGATGCCATCGAGTTCCTCAACGACAAGCTGAAGCAGACCAAAAACAACGGCGAGTTCTTCGACTCGATGAACACTTAGGGGCCGCGCGGGGCCGCTTCACTGAGCGCGCCCCGACCCTCGCCTGCGACGACCCTCCGAAATTCAAAAACGACTCGTGTGTTGACCTCTAAGTCACCCTCACTTCGCGCGCGGCCTTGATGGTCGCGGCGAGCTTGGCCGGCTCTGTCACCGGCAGCGAGCATTGCGGGCCGAGGCACACATAGGCCGTGGGCTTGCCGTCGATCGCCGTCCGGCCGAAGGCCGCCGAGGAGGACGGCAGCGCCTCCCCTTGCCGCATCTCCAGCACCACCGCGTTTGGCAGCGACACGTCGCGCAAGCCGGCGCGCAGCGCAGCGGCATCGCCGTTCGCGGGCACGATGAGCACGACGAGAGACGGCGCCAGCCCGTCGAGGGCGGCGCTGAGCAAGCCCGAATGCGCCACCGGGTTGGCGGCGATCCCTGCACCGAACGCCTTGAAGATCTCTTCGGCGCGTTTCGCGTAACGCGGCTCCCCCGTCCACAGGGAAAGCTGCACGAGGTTCGACGCCATCACCGCGTTGGCATTCGGCGTCGCGTCGTCGAGACCGCTTAAGGGACGCACGATGAGGTCGTCGGTGTCGTCCGCGGCGAGATGATAGCCGCCGAGATCGGGCGCCCAGTAATGCGCGTCGAGCACGCCGGTCCAGGCGCGGGCCTGGGCGATGGTGTCGCGATTGCCGGTCGTGCCGGCGAGCGCCAGCGCGGCGCGGATCATGTTGGCGTAGTCGCTCGCGGTCGCCGGGGCCTTTGCCGCGCCCGCACGATAGGCATGGAACAACCGGCCGTTCTTCATCATCCGGGTACTGACGAAGTGGAATGCGCTCTCGGCGGCGGCAAGCCAGTCCGGTCTGTCGAAGGCTTGTGCGGCATTGGCGAGGGCTGCGATCATCAGCCCGTTCCAATCGGCGAGCACCTTGTCGTCGAAGCCGGGACGAATGCGGCCCGACCGGCGCGCCAAAAGTTTCGCGCGCATCGCCGCGAGCCGCGCTTCCGTTGCGTCGTCACGCAGCGCCACGGCGCCCAGCCGATTCAAAATGGTGTGGCCTTCGAAATTGCCGTCCGCGGTGACGTCGTAGACCTCCGCGAAGAGCCGGGCATCGTCCGCACCGAGAACATCGCGGATCTCAGGCAGCGACCACACATAGAACTTGCCCTCGACGCCTTCTGAGTCGGCATCGAGCGACGCGGCGAAGGCGCCCTCCTCCGTCACCATCTCGCGCGTCAGCCAGCCGATGGTTTCCTCGATGCGCTGGGCGAAGAGCGGCGTCTTCTCCTCGCGCCACGCCTCGGTCATCAGCTCCACGAGCAGCGCGTTGTCGTAGAGCATCTTTTCGAAATGCGGCACGAGCCAGCGCTCGTCGACACTGTACCGGGAGTAGCCGCCGCCGAGATGATCGTAGATGCCGCCTTGCGCGATCTGGGTGAGGGTGAGCGTCACCGCCTCGCGCGGGTTCGGCAGTCCGTAGCGGAGGCCTGCGCGCCACAGGAATTCGAAGAAGTGAACTTGCGGAAATTTTGGCGCGCCGCGCATGCCGCCCTGCACCGGATCGACCGCGGCGAGAAAGCGCCGCGCCAGGTCGGACAGCGTCATGTCGTTGAGTTCGGCGGAAGCACCTTCGGCGTGTTTCGGCTTGAGCCCTGCGGTGATCGCGTCGGCGTTGTTGCGGACCTTGTCCGGCTCCTCGCGATAGACCCGCGCGATAGTATTCAGTACACTGACGAAACCGGGCCGGCC
>DATKZM010000091.1:0-81900 GCA_035527975.1 Alphaproteobacteria bacterium | reverse complement strand
TCCGAAAAGCCGCCGCCAGAACCGTCGATGATCTCTGGGACGCAATCGCCAAAACCCTCGATGCCTTCACGCCAACCGAATGCCAGAACTACTTCGCAGCCGCTGGATACGATCCGGATTAAGTCGAATCCGCTCTAGCGTCCGGGATGACGGCTGATATTGCGAGGAGATGCCTTGATCAGCCGGAGGCATTCCCGTCGAGCAACTTCTCCAGCTCGTGGCGCTGGATCTTGCCCGAGGTCGAGCGCGGGAACTCATCGAAGCCGATGAAATGGATGCCCTTGGGCTGCTTGTAGCCGGCAAGCTCGGCCCGGCACAAAGCCTTCAGCGCGTCCGCGTCCAGGCTTTCGTCGTGCCGCGCCACGAAGGCGATCGGCACCTCGCCCCATTTGTCGTCCGGCCGGCGCACTACGGCGACATCGGCGACGCGCGGCTCCTGCATCATCACCCGCTCGATCTCGGCCGGATAGACGTTCTCGCCGCCGGTCTTGATCAGGTATTTCACCCGGTCGACGAAATCGAGCGTGCCGTCGGGATTGCGCTGGAAGACGTCGCCCATATGGAACCAGCCGCCGCGGAAGTCCTGGGCGTTGGTCTCTTCGGCGCGCCAGTAGCCGCTGAACAGCGTCGGCCCGCGCATCGCCAACTCGCCGGGCGCGCCGTCGGGCACGTCGTTGTCGTCCGGATCGACCAGGCGCACCTCGCAATAGGCGCTCTGGATCTTCGACAGGCTCTCCGGCGCCACGCCGATCGGGATCAAGCCCGCCGAAGCCGGCGGGTTGCCCGTTTCGGTGGACCCGAAGGTGTTCATGAAGGGCGCGCCGACGAGCCGGGTCGCCTCGGCGATCTCCGCCGGCGGCACCAGATCGGCCATCACGCCGCAGACCTTGACGCCCTTGACGCCTGCGTTCTGGCGTTTGAACTCCTCGATGAACGCCTTCACCATGCCCGGCATCAGGATCAGCCAGCCGAGTTCCTCGCGGCCGACCAGCGCGACCAGCGCCTCCTTCTGGAAGCCGTCGAAGACCACGACCTTGCCGCCCGACATCAGCGCGGCGAGCGAATAGTCGGCTCCGCCCATGTGAAAGAGCGGCGACCAGACGGCAAACGTGTCGCCCGGCACGATGTGCTGTTCGGCATGCATGACGAGGTTGCGCGCGATCTCCGCCCGGTGGCTGATCACCGCACCCTTGGGCAGGCCGGTGGTGCCGCTGGTGTAGAGGATGAGTAGCGCGTCCTCGGGATCGACCTCCTTATCAAGCGTCAGCGCGGGCGCGGCATCCGCCAGCAGCGCCTCGTAGGCGTCGCCGAAGACGACTGCCTTCGGCAGGTCGCCCCCGAGGGCTGAGTAATTCTTCGCGTAGCGCGGCGAGACCAGCGCCATCTTGGGTTCGACCAGGTTGAGGCAGTGCTGGAGTTCCGGCCGGGCAAGGCGCCAGTTCTGGCAGGCGACGATGGCGCCGATCCGCGCCGCGCCCATGAAGAGCTCGAGAAACTCCGCCCGGTTCTCCGAGAGGATCGCCACCCTGTCGCCGCGCCCGACGCCCAGGCCCCGAAGCGCACTCGCCAGACGCCGGCTGCGCTCGTCGAGCGCCGCATAGGTCAGCGTGCGCGCGTTCCCTTCGCCGGCCTCTTCGATCGCGATACGCCCCGGATGCAGGCGCGCCCGCATGGCAAAGAGCCCGGCAACCGTGCTGGCGGCGCTTTGCCGCGCCAGTGCCGCGCCAGCGGACGGGCCAGCGTTTTCAATTTTGCCCATTACCCTTCTCCAACCACGAGCTAGATCAAGATCGTCTCAGATCGCTGCGATCTGAGACGTGAATCTTGATCTATCACATATGTTTAGAGCGCGATTCACGCGTCACCCGAGATCACTGTGACGCGATCGTGCTCTTGGCCGGCCCGGCCCGGTCCGATTGCTTGCGCTTGCGTGATGCCATGATCTCGCGCGTGACCAGCGCCGAGCCCAGCGCCAGCCCCGCCAGGTTGAGCCAGATCACCCAGCTTCCGACCCCGCGCGGGAGCAGCAGCATCGCTCCTGCAAGGGTGAAAGCAAGGCGTTCGGCGGTGGGCAGCGGGCGCGCAAAATACCCTGCGATGGCGGCCGAAACAAACCAGACCCCGGCGATCGCCGTGGACACATCGATCACCAGATCGGCCGTGCTGCCTTGGAGTAGGAGACTGGGCGAGTAGACGAAGAGGAACGGCACCACATAGGCGGTCCAGCCGAAGCGCATCGAATACCAGCCTGTCGCCATCGGCGGCGCCTTGGCGATCGAGGCGGCGAAAAAGGCAGCCACCGCGACCGGCGGCGTGATCAGCGACATCATGCCGAGATAGAGAATGAACATATGCCCCGCGAGCGGCAGCACGCCGACATCCTTGAGCGAGGGCGCCACCAGCACCGCCAGCAGGATATAGACGCCCACCGTCGGCATGCCCATGCCGAGCACGATGCACAGCATGCCCGATATCAGCAGCAGAACCAGCAGGTTGCCGCTGCCGAAATCGACCAGCAGCGAGGTCAGCGCAAAGCCGAGCCCGGTCGACAGCAACACACCGATGATGAAACCCGCGCCGGCCACGATCATGATGATGTCGAGCACTGACAAGCCCGTCTTGACCAGCGCGTCGAAGATCGCCTTCGCCGGCATCGAGACGCCGCGATAAGTGAGGCGCAGTATGATGGAAACACCGAGCGCTGCGGCGACGGCGATGGCGGTGGATCCGCTCCAGTTGAGCGCGAAGTAAATGCCGATCAGCAGCATCGCGACCGCGAAGACCGGCCAGCTCCCGAACAGAATGGCGATCACCATCGCGGCCAGGATCGCTGCCGCTTCGGCCTCCCAGTTCAGCGTGAACAGCGCCAGGATAAGCCCGGCGAAAGGCAGGATGAACATCCAGCCGGCGGAGAAGACGGTGCGCGCCCTTGGTATGTCCGCTTCCGGGACCCGCGTGATGCCGGCCTTGGCGGCCTCGAAATCGGCCTGGATGAAGAGCGCCACGTAGTAGAGCAGCGAGGGCACGATCGCCGCGAGCACGATCTCGCGGTATGGCATCTCCAGGAAATCGGCCATCAGGAAGGCGACCGCGCCCATCACCGGTGGCATGAGCTGGCCGCCGGTCGAGGCCACGGCCTCGACCGAGGCGGCGAATTTGGGCGAGAAGCCGGCGCGCTTCATCATCGGGATGGTCACGACGCCGGTGGCGACGATGTTGGAGACGGCCACCCCCGAGACCGAGCCGAAGAGGCTCGAGGCGGTGATCGCGATCTTCGCCGAGCCGCCACGGTAGCGCCCCATCAGCAGCAGCGAGACGTCGTTGAAGAAGGTCGACCCACCCGAGGCCAGCAGCAATTGGCCGAAGAAGACGAAGGTCAGCACGATCGTCGTGCCGACCACCATGGCAAGCCCCATCAGGGCGCTGGTGTCGAGCGCGAGATAGGTGATGAGCTGGCCGAAACCGACGCGCCGCGTCTGCAGCCCGCCCGGCACAAGATGGCCGATCAGCGCGTAGGCCACGAAGACCAGCACGATAATGACGAGCGAGTAGCCGACCGTGCGCCGCAGCCCCTCGATGCACAGCACGAAGAAGACCAGCGAGACGACCAGAGCATCGATCGGCAGGTCCGCCCCGGTGAGCTGCTTGATCAGCACCGGATAGACGAGCGCGACATACCAGCCCGCGCCAAAGCCAAGGATGGCGCCGCCGATGTCGTACCACGGCAGCCGGGTGCGCACGGTGCCGCGGCGTGCCGGGTAATGGATGTAGACGAGCGCCAGCGCGACCCCAAGCATCGCCGACAGAAACTGCTCGGTGAACAGCGCGACGCCGAACCAGCTCGGCACCTGCGCCGACCAGCCCAGCGAGCCCAGGGTCAGCACCACCGCAAGCGTCGAACGCAGGCCCCGCAGGCCTTTATGTATTGCCGGCGTGTCCGACGGATCGATCGCCAGGATGACCGGCGTCTCGATCCCCGGAACGCTTGGCGATGCGGGGCCCGCCTCGTTTTCGGCGGCGCTCAACGGCTAGACGCCGCTCTGAAAATCAGCCGGGATTACTTGCCCGGCCAGATTCCGATCTCCTTGTAGAACTTGATCGCGCCCGGGTGGTACTTGGCCACCGTGAACTGCTTGGCCATCAGCTTCGGCGCATGGGCGCGGAACGAGGGATGGCCCTTCACCAACGCGGCCTTCTGGTTGTAGACGCCCTTGACCAAGGCATAGACGGTCGCGTCGGAGACATGGCTGCCGACATAGATGATCAGATCGGAGGCCAACACGGTGGTCGGCTGCAGCACGCCCACGAACGGCATCCGCGCCGGCAGGGTGATGAGGAAATAGTCCGACCGTACCGACTTCACGCGTTTCAGGTTCTCAGGCGTGTTGGCGATCGGCAGGATCCGAATGCCGCCAACCGCGGAGTTCACCTCCGCCACCTTCGGCGCGCCGACGGCGAAGATGAAGGCGTCGGTCTTGCCCGCCTTGAAGTCGTTGGCGCCGCGGATGATGTTCGCGGTCGGCACGCCTTTGACGTTCTTCAGGCTGAGCCCGCCGGTGGCCATCATGCCATTGGTCAGCGGGATCGAGTTGGGAAAGGCGGTCCACTCGGTGGCGAAGCGCTTGCCGCGCAGCTGCGCAATCGTCTTGATCGGCGAATCCTTGCGCACGAAGATCCCCACCGGGAAAGCCAGGACGCGGAATGCGACCCGCAGATTGGGCATCTTGCGGCCCTTGAACTGGCCGCCGCCGGTGCTGGCATCGGTCATCTCGACGATGTCGGTGATGCCGATTTCCGCGCGCCGCGTGTTCACCGCGCCGGCAACCGCGCCGCCGCCGCGATAGGGGATCACGCGTATCTTGAGGTTGGAATTGGACTGCGCGACCTTGGCGATGACCTGCGCCTGCACGTTGTTGATGGCGCCCGGCGGCAGTGTCGCGAAGCCGACGGTTTCCGCCGCCGCGCTGCCCGCCACGAACGCCGCCGCGCTCGTAATGAGGGCAATTTTTGCAAACGATTGCTTCATTTGAAGTCCTCCCTGGTGCGCCGCTTGTCGCGGTCGTCCCGTGTGTTCAAGATGGCCGGGCTGCTGGCAAGGTCCCCATGGCCGTCATGGCCAGGGGGCCTCTTCAGCCGACAAGGAAAGGAAACCCGCATCCAGCCCGTCTTTGCGGGGCGGAGAATATCGCCCGGGAGGGCAAAAATCACGCTTGAAGTTGCCAGGCAGGGGCCTGGCGGGCGATGGTGCGGGCTGGCGCGGCGACAAGCAGGACCGGGGGGCTGGCGTGATCGGCGATATCAAGGGACGGGGCGCGGTGGTCACGGGCGCGGCTTCCGGCATCGGGCTCGGCATTGCCCGGGCGATGGCCGCGCGGGGCGTGAAGCTTTTTCTGGCCGATATTGATGCCGAGGCGCTGGCGCGCATCAAGGCCGGTCTCATGGCCGGCGGCGGCGCCGTTGAGACGATTGTCCTCGACGTCTCCGACCGGGCCGCCGTCAAGGAAGCGGCCGCGCACGCCGCTGATTTCCTGGGGGCCATCCACATCCTTTGCAACAATGCCGGCGTTGGCTATGCCGGGGTGCCGCTCGACGCCGTGCCCGACGAAGACTGGGACTGGGTCGTCGGCGTCAACCTGATGGGCGTGATCAACGGGCTGCAAGCCTTCCTGCCGCGCATCGAGGGGCATGGGCAAGGCGGGCATATCGTCAATACCGCCTCGATCGGCGGTCATCATGTGATGCCGGGCTGGGGCCACGGCGTCTACTCGACTACCAAATACGCGGTGGTCGGCCTGTCCGAGGCGCTCAAGGACGACCTCAAGGACAAGAATATCGGCGTCTCGGTGCTCTGCCCGGCCGCCGTCGATACCGCGATTTACGAGAGCGGCCGCCACCGGCCTGACCGCTATGGCGGGCCGTTCGAGCGGCCCTTCGACCACGATCTGCCGGCGCTCCTGAAGGCCGGCATGGCGCCGATCGAGATCGGGCGCTGGGTCATCCGCGCGATCGAGGATGACGCGTTCTACATCTTCACCCATCCGGCGACGCGCGAGTTCATCGACCGGCGCTACAAGCGCATCGACGACGCTTACGCCTGGGCCGCGCGGATGGCGCCCGATATCGAACGACAACGCGATTGAGAACCAAAATAGACGGGGGAACGGGGCATGAAGGTTGAGCAGATATTCGACGTGGCCGGGCATGTCGCTTTCGTCACGGGGGCGGCCAATGGGATCGGCCTCGCCATGGCCGAGGTCATGGCGATGAACGGCGCCACCGCGGTGATGGCCGACATCGATCCCGACAAGCTGGAAACCGAAGTCGCGCGCTTGCGCGGCGAAGGCTATGCGGCCGAGCCGGTGGTGCTCGACGTCGCCGATCTGGACGGCCTTCGCGCCGCCATCGACGGCGCGGCGGCGCGCCACGGCCGGCTCGACGCCGCCTTCGCCAATGCCGGGATCAGCGCCGGGCCCGGCCACAACACGCCCCAGGGCAAGCTCGAGGCGATCGACCTCGCGGCCTGGCAGCGTGTCGTCCACATCAACCTCACCAGCGTCATGGTGACGATGCAGGCGGCCGCCATCCACATGAAGAAACAGAACTCGGGCCGCATCGTCGTCACCTCGTCGATTGCCGGGATCGGCGCCGAGGATATCGTCGGCTACGGCTATGTCGCGACCAAGGCGGCGATCGCCAACATGGTGCGCCAGGCGGGCCGCGAGTTGGCGCCGTACAACATTTCCGTCAACGCGATCGCGCCGGGGCCGTTCCGCACCAATATCGGTGGCGGGCGCATCAACGACCCTGAGGTCGCCGCGGCGTTCATCGAGATGGTGCCGGCGGGCCGCATCGCCGAGACCGACGAGATGAAGGGGCTCATCCTCCTGCTTGCCTCGCCGGCCGCGAGCTACCTCACCGGCACGGTGATCCCGATCGACGGCGGGGCGACGGCGTGAGCCAAGTCACATCAAAGGGAGACACGAGCCCATGAAAGCATTGGAGATCCAGGGCGAAGGCGGCATCGATACCTTGGCCATGGTCGACCGGCCGAGCCCCGAGCCCGGCCCCGGCCAGATCAAGGTCAAGGTCCACGCCAACTCGCTCAACTACCGCGACCTCAACACGGTGCGTTTTCCAGCCCGCATGGGGCTCGCTTACCCTCGCGTGCCCAACTCCGATGGCGCCGGCGAGGTGGTTGCGGTGGGCGACGGCGTTGCCGCGTTCAAGCCGGGCGACCGGGTCGCCGGCTGCTTCTTCGACGACTGGGACGCGGGCGGGGTCTCGCCGGCGGCGATGGCGAGCGCGCGCGGCGGGCCGATCGACGGCATGGCCGCGGAGGAGGTGGTGCTGGGCGAACGCGGCGCCGTCGCCATCCCCGAGCATCTGAGCTATGAGGAGGCGGCGACGCTGCCCTGTGCGGCCCTCACGGCCTGGCATGCGCTGGTCGTGAAAGGCGGCCTCACAGCGGGCGAAACCGTGCTGCTGCTCGGCACCGGCGGCGTTTCGATCTTCGCGCTTCAGTTCGCGGCGATGATGGGCGCCCGCGCCATCGTCACTTCCAAGAGCGACGAGAAGCTCGAACGCGCCAAGGCGATGGGCGCCTGGGCGACGGTCAATTACGAGGCGACGCCCGATTGGGCCAAGGAAGTGGCCGCGCTCACGCAAGGCCGCGGCGTCGACCATGTCGTCGAGGTCGGCGGCGGCGGCACGCTGGAAGCCTCGATCGAGGCGGTGCGTGTCGGCGGGCATATCGCGCTCATCGGCGTGCTGACGATGGGCACGATCAACCCGATGCCGATCCTGCGCAAATCGATCCGTCTCAACGGCATCTATGTCGGCAGCCGCGACTGGTTCCAGGCGATGAACGCGGCGATTGCGGCAAACGCGCTAAAGCCCGTGATCGACAAGGTCTTCCCCTTCGCCGACGCGCCGGCCGCGTACAAGCACATGGAAAGCGCCCAGCACTTCGGGAAGATCGTGGTGAAGATGGAGGGGTAGGGCGCGCTTCCGCTGCCATCCCCCTCACCCTCCCATCGCTACCACGATGGGCCCCTCCCTCTCCCTCCAGGGGAGAGGGGCAATGAAGGGCGTGCCGTGATTCCCTCTCCCCTTGAGGGAGAGGGTTAGGGTGAGGGGTCTCAAACACCGAAGGTGTTTGAGTGTATGTGCCTTTGGCAAGTTAGCGCTGAAGGCGCACAACCGAAGCTATGAGCCCCAGACCTCTGCCGCCGTCTCGACCGCCAGCTTCAGCTTGGCGATCTCGTCGTCGACGCTGATCTCGTTGCCGTCGACGGTGCTGGAAAAGCCGCATTGCGGGCTCAGCGCCATCTGCTCCAGCGGCATGTATTTCGCCGCCTCGTCGAGGCGCGTCTTGAGCTCGTCCTTGCCTTCCAGCGCGGCCAGCTTGGAGGAGATGATGCCGAGCACCACAATTTTGCCCTTGGGCACGAAGCGCAGCGGCGCGAAGTCGCCCGAGCGCTCGTCGTCGTATTCCAGGAAATAGCCGTCGACGTCGAGCTCGTTGAACAGCGCCTCGGCGACCGGCTCGTAGCCGCCTTCGGCCACCCAGGAGCTGCGGAAGTTGCCGCGGCAGAGATGGATGGCGACGGTCATGCCGTCGGGCCGCGGGCTGATCGCATCGTTGATGATGCGCGCATAAAGCCGCGGCAGCGCGTCCGGGTCCTCGCCGATCGAGCGCGCGCGTTCGCGCATGTTGGGATCGCACAGATAAGCGAGGTTGGTGTCGTCGAGCTGGATATATGTGCATCAGGTATCGTAAGTTTCGGCGCGCGCGGCCTCCGCCGGGCCGCGCCTTGCTCGGCCGCCCCCGTGCTCGGCCGACCAATGCTCCGCCGCTTCAGTCGTTACTATCGTGGGTCTCGCCCGCCTCGCGCGCGGCATTCTCGCTCACCCATCGCGCGGTCCGGCCGATGCCGCCGAACGAAAAGAAGTGCAGCGCGGCATCATGGTCCCAGACGTCGAGCGGCATCGCGGCAAGCGCATCGACGATACGCGCCGGCGACGACTGGCCCATCAAGCCCCCGACAGCGCTCAAATTGCGCCGCAACCCGCGCGCCGAAGCCTTGACGCCGCAGCGCAGCGCGAACTTGAGCAGCGTCGTCGCACCGGCGGGCCCGGCCAAGCCGATCCGCACCGGCAACCCCGGATAGCCCGCGCGGATCGCCTGGAGCCAATGCCCGATCGCCTGGGGATCGAAGCAGAACTGCGTGACCACATGCAGCGCGAGCCCCGCCCTCGCCGCCGCCTCGATCTTCGCCGCCAGCGCTTCGTCGAGCCGGTCGGCATCGATCTTCGGATGACCGTCGGGATAACCCGAGACGCCCACTTCCTCGATGCCGCAACCCTCGAGCATGCCCGAGGCGATCAGCGAAAGCGCGCTGTCGAACGGACCAGCCGGCCGGTCGCGGTCGCCGGCGATGACAAGCGCCTTGCGGACATCGGCTTCGGCGCGGATGCGCGTCAGAAACGCTTCGAGCTCGGCCGCGCTTTCATAGTTGCGCACGGCGACGTGCGGCACCGGCTCCAAGCCGGCGCGCCGCATGGCCGCCGCGTCGGCGATCATGCGGCCCCCGTGGTTCTTGGCCAGCGCGCTCAGATAAACCGGCATGTCCGCCGGCGAAGAGGCAACCAGGGCTTCGATGTCGCCGGCCTTGGGCAGCGTCGCCTCAACCGACCAGTCGCGCATGAGAAACGTGCGCCGTTCGCCCCGGCCGCCCCGGTCCCCTATGCCTTCGCCTTTCTTGATCGCGAGACTGCGTGCCATGACCTGTCCCGCCCCGCGCGCCGTGGACGCTGCCTAGTAGCGGTAATGGTCGGGCTTGAACGGCCCGGCATTGGGCACGCCGATATAGTCTGACTGCTGCTTCGACAGTTTGCTCAGATGAGCGCCGACTTTCGCCAGATGCAGCATGGCCACCTTCTCGTCGAGATGTTTGGGCAGCACATAGACCTGCTTTTCGTACTTGTCCGGATTCTGCCAGATCTCCATCTGCGCCATCACCTGGTTGGTGAACGACGCGCTCATCACGAAACTTGGATGGCCCATCGCGTTGCCCAGGTTCACCAGCCGGCCTTCGGACAGCAGGATGATGCGCTTGCCGTCGGGGAACTCGATCTCGTCGACCTGGGGCTTGACGTTGTGCCACTTGAAGTTCTTCAGGCCGCCGACCTGGATCTCGCTGTCGAAGTGGCCGATGTTGCAGACGATCGCCCGGTCCTTCATGCCGCGCATGTGGTCGACCGTGATCACGTCGATATTGCCCGTCGTAGTGACGAAGATGTCGCCCTGGGGCACGCCCTCTTCCATGGTGACGACCTCATAGCCCTCCATCGCCGCCTGCAGCGCGCAGATCGGGTCGATCTCGGTGACCATGACCCGGCAACCGGCATTGCGCAGCGACTGCGACGAGCCTTTGCCGACATCGCCGTAGCCCGCCACCACCGCGACCTTGCCGGACATCATGACGTCGGTGCCGCGGCGGATGCCGTCGACCAGCGATTCGCGGCAGCCGTAGAGATTGTCGAACTTCGACTTGGTGACGCTGTCATTGACGTTGATCGCCGGGAACAGCAGCTCGCCCTTCTTGTGCATGTCGTAGAGCCGATGGACGCCGGTCGTGGTTTCTTCGGTCACGCCCTTGATCGATTTTGCGACCTCTGCGTACCAGCCGGGCTTTTCCGCCAGCCGCTTCTTGATCGAGGCAAAAGCAGCCTCTTCTTCCTCGTTCTGCGGATTGTCGAGGACCGAGGGATCGCCCTCGGCCTTGAGGCCAAGATGGACCAGCATGGTGGCGTCGCCGCCATCGTCGAGGATCATGTTGGGCACGCCGCCATCGGACCAGTCGAAGATGCGGTGGGCGTAGTCCCAGTATTCCTCCAGCGTCTCGCCCTTTACGGCGAAGACCGGCGTGCCCGCCTCGGCGATCGCGGCGGCGGCGTGATCCTGCGTGGAGTAGATATTGCAGGTCGCCCAGCGCACATCGGCGCCCAGGGCTTCCAGCGTCTGGATCAGCACGGCCGTCTGGATCGTCATGTGCAGCGAGCCGGCGATCCGCGTGCCTTTCAGCGGTTTGGAGGCGCCGAATTCCTCGCGCGTCGCCATCAGGCCCGGCATCTCCACCTCGGCCAGCGCGATCTCCTTGCGGCCCCATTCGGCGAGGCTGATATCCTTGATGACGTAGTCGCTACCGTTGGTCGTCATGTCTCTTCACTGCTCCTGAAATGATGCGGGGCGAGGGCCGCTTTGAGAGGGTCAGCCCTTGCCGTTGAAGGCGGATTTGAGGCCGTCGATGAGGTCCGTGCGCTCCCACGAGAAGCCGCCATCGGGCTCCACTTGGCGTCCGAAATGGCCGTAGGCGGCGGTGCGCGCATAGATCGGCCGGTTGAGGCCGAGATGCTCGCGGATGCCGCGGGGCGTCAGATCCATCAGCTCCTGCAACACCGCCGACAGCTTGGCCTCCTCCACCGTTCCGGTGCCCGCCGTGTCGACATAGACCGACAGCGGCTTGGAAACGCCGATGGCATAGGCGACCTGGATCGTGCATTTGTCGGCGAGCCCTGCGGCGACGACGTTCTTGGCCAGATAACGCGCCGCATAGGCGGCCGAGCGGTCGACCTTGGTCGGATCCTTGCCCGAGAAGGCGCCGCCGCCATGGGGCGCGGCACCGCCATATGTGTCGACGATGATCTTGCGGCCCGTGAGCCCGGCATCACCGTCCGGACCGCCGATCACGAAGCGCCCGGTCGGGTTGACGTAGAACTCGTCCTCCGGCGGCATCCAGCCACTGGGCAGCACGTTCTCGACATGGGGCCGCACGATCTTGCGGACCTGGTCCTGGTCGAGCTCGGCAGCGTGCTGGGTCGAGACCACCACCGACGTCGCCTTGACCGGCTTGCCGTCGACATATTGCAGCGTCACCTGGCTCTTGCTGTCGGGACCGAGGCCCGGCTCCGCGCCCGAATGCCGCGCTTCGGCCAGCGAGCGCAGGATCGCGTGGCTGAAATGGATGGGTGCGGGCATCAGCACGTCGGTCTCGTTGCAGGCATAGCCGAACATCAGCCCCTGGTCGCCCGCGCCCTCGTCCTTGTTGCCGGCGGCATCGACGCCCTGGGCGATATCGGAGGACTGCGAGTGGATGTGGACCTGAACTTCCGAATTCTTCCAGTGGAAGCCGTCCTGCTCGTAGCCGATATCCTTGACCGCGGCGCGCGCCACGGCTTCCAGCCCGTCGACGATGCCGTCGGGCCCGCGGACCTCGCCGGCCAGCACGATCAGGTTCGTGGTGACGAGGGTCTCGCAAGCAACCCGCGCTTGCGGATCGGCGGTCAGAAATGTGTCGACAACCGCATCCGAGATTCGGTCGCACACCTTGTCAGGGTGACCCTCCGATACCGACTCGCTGGTGAATAGATAATCTTTCACGGACCCGTACTCCCCGGTAATTTGGTAGTGATGTGGTTATGTTGCGTGGTGTTGTTCAAGATCCATCATGCCGCCGGGCACGCAGCGCTGCTTAGTTGCGGCGGCGCGACACGACAAATGACTCGTCATTGAACCATAGCCCACCATGTTCCTGCAGCACTTCGCGCGTTGCGTCCAGATATGACGCATCCGACATGACTTCTTCAAGCCGCTGGTCCTCGATCTGGGCAACGTAGATCGCCGCATTCCAGGCCGCCAGCAGCGTCGAGGTGCCAATGTTCGAGCCGATCTCCGAGGGCAGCGTGTGCATGTCATAACGGAACAGCGCCCGGTTGTCGGCATATGCCTTGAAGGTGAGATCGCGGTGCGTCCTGCCCAAGGTCGACTTCATATAGTGCAGGAGCTGATGGCGGTCGTGCTGGAAAGGGTCTTCATCCGGCCAGATCCTGCGGACGATCTCGACCCCGGGATCGCGGCCATGCGAATGCACGGCGAGCAGCCGGCCGCCCGGCGCGAGGTTGCTGGCGAGCGGTGACAGCACCTTGTCGACCTTGAATTCGATCGGCATCCGTGCGCGGTAGGGCTGCGAGGCCACGATCAGATCGTAATTGCCCTGGGCCTGACCCGGACGCGGGATGATCTGATCGAGCAGAACCTTGTGATCTTCGCGGTAGAGCACCAGCACCGAAGGCCGGGTGTAGAGCGGATTGCCGGTCGTCTCGCTGGCGCGCACCTGCCAGCCTTCGGACAGCATCGGCTGCAGCTCGGTGATCTGCTTCTCGAACTCGTAAGACGTGCTGCCGGACAGCGCCACTTCCTGCCAGTTGAGGCTGGCCGCCGCGGCCATCGAGCGCGGCATCAATGACGGTGCCTCGGTATAATAAAGATTGGTGACGACGAGGACGGTGGCGGGATGCTCGTGGAACCGGTCGGGCATCTTCTCCAGCGACAGCCGCACATCCTCCAGGCTGATCTCCTTGCCGGCCACGTAGAACGGCACGTTCGGATAGCGCCGGTGCATGTGCCTTAGTGTGCGCATCAAGACCGTGCCGTCGCCCATGCCGGCGTCAAAAACGCGCAAGGCCGGCGGGCTCGGCTGGATGTTGGCCAGCTCCAAGCCGACCCGGTCGGCGACCACCCACTTCTCGCTGCAGGTATGCACGAACATCAGGTATTTCTGCCGGTTGTCGTAGAACCGGAAGGCGGTGCCGTCGTTGCTTTGCTTGGACTTGCCTGCAGCTGGGCCTGCCACGGGCACCCGTTCGGTCTTGGCGGTTTCGGTCATGCTCGCTCCCCCATCCGTGCCGCCGCTGGGCGCGACGTGGTCTTGCATGAAGGCGTGTACTTTATCGATCGTGTCGGTGGTGATGCGCCCGCCATTGCGCAGGCGCCCGACGAACTTGCCGTCATTGACCGCGCGGACCCCAAAGGTGCTCTCCGCGATGCCCTTATGACGGCAGAAAATCTCGATCTCGTCGATAAGATGCGCGCGCGTATCCATGATCAGAGAATTATTGTGCGAGGCGGGTTGAGTCAACCCAAAATACTTATGGGCAGGTAAATTGGGACAATGCCCTATATCATCCCAACAATTGTTTGATTGCAGTTTGTTACCGGGCGATCACGTTGCGAACGGCACGCCAAAAGCTTGCCAATCGGTGGTCGCCGGCGGCCGATGCACGGCGGATTGCGGCCTTTGACAAGACCCGCGTCTCCAGCGTTGGGCCGCGCCGGCATAAATCTTCTTTCGCGGGCGAAAATCGGAGGCGGCGTCCCGGCAAATCGCACCGACGCGGCCGTCGATACGCGAAAGGGGCGAATTGCCGGGCCCGATTGCACTTTGCAAACGCCCGCAAATGCCCGCAAACGATTGCAGTTCTGCTTTCCGCCGACCCCATGCTAAAGTGCGCGCAATAAACGGTGGTGAACATCGTCGCTCGGCGGCGCTGATGCACGGTCCTCGCGACCCAAGCTCCGACCGCCGGAAGAATGTGGGAGGGAGTGTCCAGGTGTATCGCGCATCCGCCGATATTGTGCTGCCGACGAGCATCGTCGGCTCGTTGCCCCGACCCACTTGGTACACGGCGAACCTGGGTTCGCGCAACTTCATGCATGCGATGGTGAATTCGCGCTACCGCGAGCAGTATACCGATGCGG
Source organism: Alphaproteobacteria bacterium (assembly GCA_035527975.1). Taxonomy (GTDB): domain Bacteria; phylum Pseudomonadota; class Alphaproteobacteria; order JAPULJ01; family JAPULJ01; genus DATKZM01. The sequence continues at coordinate 67,301 of DATKZM010000091.1, read as the reverse complement.
TCTCGGCCTATCTGCGCGACCAGGAAATCGCCGGCCTCGACATCGTCACCGACGGCGACTGCCATTTCGACGAAGAGGTCGGCGGCCAAAGCTGGACCACCTATCCCGCACAGCATATGGCGGGCTTCGACCGCCACAACTCCGTGGCCTTTTCGATGCCGTCCGCCGTCATTCCCTTCGAGCGCGGCCACATCCTGCACGACTATCTCGAAGCCCGCGTGCTGCCGGAGATAATCGGCCCGGTGGGGCGCGGCGATCTGCAATACGCGGCGATGTGGAAAACCGCCCAGCGCCTCACCAAGCGCCCGGTCAAATTCGGCACGGTCACGCCCGAGCTTTTGGCGCTGGCGGTGAAGGACCATCACTACAAGGACATCCCAAGCCGCATCTATGCGCTCAGCGACGCCATCAACGAGGAGCTGCACGAGCTCGCCGATGTCGGCTGTCCGGTCGTCCAGATGGAAGAGCCGCAGATCCACATGATCCCGGCGCGCGGCCCCGTCGGCGGCACCATGGACGAGGCCGAGATGGTCAAGGTCTTCAACAACACCGTGAAAGGCCTGCGCGACAAGACCGAGGTCTGGTGCCACACCTGCTGGGGCAATCCCTCCCAGCAACGCATGTTCAAGGAGATCCAGTCCTACGCGCCGACGCTCGATAAGCTGAACGAGGTCGATGCCGACGTTCTCACTTTCGAGTCGTGCAGCGCCGGCGGCATGGACCTGAAGGAGATCGGCGCCGCCATCACCGACAAGAAGGTCGCGGTCGGCGTGATCGACCATCACACATTGCAGGTCGAGCGGCCCGATCAGGTGGCCGACCAGATCCGCGAAGCGCTCAAGCACATCCCCGCCGAACGCCTGATCATCACTTCCGATTGCGGCATGGGCCGCGAAGGCATGAGCCGGCGCCACGCCGCCTATAAGATCGTCTCACTGGTGCTCGGCACCAACATCGTACGTAAGGAGCTTGGGCTGCCCGAGGCGGAATGCCTGGCGGCCGATCCAAAGTTCTCGTTGGCGGGAGTAAGCTGACGGACTACCCGGCGAGGCCGCGCGGGCTGCGACGCTTGCGACAGCCGTAGGACCGCAAGGCCGAGTTCGCCGAACCGAAGCCGAAACGAAGCAAGAAACGCCGTCGCGACAATGATATAAGCAACGGCCAGCTAGGGAGGATACGAAGGAATGCGCTCACTCAAGACACTCACGTTCGGCGTGGCGGCCGCGGCGATGGTCGCCGTTTCCGCGCCGCTGGCCGGAGCGGCCGAGTTCAAGCTGACGGCCGGCTCCAGCCATCCGCCGATCATCCCCTGGGTCGGCACGATCAAGAACTTCGTCGTGCCCGAATCGGTAAAGCGCCTGAAGGCGATGGGCGGCAAGCACACGATCAAGTGGACCGAGGCGTATGCCGGCGCGCTCTATAACTGGCAGAACACGCTGGAAGGCGTCCAGGAGGGCCTGGCGGATGTCGGCTGGGTCGGCACCCTGTGGGAGCCGAACAAGTTGCCGCTGATGAACGTGACCTACTTCACACCTTTCGCCACCAACAACGTGGCGCATCTCACCCAGATCCAGAACGAGATGCACGCCAAGCTGCCGATCTTGAACAAGCAATGGCGCAAGTATAACCAGGTCTTCATCGGTGCCCAGACGATCGACAACTACGTCATCGTGTCCAAGACGCCGATCCGTTCCGTCGACGATCTGAAGGGCAAGAAATTCTATGCCCCCGCAGCGCTCGCCGGCTGGGTCCGCGGCACCGGCGCGATCAGCGTGAATGGTGCGCTGCCGCTCTACTACAACGGCATCAAGACCGGCGTCACCGACGGCGCCATCATTCCCGGCACCGGCGTTCTGCCGTTCAAGATCCACGAGGTTGCGCCCTACGTTATCGATCCGGGCCTCGGCGGGATGATTTCCGGCGCGCTGACCATGAACCTCGCTACTTGGAACAAACTGCCGGCCGACATGAAGAAGCTCTTCAAGCAGCTCGGCACGGAATACGGCGAGTTGGTGACCAAGCGGGTGACCGCGAACCGCGTCAAGCATTTTGCGATCATCGCCAAGAACGGCGCCAAGCTCTCCACATTCCCGCTCTCCGAGAAGAAGCGCTGGACGGCCAAGATGCCCAACATCGCCGGCGAGTGGGCGAAGAATGTCGAGGCCAAGGGTCTGCCGGCCAGGCAGATCATGAAGTTCTATCTGGATGGCGTCCGCAAGCGCGGAGGTCAGCCGGTCCGCGACTGGGATAAAGAGTCTTGACGAAACCCTTAGAGACCGGCGGGGCGCTGAGGCAACCTTGGCGTCCCGCCGTCCTCTTTGGGAAATTCACATCGCTGGCGAATATCGCCGGAACGAGCGCGATCTTCGGGTTGATGTGCCTGATTTGCGTTGACGTGATCGCGCGAAATCTCGACACGATCTCGTTGTTTGCCAAGTCTCTATGCTTCGGCTGCGGTGATCTGGTACCGATCCTGCAAGGCAAGCCGATCGCTGCCGCGCACGAGCTCGTCAGCTACGCGATCGTCGCCGCCGTCTATCTTCAGCTCTCCAACACGCTCCATGTCGGGCGCTTCACCCGCGCGGAGATGCTCATCACCTCGATGGAGAGCAACCGGCCGATCGCGGCGGCGATCTTCAATTCGTTTTTCAGTTTGCTCGGCGTCATCGCCTTCGCGGTGATCGTCTACGGCACTTATTTCAAGTTTACCGAAGCGTGGCCGGACCTGGTATTCGGCAACGCGGCCGCTTTCGAGATCCTGGTCTGGCCGCTGCGGGCGATGATCTTCTTCGGGGCCGCGCTCACCGCCATGGTGTATTTGTTTCAGCTGTCGGGCAGCCTCGCCGATCTGGGCCAAGCGATCGCGCGCCGCCGGGCGGCCACCGACAGCCGGCCGGTGGGCTGGGGACATCTGGGCATCCTGCTTGGCGCGTTTGGGCTGGTCGCGATCACCGCGTTCAGCGATTTGTCCCGGGTTCAGATCGGTGCGCTTTCGCTGATCGGCATCGTGATCATGATCTGCCTCGGCATCCATATCGCCGTTGGGCTCATCGCGATCGCCTTCATCGCCATCTGGATCATGATGGGCGATCCGACCCTGGCGGTGAACGCGGTCAAGCTCGCCTCCAACGAGTTCCTGCGGAATTATTTCCTCGGTGTGGTGCCGCTCTTCGTGATGATGGGCCTGTTGGTCAGCGAATCGGGCATCGGCAAGGATACCTTCGACGTCGCGCGCTGGATCATGCGCCCGATCAAGGGCGGCATGGGCGTGGCCACCGTTGGCGCCAATGCGATCTTCGCCGCCATCACCGGCTCGTCGATCGCCTCGGCCGCGGTCTTCACCAAGGTCGCGGCCCCGCACATGATGGACAACGGCTATTCCGCGCGCTTTGCGGTCGGCACCGTGGCGGGCAGCTCGGTCCTCGGCATGCTGATCCCGCCGAGCCTGCTGCTCATCATCTATGCCTTCGTGACCGAGCAATCGGTGGGCGCGCTGTTCCTGGCGGCGATCTTCCCCGGCATCATCCTGGCGGTCGCCATGGGCGTGATGATCATTGCCATGGCGCACTTCTGGCCGCAGCTCGTCGGCAATCCGACCCAGGACGACAAGGCGGACGAGAACATAGCCTCGGCCGCCTTCAAATTGACGCCGATCCTGCTGCTGGTCGCGCTGGTCATGGGCGGCATCTACGGTGGGCTGTTCACGGCGATCGAGGCGGGCGCGGTCGGAGCCATGGGCGCGCTGATCATTGCGCTGCTGAAACGGCGGCTGACCTTGCGCAAGCTGTGGAGCGTGCTGGTGGAGACCGGCCACGTTACGGTCGCCATCCTGTTCCTCATCCTTGCCGCCAATATCTATGGGCGCATGCTGGCGCTGTCCGGGCTGCCGCAGCAGATGGGCGGGCTGATCTCCGGCATGGAGCTCGGCTTCATCGGCTTCATGGCGCTCTATCTGCTGGTGCTGGTGGTGCTCGGCATGTTCCTCGACTCGGTGTCGATCATGCTGATCGTGCTGCCGCTGGTCAGCGCCATCGTCGTCGACCGCTTCGGCGCCGATCTGGTCTGGTTCGGCATCGTCACCGTGATCGTGGTCGAGATGGGGCTGCTGACGCCGCCGCTCGGGATCTGTTGCTACGTTGTGAAATCGGTTCTGAATGACGATCGGGTGTCGTTGAAGGACATTTTTATCGGCTCGTTCCCGTTCGTAATTATCATGCTGTTGGTCACGATTCTTTTGATCGCGTTCCCCGGCATCAGCCTGTACCTCACCAGATGATGAGGCACGCACGACCCGGGCCGGCGTTTGCGCGCCGCCTCGATTATGAGAGAGTATTCCTTCAACACAAACGCTCCAATGTGAGGGCGTTCCAAAGATCAGGGAGGGAACGATGACCTGGGATAACCCGGTAACAAGACGCGACTTCACCAAGCTGGCGCTGGCGGGCGCCGGTGCCGCCGGTATTGGTGCGATGGGCCTGCCTGGACTGCTCGCCGCTGCCGAGACCGAGCTCAAGATGGCGTTCTTCGCCAGCCCCCGCCATCCCCTGTGGGCGAACATGATGGCGCCGTGGGGCAAGAGGATCGAGGCGGCCAATGTCGGCCTCAAGATCAAGGGCTTTCCCGGCAGCCAGATTGGCGGCCGCCCGCCCGGCGCCTACAAGCGCATCCTGAACGGTATCGCCGATATCGAGTTCCACATCCCGGGCTACACCTCGACGGTATTTCCGCGCACGCTGGTCGCCGAAATCCCGCTGCAATACGACACGGCGGTCAAAGCAACCGAGGCGCTCAATCGTATCTTCGACGAGCATCTTGCCGCGGACTACAAGCGCGTCAAGGTCCTCGGTATATGGACCACCGACGTGCCGGTAATCATGACCAACAAGGTCGTGCGCACGCCGGACGATCTGAAGGGCCTGAAACTGCGCACGCCGTCGCGCAATCAGGCCGAGATTATCAAGGGCCTGGGCGCGATCCCGGTCGCGATGCCGATGCCGAGCACCTACGGCGCGTTGGAAAAGGGCGTCGTCGACGGCGCCATCGTCGGCATCTCGGTGGTGAACAGCTTCAAGCTGCACGAGGTGGTGAAGAACTTCATCGTCGATTTGCCCTTCGGCTATTCGCCGCAGTTCATCGCCATGAACAAGAAGAAGTACGACAGCCTCAGCGCTGCCCAGCGGGCCGTGATCGACAAGAACAGCGGCCTGGAATTCAGCCTCATCGGCGCCAGGGGCTACGAACACGAGCGTGAGGTCGGCATCGCCACGGTCAACAAGAAGGCCGGCTCCAGCATTACCAAGCTGACGGCCGCCGAGCGGGCCCAGTGGGTCGGCAAGCTGGAGACCATCTCCAAGGAATGGATCGCGCGCTTCGACAAGCCCGGTCTGCCCTATCGCAAGCTTTACACCGCCTACACCGGAAAGAGTGCGTGAGGCCTGCTGAAGACATAATTTCCCGAATAACCAGGATCGTCGTTACGGGGGCCGCCTGCATTGCAGGCGGCATCCTCGTCTTCCTGATGTTTATGACGACCTTCGGTGTGATCGGGCGCAAGCTGGGCTATCCGATCAACGGGGTCTTCGATCTCACCCATTTCACGGTGCTGACGATGACCTTCCTCGGCATGGCCTATTGCGGCTTCCACGGCGCGCATGTGTCGATCGAGCTGCTTTACCAGCGACTCGGCCCGGCAACGCGCCGGATCCTCGACCGCGGGATCAATCTGGTCGGCTGCGTGATTTTTCTGGTGATTGCCTGGCGCACCTATCTGCAATCCGATCTGGTGCGCGAGATCAACGAATCCTCGCAGCTTCTGGAGATCCCCTACTACCCGTTTTATTGGTTGGCCGCGCTTGGCTCGCTGATGTTCGCGCTGGTCATGCTGCTCCGCGTGTTCGTGCCTGAGCCCGAACGCGAAGGTGTTATCAGCGAAGGCGGACCGTGAGCGGCAGCCTCATTGGGATCCTGGCGCTGCTGGGTCTGTTTGCGCTGATCTTCTTGCGGGTGCCGATCGGCATTGCCCTCGCGGTGTCGGGCGCGCTCGGCTACTGGGTGATGAACGACCTCGAACGGACGCTCAATACCCTGGGCAGCATCCCCTACGCCACCGCCTACAACTACGACCTCTCGATCATCGCGCTGTTCGTGCTGATGGGGAACCTGGCGATGGTCTCCGGCCTCAGCCGCGATTTGTACGCCATGGCGCGCAGCATGGTCGGGCATTGGCCGGGCGGGCTGGCCTCGGCGACGGTGGTCGGCTGCGCCGGTTTTGCCGCCGTGTCCGGCTCCAGCCTTGCCTCGGCGGTCACCATGGGCCGGGTCTCGCTGCCGGAAATGAAGCGCTACGGCTACAGCGCGCGCCTCGCCACGGGCAGCGTCGCGGCGGGCGGCACTCTTGGCATCCTGATCCCGCCCTCGACCGGTTTCATCATCTATGCGGTGCTGACCGAGGTCTCGATCGGCAAGCTGTTCCTGTCCGGCGTCATACCGGGCATCCTGCTGACGATCCTGTTCATGATCGCCATCGCAATCATGACGACCCGCAATCCCAAGCTGGGGCCGGCGGCGACGCGTCATGGCTGGGCCGAGCGCAGCCGCAGCCTATTCCGTGCGTTTCCGTTGCTCGGCATCATCTTCATCGTCCTGGGCGGCATCTATCTTGGATGGTTCACACCGGTGGAAGCGGCGTCGATCGGCGCCATGCTGACGCTGATCCTGACCATTGTTCGGGGCAAGTTTACCTGGGCGGAGATGACGAAGTGTGTGCTGGAAACGATCAAGACGTTTGCCTTCGTCTACCTGATCGTGATCGGCGCCTTCATCTTCAATCCCTTTCTCGCCGACACGCAATTGCCGGGCGACCTTGCCGCGCTCATCGGCGAGCTCAAGGTCGACCGCGTCTACATCCTGTTGCTGATCGTGCTGGTCTACATCATCCTCGGCACCTTCCTGGAAGGCTTTGCCATGCTGGTGCTGACGATCCCGATCGTCTTTCCGATGATCAAGGACCTCGGCTACGATCCGGTCTGGTTCGGCGCGCTCTTGGTCGTGGTGCTTGAGATGAGCCTGATCAGCCCGCCGCTGGGGCTAAATGTTTTTGTGGTCAAGGGCATCGCACCCGACGTGCCGATGAGCGAGATCTTTCGCGGCATTATCCCGTTCTGGATTGCAATGCTGGTCTGCGCCGCGCTGTTGATTCTGTTCCCCGATCTGGCGCTCTTCCTGCCCAACACGATGAAGGGCTGAAGCAGGTTCCCGCCCCCTCGGATCACTCGTAGCCCGGCGGGGCCACGAAGCCCTGGTATTCCTTTTCCAGCAGCCGGGCGAATTGAAGGCAGCTTCGGTCGCCATATTCCGGCCCGATGATCTGCACCCCGACCGGGCGGCCATCTGGCGTGAAGCCGATGGGCGCCACCGCTGCCGGCAGGCCGGCCACGCCCGGATAGCCCGACCAGAAGACGGCCGTGTGGAACGGCACCTTCTTCCCGTCGACGTTCAGATCCCGTTCGTATGGCGGCGTCTGGTCATGCGGGAAGGCTGCGGTGCTCATCACCGGGCACAGCAGCAGATCGTGATCCTGGAAAAACTCATGCCAGCGCCAGCGCATGCGCTGGCGCGCCTCGTCGAGCCGCAGCCAGTCGCGGTGGGAAAGCGTGTTGCCGCGCAGCATCCGCGCCTGCGGCGTATCGGCGTCGGCGGGCAAAGCCGCCAGCGCGTCGCGGAGGCGCGCCTGGTCCTCGTCGCTGAGGCGGGCTGACGTGGCGGCGCGGAGCAACATGCCGAACGTGCGATGCGCCTCGCCGAAATCGATCGCCGGACGCGCCTTGTCGCTGACCCGGGTCTTCTGCTTGGCCAGGAAAGCCGCCAGCCTCTCCAGCGCCTCGCGCACGCCGCGCTCGACCGGCGCGATCGGATCGTCGGCGATGATCCCGACTTTGAACTCGTGCAATCGCTTCTTCCGGGGCGGCGGCAGGGCGAGGCGGGTCCCCGCCGCCTCGATCTCGTCGGGCCCCGCCAGGATCGAAAGGCCGAGTGCCGCATCGCCGGCGCTGCGCGCCAGCGGGCCGATCGCCAGGATGTCGAGCGCACCGGCCGTCGCGCGCGGCGCATGGCCCCGGGTCGGGCAGATCCCGAAGGTCGGCTTGTGGCCGTAGAGCCCGCAGAAGGCCGCGGGGTTGCGGATCGACGAGGCGATGTCGCTGCCCATCTCAATGCCGGTGAGCCCGGCGGCGAGCGCCGCTGCGCCGCCGCCCGAGGAGCCTCCCGGCGTGAGTTTCAGGTTCCAGGGATTGTTGGTGGTGCCGTGGATGGCGTTGAAGCTCTGCGCGTCCGCGAGCCAGATCGGCACATTCGTCTTGCCGAAGATGACCGCCCCTGCCGCCAGCCAGCGGTCGACGGCGAGCGCGTTGCTTTGGGCGATATTGTCCTTGAATTCCGGCACGCCCCAGGTGGTGGGCAGCCCCTTGACGTCGAAGGAGTCCTTGACCGTCATCGGCACGCCGTGGAGCGGCCCCCAGAGCTCGCCCTTGGCGCGCGCCTTGTCGGCCGCCCGGGCGCGGCGGCGCGCTCCTGGAATGTCGGTGGCGATGATCGCGTTGAGCGCCGGGTTGTAGCGCTCGACCCGCGCCAGGGTGTGCTCCAGGAGTTCCAGGCAACCGAGCTTGCCGCGGCGAATGAGGCCGGCCAGTCGTTTGGCCGGCAAGAAGGCGATATCGTTCAAGGGCCGTCTCCCCCTTTGCTCATGTCCGCTGCTTGGCTGCGCCGCCGATCCCCCGACGACCTATCCTATGGTCGCCATACGGGTCTGTCGAGGCGACCCGGCTTGACCCGGCGATCGGTGCGCGAATATATTATACACAACGTATAAAGATGAAAAAGCGCCAGAAATAGGCGGAAGCCGGCGGAAATCGGGAGGTATCGGGCATGACCGAGTATCGGCACATCATCCTCGACATCGCCGAGGGGGTGGCGACGATCACCTTCAATCGGCCGGCGGTGAAAAACTCCCTCGACACCGAAACCCTGCAAGAGCTGCACAGCGCCCTGGGCGCGGTGGAAGACCGGGCCGACACCGATATTGGCGCGCTGGTGCTGACCGGCGCGGGCGATGCTTTCTGCGCCGGGGTCAATTTGAAGGGCTACGATCTCGACAACCGCGAGGGCTTTCGCGCCGGCTTCCGCGAGGTGGCGCTATGGTGGCATCAGATGTTGCACCGCGTGGTGCGTCTGCCGATGCCGGTGCTGGCCGCGGTCAACGGCATCGCGGTCGGCGGCGGGCTCGGTCTCACACTAGCGGCCGACATGGCGATCTGCAGCGAGCGCGCCAGCTTCTACGCGTCGTGGATGTCGAACGGCGTCGCCAATGACGGCGGCTCGTCCTACACGCTGGCCAAGATCGTCGGCTTCCGCCGGGCGATGGAGCTGATGCTCACCAACCGCACACTCGATGCCTACGAGGCGCAGGACTGGGGCATCGTCAACCGGGTCTACGAGGGCGCGGAGTTCGAAACGATGACCCGCAGCATTGCCCGCCAGCTTGCCGCCGGGCCGACGCATCTCCAGGCTTTCGTCAAGCAGACCTTCCACGATGGCTGGCGCCGCTCGCTGGAGGAATGCACCGAACACGAATGCATGAACATCCTGACCTCGCTCGACAATCCCTACGCCGCCGAGCGGCTGGGCGCCTTCAAGCGCGGCGAGCGCACCAACTCGATCCAGGTGAACATGCCCTGAGGCGGGAGTGAGGCCGAGAGCAGAGCCCGGAACGCATCCGATGGTCGATCTAAGACAAGGCCTGACCTATCCACCGGAAACGGTCGCGCGCTATCTTGCCGACGGCGCCTGGAACGACGAGACGCCGCAGCACTGGCTGGCCGACCTGGCCGAAAGCCGTCCCGACGCTCCGGCCGTGATCGGCATCGAGCGCGCGCTGAGTTACCACGAGCTTCATAGCGAAGCGCTCCGCTTTGCCAACGGTCTCCTAGCTGCGGGATTGCGCAAGGGCGACACCGTCGGCGTCCAGCTTCCCAACCTGCCGGAATTTCTCGTCGCCTATCACGGTATCCAGATGATGGGCGCGGTGATCACCCTGCTCCACATGCCCTACCGCGCCGGCGAGCTGGCGCCGCTGCTGACCCATGGCGGCGTCCAGGCGGTGATCTGCCATGGCGGCCTTCCAAACTACGATGCCGCCGCCACCATGCTGGCCCTGACGGAGACGGTGCCGACGCTGAGGACCGTGATCGTCCAGGGCGGCGCGGCGCCAGCGGGCACCATCGCCTTCACCGAGCTGTTTGCCGCGCCCGACCCGATCGCCGACCCGCCGGCCGCAAGCGATCCCGCCGTGCTCGCCTTCACCTCGGGCACATCGGCCTCCCCCAAGGCCGTCGTCCACACCAACCGCACCATGGCCTGCAGTCATCGCGCGTTAGCGGTCGACTGCGGCATCGGCCCCGACGACGTGGTGCTCTCCGCGCCGCCCTTCACGCATATCTACGGGCTCAACGTCGCCAACATCACCTTGCGGGCTGGCGCGGCAAGCGGCCTCATGGCGCTCTATTCGCCGCAGGCCTTCGCGCAAGCGATCGCGCATAGCCGGCCCACCGTCATGTTCTGCGGCCCCGCCCATGCGCTTGCCTGCATCAAGGCCGGGCTTTTTGCCGGCGATGTGCTGGGCTCGCTGAAGCGCGTCGTCTTTGCCGGTTCGGCCTGCCCAGCCGAGCTCGTCACCATGATGGAAGAACTCTGCCCCAACGCCGTCGTCTATCAGATGTGGGGCATGACCGAGACGTTGATGCAGTTCATCAATCCCCTCGATGCGCCGCGCGAGGTGCGCCTGGCCTCGATCGGGACGCCGCCGGTGGGCCATGAGATCCGCGCCGTTGCCGAAGGCCAGACCGTCGGACCCGGCGAGGAGGGCGAGCTTGAGATCCGGGGCCCCATGCTTTTCTCGGGCTACTTCAACAACGACGAGGCGAACGCTTCGGCTTTCAGCCGCGACGGTTGGTTTCGCACCGGCGATCTGGTGACTATCGACAAGGACCAGAACGTTTTCATGACCGGCAGGGTCAAGGATATTATCAACCGCGGTGGCATCAAGATTAACCCGGTTGATATCGAGGGGCTGATCGATGAGCACCCGGCCGTCATCATGTCGGCAATCGCGCCAATGCCCGACCCGGTGATGGGCGAGAAGGCCTGCCTCTTTGCCCAGCTTCAGCCTGGCGCATCGCTCTCGCTCGAGCAAATCCAGGACTATCTGGCATCCAGGAATGTCGCCAAGCTCAAATGGCCCGAGCGTATGGAGGTTGTCGAGGCGATGCCGATGACGCCGACACGCAAGATCATAAAGGGCCAGCTCCTGGCCGGCCTGCGATGAGGATGCGCGCCGCGCTTTCTGGCCTGGGTGTGCTGCTGTTGGTGCTTGCCGCCTGCGCGGCTCCCCAGCCAATGGGCGAGGCGATGATCGCCACGCGGCTTTACTTTGGTATGAGCATGCCGGGCGGCGGCACGGTCGGCGAGGCAGCCTGGCGCGAGTTTGTCGAAGCGGAGGTCACGCCGCGTTTTCCCGACGGCCTCACCGTGCTGGCGGCACACGGGCAATGGCGCGATCGAACGAGCGGGCGCATCGTGCGCGAGCGCTCCCGCGTGCTCGTGCTGCTGCATCGTGGAACCGCGAAGGCGACAAACGCGATCACCACGATTATCGCGCGTTACAAATCCCGCTTCCATCAGCAATCGGTGCTGCGCATCGACACGCCGGTGCGGGCGCAGTTTTGACGGCAATGAGGATCGAATAAGCGAGGGACGACGACCATGACGGCATCACAGACGGCCCCGCGATACAGCGCGGCAATGGTGGAACGCTACACCCGCGAGGGCTATTGGAACGATGACACGCTCATCACCTATCTCGACCGCTGGGCGGCCGAGACCCCGGGCAAGGCGGCGATCCGCACCGCCGACCGGGACATCAGCTACGGCGAGCTTCACGCCGCCGCGCGGCGCCTTGCAAACTCGCTCCTGGACCTGGGCGTCGTCAAACAGGATGTCGTCGCCATCCAGATGCCCAATTGGCCGGAATTCCTGATCACCTATTTCGGCACCATGATGATGGGCGGCGTGCTCGCCACCATGCACATGCCTTATCGGGGCGGCGAGATGGAGCCGCTGCTGAAGCACGGCGAGGCCAAAGCGGTTGTCTGCACCGGTCCGCTGCCCAACCACGACGCGCCGGCAACGATGCTGGCCTTGCGCGAGCGCGTGCCCTCGCTGGACCACGTCATCGTGGCTGGTGACGAGGTGCCGGAGGGCGCCCATTCATTGAACGCGCTGATCGCCGAGGGATCCGACCGCGACATCGCCGATCCGCCGGGGCCGGAGGATTTCTCCACGCTCTGCTTCACATCCGGCACGTCCGCCGCACCGAAGGGCGTCATGCGGGAGCATCGCACCTTCGCGGCCAACTCACGCTATTTCTCGCCGGCGGTCGCGCTCAGCGCCGAGGACGTGGTGATGGTGGCGCCGCCCTTCACCCATGTCTTCGGCCTGTGCTGCACCAATCTCGCGCTCTGGGTCGGCGGCACCAGCCTCTTGCTCCCGCTCTTCTCGCCCGAGACCTACGCCGAACGTCTGATCAATGGCCGCCCCACGGTGGTTTTCAGCGCCCCGGCGCACCTCGCGGCCACGGTAAAGTCGGGACTGCTCGATAACGCCGATCTGTCCTCGATCCGCGATGTCGTCACGGGCGGCTCGATCTGCGCGCCGGTCGTGGCGTCCTCGTTCGAGGCCTGTCTGAGCCGCGGCCGCGTGGGCCATCTCTTCGGCATGACCGAGATGATCCTGGCGACCCAGACGCCTCTCGACAGTCCGCCCGAAAAGCGGCACGGCTCCGCTGGACCCTGCACCAAGGGCGTGGAAGCGCGCGTCACCGATCCCGAAGGCAATATCCTCGGGCCCGGCGAGGAAGGCGAGCTTGAGATCATGAGCTACGCCAATCATGCGGGCTACCTCAACAACGAGGCCGCCAACAAGGCCTCCTTTACCGACGATGGCTGGTTCCGCACGGGCGATCTTGCGATCATCGACGGCGACGGCTTCATCGATGTTACCGGCCGCGTCAAGGATCTCATCAACCGCGGCGGCATCAAATTCAATCCGACCGATCTTGAGAACGCACTGATGGCGCACGGAGCCGTCGTTCAGGCCGCGGTCGTGCCGATGCCCGACGAGGTGCTGGGCGAGAAAGCCTGCCTGTTTGTCACCGTTACGCCGGGTACGAGCCTCTCCTTCGATGAGATGACCGATCATTTGGCATCGCGAGGGTTCGCCAAGATGACCTGGCCGGAACGCCTGGAGATCATCGACGAAATGCCCATCACGCCGACCCGCAAGATCATCAAGGGCGACCTCATCGCCCGGCTCCAGGATGGGTGACGCGCGGCCCTCCACCGCAGATAGCAGTACGCAGAGCCGGGCCGATCGCCGGTCCACGGTTAACCCTAACCGGGGAATCAGGTCTTTTTCCTTTGAGCAATCTGGGGCGCTGGGTCATTCTGTCGGTCAGGCGTCGCCGGACCAACTCCGGCCGACGAACCTCGAGCAAGGCCAAAAACGAACTTGGAGGGTTAACATGTCTGGTACGAAGCTCGGCACGCCCAAGCGCGTGCTGTTGCGCAGCGCCATTACCGCGGCAATTTCGGTTGCCGGGGCGGGAATGGTGTTCGGCGCGGTCTCCGCCCAGTCGGCGGAGATCAAGATCGGCGGCCTGTGGGGCGTGACCGGTCCGGTTTCCAAATTCATCCCGCCGCTGAAGGACGCGGCCGATCTCGCCATCAAGCAGGTCAACGAGCAGGGCGGTCTCCTCAAGGGCGACACGCTCGCGATGGTTCTGGCCGACACCAAATGCGACGGCAAGACCTCGTCGGCCGCCGCCAACAAGCTGGTCAACATCAACAACGTGGTCGCCATCAACGGCGCCCTATGCTCCGGCGCGACGATCGCCGCGGCCAACACCGTCGGCATTCCCGGCGGCGTGGTGATGATCTCGCCCGCCTCGACGGCGCCCGCGATTTCGAACCTGAAGGACAAGGACCTCGTCTTCCGGGTCGTCCCGCCGGATGATTTCCAGGGCAAGATCCTGGCCCGCGTCATCAAGAAGCGCGGCATCGGCTCGATTGCCATCACCTATATCCAGAACGACTACGGCAAGGGCCTCGCCGAAGCCCTCAAGAAGAGCTTCGAGGCGCTCGGCGGCAAGGTCGCCGGCTACGCCGCGCATGAGGCCAAGAAGGCCTCCTACCGTTCGGAGCTTGCGACCCTGAAAAAGGGCGGCGCCAAGCATCTCGTGGTCATCGCCTATGCGGCCGATAGCGGCCCGGTGATCATGCGCCAGTCGCTCGAGCGCGGCTATTTCCGCAAGTTCATCGGCGTTGACGGTATCAACGAGGACGGCATGCTGGCCAAGATTGGCTGGCAGAACGTTCAGGGCATGATCATCACCAATGGCGGCTCGATCCCCGGCACCGACGGCGAGAAGGCTTACAACGCGGCGATGAAGGCCTACAAGCCCGACAGCATCGGCAAGCCGTTCGCGGCCAACTCCTACGACGCCGCCTTCCTGCTGGCGCTGGCGATCGAGCAGGCCGGCTCCGCCGACCGCTCCAAGATCGGCCCCGCGCTGCGCAAGATCGCGGGACCCGGCGGCATGGTGATCCTGCCCGGTCAGTGGGCCAAGGCCAAGGCGGCAATCGCCGCTGGCCAGAAGATCAACTACCAGGGCGCGGCCGGCCCGCACGACTTCGACAAGGCCGGCGACGTCGCCGGCGTCATCGACGTCTTCGAGGTGCGCGGCAAGAAGCGCGTGCTCGTGGAGAAGATCGCGAAGTAAGGATCAAGCGATCCGATCTACGTAAGACGACCTACGACAAGGGGCCGGCTTCCGATGGGAGCCGGCCCTTTTCTTTTGGTTCCAACCGCGAATTGGCGCGGTAGTAAGGGCCGATGGTATTCGATTTTGGGCGAATATAATTCGATATGATCCGGCTCCTTAGCAATATGCTGAGCACCTATACGAAAAGCGCATTAGTTAGTTGACGTCTGAACCGACACCTGAACGCGGAATGCAAGGTCATGGCTGATGAAAGTCCATTCTTCCATCTGAGAGAAAAGGCCGTCAGGGATTCATTCGATGTAATGGACAAGAAGATGCTGACGCCTTGGGCATTCTTCAAATCGGGTAACCCCATAAGTATTACAAATTTCCGTGGTGACTCAGTGAATTATGGAGGGATCGAGTTTGAAGGTAGCCCAAGACAAGTATATTGGAATCGTTTCTTTACTCCATGCCTAGAGGACACAATCGTTCAACATTTTGAAGAATCGGTGCGTCAATGCAGAGAGTCCCAATATTTCGATCCAAGGGCGCTCGACGAGACTGCAACATTGCTCCGAAAACATATTCGCGCATTTTTGGACAAAATGGCCAAATTGGATCAAACGCTTCGCGCTCGCAGCCATTCCGATCCTGTAGCTCGTAAGGACGTAAGTGACGAAGTCAGTGCGATGAATGCGCTGATTGATTCTCACCTGGCCGCGGGTCGGGCGCTAATTCGACACGCCCGTCCGTCTTGGCTTGAGAAAAATCGTTGGTGGCTCGCCGCCGTGATCGCGGCCGTAGTTGGCGGCATATTTGGCAGCATCCCCGGATTCATAGCCCTACTGAGATAGTAGCTAAAGGCAGTTGCTTGATGCGCCTATGTAGTCCGAGGTAGCTCTCTTACGCCCCTACCCCGCCTCAACCTTCTCCGCCTTCTCCCCCCGCCCGATCACCGGCGGCTTCTCCGGGATGATCCCGCGCGAGAAGAACTGCAGCACCACCTGCAGCAGCAGCCCGATCATGAACACGCGGAGATAGGCCGCCCGCGTCGCCCATTCGGCCGAGAGCAAATCGGTCATGAACTCCGACATCGTCCACAGGCCCCAGACCACGAAGGCGCCCAGGATCGCGCCCTTGTTGTTGCCGCTGCCGCCGGCGATCAGCATCACCCAGATCAGGAAAGTCGCGGTCAGCGGCTCGGTATCCTCGGGCAGGAATTGCTTCAGGTAATGCGCCGACAGCGCGCCCGCGAGCCCCATGAGGGCCGAGCCGTAGACGAAGGCCTGCAGGCGCATGCGCTCGACATCCTTGCCGGCGGCGGCGGCGGCCAGCTCGTTCTCGCGGATCGCCCGCATCACCCGGCCCCAGGGCGAGTTGATGCCGCGCTCGATCACCCAGTAGATCACCGCCACCACGGCGACCACCAGCAGCAGGAAGAAGATCTCCGCCCAGGGCTGGGGCCAGCTCTCGAAGGGCTTTGGGATGCGGTGGATGCCGTAGGAGCCGCCGGCGATCGCACTCCAGTTGCGGAAGGTGATGCGGATGATCTCGGCGATGCCGATGGTGGCGATGGCCAGATAGTCGGCGCGCAGGCGCAGGCACACCTTGCCGACGACCCAGGCGACCGCCGCCGACAGCACCATCGCCGCCGCCCAGCCCACCGGGATTGGCAGCTCGAAACCGCCCAGATGCGGGTTCGACGGCACCGAGGGCTCGGCCGTCAGGATCGCCGAGGTGTAGGCGCCGATGGCGTAGAATCCGGCGATGCCGATATTGAAGAGCCCGGTGACGCCCCAGCAGATATTGAGCCCCAGCGTGCTCACCGAGGCGATGCCGGCAAGGGTCGCAAAGCCGACCAGGAACAGGATCAAACCGCCGAGAAATTCCATTACAGCATCCGTCCCTTGAAGATGCCCTGGGGCCGGAAGATCAGCACCAGGACCATGACGGCGAAGGCGACCGCGCTCTTGTAGTCGCCCGGGATCACGATGGTGGACAGCTCCTCCAGCCCGCCGATCACCATGCCGCCGGCGATCGCCCCGTAGGGCCGGCCGAGCCCGCCCAGGATCGCCGCGGCGAACATCGGCAGCAGCAGGTTCCAGCCCATGTCGAACCTGACCCGCGTGTCCATGCCCAGCAGCACCCCCGCCGCCGCGCCGAGGGCTGCACCAACGATCCAGGTCCAGACCACGATGCGCTCGGTCGGGATACCGGTGATCCGCGCCAGGTCGGGATCGTCGCTCATCGCGCGCATCGCCTTGCCGGTGCGGGTATAGGCCAAGAGGTAATGCGTGGCCGAGATCAGCACGATCACCGCGCCGCCGATGTAAAGATGCTTGGCGCTGATGGAGAAAGGCTCGAGCGATTCGAGCGGCGGCTGGATCGGCCAGTAATAGTGGTCGTCGATGCCCCAGATGAGCTGAAACGCCGAGCGCAGCATCAGCGCAATCCCGAAGGAGGCGATGACCATGATGATCGCTTGCGACTTGCGGAATGGCCGGTAGAACAGGCTGTCGATGCCGATCGCGATCAGGGCGGTAAACACCATGGCCACTGGGATTGTCAGCGCCGGATGCCAGCCCATTCTCAGCGGCGCCAGCGCTTCTTCGCCGGCCAAGCCCAACGTCCCGACGAGGAACGGCAATGGCATGAAGACAATGAATCCTTTCTGGACCAGGCCAAGGGACATATAGGCGCCCAACGTCAGCAAATCGCCATGCGCGAAATGGGCAAAGCGCAGGATCGCGTAGATCATCGAGATGCCGATGGCGCCCAGCGAGTAGATGCTGCCGAGCACCAGGGCCGCGACGATGTAGTCGTTGAAGAACTCAATCATCGCCGGCGCCCTTGGCGGCCGCGTCGCGCTCGCTCCCAGCGTCGCCATTTCCATTGCCGGTGTCGACGTTGCCGCCGCCGCCGCCCAGGAAGGACTCGACCACTTCACGGTCGGCCAGCAGGTTGGACCCGGTATCGATATAGCGGTTCTCGCCGGTCGCCAGCACATAGCCGCGATCGGCGATTTCCAGCGCCTGGCGCGCATTCTGCTCGACCATCAGGATGCCGACGCCGGTCTCGTTGACGGCGATGATGCGGTCGAAGATCTCGTCCATGAACAGCGGCGACAGCCCCGCGGTCGGCTCGTCGAGCATCAGCACCTTGGGGTCGGTCATCAGCGCCCGGCCGAAGGCGACCATCTGGCGCTGGCCGCCGGACAGCTCGCCGGCCGCCTGTTTGCGCTTTTCGACCAGCGGCGGGAACAGCATGTAAACCCGCTCCAGCGCCGGGCCGATGTCGTCGCGGCGGATATAAGCGCCCATCTCGAGGTTCTCGTGGACACTGAGATTGGGAAAGATGTTGCGCTCCTGGGGCACATAGCCGAGGCCGGCGCGCACCAGCCGCTCGGGCTGGGCATTGGTGATCTCCTGGCCGTCGAAGACGACCTTGCCCTCGCGCAAATGGACGAGGCCGAAGATCGCCTTCATCGCCGTCGACTTGCCCGCCCCGTTGGGCCCGACGATGACCACGATCTCGCCGGCATCGACGGCCAGCTCGACACCCTTCAGGATATCCATGCCGCCATAGCCGCCGGTCATGCCGTGGGCGGTGAGCAGCGTCATGACGCCGCCGCCCCGCCGGGCGAGGTCTTGCGCTTGCGCCTGGCCTTGGTGCCGCTGCTGCCGCCATGGCCGAGATAGGCCTCGATAACCTCGTTGTTCTTGCGGATTTCGGCCATCGTGCCGGTGGTCAGCACCGAGCCCTCGGCCATCACGATCACCGGATCGCAAAGCTTGCCGATCAGCTCCATGTCGTGCTCGATGACGCAGAAGGTATAGCCGCGCTCGCGGTTGAGGCGCTGGATGTCGGCGGCGAGCTTGACCAGCAATGTGCGATTGACGCCGGCGGCGATCTCGTCGAGCAGCACGATCTTGGCTTCGGTCATCATGGTGCGGCCGAGCTCGAGCAGCTTCTTCTGCCCGCCGGACAGGTTGCCCGCCTTCTCGTATGTCAGATGGGTGAGGCTGAGGAACTCCAGAACCTCCTCGGCGCGGGCGCGCACCGTGCGTTCCTCGCCGCGCACCTTGGCCCAGCGGGCGCATGAGGCGAACAGGCTCTCGCCGCTTTGCCCGGGCGGCACCACCATCAGGTTCTCCACCACCGTCATCTCGGCGTATTCCTGGGCGATCTGGAAAGTCCGCACGAGCCCCATGCGGAAAAGCTCGTGCGGCAGCTTGCCGGTAATGTCCTTGCCTTCCAGGCGGACACGCCCGCTGGTCGGCGCAAAGACGCCCGCGATGATGTTGAAGAGGGTGGTCTTGCCGGCGCCGTTGGGGCCGATCAGCCCGGTGATGGCGCCCTTGGCGATTTCGAAGGAACAGTCGTTGACGGCCTGGACGCCGCCAAAGGATTTCGAGACATGTTCGATCGCGATCATGGATACTCAGTATACGGACATTGGACTGCGCCGATCTAGACCATGAACCGTTTAAGCCCCGCGATCACGGCATCGTTTTCCTCCGGCAGGCCGATGCTGATGCGCAGGTAATCGGTGAGCCCGTAATCGTCGACCGAGCGCAGGATGATGCGCTGCTCGGCGAGGAAGGCGAGCGCCGCCTGGGCGGTGTGGTTGGTGCCACTTGGAAACCTGACCAGCATGAAGTTCGCCGCCCCCGGCAACACGCCGAGCCCCAGCGCCTCGTAGATCGGCGCAAGCCGGGCGCGCTCCTCGGCCGTGCGCTCGGCCACCATGGCCACGTGGCCCATATCGCCGAGCGCGGCTTTGGCCGTTTCCTGGGCCAGCGCGTTCACATTGCCGATGCCGCGCATCCGGTTCATGAAGCCGACGATGCGCGCCGAGCCATGCGCCCAGCCGACCCGCAATGCGGCGAGCCCGAAGGCCTTGGAAAACGTACGCGTCACGATGACGTTCTGGCGGCCGTCGACGAATTCATGGCCCGCCGTGTAGTCGCCGGCCAGTTGTGCGTATTCCGCATAGGCCGAGTCGATCACCAGCACCACCCGTTCGGGCACTGCCTCGACGAGCCGCGCCAGCTCGTCCGCCGGCAGGTAGCGCCCGGTCGGATTGTCGGGATGGCCGAGGAAGAGGATCTTGGTCTTATCGCCAATCGCCGCCAGCAGCGCGTCGGCATCGGGCGCCAGGTCGCGCTCGGGCGCCGTCACCGGCGTGGCGCCAACCCGGGCGGTGACGATCGGAAACTGCATGAAGCCCTGGGCGCCGAAGACGATCTCGTCGCCGGGCCGGGCAAATATGCGCGCGATCACGTCGATCAGCTCTTCGGAGCCATTGCCGCAGACGAGCTGGTCGGGATCGAAGCCGTAGGCCTCGCCGAGCGCGCGGCGCAGCTCGGTGCTGGCAGGATCGGGGTAGCGCTCCAGGCGTTGGCAGCGCTCCAGCGCGGCGGCCATCGCGGTGGGGCTGGGACCATAGCTCGACTCGTTGAGGGACAGATCGATCAGCGGCGCCTCGCCGACGCCAACCGCGACCTTCTTGACCACCGCCATGCCGCTGTCCGGCATGTAAGACCGCGGCGCCCCCGCCGTTGCGTTCATCGCCGAACCTCCGATTGCCCCCCGGTCAGTGATAACCGCCACGCCCGATGGGGACAAGGGTGAGCTTGCCTGGCAAATCGAGGCCGGCTAGTCGGCGGCCCGCCGGTCGGGATGGTTGGTGTCCATGCGCTCGCCGTAATAGTCGACGTAGGTGATTGGCGGGTGGTTCGGTTTGGCGCCGTCGGCCAGGAAGCCGTCGAGGCAGCCGATGACAGCGTCGAAATTGGGGTCGAAGAAGGTGGCCACCGAGTAGCGGTCGCGGGTGCTCGATTTGTTGATCACCCGGTGCGGCGAGGAGTTGAAGACATCGTTGGTCCAGCGCGCGGCGGCGTCGCCCAGGTTGACGACGAAGGTGCCGGGAAGCGACGGCGCCTCGATCCAGGTGCCGTCGACCCGCTGGATCTCCAGCCCGCCGACATCGTCCTGCGCCAGGATGGTAATGAAGCCGTAATCGGTATGCGGATAGATGCCCATGAAGTCGTCGGGGCGCTGGGCCGGGCTGGGCGGATAGTGGACCAGGCGCAGCGTCGTGCCGGGCGGGTTGAAGAAGCCATCGAAGAATTCGGGCGGCTCGCCGACCGCCGCCGAGAAGACCGGCAGCAAGTCCATCGCCAGCGCCCGTGTGGCGTCGAAATAAGCCTCGACCGCGCGGCGGAAATCGGGGTCGTCCGGCCACTGGTTCGGCCCCTTGAAGGGTCGCGCCTTGTAGTCGGGATGGCCCGGCGGCACCGCCTCGCGGATGATGAAGGATTCAAGCTGGTTGGGCGCCGGCGCCGGCGCAAAGCGCGCCGAGAGGCTCAGCCGGGTCGAGGCCATGGGCTGGTAGCCGCGGTGCCAGGCATTGAGCTTGAGGGCCAGCTTTTCGGCCTCGGGCCGGGCGTGGAAGGTGCGGTTGGCGGCCAGCACGCCCTCGATCAGCGCCTCGGGCAGGCCGTGATTGCTTACGTAGAAGAAGCCCGTGTCCCTGCAGGCGGCACGCACCTCCGCCGCCAAGGCCTCGACCGCCGCGTGCCACGCTTGTGATGGCCGCTGTGCTGCGCAGAGCGCGCCGAGGTCGATAACCGGAATGCCGGGCAGGCCGTCTGCTTTTGCGGCCGCGGCCCGGTCGCTATCCGTCTGGCCGCGCTGCGGACCTGTCACTGAAACGCTGGTCATCGAGCCTCCGATTTCCGCCCCTTGTCAGTGATAACCGCCGCGCCCGGCGGGGACAAGGGGGGGCTGGGTTGCGTCTCGGCTTGAAATCCCAGCGACGCCGCGACCTGAATGTCCGCATTGCGCCCAACAGCGGACATTGGTGCAAGGTCGTCGGCACGACCGCTTGTGACCCATCACGGACTTCGGAGTTCTGTGCTGCGTGCTGTGAGCGGGCCGGCACTGAAAGGTAACCGATTGCACAGGTGGGCCATAGCGATGGGCAACGAAAAGCGACAAGCTATTCGGCATAAGCGGGAAATCCATGGGGAGTTCTTCAAGAGTCTCGGCTACAAACAGACATTCACGATCGAGCGGCTAATGTCCGGTTGCCGCCTGAGCTTCAGCTAGCGCGCGACCATGCGCAGCGAGGTTGCGAGCGTGAAGCAATGTATCTAGTAACGGAACCCCATGAGCAAGGCCTTCACCAAGGAGACTGAGACCGAGGCGGTGGAGCCGGACACCCCGGACCCGCTGCCCAAGGACATCAAGAACTACGTGACGCCGAACGGCCTGCGCCTGCTGCGGGACGAGCTCGACTGCTTACGCCGGGTCGAGCGCCCCAAGGTGGTCGAGGTGGTGGCCTGGGCGGCGGGCAACGGCGACCGCTCGGAGAATGGCGACTACATCTACGGCAAGAAGCGCCTGCGCGAGATCGACCGCCGCCTGCGCTTTCTCATGAAGCGCATCGAGAGCGCCGAGGTCGTCGACCCGGCGCGCCAAAAAAACCGCGACCAGGTGTTCTTCGGTGCCACCGTCACCTATGTGGACGCCGACGGCGGTTTGGATGACGAGGAACGCACCCTGCGCATCGTCGGCATCGACGAGGCCAGCGTCGCGCGCGGCGAGGTCAGCTGGATCTCTCCCATCGCCCGCGCGCTGATGAAGGCCGAGGAAGGCGACGTGGTCGCGATAAGAACCCCCAACGGCGCGAAGCGCATCGAGGTGATGAAGATCGCGTATGAGGAGGGGTGAGGGACGGGTAGATCACGTTTAAGGCACGGGCGTGTCTGCGGAAACATTCCATATTGTAAATCATGAAGGTCTGCTTTTGGCTATAAGCGGACATAGCATCCCTTGTCTGACTATGTCCGCTTTCGGGCCGATAGCAGGCATCGGACACCCCGTTCGGCACGCCCCTCACCCGACCTTGCGGTCTTGGTTCTGCCAATGCGGTGCGCGCAGCTCGGCCTTGCGCACCTTGCCGGCGCCGGTCTTGGGCAGTTCGGCGATGAACTCGAAGCTGCGCGGGATCTTGAAGCCGCCGATGCGCGCCCGGCAATGCGCTTGCAAGCCAGCCTCGTCGGGCTGGGCACCATCCCGAAGTACCACCACGGCATGCACGCGCTCGCCGTACTGGTCGTCGGGCACGCCGACGACGGCGGCCTCGATCACTTCGTCGTGGCTGGTCAGCGCGTTCTCGACCTCAGTTGAAAAGACGTTCTCGCCGCCGGTGATGATCATGTCCTTGCGGCGGTCGACAAGGGTGATGTAGCCCTCTTCGTCGCGCCGCCCCAGATCGCCGGTATGCAGCCAGCCGCCGCGCAGCGCCTCGACGGTCTCCGCCTCGCGCCGCCAGTAGCCCTTCATCACGTTGGGCCCGCGCACCAGGACCTCGCCGATCTCGCCCGCCGCCACCGGGCGGTCATGCGGATCGGCGATGATCACCTGAACCCCGTCGACCGGCTTGCCGCAGGTCCGCAAGAGCTCGGGGCGATCCACGGCGCGGCGGTGGTCTTCGGCCGACAACAGCGTGATCGTCTGGGTCGCCTCGGTTTGGCCGTAGCCCTGGACGAACTCGCAGGGCAGCACGTCGAAGGCGCGCTTCAGCACCGCGTCGGTGATCGGCGAGCCGCCATAGTTGATGCGCCGCAGGCTGGACATATCATGGCGCTCGGCCGCATCGCCGCGCAGCGCCATGTCGAGCATGGTCGGCGGCAGGCCAATGGTGGTGACCTTGTGGCGCTCGACCGCGCCGGCCACGCCCTCGGCGTCGAATTTGGCAAGGAAGCAATGGGTGCCGCCGGCCAGAAGCTGGGCAAAGGTGCCGCCGAGATCGGCCAGGTGGAACATGGGTGCTGCGTGCAGATGAATATCGTCGGGCCGGTGGTTCATGCGCGGCGCGACATGGGTGGCGTTGGACAGCATGTTCTGATGCGTCAGCATCACGCCCTTGGGCAGCCCCGTCGTGCCGCCGGTATAGAAAATGCCGAGCGTGTGGTTCGGGGTCACGGGCACCAGGTCGGCCGGCGCGCCCGCGCTTTCGATCATCGCCTCATGCTCGCCGCCGCCCGGTGCGATGGCGACTTTTGGCACCTCGATGCCGGTCGCCTCGGCCAGACCGGCGAAGCTTTCATCGACGAACCACAAGGCGCATTCGGCATCGGCGAGCTGGAAGTTGAGCTCGGCGGGCGAAAGCCGGTAGTTGAGCGGCACGATGATGGCGCCGATCCGCGCCGCCGCCATCATGGTTTCAAGAAAGGCCGGGCCGTTGGGGGCCAGCAGCGCGACCCGGTCGCCGGCTTTGACCCCGCGCGCGGCGATCGCCGCGGCCAGCCGGCCGATGCGCTCGGCCAGCCGTTCCCAGGTCACCGGCGCGGCATCGTCGAGCAGCAGCGCCGGCGCCTGCGGCCGCTCGACGGCGCTTCGGTCGACGAGGTAGCTGATGTTCACGCACGTCCCCGCACGAGCTTGGCGCCCGCGACCATCGCCTGCATCTTCTGGCGCGCCAGATAGCGCGGCAAAGCGGAAAAGCCGCAATCGCAGGTCACGCCAAGCCGCTCGATGGGGGCATGCTGCAGGCAGGCGTCGATGCGTTGGGCGACATCCTCGGGCGTCTCGAGATAGAAGTTCTTCACATCGATGACGCCCGCCGCGATGTCGAACTTGCTTGCCAGCTCGCCCAGCAGCTCGACATCCGACATCTGCTTGGCTGCGAACTCCAGCAGCAACTGGTCGCAGGACAGGCTCATCAGCGCCCCCATCATCGGCCGCAACCGGCGGTCGGCCATCGGCCGCCCGGCATTGTTGCCGTAGCAGACATGTACGGCGATGCGGCCGGGCACGCCTTCGATGGCGCGGTTGATGACCCGCGCGCCGTCCTCGAAGGTCATCGCATAGGGCAAATGCGCGAGGCCCGGCTCGTCGAGCTGCAGATAGCTGCAGCCGGCCTGGGCCAGCGCCACCAGCTCGCCGCGCACGATCGACACCAGCTCTTCCAGCACCACGTCCCGGCTGCGCTCGCCGGTGGCGATGTAGGAGGCGAAGGTGAGCGGGCCGGGCAGGGCGATCTTGATCCAGTGATCGGGTGCGATGGCGCGCGTACGCTCGAATTCCGCGACGGTACCAAGGCCCCGCTCGGCCGCGATCGGGCCGACCGAGACGAAACTCGGCGCCTTGTCGTAGCCGGCGATCCCCAGGCGCCGCGGCGGCGGCACGCGCGTCAGGTTGGAGAGCCGGCCGAGCACCTCGAAGACGAAGCGCTGGCGGCCGAGCTCGCCGTCGGAAATGACATTGAGTCCTGCTTCGATCTGGTCTTCGACCACGACGCGGGTTGCGTCCTCGATCAGCTCGCGGGCATCGATTTCGCCCAGATCCTCAGGCTTCAGCAGTCTTTGCATGGCGATGAACCAACCGGGCGCGGCATAGGAGCCGACGCCCATGGCTGGCAGTTGCAGATCGCTCATCGAGCCCCCCCGGTCAATGGTCGCGTGCAACAGTATAGCATCGTCGGCCCGTTTCCCGAGGATGCTTGTGAGCGACGGCGGGGCGGTGCGATGTCCATCCTCCCGTCATTCCCGCGAAAGCGGGAATCCATGGAACGACCTGCATCGATCTGGCCTGGCATAGCTGGATCCCCGCTTTCGCGGGGATGACGACAGGCAGCATGCGAGGTTGTCCCTCGCCCGATCTCCGCGTCAAAACATTTCCAGTGAACACGAAACAGCCGATCCGGGCCCATGGCCCGGCGGCTCAAAGTCTTACGGCGATGTCACGAAAATCGGTCGGCAGTGCGTCAGGCCCACGTTTTTCCGCGGGCGGGACTATCGGCGGGACGGGTGCTGCGGCGCGGCGCCGGCACCCGTCACGGCCGGGTGGGAGCGGGGTCTACTCCCAGGCGACGTTCTGGACCAGATCGACCAAGTCGTCGCTGTAATAATTTTCGACCTCTTCGTAGATCGACTCCTCGAGGACGTCCTCGACTTCGAAGTCGTTGGGTCCGATCAGCATGGCTCATTTCCTTCCCAAAAACGTGGCTTGTTGACGCCTTTTGTAGGCTCCCGTACCGCCCCGCGCAGTGACCGGGATCACACACGCGATTAATCGAATTCCGCGCAGTTGCGGTGACGCGAAGAATGGCCGAAGAAAAGAAACCAAATGGTTAACGCGTGAGAACCTTGTTTTCCCCAGCCGCGAGCGGGCCCCTTTGGAGCTCATGCCGGTTGATCGCGCCGGTTGATCGCGCCGGTTGATCGTAGTGGGGGCTTTCGCGCACAATCGCGGTCAGCCAATTCATCCGGACCAGAAGGACGCCCCGCCCCATGAGCACCCCTGCGACCACCGCCGCGCCCGCTTCCATGCCCAAGCCTTCGAACGACAGCCGGCCCGCCGGGATCGAGGCGGCTGAATGGGACCTGCGCGTCCAGCTCGCCGCAGCCTACCGCATCTTCGATCACATCGGCTGGATCGAGCTCATCTTCAATCACATCACCATGCGCGTGCCGGGTCCGGACAAGCACGTCCTCATCAATCCCTACGGGCTGATGTACAGCGAGGTCACGGCTTCGAACCTGGTCAAGATCGACCTCGATGGAAACGTCGTCGGGCCGTCGAATTATCCGGTCAATCCGGCCGGTTACATCATCCACAGCGCCATCCACGCCGCGCGCGATGATGCCCATTGCATCATGCACACCCACACGACGACCGGCATGGCGGTGGCCTGCAAGGCCGAGGGGCTGTCGCCCACGAATTTCTACGCGGCGATCATCGGCGACCAGGTCGCCTATCACGACTTCGAGGGCACCACGACCAACCCCGACGAGAAACCGCGCCTTGTCGCCAGCATCGGCGACAAGAACTACGTCATCCTGCGCAACCACGGGCTCCTGAGTTGCGGGCGCACCATCCCGGAGGCGTTCAGCCGTTTGTGGACGCTCCAGCGCGCCTGCGACGTCCAGGCCGCGGCCACGTCGATGCCTGGTGAGACGATCCGCTACGACGAGGCGGCGGTCGCCCAGTCGCGCAAGGCGATGGCGGACTATTCGGAGAGCACGACTTCCGGCAATGATGTTTTCAATGCCATGCAGCGGATCATCGACGCCAAGGATCCAAGCTACCGGGGCTGATGATCTGCGGCCCGCCGCCCCGGATCGAGGCCCGCCCGACACAGTTTCGCCACACTCGGCGTTTCAGATATTGGTATTGGAACGGACCGGGGGGTCACCATGAACTTGCGAAAAACAGCAGTTCTTCTTATTGCAACGCTCAGTCTCGCCGCCTGCGGCAGCACGCCGGGCGAACGCGGCCTGACCGGCGCCGGCATCGGCGCTGCGACGGGCGCGGTTATCGGTCTTGCCTCGGGCGGGATCGGCGTGCTCGCGGGCGCCGTCATAGGCGCCGCGGCCGGCGGCTCCATCGGCGCCTTTAGCAGCCCTGACCATATCAATCTGGGCAAGCCGTTCTGGCGCTGGGGCCGGCAGCGGGCGAGGGTCGCGCGCATCCAGACCGGGCTGCGGCGCATGGGCTACTACCGCGGCCGCGCCGACGGGCTTTCCGGCCCGCAGACCGCGCGGGCGATCCGCCGCTACCAGCGGATCTATCGTTTGCCGGTCACCGGCCAGCCTTCGTACCGCCTCTACCGGCACATGCGCGCGCACGGCGCTACGGGCTGAGCGTCGGGGTCACGGATTTGCCGGGCGGCCTTCAAGCCGGCCGCGCAAGCGCCTATCTTGACAGCCATGACCCCACGTCACACAGCTGGGCGCGTGCCCTTGAGCCGCCGCTTCTCGGTGGCGCCGATGATGGACCGGACCGACCGGCATTGCCGGGCCTTCCTCCGGCTCATCTCCGCGCGGGCGCTGCTCTACACCGAGATGATCCCGACCGGCGCCATCCTGCGCGGCGACCGCGCGCGCTTTCTTGATTTCGACGCGGCCGAGCATCCGCTCGCCTTGCAGCTCGGCGGCTCCGATCCGGGCGCGCTCGCCGAATGCGCCGCTATCGCCGAGGATTGGGGCTACGACGAGGTCAACCTCAACGTCGGCTGCCCGTCCGACCGCGTCCAGAACGCCCGCTTCGGCGCCTGCCTGATGGCCGAGCCGGACACCGTGGCCATGGCCGTGCGCGCGATGCAGGCCGCAACCCGGCTGCCGGTCACCGTCAAGTGCCGCATCGGCATCGACGACCGCGATACTTACGAGGATCTGGCGGCCTTCGTGCGGACCGTCGCCGCTGCGGGCTGCGCGAGCTTTGCCGTTCATGCCCGCAAGGCCTGGCTGAAGGGGTTGAGCCCCAAGGCCAACCGCGAGGTGCCGCCGCTTCGCTATGCCGACGTCACCCGATTGAAGGCCGGGTTCCCGGCGCTCGAGATCGTCATCAATGGCGGCATCGAGACCTTGGACGACGCCGAGGCCCATCTCGCCAAGGTCGACGGGGTCATGATCGGCCGCGCCGCTTACCAGAACCCTCATATGCTCGCCGAGGCCGACGCGCGTATATTCGGCGCGGCCGCCACGTCGATACCTGAGCGCGCCGAGATCGTCGCCCGGCTTTGCGACTATGCCGCCGTGCAGCTCGAGGCCGGCGTCTATCTCTCGCGCATCACCCGCCATATCCTCGGCCTGTATTCCGGCGTACCCGGCGCGCGCGCCTGGCGCCGGCATCTTTCGATGCATGCCCATCGGCCGGGTGCGGGGCTGGCGGTGATCGAGGACGCACTGGGGCTCGCCGAGGGCGAACGCGCCGCCCGCGCCCTCCAGCCTGAAGCGGCCTGACCCGCACCGCATGCTTGACCTGACCCCCGCGCTGCGTCTCTTCGCCCGGCGGCGGCGGGCCCGGCTTGCCGCGCTCGATCCCGCCGCGACCCAGGAAGCCGAGCTCCTGAAGCTTCTTCGCCGCGCGGCCGGAACCACATTCGGCCGCGATCACGGTTTCAAGGACATCCGTTCGGTCAAGGATTTCCAGGCCCGCGTGCCGCTGCGGCGCTACGAGGATTTTTGGGAGGCGTATTGGCAGACGCCCTTCCCGACCCTCACCGATGTCACCTGGCCGGGGACCATCCCCTATTTCGCCGTCACCTCAGGCACCACAAAGGGCGTCACCAAATACATTCCCTGCTCGGCCGCGATGAACAAATCGAACATCCGCGCCAGCCTCGACATCCTGGTTCATCACGTCACCGCGCGTCCGAACTCACGATTGATGGCCGGGCGCGGCTTCGTGCTCGGCGGGTCGACCGCGCTGACCGAGCACGCGCCCGGCATCCGCTCGGGCGATCTTTCGGGCATCGCCGCCGCCGAGGTGCCGAGATGGGCGCGCCCGCGCTACTTCCCGCCCAGGGATCTCGCGCTGATCGCCGACTGGGAGGAGAAGATCGCCAGGCTCGCCCCGGCCTCGCTCGAGGCGCAGATCACCTCGGTCAGCGGCACGCCGAGCTGGCTGCTCATATTTTTCGACGCGCTGCATGCGCTGCGCCCGGATCTGCCGCACCGACTGGCGAGCTACTACCCAAATCTTGAACTCGTGGTGCATGGCGGCATCGGTTTCGAGCCCTATCAGCGCCAGTTCGAGGCCCTGCTCGAGGGCAGCCATGCCGAGCTGCGCGAGGTCTATGCAGCCAGCGAGGGCTTCATCGCCACCGCCGATCGCGGCTCGGGCGAGGGTATGCGCGCCAATCTCGACACCGGGCTCTTCTTCGAGTTCGTTCCCTTGGATGAACTGGACCGCCCCAATCCGACGCGCCACTGGATCGCCGACGCCGTGCCGGGGGTGAACTACGCTTTGGTGCTGTCATCCTGTGCCGGCGTTTGGTCGTACGTGGTCGGCGACACGGTACGGCTGGTCGACCGCGACCCGCCGCGCCTGCTGGTGACCGGCCGCACCTCATATATGTTGTCGGCCTTTGGCGAGCATCTGATCGGCGAGGAAATCGAGCACGGCGTAGCCACGGCGGCCGAAGCGATCGGCGAGATGGTCGCCGATTTCTCCGTTGGCGCGCTGTTCCCCGAGGCCAAGGGCGAGCTTGGCCGGCATCTTTACATTGTCGAGTTCGGCGAGGCGCCCCCCGGCGCCGGCATACTTGCGGACTTCGCCAAGACGCTCGACGCCGCGCTCTGCGAGAGCAACGAGGATTACGCCGCCCACCGCGCCGGCGGCTTCGGCCTCCATGCCCCCCGCATCCACGCGGTTCCGCACGGCAGCTTTGCCGCGTGGATGAAAAAACGCGGCAAGCTCGGCGGCCAGAACAAGGTGCCACGCATCATCAATGACGAGGCGCTGTTTCAGGATTTGCGGGACTTTACGAAATCATAGTATATTGTAGTGATATGTATACAACATACTAAATTGGGATGGCTTCATGACCGAAAGCAAAGTTCTTTCCGTCCGCATCAGCGCGGAGACCGAAGCTCGCCTCGACCGCATCGCCCGAATGATGAAGCGGACCAAATCGTTCTTGGGCGCGGAGGCTATTGAGGAATTCGTCGCCGTTCAGGAATGGCAGCTTGCTGGGATCGAGCAAGCGATGGCGTCGCTCGACGCCGGCAACGGCATTGGGCATGACGATGTTAAATCCTGGGCTTCTTCCCTGGGTGAGCGCCATCCGTCACGGGTCCGGAAAACCTGAATGCGCGTGGTCTGGGCGCCCGAAGCCCGGGACGATCTGAAGGCCGTGTTCGACTTCATAGCCCGCGACGACCCGCAGGCCGCGCGAGCCGTCGTCGAGCGCATTCTGTCTCTGGTCGAAACGCATCTGCCGACGACGCCGAATATCGGCCGCCCCGGGCGGATCGACGGCACCCGCGAGCTCATTGTTGCGGGAACGCCATTCATCGTGCCGTATCGTTTGAAGGATGATGCGGTGGAGGTCTTGCGGGTCTATCACGCTGCCCGCCGCTGGCCGTCTGCATTGTGAGGCAGGTGTCGGCTCCCGCCTTTACTGCCCCGCCTTCACCGCGACGGGGCCGACATTGTCGCCGACGCTGACCGCCAGCGGCCGCCGCGCCAGCACGGCGTCCTCGTTGGTCGGGACCATGAACTCCCACATCTCGGCGGAGAACACCCGGTCGCGCTCGCGCCGACGCGGGGCATCCCAGCTTGGGCCGGGCGCCGCACCCGGCATCACCGCCGCGGCATCGAGCCCGGCATCCTCGGCCAGCTTGGGCAGCGCGCCTTCGACGAAGGCCCGGCGCGCCTCGCCGACCGGCCGCGCACGGATACCGCTGCCGAGCAGCACATCTTTCGTGTCGGCATCTTGCGCGCCGAACCAGGCAACCGCCTGCGGCAGGCGGCTGGGCAAGGCGGCTTTGAGACCCGCGCGGTCCTGGTCGCTGAAGCTCTTCAGCCAGCCGGTGGCGCAGAGCAGGTGGAACCCGGTCTCGGTCGCGATCTGTTCGAGCAGCGGGCCGGCAATCTCGAAGGCGCCGTCTTGCAGGGTCGCGGCGAGCTCGGCGATCGCCGCCTCGGCCATGAAAACCGTGCCGGCGAAGTCGCCCCAGCTTTCGGGCGCGTGGTCGAGCAGGCTGATCGCGTGCAGGGCATCCTTGCCGCGGCCGAATTCGAGCCTGCCTTCCGGCTCATCGAGCACATCCTCCAGAAACTTGAAGAGCGCCCGCGTGTGCCCGAGCACGTCCTGCGCCATCGCCGCCATCGAGGTGAAGTCCTGCAGGCCACGGCCGTTGCGCATCACCATGATGTACCAGTGGCCGAGCACCCACTTGCTGTCGGCGATGCAGACGAGCTCATCGCGCAGCGCCTGGCGCACCTCGGGGGTCAGCTCCATCGCCGGCTTTCCTCGTTATCCGTGCTTCGCGCGCCCAGGGCGCGCTGGGGCGCTACCATTTCATCCAGCCAAAGGGGTTGCCGCAGCTCTGGCACGTGAAGGCGATCTCCGAAACCGTGCCGCCAAAGGGATTGACGACGCGGCTGTCGGTCGAGCCGCACCACGGGCACTCGACCTTGGCATCGTAGCGGTCGCCGAACACCGTGACCGGCGTGTCTACGTTGGGCGCCTCAGCTTCGGGTTTCTGCGTCTTGTCATGCGCCATCAGGCGAAGCCCACGGCCGAGCCCGGGTCGCGCCGCCCGATCACGCGCTCGAAGGCCGCGGCGGGCGCCATGGTCATCTCTATCCATTCGCGCTCGGAATAAATGAGCCGCGCCCGCGCCATGGCGAGGTCGAGATTGGGCGCGCTCAGCGAGCCCAGATGCTCCAGCCTACCGTCGATGCGGTGACGCCCGAAGACCTCGTAGAGCTCGGTATCGGGTTCAAGGACGCGTTCGTTCATATCTGAAACCCGTAACCCTTCACATGCTCGCGCGCGGCCGGGGCGATGTCGGACTTCCGCCATTTCTCGCCCCAGGCGATCTTGACCGTAACGGCGCTGACGCCCTCGACCGCGCCGACGCGCTGCTTGATGTCCCACTGGATCATCTCGTAGGCCGGGCAGCCCATGCAGGGATAGACGATCGCCACGGTCACGGCGCCTTGCGCGCTCACCTCAACGCCGCGCACCATGCCCATCTCGGGCAGGCCGACATCCATGTGCGGGTCCTTGACGGTCTTCAGCGCCTCGGCGACCGCCGCCTTCAGTCGGTCCACAGCCCGTCTCCCCATACTTCGGTCTGCAGACGGGCATGCGCCGACGGGTTCATCGGCCCGTCATGTTTCAGCTGGTTGATCGTGTCGTCCCAGTCGGCCTGCTCCCAGATCCATTCGCGCTTTTCGACGTCGCACATCATCGGAAATGGGCAGTCGAGCACGTATTTGCCTTGCTCCTCGTCGAATTGGGCGGGCACGTCGAGGCCGACCTCGTCGGCGAATTTGCAGGCCGATTGCAGCCACATCTCGCGCATCGTGTCGTTCGACCAGCCGCGCACCTTGAAGTCGAGCTGGCCGGTGCGGGTCTTCTTCCAGTCGGGCAGACCGAACCAGGTGACGCCGTGGGGGAACATCCAGTCGAGCGCCTTTTGCACGGCCGCGCGGGTCTCGGGTGAATATTCGGCGTAGAACTTGACCCATTGCTCGCCGTGCCCGACGTGGAACTTCTCCTCGAAATTGATCTTGCGCAAGGACCGCCGGTAGGGCGCGAACGAGCAGTTGAGCTCGATGTCGCGCGTGGTAATGCGCCCGGCGCGGTCGAGGAAGCATTGCGAGACCACGAACTCGAAATAGTTCTTCAGCTCGAACTGCATGATCATCAGCGTCTTGATGGTCTCCGGCGCGATGTCGAATGTCTTCTCCCGCATCGAGACGCCGAACCGCTCCAACAGCATGCCCTGCTGGTGGGCATGGCCGATCTCGTCCTGGATCGTCGCCGAAACGGCAACCTTGGCGCCGATGTCGGGGCAGGTCGGATAGGCGGTATAGGCCCAGGTCAGCACGGTAACCTCCGACTGCGCGGCAATCGTCAGCGTCTGCACCAGCGCCTGACGGTAGTCGGCGAACATCTCGTCGATATCCTCGACCAGCTCGCCCGCCTCGATCTTGGCCATGGTGGCGCGCTTCAGCGCTTCCGATTGCTCCGCTCGTCGCATCGTGCTCTCAGCCATCGCGCTCCGTCCCTGCGTGCCGATCGGGGCCGAAATTGACCCGCCCCCTGGGCGTTTGCAAAGAATATTACAGTCCGTAGAGGCTATGACCAATCATACAGAATCTCCTTGTTCAAAACCACCATCATCGTAAAAAACGCACGAATCCTGGCGATACGGACATCAGCGCGGCAGCGGTCGCGTGCCCGTTCAATGCGCCGTACCCCGGATGATCCGCGTCGCCGGCGCATGCGCAGTGTAATGGGTGTAATGGTGGAAGCGCTTGGCTGTCCGACCTATGTATGAGGACGCGACATGCCCTGCCAGCGATCCCGGCCTTTGAGAAATCGCTCCATGCCCCTGCGCGCCCTTGCTCTCACCATGATCAGCTCGCTCCTCGTCGGCTGCGCCGTGCTCTCGCCGCTGCCGAAGAAAACCGATACCGGCCAGCGCCTCGCCATGTTCCCGACCGAGGGCCTGCCGCTCAGGGCGCCGGTCACCATTCACTGGGACAAGCACCAGGTCCCCTTCATCGAGGCGCAGAACGACGCCGACCTCGCCTTCACCCTGGGTCTGGTGCACGCGCATCTGCGGCTCGGCCAGATGGAGCTGATGCGCCGCATCGCCGCCGGCCGCATTTCGGAAATGGCCGGTCCGCTGACCACCGAGATCGACCACAGCCTGCGCATCCTCAACTACGCCGCCGCCGCCGAAGCCAGCGAGCAGGCCATGCCCGCCGAAACCAAGGCCTGGGTGACGGCGTTCGTTGCCGGCATCAACCACTATCAGAAGACGGCCAAAGTGCTGCCGGCCGAATACCGCATCCTCGGGCTGGAGCGCGAGCCCTGGACCGTGCGCGACGTGCTGACGGTCGGCCGGCTCGCCTCGACCGACGTCAACTGGCTGGTCTGGTTCAGCACGTTGAAGCTGCGCCAGCGCAAGGACTGGCCGCAGCTTTGGGCGCGCCTCGTCAAGTCCGGCGGCGATTCGATGGCGAGCTTCCGGCCCGCCGGCAAACAGGCTGCGCTCGACGAGATCCTGCGCGGCATGAGCCGCTCGGGCAGCAACTCGCTCGCCGTGGCCGGCTCGCGCACCAAGTCAGGCGCCGCGTTGATGGCCAACGACCCGCATCTGGGCCTGATGTTGCCAAACCTGTGGCTGATCGCCGGCATCAAGTCGCCGTCGGTTCACGCCGTCGGGCTGATGGTGCCGGGCATCCCCTTCGTGGCGCTGGGCCGCAACCAGCGCATCGCCTGGGGCGGCACCAACATGCGCGCCGCGTCTTCCGATCTTTACGACGCTACCAAGTTCAAACCGGGCGAGATCGTTCAGCGCAGCGAAACGATCCGCGTGCGCTGGTGGCGCAGCGAGCGGGTCGTTGTACGGACTACGCCCCTTGGACCCATCATCACCGACGCGCCGCTGATCGATGCCGGAGGGTCGGGTCCGTTGGCGCTGCGCTGGGTCGGCCACGATGCCAGCGACGAGATCACCGCTTTTTTGAAGGTTCAGCGCGCCGGAAACTGGCAGCAATTCCGCGCCGCCTTCAAGACCTTCGCGGTCTCCGCCCAGAACATGCTCTACGCCGATGTCGACGGCAATATCGGCCAGCTTATGGCCATCCGCCTGCCGGTGCGTCGCGCCAAGACGCCGCGCGACATCGTACTCGACCCGACAAATCCGCGCGACACGTGGCACGGCTATCTGGGCGCGCTCGATCTGCCGTCGAGCTACAACCCCAAGGCCGGGTTCCTTGCCTCGGCCAACAACAAGCCCGCCGCGGCGAGCGTGCCGATCGGCTATTTCTTTTCCACCGACGACCGCGTGCTGCGCATGGCGGCGCTGATGAAGGGGCGGGGCAAGGTCGACCTCGCGGCGCTGAAGGGCGTGCAGCGCGACGTCTATCTCATTTCCGCGGTGCGGCTGCGCGATCTCGTCGCGGCCAAGATCGAGGCGCTCGGCCTCTCCAAGGGGCTCGCCCCGGCCGAGGTCAAGCTGCTGAAGGCATTCCGCGACTGGGACGGCCACTATCGCACCGGCTCGCGGGGGGCGGTCGCATTCGAGCTCGTGCACCATTATCTCGCGGGCGCGCTGCGCAAGCGGCTTTACGAACCGGAGGTTGCCAGGGTTCTTAGCGGCCAGTCGCGCAACAAGGCGCTGCTCGTCCAGGATATCGAACGCGCGGACGCCAATGGGCTATCGGCCGATCTCAAATCCGCGCTCACCACGGCGGCGGCCAGGTTCGACACCTACAAGGACTGGGGCGCCTTCCACCGTCTCGTCGTCAACCACCCGCTGGCGCGCTTGCCCGTGATCGGCAGCCGATACCGCTTCGTCGACGCCCCGGCCGAGGGCTCCAACGATACGCTCTGGAAGACCGCGCACAGCACTACCGACGAGCGCCACCCGGCGCGCTTCGGCTCGAACGCGCGGCACATCTCCGACCTTTCCGATCCCGACGCCAATTGGTTCACGCTTCTGGGTGGCCAGGACGGCTGGTTCAACTCGGCGAACTTCACCGATCAGGTGCCGCTCTGGCTGACCGGTGGTTACGTCAAGGTGCCGTTCCGCATCGAGACAGTGCGCAAGAATTTCAAGCACAAGACCAAACTGGCGCCGGCGAAGCGGTAACGCGCTCGGCTTCCCCCTCACCCTCCCATCGCTGACGCGATGGGCCCCTCCCTCTCCCCCGAGGGGCGAGACGATGCCTGTTGCAAAAGCGGTGACCGAATTCCCTCTCCCCCTGAGGGAGAGGGTTAGGGTGAGGGGTCGCGCGCGGTAGCGCGCTTTGTACGTCGCGATGTCACGCGGTAGACTGGATGAATTGGTGCCGACCGGTCCGCGCCTGACGAAAGGATCACGATGGCCGCTGTGGATAAAAAAACCGTGCTTGTCGTCGGCGCGGGCGACAGTCTGGGCGGCGCGATCTCGCGGCGTTTCGCGCGCGAGGGCTACGCGCTCGCCGTCACCCGCCGCAATCCCGAGAAGCTCGCCGATCTCGTGACGCTGATCGAGAAGGATGGCGGCGAGGTTCATCCTTTCGGCTCCGACGCGCGCCGCGAGGATCAGGTCGCCGAACTCGTCGAGACCGTCGAGCGCGATATCGGACCGATCGAGGTGGCGATCCACAATATCGGCGCCAACGTGCAGTTTCCGATCACCGAGACCACGACGCGGGTCTACTACAAGGTCTGGGAGCTGGCCTGCAAATCGGCCTTCCTGATCGGCCGCGAGGTCGCCAAACGCATGCTCGCGCGCGGGCATGGCACGATCCTTTTCACCGGCGCTACGGCGAGCGTGCGCGGCGCCGCTGGCTTCTCGGCTTTCGCCGGCGGCATGCATGGCAAGCGGGCGCTCGCCCAGTCGATGGCGCGCGAGCTCGGGCCGCAGAACATCCATGTCGCCCATGTCGTGATCGACGGGCCGATCGACACGCCGTTCACCCGCGAGCGCTTTCCCGACCTCATCGCCGCGCGGCCGCTCGACGGGATACTGCTTCCCGAGGACATCGCTGAGAATTATTGGCGTGTGCATTGCCAGCCCCGCAGCGCCTGGACCCACGAACTCGACGTGCGCCCCTTCCTTGAGCCGTGGTAGGTTGGGGAAGGACGAGGCCGTTGCAGTCAGGTGCAAATCCGAAAATGTCTAAAACCCTAGAGTTCTTCTTCGACTACGGCAGTCCCACCAGCTATCTCGCTAATGTCCAGATCGCCGGGATCGCCGAGCGCACGGGCGCTGCGGTCGTGCGCAAGCCGATGCTGCTGGGCGGCGTCTTCAAGGCGTCGGGCAACCAGACCCCGGTCGCGATCCCGGCCAAGGGCGCCTATATGCTGACCGACATGGCGCGTATGGCCAAGCATCTGGGCGTGCCGTTTCGCATGAACCCTTACTTCATCATCAACACGCTACCCTTGATGCGCGGCGCCATGGCGGCGCTGGAGGATGGCAACTTCGAGGCCTACGACGCGGCGATGTGGCAGGCGATGTGGGTCGATGGCGAGAACATGGGCGAAGTCGAGGTGATCGGAAAAGTGCTCAAGGGCGCAGGGCTCGACCCGGCAGCGTTTGCCGCGCGTATCCAGGATCAGGCCGTGAAAGATGCGCTGATCGCGGGCACCGAGGAGGCCGCCAAGCGCGGCGCCTTCGGCGCGCCCACCATGTTCATCGGCGATGAAATGTTTTTCGGCTCCGACCGGATGGACTATGTCGAACGCGCCCTGGCCGCATAAGCGCTGGACACTCACCCGGGAGCAGATCGCTTCCGGCGAGGTCCGGCGCCAGATCATCGAAAGCGGCTATCCCTTTCCCGTGCTCAGCGAGGACGAGCTCGACGCCTCGCTGGGCGCGATCCTGGCCGTCGGCGACGTCCGCGAGACCTGGGTCTTCGGTTATGGCTCGCTGATGTGGAACCCGGCCTTCCATTACGCCGAGCGCCGCGTCGGTCTCGTCCACGGTTTTCACCGGCGCTTTTGTCTGTGGACCCATGCCGGTCGCGGCACGCCGGAAAATCCAGGTCTGACGCTTGCGCTCGATCGTGGCGGCTCGTGCCGCGGGGTTGCCTTTCGCATCGCCGACGGCGAGGCGGCAACCGAGCTTGGCATCGTCTGGCGGCGCGAGATGGTGAGCGGCGCCTACGCCCCGCGCTGGATCACCGTGCGCACCGACGGCGGCGTTATCCGCGCGGTGACCTTCGTGATCAATCATGCCCATGACCGCTACACAGGACTGCTGTCGGAGAACAAGGTCGTCGAGGTCATCGCCCGGGCGGAAGGCGGCCTGGGTCCGTGCGCGGAGTATCTCCACAACACGGTGGAGCATCTGGACAAGCTCGGTATTGTCGACCGGCCGCTGACGCGTCTCCACGACCAGGTCCTGATGCTGCGCCGCGCGTGAGCCCGGAGCCGCCTTCGGCAAGATTGCGCACAACCTCCGCTTGACTTGACCGCATGGCTGGCAGAGCCTTACGGCAAAGCGGCGGACCGGCCAGTGCGCGCGGCAAACGCCGCACGATCGATCATGGAGGAAGCGATGGCGAGCGAGAAAGCCACCACGAGTTCGGAGCCGTCGGGCGAGAAACAACCTGCCAAAGCCAAGCCGGCCAAGCCCGCGGGCGCCGTCAAGCACCCCTGGGTCAAATCCTATCCGCCGGGTTTGAAATGGGATACCGAGATCCCGGAGCGCCGCCTGTATGCGCTGATGGATCATGCCGTCGAGCGCTT
The DNA here is from genome assembly GCA_035527975.1 of Alphaproteobacteria bacterium. Classification (GTDB taxonomy): domain Bacteria; phylum Pseudomonadota; class Alphaproteobacteria; order JAPULJ01; family JAPULJ01; genus DATKZM01. The sequence continues at coordinate 28,701 of DATKZM010000091.1, read as the reverse complement.
TGCCAAGAACGACGCGGTCGACTTCCTTGGCAAGACGATGACCTACGGCGATATCGGCGACCACGTCGACCGCATGGCCAAGGGGCTGCAGGCGATGGGCGTGCACGCCGGCGTGAAGGTCGGCCTCTTCCTGCCCAACACGCCTTATGGAGTGATCGGCTTCTTCGCCATCCTCAAGGCCGGCGGCACGGTGGTGAACTACAACCCCCTCTACGCCGAGCGCGAGCTGCTCTACCAGATCGACAATTCGGAGACCGACTACCTGGTTACGCTCGACCTCAAGGTGCTCTACGACAAGATACCGGCGCTCTTGAAGCAGTCGCGGCTGAAGAAGGTCATCATCTGCCGCATGCAGGACATCCTGCCTTTCCCGAAGAACCTGCTGTTCCCGCTGGTCAAGGGCAAGGAGATCGCCAAGTTTCCGCGCGACGACCAACACGTCCGCTACAACGATCTGATCAAGAATGACGGCCGGGTCGACGAGCCGCGCATCGATCCTGCGAAGGACATCGCCGTGCTGCAATATACGGGCGGCACCACCGGTGTGCCCAAGGGCGCGATGCTGACCCACGCCAACCTCTACGCCAACGCCATGCAGTGCGATATGTGGTTTCCGTCCGAGGAGGGCAAAGCCGAGCGGCTGATCGGCGTGCTGCCGCTCTTCCACGTCTTCGCGATGACCATCGTGATGACCTACGGGGTCTACAAGGGCTCGTGCATGATCCTGCTGCCGCGCTTCGAGATCGACCAGCTCCTAAGCACGATCCAGCGCGCCAAGCCGACGATCATGCCCGGCGTGCCGACGATCTTCACCGCGATCAACAATTATCCCAAACTCGGCGAGTATGATCTCTCCTCGCTCGCCTACTGCCTGTCGGGCGGCGCGGCGCTGCCGCTGGAGGTCAAACAGAAATTCGAGAGGCTGACCGGCTGCACGCTGGTCGAGGGCTACGGGCTGTCGGAAACCTCGCCGGTCGCCACCGCCAACCCCTTCGCCGGGGTCAACAAGGAAAGCTCGATCGGCCTGCCGGTACCGGGCACGACGATCGAAATCATCTCGATCGAAAGCGGCAAGCCGGTGCCGCTCGGCGAGAACGGCGAGATCTGCATTTCCGGCCCGCAGGTGATGGCGGGTTATTGGAACAATCCCGAGGCGACGAAGGACTCGATCGTCGACGGGCGCTTCCGCAGCGGCGATATCGGCTATATGGACAAGGATGGCTACACCTTCATCGTCGACCGCCTGAAGGAAATGATCCTGGCCGGTGGCTACAACGTTTATCCGCGCAATGTCGAGGAGGCGATCTACATGCACCCGGCCGTGGCCGAATGCGCGGTCGTCGGCATCCCCGACGAATATCGCGGCCAGACCGTGAAGGCCTATGTGGCCCTCGCCGAGGGCCAGTCGCTCACCGAGGCCGACCTCATCGCCTTCCTGCAGGACAAGATCTCGAAGATCGAAATGCCCAAGATGGTCGAGTTCCGCACCGAGCTGCCCAAATCGGCGATCGGCAAGATCCTGAAGAAGGAGCTGCTGGCCGAAGAGGCGGCGAAGGCGGAGGGGTAGGGGGTCGGACGTCCGCGGGAGCCAAACCCGCTGCGCATCCATCCTTCGAGGCCGCCTTGCGGCGGCACCTCAGGATGAGCCTTAGTGGATTGGTCCAAATTGAGAGGCTTATCCTGAGGTGCGAGCGCGAGCGAGCCTCGAAGGACGATCCGCAAGACCCGCGCATGAGACACTTGGCACAGATGAAACGCTTGGGGCGCTTGCGACAAGACAGCTAAGACAGCACCCGGTGTTCAGATAACCGTTTCTGGATGTTCGGAGGCCGTTCGGCCGCTCCCGACTGCGCCCGCCTCACGGCTTGCCGATGAACTTGACGACGTCCGGAACCACCGGCGCCAAGCCTTGGAAGAATTCAGAGATTGCGATCACGATCTGGCCGTGCCCGATTGCGGGATAGCTGCGCGCGGTTGCCCGGCCGCCGGCGCGGCGATAGGCGGCGGCAAGACCGGGACCGTTTCGGCGGCCGACGACCATGTCGAGGCCGGCTGAAAGCAGCAGCAGCGGTGGCCCGCCATTATCGGTAACTGCGACCGGCCGGGCGTTTGGCCGCGGATGTGCGGCGAAGATCGGCGCCAGCCGTGGCACGCGCTCAGGGTGGAAAACATACGGTCCTGCCAGTCCGATCATGCCGCCGATTGCCGTGCGCGGCACGCCGGCCGCGCCCAGATAGTGCGGATCGAGCGCCAGCAGCGCTGCGATATGCGCGCCGGCCGAATGGCCCATGAGGTAGATCCGGTCGGGATCGCCGCCGTATCGGCGTACGTTCGTGCGCACCCAGGCGACCGCGCGCGCGGCATCGTCGACGAATGCCGGAAAACGCACCTGGGGATAGAGCCGGTAATTCACCAGCACCACGACATAGCCGGCTTGCGAAAAGCTGCGACCAACGAAACCGTAGCGGTCCTTGGTGCCGCGCCGCCAGCCGCCGCCATGGATGAAGATGAGCGTCTTGCGCGGGGTTCCGGTCGCCCGCGCCGCCGCCTCGCTGGCAGGAAGAAACAGATCGAGCCGATGGCGCGGGTCAGGCCCGTAAGCGACATCGCGGGGACCGCGCGCGCTGGCGGGTGCCGCGAGGACTGCTAGAGATGCGAGGATCAGGAATGCGCGCGCGAACGATTGCATAACGGCGTTATACGCCCGAAGCGCACCGACCATCGCCAATTATCGACGATCTCGGGCGCTCTTTTTGTCGGTGGCCCTCGCTCGCTCCTACCAGCCGCCACCGCCACCGCCGCCGCCGCCACCGCCCGAGGAGCCGCCGCCGCCGCCGCCCGAGCCCGAGGACGATCCCGGCGCCGTCGATGAGGAGGAAATCGCGCCGCTGAAGGCGCCGCCGAGCCCGCTCGCCAGCCCCGTCGCGCCCAGCGCCGACCAGGAATGGCCATGATACCAGTAGGGATGATAGGGCGTGCCGTCGGCCATGCGCGCGGCCTTCAGCACGTCGGCGAAGCGCTCGCTCCATTTCTGCTCGACATCGAGCGCGAGTGCGTAGGGCAGGAATTTCTCGAACAATTCCGGGGTTTCGGCCGGCGGATTCATCAGGTTCATGCGGTCCTTCTCGGCGACCGAGAGGTACATCCGGAAGCCTTCGAGCTGGTCCATCACCTTGCGGCCCATCCGCGTCGGCGCCCGCATGAGGTGGAAGAAGACCGCGTTCATCAGCCCCATTGCCAGGATCGCCGCGACGCCCACCCAGTCGATGAGCTGGCCAAGCCCGACCGCGCCCGCGACCTCGCCGGCGAAGAACGGAAGGAAGAAGAGCGTCATGACCACGCCCATCACGTAGCTGCCCGAGCGCCACGATTTCCAGGCCTGCATGCCGAGGAAGAAGACGCCGATCGTCCAGACACTGAGCCAGAAGCCCAGGAAGATGGCGGGAAACACATCCTCGGCCGTGGCCAGCGCGATCACCACCGCCAGCACGGTGAGGCCGAGGCCGGCGAAGAAGTAGCCCCGGTTGGTGAGGAAATAGGCTTTCTCGAATTCCAGGCGCAGATAGGCTTTGAGCTCGTTGAGCGCGCCGCTGATCTTGGAGTGGTTCGCCTGCTCCAGCTTGATCTTCGATTTCGAGCGGAACAGCTTTTTGGCGATGTCGCGCTCGCCCTTGGTGAGCTTCGATTTATCTTCGTCGATGCGATTCAAGGTGAACGTCTTCTTCTTGTCCTCGTCGATGGTGAGGTAGCCCTTGACCGCCATGTTGACGACCGCGGCGGCGAAGGCCTTGTTGTCGAAGCCCATGCGGCGGATGAAGCGCGCGGCGGCCGGCGAGATCCCCTTGGGCGGCTCATACAATGGGATGATCGCGCCCTTGGCCGGATCGCGGCCGACCCGGATCCAGGCGACAAGATAGAATATCCCGAGCACCACAAGACCGAAGAGCCCGAGGATGGCCGGGGCGTTGTCGGCGAAGAACCACCGCATTTTCGTGGTCCCGCTAGGCGGCTCCACGATGCCCTTGGTGAAGCCGACCGCCACGGACAAACCTTCGCGCGCGCGCAGGCGCCGGGTCGTGCGGAACACCATCTCGGTCGGGGCGGCGCCGGGCCGTTTCGAATAGGCGGTGCCGCGCGCGCCCTGGGGGCCGGTATAGGCCATGCTCTGACGCACGCTGGCGCCGGCCGGCAGGACCACGGTGGCGCTTGCCTGCTCGATGGTGAAGGCCCAGCCGTTGCCGGTGACGTTCCAGTAGATCTCGTCGAAGCCGTCGAAGAAGCCGATCATCCGGCTCATGCGGTACTTGATCGTGTAGGTGTAAACCCCGCGCGGCAGAAAATAGCTCTTGCGGCCGATATAGATCCGGATCCCGTTCGAACGGCTCTCGGTGAAGTAAGCCTCTGTTTTTCCATCGCGTTTTATGTCGAGGATCTTGAAGTCGACACGCATGCGCGCGCCGTTCGGTGTGCGGTAGCGCAGCGGCAGGTCGCGGAAGATGCCGCGCTTGATTTGCCGGCCCGCGGCGACGACCCGGATCGTCTCGGTGACGATGACGCTGGCGTCCTTGCGGACCTCGATGCGGCTCGCATAGTCGAGGATGCGCTCGTACGAGAGGTTCCCGACCGGGCCGCGCGGCGCGATCCCGCCGCCGCTCGCGCCGCTGCCGCCTTCCTCCATGCCGCCGCTGCTGCCGCCGCCGCCCCTTTCGCCCTCGCCTTCCTCCGTCGATTGGGCAAAGGCGACGCTGGCGATGAACAGCATGCCGGCAAAGCAGACGAGCCAATGAAGCGGGGCGAAGAGGCGCTGGGCCATGCGCAAATTCCTGTATCAGGGGGCTTCAGCTCGCCAGCTTGACCTCGGGGGCGAGGCCCTCCTCGGGCGCGTCGAGCTGAAAATATTCCGCGCGCTTGAAGCCGAAAACCGCGGCGATCAGGTTGCTCGGAAACGACTGGACGTAAATGTTGAGGTTGCGGACGGTGCCATTGTAGTAGCGCCGGGCATACTGCAGATGATCCTCGACCTCGGTTAGCTTTTCCTGAAGATCGAGATAGACCTTGCTCGCCTTGAGGTCGGGATATTTCTCCGCCACCGCGAACAGCCGGCCGATAGTCTGGGCCAGATCGCCCTCGATTGCGCCGCGCGCCTCGGGGTGGCTCTCCCGGCCCGCCTCGCCACGCAGCTTGACGATACGCGTCAGCACGTCCTTTTCGTAGATCTTGTAGCCTTTGACCGTCTCAACGAGGTTGGGAACGAGGTCGTAGCGGCGCTTCAGCTGCACATCGATGCCGCTCCAGCCCTCGCGTGACATCGCGCGCAGGCGCACGAATTTGTTGAAGATCCAAATGATTACGAGAACGAAAACGACGGCGAGCCCGATCACCACCCAAAGCCACATGGCCGCTCCTGCTGGCTGAACTGTGTGCGCACCCACTGGATCCAGGCGACGGGCCGCAGTCTAGCGGGCCGAGCGAAGCGGGCCAACAGGAAGCAGGGTGACGGGCGTGGAAATTTGTTTAAAGGCGCTGGTCGTGGTGGTTGGCGAAGGCCGGTGGCTCATTATGGGGGCGGGTTTCCGGCTCTCCCGTCACCGGCGGATGCCGGTCTGCCGCATCAGATGGCGGATGAAATTGCATACTGCGCCGGGACGATTTCCGACAGGCACGCTGCCGGGTGGCATGGAAAGCCACCACTCACTACGGGGCAGGCTGCCGGACCCACTACAAGAACCTTCTTGACACGATCGCGGCTCGTCCATAAATTGCCAGTGAACCAACCGAACGTTTGGTTGGACGAAATTCCTCGCCAATTCGCTCGAGGTTGGCCCGGCGATGGCCGGCCACCCGCAGAAAAGCGCGCCGCAGCTACTGGAAGTACGCACGTTTATGGCCGTGAAGAAGACCGATCGCGAGGACGTCATCGACGGTGCGCTTACCCTCTTCCGGGTGAAGGGCTATCACCATACGTCGATGTCGGATATCAGCGGCGCCTGCGGGCTTCTGAAGGGCAGCGTCTATCACTACTTTCCGGGCAAGAAGGAACTCGCCGTGGCGGCGCTCGACCGGGTGATCGAGGACGGGCGCGCCAAGCTTTTCCTGCCCGCCAACGATGACGGGCGGACACCAAAGGAGCGTTTGCGAGCGCTGGGCGAGGCGGTGGAGCGCTATTTCATGGGCCGCGAGGGCGGCTGTGTGATGGGCAATCTTGCGCTCGAGGTGGGCGGCAGCGTGCCGGAATTCGTCGAGCGCATCCGCACGTATTTCGAGGAGTGGGCGAAGGCATTGACGCGGATTCTCGCCGGCAAGTATGGCGAGGAGCGCGCGCGTGAACTGGCCGAGGATGCGATCGCCCGCGTCCAGGGCGCCATCATGATGATGGGGCTGACGGGGGACGAGGAGATTCTGCGCCGCGCCGGCCGCGACATCGTCGCGCTGCTGGATTAGGGCAATCGTTAGGCGGTTGGGTGAAAATGGCGTAGCGCGGGACCGCATCGGCCCGTCAGTGAAGGAAGGCAAGGACCATGGAGAAGAACGTCGTCATTGCGGGCTATGCCCGCTCGCCCTTCGGCATCGCGCATAAGGGCACGCTGACCAAGGTGCGGCCGGACGACTTGGTCGCCGCGGTCGTCAAGGCGCTGATCGCGAAGACCGGCGTCAACAAGGACGACATCGAAACACTGATCCTGGGCTGCGCCGTGCCCGAGGCCGAGCAGGGCTTCAATATGGGGCGCTACGTCGTCTTCCTGTCCGACCTGCCGGTCAAGACCGGCGGCATCACGGTCAACCGCTGGTGCGGCTCATCGATGCAGGCCATCCACATGGCCGCGGGTGATATCCAGATGGGCGCCGGCGAGGCCTTCATCGCGGCGGGCGTGGAGTCGATGAGCCGAGTGCCGATGATGGGCTACAACCCCTCGCCAAATCCGAACCTGGCGACGGGCTGGCCGGAGACCTACTACTCGATGGGCCAGACCGCCGAGGAAGTTGCCAAGAAGTACCAAGTGACCCGCGAGATCCAGCAGGACTTCGCCATCGCCAGCCACCAAAAAGCCGAGGCCGCGCGCAAGGCCGGCAAGCTGAAAGACGAGATCGTGCCCATCGAGACGCCGAATAACGGCGTCGTCGACGAGGATGGCGGCATCCGCGCGGATAGCAGTCAGGAAACGCTGTCGGGCCTGAAGCCCGCCTTCGACAAGGACGGCACGGTGACCGCGGGCACCTCCTCGCCGCTCACCGACGGCGCCTCGGCGGTGCTGGTCTGCACCGAGGACTACGCCAAGAAGAACAAGCTGCCGATCCTCGCGCGCATCAAGGCGATCGCCGGCACCGGGCTGGAACCCGAGATCATGGGCATGGGTCCCGTCGAGGCGACGCGCAAGGCGCTGGAGCGTGCTGGCCTCACGATCGAGGATATCGACGTGATGGAGCTGAACGAGGCCTTCGCCTCGCAATCGATCGCCTGCATCAAGGAGCTCGGCATCGATCCTGCCAAGGTGAACCTCGACGGCGGCGCCATCGCGCTCGGCCATCCGCTCGGCGCCTCGGGCGCGCGTATCACCGGCAAGGCGGCATCGAACCTCGCCCGCGAGGGCGGAAAATACGCGGTTGCGACGATGTGTATCGGCGGCGGCCAGGGTATCGCCACGGTGCTGGAAGCGGTCTGAGGGCGGCTGCTCCCGACCTAACCAAAGCCCTCATGCTGAGCTTGTCGAAGCACGAGGGCGGCAGGCGCGGAACAGCGTCCCTCATCCTTCGACAGGCTCAGGATGAGGCGCAGCAGGAAAGCGGAGAGACATGGAAATCCAGAAAGCAGCCGTGATCGGCTCGGGCGTGATGGGCGGCGGGATCGCCGCGCACCTGGCCAATGCCGGCGTGCCGGTGCTGCTCTACGACATCGTGCCCGAGGGCGCGAACGACCGCTCGATCGTGGCTCGCAAGGCCATCGAGCGCATGAAGAAGACCGACCCCGCGCCCTTCATGCATCCGCGCGCCATGAAGTTGGTGACGCCCGCCAATATCGAAGACGATTTGGACGCTCTGGGCGAGGTGGACTGGATCGTCGAGGCCGTGATCGAGCGGCTCGACATCAAGCAGGATCTCTACAAAAAGCTCGAGGCGCACCGCAAGAAAGGCTCGATTGTTTCCTCCAACACATCGACGATCCCGCTCGCACAACTGACCGGCGGTCTGCCGGAGAGCTTCCAGCGGGATTTTGTCATCACGCATTTCTTCAATCCGCCGCGCTATCTGCGGCTGCTTGAGATCGTCGCGGGACCCAAGTCGCGCAAGGAGGTCGTCGAGACCGTACGTGCGTTCGGAGACGTACGCCTCGGCAAGGGCATCGTCGATGCCAAGGACACGCCGGGCTTCGTCGCCAACCGCATCGGCACGCTGTTCGGCCAAGTCGCGATCAACGAGGCCATGGATCGGGGGCTCACCGTGGAGGAGGCCGACGCGGTTGCCGGCAGCCCGATGGGCGTGCCCAAGACCGGCATCTTCGGGCTCATGGATCTGGTCGGGCTCGACCTGATGCCGCATGTCGCCAAATCGCTCTACGACAATGTGCCCGACGGCGATCCGTACAAGGCGCTCTACCGCGCCTCGGACAAGATCCAGAAGATGATCGACGACGGCTATACCGGCCGCAAGGGCAAGGGCGGTTTTTACCGGCTGAACCGCGACGGCGGCGGCCGCGTCAAGGAATCGATCGACCTTGCGACCGGCGAGTACAGACCCTCGGTGAAGGCGCAGCTCGCCAGCGTGCGCGCCGGCCGCAAGGATCTGAAGACGCTGGTCACCCACGAGGACAAGGGCGGCGGCTATGCCTGGGCGGTGCTCTCGCACACGCTCAGCTATGCAGCGCTGTTGGTGCCCGAAATCGCCGACGATATCGTCAAGGTCGATGAGGCGATGCGGCTCGGCTATGCCTGGAAATGGGGGCCGTTCGAGCTGATCGACCGGCTGGGTGCAAGGTGGTTCGCGGACAAGCTCGCCGAAGAAGGCCGGCCGGTGCCCGCGTTGCTGAGCAAGGTTGGCGAAGGCAGCTTCTACCGCGTCGAGAACGGCAAGCTGCAGTTCTTCGGCACCGATGGCAAATACCACGACGTTACGCGGCCTGAAGGGGTTCTCAAGCTCGAGGACATCAAGCGCGCCTCCGAGCCGATCGCGAAGAACGCCTCGGCGAGCCTGTGGGATATTGGCGACGGTGTCGCCTGCCTTGAATTCACGTCCAAGATGAACGCGATCGACGGCGAGATCATGGCGATGATCGACAAGGCGATCGGCATCGTCGGGAAAGATATGACGGCGCTCGTCATCTATAACGAGGCGGATAATTTTTCCGTCGGCGCCAATATCGGTCTTGCGCTCTTCGCCGCCAATGTCGGCGTCTGGCCGATGATCGAGCAGGGCATCGAGCAGGGCCAGCGTACGTACAAGAAGCTGAAATACGCGCCCTTCCCCGTGGTCGGCGCGCCGGCCGGCATGGCGCTTGGCGGCGGCTGCGAGGTGCTGCTGCATTCCGACGCGATCCAGGCTCACGCCGAAGCCTATATCGGTCTGGTCGAGGTCGGCGTCGGCCTGGTGCCGGGCTGGGGCGGCTGCAAGGAGATGGTGACGCGCTGGGCCGTCGACCAGAGGCGGCCGGGCGGCTACATGCCGGCTGTCGGCAAGGCCTTCGAATACATCTCGACGGCCGCGGTGTCGCGCTCGGCGGCACTCGCCCAGGACATGAAAATCCTGCGCGCCGGCGACGCCATCACCATGAACCGCGACCGGCTGCTGGCCGACGCCAAGGCCAAGGCACTGGCGCTGGCAAAGGGCTATGCGCCGCCCGAGCCGGCCGAGCTCAACCTGCCGGGACCGACCGCGAAGGCGGCCATGGATCTCGCGGTTGCCGGTTTTGTCCAGCAGGGCCAGGCCTCCCGGCATGATGCGAGGGTCGCCGGCGGCGTCGCCGCCGTGCTGTCGGGCGGCGACACCGACATCACCGAGACCGTCACCGAAGACCAGTTGTTGAAGCTCGAGGTGCAGGAGTTCATGAAGCTCGTGCGCACCGAAAAGACACTGGCCCGCATCGAGCACACGCTGACCACCGGCAAGCCGCTCAGGAACTAGGAGACCGCACCCATGGCGACCTACAAGGCCCCTTTGCGCGAGATGCGCTTCGTGCTGCACGAGATGCTTGGCGTCGAGACGCTCGCCGAGTTGCCCGGCTACGAGGAAGCAACGCCCGACCTGATCGACGCCATCCTCGAGGAAGGCGCCAAGCTCTGCGAGAACGAACTGCAGCCGCTCAACTATTCGGGTGACCAGGAGGGCTGTACGTATGAAAACGGCGTTGTCCGTACGCCCGAAGGTTTCAAGGAAGCGTACAAGACATTCGCCGAGTCGGGTTGGTGCGGCATCGCCTGCGATCCCAAATATGGCGGTCAGGGTCTGCCCAAGGTCATCAACATTGTCTTCGAAGAGATGATCTGCTCGGCCAACATGTCCTTCGGTATGTATCCGGGGCTCTCGATGGGCGCCTACAATGCGATCGAGCATCACGGCACCGACGAATTGAAGGACGAGTATCTGCCCAAGCTCGTCGACGGCTCGTGGTCGGGCACGATGTGCCTCACCGAGCCCCATTGCGGCACAGATCTGGGGCTCATCCGCACCAAGGCGGTGCCTGATAGTGATGGGTCGTACAAGATCTCCGGCACCAAGATCTTCATCTCGGCCGGCGAGCACGATCTGACCGAGAACATCATCCACCTGGTGCTGGCAAAGCTGCCCGATGCGCCCGAGGGCGTGCGCGGCATCTCGCTATTTCTGGTGCCGAAATTCCTGCCCAAGCAGGAGAACGGCGAAACGGTCGCAGGCCCGCGCAACGGCGTCATGTGCGGCTCGATCGAGCACAAGATGGGGATCAAGGCCTCGTCGACCTGCGTCATCAACTTCGAGGACGCCAAGGGCTGGCTGGTCGGCCAGCCGCATAAGGGCATGGCGCACATGTTCACGATGATGAATGCGGCGCGGCTCGGCGTCGGCATGCAGGGGCTCGGCATCGCCGAGGTCGCCTACCAGAACGCGGTGGAATACGCCAAGGAGCGCGTCCAGGGCCGCGCGCTGAAGGGCGCCGAGGCGCCCGACAAGCCCGCCGATCCGATCATCGTCCATCCCGACGTGCGGCGCATGCTGCTGCGCGCCCGCTCGCTGACCGAGGGCGCCCGCGCGCTGGCTTATTGGACCGGGCTCGAGATCGACAAGATGCTGAAGCATCCCGACGAAGCCGTGCGCGCGGAAGCCGCCGACTGGATCGAGCTCACCACGCCGATCATCAAGGCCTTCTTCACCGATCACGGCTTCGAGGCCGCCAACCTCGCCGTCCAGGTTTATGGCGGACACGGCTATATTTCCGAGCACGGTATCGAGCAGTTCGTGCGCGACGCCCGCATCACCCAGCTCTACGAGGGGACCAACGGCATCCAGGCGCTCGACCTCATCGGGCGCAAGCTGCCGGCGCATATGGGCCGCTTCCTGCGCCGCTTCTTCCATCCGGTGCAGCAGTTCATCGAGGCGAACGCGGCCGATCCGGAGATGGCGGAGTTCGTCACGCCGTTGATGAAGTCCTTCGCCAAGCTGCAGCAGACGACGTTGTGGCTCGCCGAGGCCGGCATGAAGGATCAAAACGACGCGGCGGCGGCGGCAAGCGAATACCTGCGCGCCTTCGGTTTCGTTGCAGTCGGCTATATGTGGGCGCGCATGGCCAGGATCGCGCGCGACAAGCTGAAAGCCGGCGCCAATGGCGAGGATGATTTCTATACCGCCAAGCTGGCCACGGCGCGCTTCTATATGAAGCGCGTGCTGCCCGAGACGGCGGGCCTCTTCGCGACGATGACGGGCGGGGCGGGGCCGCTCATGGAGTTGGAAGAAGCGGCGTTTTAGGGGCTGTCTCTCCGATTCTGGCCAAGAGCCCGCATGCTGATCCTGTCGAGGCACAGGGGCGGCGGGCTTGCAAGCGGCGCCGTCATCCTTCGACAGGCTCGCGATGAGGAACGTCGGTGCGGCGGCGGGACGAATATCCGCCCTTTGTGGAATCGCGGCGCCTACCCTCGCCAATATTTGTGGGGGCCCGCATCAGCTTATACCGAACAACTTTGCCCTGGTGGCGCGGCCGACCTAGGTTGGCCTGCGGTTGGCCTGCGGTTGGCTTGCGGTTGGCCTGCCCCCATAAGCGGAACCGGGTGTTTAGTCAGAGAGGCTGGACAGCTGGCCCATAGGAAGCACGAGGCCGGCCGATTTTGCGCCGGACTGAACGGCCATTGTCATCGTAGAGATTTCGAGCATGGTTGATCTCTGGCGCACCAGTTGGTGTTAGACTTGGCGCGCTCAATGGTCGATCGGGCTTGAGTCGATCGGCCTTGTGCGGGCAATCAGCCTGGCGGGCTAAATTCGTGGCAGCGTAATATGGCCGACCTTCGCATCTTTTCCTATTTGCCGAACCCGCGCATCTGGAAGGCAACGATTGCGGCCCGGCTGACCGGTGTTGAGATCGAGATCCGCGGAGCCAAACCGGCCGAGCTTCCCGACTGGCTGTGGGATTTCGACGCCCATCCTCTGACCGAGGCCGACCGGGCGGACACGACGGCCCGCGCCGCGCATACCGGGTTCGATGGAAATTTGATCAAGACCGACGCGTTTCTTGCGGCCAATCCGTTCGGCACCGTGCCCGTGGCGTTCAGCCCCGACGGCACGGTCGGCATCTTCGAATCCAATGCGATCATGCGCGCGGTCGCGCGAATCGGCGCTGACGCGTTTCCGCTCTACGGCGCCGGCCCCTACGAGGCCGCGCGGATCGACGCCTTTCTTGACGTGAGCCTGGTGTTCGCGCGGACCTCGCAGATCTACCTCCTGGCACTGGCCGGCGACCGGCTCGCCCCTGAGGTGCGCGAAACCACCCGCGCTGCCTTCGAGACCTATATGGCCGGCATCGAGCAGGCGCTGGCGCCCGACCGACCGTACCTGGTAGGCGACGGCGTGACCCTCGCCGATATCTGCTTCGCCGCCGAGCTGACCCAGATTTCGCGTGAACGGGGCAGCATCGCCAAGCTCGGTTCCGACGGTGTCGAACCGATTTTCGGCGCGGCGGCCTACGATGAGTATCCGCGCGCAACCGCGCATTTCGACCGGCTATGCCGCCATCCGGCGTTCGCACCCGATATCCAGCCCTTCCTCGAAAAAATTGCCCAAGCCGCCGCCCGAAAACGTTGATTGAGGCGGCTTTCCTGCCGAAAGCGGGCATGGATGCCTGTCCTGGGTATGTCCGATCCTGGATCAAGATGGTCGCAGATCGCAGCGATCTGAGACGCGGCTCTTGATCTAACTCATGTGTTTGGAGCACGCTTCACGCGTCACACTGGATCACTGTGACGCGATTGCGCTCCAGCCAATTGCGGCATGGCGTGAGGACTGCGCGATGGAGCGGCTTGTTCTCAACGTTGAAGCCGCGCGAATGTCCGACCGGGATGATGGTCTCCCAGGGCGGCCGCAGCCCTCCCCTCCATCCGCGCGGTTGCATTCCCGGGGCGATTGCGCCCAGAATATGAGCAGGCAAAAAATCCGGGGGACCTGTGCTATGTGGAAGCCGACGAGACGCACCTTCGTGGCGAGCGCCGCAGCAACCATGGCGGCATCGCAGCTGCCGATGCCCGCGATCGCGGCGGCCAAGCCGATCAAGATAGGCGCCGTGCAGCCCTTCAGCGGCGGCCTTGAGCTCTTCGGCAATCAAGCCAAGCTGGGCCTTGATCTGGCGATGAAGGAAATCAACGCGGCCGGCGGCATCCTGGGCCGCAAGATCGAGGTGGTCTACGAGGACAACAAGACCGATCCCAAGACCTCGGTCGAGCGGACGGTGAAGCTGATCCGCCGCGACGGCGTGCTGGCGCTGTCGGGCCCGATCACTTCGAATGCCCGTGACGCCATGGCGCCCAGCGTCAATCGCCTGCGCACCCCGCTGCTCTATGCCACCAACTACGAGGGCGGGGCGTGCTCGAAATACATCTTCGCCTTCAACACCGTGCCGAACCAGGAGCTGGCCCGGCTGCTGCCGGCGATGAACGCGAAGTTCGGCAAGAGCTACTACATGTTTGGCGCCAACTACGTCTGGCCGCAGAAGATGTTCGAGACTGCGGAGAAGATCGTGGGCGGGCTCGGCGGCAAGGTTGTCGGCAAGGAGTTCACGCCATGGGGCGTGAAGGAGTTCGCCCCGGTCATCCGCCGCATCAAGGCCTCGGGCGCCAAGGTGCTGGTCTTTGCCCTGCCGGGCGCCGATGGCATCACATTCATCAAGCAGGCAGAGGATCTGGGCCTCCTGAAGGACCTCACCGTCGCCTTCCTCGGCTTCGCGGAGACCTATCTCGGCGCTTTCGGCACCGGCAAGGGCCAGAACATGTGGGTGACCGTGCCATTTGTCGCCGCCAGCGGCGATGCCAAAGTCAAGGACTTCGTCGCCCGCATCAAGAAGAGCGCGGGCAAGGACGATGTGCCGATCTCGCACTACGTGATGACCCACTACAACTCGATGATGGCGCTGAAGGCGGGCCTGGAAAAAGCCGGCAAACCCGACAAGGAAGCCCTTATCAAGGGGCTCGAGGGCCTGAGCATCGACACGCCCACCGGGCCGCTCTCGATCGGGGCGAAGGACCATCACGTCACCATGAACATGTTCCTCGCCAGGACCGCCGGCACGAAACTAGAGACGGTGCAGGCGCTGGGCAGCCTCGCGCCCGAGGCCGGCTGCAAGACCTGAGCGGCGGCATATCCGTGGTCGCGGGAAATGGGGTCCCGCGTCCCATGGCCGCAATCCCATGACCGGCTTCCTTGCAATCGAGGGCCTGAGGAAGGAGTTCGGCGGCGCCGAGGTACTGACCGGCCTCGATCTTGGGCTTGCCGCGGGGGAGCTGCTCTGCGTGATCGGGCCCAATGGCTGCGGCAAGACCACGCTGTTCAACCTGCTGACCGGCCAGCTCCGCCCAACCGCAGGAACGGTCGAATTTGAGGGCCATGACCTCACGCGGCTGAAGCCATATGAAATCAGCCGCTTCGGCATCGGCCGCAAGTTCCAGGTGCCGAGCGTTTTTTCCACGATCAGCGTCGCCGATAATTTGCTCGTCGCGCGCTCCGCCAGGGCGGGGCAGGCGGGCCTCCGGGGTCTCGCGGGGCCCACGCCCGACGCCTACCGCACCGACATCGGCGAAACCCTTGACCTGGTCGGCCTGACCGAAAAGTCGGCTCAATCCGCCGGGGCGTTGGCGCATGGCGCGATGCAGTGGCTGGAGATCGGCATGGTGCTGATCGGCCGGCCGCGCCTGATGCTGCTCGACGAGCCCACCGCCGGCATGACCCGCGCCGAGACCGAGGCGACGGCAGCGCTGATCCGCCGCATTCATCGGCAAACCGGCGTCGCCGTTATCCTGATCGAGCACGACATGCGCTTCGTCGAGTTGCTGGATACGACCGTTGCCGTGATGATGCATGGTGCCATTGCCGTGCGCGGCCGTTACGACGAGGTCCGCTCCAATGCCGCCGTCCGCGAGGGGTATCTGGGGCGCCATGCTTGAAGTCGAAACTCTTACCGCCGGCTATGGCCGCGGCGTCGTGCTCGACGGCGTCTCGCTCACCGTAGGCGCGGGCGAGGTGGTTGGCCTGCTGGGTCTCAATGGCGCCGGCAAGACGACGCTGCTGCGCACGCTGATGGGGCTCGTCCAGACCCGCGCCGGACGGGTGCGCTTCGACGGCGACGACATCACCGGCTGCGCGCCCTTCGAGGTGGCGGGGCGCGGCGTTGCCTATGTGCCGCAGGGCCGCGAGATCTTTGGAGATTTTACGGTCGAGGACAATCTGCGTCTGGGTAATCTGGGCGAGACGCCCTTCGATCTGGCCTTCCACCATTTCCCGGCGCTGGAGAGCCGGCGGCGCCAACGAGCCGGCGAGCTTTCGGGCGGCCAGCAACAACAGCTCGCGATTGCCCGGGCGCTGATGAACCGCCCCAGGCTCCTGCTGCTCGACGAGCCTTCGGAAGGCCTGCAGCCATCGATCGTGGGGGAGATCACCGAGACCCTGACGGCGATCGCCGAGACCACTGGCGCGGCCATCCTGCTGGTCGAGCAGAACATCGACATGGTCCTCGCTCTGGCCGACGCGTGCGCATTCCTGGAGACCGGCCGGATCGAGGCGCGCCACAGCGCCGACGCCCTGCGCGCCCAGCCGGAGATCCTGCACGACTTCCTGGCGCTCTGAGCGCGGTGGCCGGGATGCAGGAATTCGTCATCACCATCCTCGACGCCAGCAACTACACGCTGATCCTTGTCCTCGTGGCGCTCGGCCTTGCCATCATCTTCGGCCTCATGAACGTGATCAACATGGCGCATGGCGAGCTTCTGATGCTGGGCGCCTACGTGTTGCTCACGGTGCAGCAGCTTGGCGGCTCCTTCTGGCTTGGCCTGATTGCCGCGCCTATCGTCGTGGGACTGGTAGGCCTGGTGATCGAGGAGCTGGTGATCCGCTGGGTCTACCGCCGCTTCCTTGACACGATCCTGGCCACCTGGGGGCTGTCGCTGGTGATCAAGCAAGCGATCACGCTCTATTTTGGGCCCGCTTCCCACTCGGTCGACGTGCCGCTCGCCGGCACCGTCGAGGTGCTCGGGGCCCAATACCCCGCCTACCGGCTCTTCATCATGGCCGTCTCCATCGTCGCCGTGGCGGTGACCTTGCGGCTGTTCTTCGGGACCCGGTTCGGCCTGGCGGCGCGAGGCGTCATCGCCAACCGCGACATGGCGGCGTGCCTTGGCATCAATACACGCCGGCTCGACCGCTATACATTCGCCTATGGGGCGGCGTTCGCGGGGCTGGCGGGCGCCGCCATGTCGCCGCTGATCTCGCTCGACCCGCAGATGGGGCTCGGTTTCCTGGTGCCGGCATTTCTCGCCGTACTGATCGGCGGGCTCGGCTCGCTGATGGGCCCGGTTGTGGGCTCGCTCGCGGTGGGGGCGACCGACAATCTGACGGCAACGCTCTACTCGCCGGTCTGGGCCCAGCTTGTCGTCTTCGTCATGGCGATCGTAGTCATTCGGCTCTTCCCGCGCGGCCTCATCGCGCGGAGGGGGCGTGAAACATGATCTCTGACGCATGAGCCGGGGCCGCGCGATCACGACCGAGGACGCGCTGACCGCGCTGGCGTTGATCGTCTTCCTCGCCCTGCCGCTGGGTGCCGACGACTATGCGCTCGGCGAGTATGCCAAGTTCTTCGCCTACGGCCTCCTTGCCGCCAGTCTCGCCTTCGTCTGGGGCCATTGCGGCCTGCTGTGCCTCGGCCAGGCGGTGTTCTTCGGCATCGGCGGCTACGCCATGAGCATTGTCACGCTCGGCAAGATCCCCGGCGCGCCGAGCCTCCTCTCAAGCTGGCTCGGCCTGGTCCTCGCGGTGGCGATCCCGGCGCTGTTCGCCAACCTGCTCGGGCGTTTTCTGTTTTACGGCCAGGGTCTGCGCGGCGCCTTCTTTGGCATCGTCACCCTCGCCGTCGCGGTGATCGCCGAACGCCTGGCAATCAACTGGCCTTATCTGGGCGGACTGAACGGTCTCATGAACGTGCCGCCGCCCAATCTCGGCCTCAACGCCGGCGGCCACGAGGTTTTCGAGCCGTTGGAACTCTACTTCACGATGCTGGGGATCGCAGCGCTTGGCATGCTGCTGCTGGGCGCGCTCGTGCGCTCACGCTTCGGCGTCGCGCTCCAGGCAATCCGCGACAACGAGATCCGGGCGCAGTATCTCGGTTTCGACACGGCGGCCTACAAGACCACCGCCTTTTCGATCGGCGGCGGCATCGCCGGGCTGGCGGGCGCGCTGTTTGTTACGCAGTTCGGTTTCGCCTCGCCCAATCTGATCGGCTTTGGCCTGTCGGCAGAGGTGCTGATCTGGGTCGCCGTCGGCGGCCGCGCGCTTCTCATCGCCGCCTTTCTCGGCGCCTTTGCAGTGCGCTCGGTCGAGGGGTTTCTATCGGAAGCGCTCGGCGTCTACTGGCTGCTGGCGCTCGGCGTCCTTTTCATCCTCACGGTGCTGGCCTTCCCGCGCGGCCTCATCGGCGAGATCGTTCATCAAATCGACCGCCGCCGCGGACTGGACACCGGTTAGAGCATTTTCCACGTACGTGGAATCGGCGCCGGCCCGCTCCCCCGCCCGGCCACACCAAGGATGCTGCCCCTAATTGAGCGTTGGGGGTGGCCGGGCGGGGGCCATTCGACAAGCTCATGAGGGCCGGTGATGCCAACCGAACGGAAAATGCTCCAACGCCCAGCCGGGCAGAGCATGGCGCACCCTTATGAGAGTGGGTCCACCAACACCACATCCGCGCCGGCCGGCTCGGCGTAGAGGCGCTCGACCAGATCGGCGCGGCGCGCCAGCACGGCGCGCTGGTTCAGATACCCCTTATCGGTGATCTCGTTGCCGTCGATCGACGGCGGCTCGGTCGTGATGAGCACGCGGGCGATGCGCGTGCTGCTGCCGGGATTGTCGGCGTTATGGCGGGCAAGGCCGTGCGCCAGGGCGGCGCGGACCGCCTCGCGGTGGATCAGATCGTCCAGCGCCTCGTCCTCGGGCGCGTCGCCCGCTACGGCACGGCAACCGGCCGGACTGGGGAAGACCAGCAAGCCGACTTCCTCGCGGTCGTGGCCGGTGACGACGGCGTCCTGGATCACCGGCGCACCGGCGGAAATCGCGGCGATGCGCAGCAGGCCGGCGGCGACCCAGGTGCCGGTTAGCAGTTTGAAGTTCTCCGCCACGCGTCCGTCGAAGAGCAGGCCGCGTTCGGGCCGCGCCTCGTCGATATATTTCACAGCGTCGCCCAGGCGGAAGAAGCCTTCCTCGTCGAAGGCGGCGGCGGTGAGATCGGGCGCGCCGAAATAGCCTGGGGTGACGTTGGGGCCGCGCACGCGGATCTCGGTTTTGTCGCCGCTCGGCACCAGCTTGACCTCGCTGCCGGGGATCGGCAGGCCGATGCTGTTGGCAACCTCGGGCCCCCAATGGGTGAGGGTGGCGCAGGGCCCGGTCTCGGTCGCGCCCAGCGAGGAGAGGATCGGGACCCGCGCACCGCGCACCTTTACCGACAGCGCCTCCAGCCGGTCCCACAGGGTCTTGGGCAGGGCCGCGCCGGCATAGAAGATGATGTCGAGGTCGCCAAAAACATGCGCCGCGAAATCGTCATCGGCTTCCAGATGCGGCAGCAGCATGTCGAAGCCGCGCGGCACGTTGTAGAGCAGGTTCGGCCGCACCGCGCGCAGGTTCGCCAAGGTCGTTTCGATGCGGCCGGGCGCCGGCTTGCCGGCATCGATATACATGGTGCCGCCGTGACGCAGGATCTGGCCGAGATTGAAGTTGGTCCCGAAGGTATGCGACCAGGGCAGCCAGTCGACGAGCACCGGCGGGCGGGCGCCCAGAAACGGCCAGAGCTGGTCGATGGCGACGCCGTTCGAGCACAGCATGCGCTGGGGGTTGAGCACGCCCTTGGGCGTGCCGGTCGAGCCGGAGGTGAGCAGGATCTTGGCGAGCGTGTCGCCGTTCACCCCCGCAAAGGCCTCGGCCACCGCCGGCCCCGGCGGCGCGCCGAGCCAATTGTCGAAGTTTTCCACGCCTTTGCGGTCGGGGGTGTCGTCGTCGCAGATCACGGGAACATCCGTGAGACCCACCGCGTCGAGCGCGCGCGCAAACATCGCGAGCTTGGAGACATAGACGAGGCCGGGCCGGATCATCTGGACCACGCCGCGCAGCTTCTCGAAGGTCTCCGACATCAGCGAATAAGCCGGCGAGACCGGCACGAAGGGGATGCCGACGCGCATCGCCGCGAGCTTCAGGACGCCCATGTTCACCGTGGCGTCGCACAGCATCATAATCGGCCGCGCCGGGTCATGCCCACGGTCGAGCAGCGTTTGGGCGAGCCGGCCCGAGCGTTCGGCCGCGTCTCCATATGTGAGTTCACGCCAGCCGCCCGCCGCGTCGCGCTCGGCCAGGAAAACCCGGTCGGGCGCCGCCTCGGCCCAGCGGTCGAGATAGGCAAGCATATGCGGGGGATGATCGGCGAGTGTGTAGCCGGAGCCGAGCACCGCGCTGCCGTCGGGCCGCGCACTGCGGATCACTTTTGGCTCGGCAAAGGGCAGGTCGATGAAGCGAGCTGTCCCGGCGCTTGTCATATATGTCCCTCCTGGGGTGCGTCTCCTCGGCAAGTCCTCGCCGGGGGCGGCCGCAAAATGTCAGACCGAATTGGCGCGTGGGTCAATGGGAATTTCTACGATCTTGTAAAAATTAACCGCTGGTGGATGGTTCCCCCCGTGCGGGGCCAGCAATGAGGGCGCGCGCTCGCATGGCATAACCAACGTGGTATCCGTGGCGGCAGCATGGTAATTCGCTTGCGGATTTTCCAACCCACGCGCCGGAGCGCCCATGCCAGACACCATCCAGTCCGAGCTTGCCCCGACCGGCGCTCTGCGCGCCGGGATCAATCTGAGCAATCCGTTGTTGGTAACCGGCAAGACCGCTGCGGGCGACCGCACAGGTGATCCTGAGGGCGTCTCGCCCGACATGGCGCGCGCGATCGCCGACAAGCTTGGGATCGGCGTCACCTACGTCACCTTTCCCTCGCCCGGCGAGCTGGCCGACGCCGCCGAGGCCGACGCCTGGGATATCGGCCTGATCGCCGCCGAGGCCAAGCGCGCCGAGACCATCGCCTTTACCCCGGCTTACGTTGAGATCGAGGCGACGTATCTGGTGCCCGCGGGCTCGTCCATCGCGACGATCGACGAGGTCGACCGGCCGGGCGTGCGCATCGCCGTGTCCGGGCGCAGCGCCTACGACCTCTATCTCGTCCGCACCCTCAAACACGCCGAGCTGGTGCGCGGGGCAGGGCTCGACGGCACGGTCGATTTGTTCGAGGCCGAAAAGCTCGACGTGCTGGCGGGGCTCAAGCCGGGCCTGATGGAGAACGTGGAGAAATTACCCGGCGCGCGCATCCTCGACGGCCGCTTCACCGTCGTGCAGCAGGCCATCGGCACCCAAAAACACAAGACGCAAGCGGCCGCCTTCCTGCGCGACTTCGTCGAGGAGGCGAAAGCGAGCGGCCTCGTCGCCGAACTGATCGACAAGCACGGGGTGACGGGGCGGCTGCTGGTGGCGGGGTAAGCGCTGCCGGGAGGGGTGGAAACCCGTCCATTTTTTTTTACCACAGAGGAACAGAGGCACAAAGGCACAAAGGAAAAAGCCCGCGCCACCGAGTAAATCTCCCTCTCTGTGCCTCTGTGGTTTTCCTTCGGTCCGACGGGCGGGTTTGAAACCCGCCCCTACGAATACCCAACTGCTTTAGCCATCATCCCGGGCTTGACCCGGGATCCATGCGGCGGTGGCCGGCGGGCACGGCCTACATCCCCGCCATCGCCCCCGTGGTCCCGACGGGTTTGCCCACCGGGTCGATCAGCACGCCCGGGTTCAATATCCCGTTCGGATCGACTGCCGCTTTGGCGCCGGCCAGCGCTTTGGCGAACACCTCCGGGCGCTGCTTGTCGTAGCCCTTGGGACGGTGGTCGCGGCCGACGGCGTGGTGATGGGTGATCGTGCCGCCATTTGAAACCACGACCTCGTTGGCGGCGGCCTTGATCGTGCGCCATTGCTCCATCAGCCCGTCCCAGGCGCCGAGCGCCGAATAGGTG
Source organism: Alphaproteobacteria bacterium (assembly GCA_035527975.1). Classification (GTDB taxonomy): domain Bacteria; phylum Pseudomonadota; class Alphaproteobacteria; order JAPULJ01; family JAPULJ01; genus DATKZM01. The sequence goes on along the minus strand of DATKZM010000091.1, from coordinate 6,970 downwards.
AAGTAGGGCGCCGGGCCGTCGGGATAGACATGGGTGAAGCGGCAGGTCACCGAACCGGGCTTGCCGGTGACTTGGCTGATCACCTCGAGCATGCGGCTGCGGATCGCGTCGTGGAAGGCGGGGAAGCGCTCCCAGGTGATCGAGGTCTCGAAGGTGTCGGAGATGACGCCGCGCGGCGTCAGGATCTCGCGGTAATACGGCATGCGGATGAAGGCGTTGCGCCAGGCGCCGGCGGCGTCTTTACGGTGGCTGTCCTTATCGGCGAGCGCCGCCTCGTCGTAGGCCCCGCCATGGTCGCGCACCAGCTCCAGGGCGCGGGCCATCCACGGCTCGACCGGGTGATCGGCGGACTCGAACGAGAGCACGAGGAGCGCCGCGCTGCCGTCGCCGGCGCCGGTGTTGCGCGCTTCCTCGGCGTCGAGCAGGCGGCAGTTCGACGGGAAGAGCCAGGCCTGGCTCAGCGCCCGGATCGCCTCGGCGCCTGCATATATGTCCCGGAAGGCGACCGAGACGGCAGCGCGGAATTTCGGCAGATCCTGCACACGCATCCAGGCCTCGGTGATGACGCCCAGAATACCTTCGGAGCCGATCATCATGCGGTCGGGGCTGGGGCCGGCGCCCGAGCCCGGCAGACGGAAGCTCTCCATGATGCCGGCGGGGGTGACCGTGCGGGTCGCCTCGACGAAATCGTCGATATGCGTGTAGAGGCTCGCATAATGCCCGCCCGAGCGGGTCGCGATCATGCCGCCGAGGGTGGCGTGCAGGAAGCTTTGGGGGAAGTGGCGCAGGGTGAGCCCGTGCGCTTTCAATTGCTTTTCGAAGACCGGGCAGGCCGCGCCCGCCTGGATGCGGGCCGCGCGGCTCGTCTTGTCGACCTCGAGCACCTTGTCCATGCGCGTGAGGTCGAGCGAGAGTGTGCCGGCGTAAGCATCGCCCACGGCCGGCTCGACGCCGCCGCAAACCGAGGTGCCGCCGCCGAAGGGGATGACCGCGATATTCGCGCCGTCCGCCCAGTCGAGCAGAGCGACGATGTCGTCCTCGCTTTCGGGATAGGCGACGAGGTCGGGGGGCTCGGGCACCTCGCGGCGGAACATCCGCACCGTATCGGGGAAGGACTTGCCGTAGGCGTGCGTCAACCGTTCATAAGCGTCGTCGGTGGTGAGCTTGGCAGCCGCGCCGGTTACCTGAACGCGCGGCGGTCGCAGATCGAAATCGCCTAGGGTGGGCACGCCGGCGCCGGCCTCGGCGATCTCGCCGTGGCGGCGGGTGATCTCGGCGAAGACCAGCTTGGCCTCGTCGTCGCCGACGGTCTCGCCTTCGAAACCCCAGCCCCAGAATTTCCTGCGTTGCGCCGCCATGACCGCTTCCCCCGGTTCGGTTTACGCCGAAACCGAAGCTAACATTGCAGGGCCGTCGCGCGGAAGCGGATCGGGGAGCGGTGCGTACTTAGCGCTTCCAGCCGCCAAAGAGGCGCGCCGTGGCGCCCATGCGCTTTTCCTCGTATTGCTGGTGGTAGTCCTCGGCCGGCCAGAAGGTGCTCGCGGGCGCAATCTCGGTCGCTACCGGGCGACGCGCGGTCTCGCCGACCGCCTCCTTCATCGCCTGGGCGGCGGCCTTCTGATCATCGTCATAGGTAAAGATCGCCGAGCGGTACTGGGTGCCGACATCCGGGCCCTGGCGGTTCATCTGGGTCGGGTCGTGGATCTGGAAGAAGAGCGCCAGCAGATCGTCGTAGGAAACCCGCGCTTCGTCATACTCGACCAGCACCACCTCGGCATGGCCCGTCATGCCGGTGCAGACCTTCTCGTAGGTCGGTGCCTCCAGCGCGCCGCCCGAATAGCCGACGGTCACGTTGGTTACGCCCTTCAGCCGGCGGAACGCGCTCTCCACGCTCCAGAAACAGCCGGCGCCGAACATCGCCTTGGCCATCGCGACAATTCTCCCCTGATTGGATGGATTGTTAACGATTGTCGTACAATATGTAGGCTCTCCCTGCCGGAAGTCACATAAGTTCGAAAAACGCGGGTGGCACGGGGGACCAAGGCGCAGACTTGATCCCGCAGGCGCCATAGAGCAGGTTGGGGCGCATGCTGGGAACAGGTAATTCGATCGTCAATCGACGACCGGAGTTCGCGATGCGAGAAGCGAAATTTTATATCGGCGCGGTGGTCAAACACCGGATCTACCCGTTCCGCGGGGTGGTCTTCGACGTCGATCCGGAATTCAACAACACCGAGGAATGGTGGGAGTCGATCCCCGAAGAAGTGCGGCCGCGCAAGGACCAGCCCTTCTATCACCTGCTCGCCGAGAATGACGAGACGACCTACATCGCATACGTCTCCGAGCAGAACCTTCTGCATGACGAGACCGGCCAGCCCTGCCGCCATCCCCAGATTGGCGATTTCTTCGAGGGCCCCGAAGGCGGGCGCTACATGCCCAAGCACGTCCAGCAGAACTAGGCGCTGACATACGTCAGAGCGCGTGCGCGGGCGGTTTGACCCGCCCTCTTTGATTCACCATAGAGACACAGAGGCACAGAGAAGGGGATTTGCGCTGTCGCGCAGGCTTTATCCTCTGTGCCTCTGTGCCTCTGTGCCTCTGTGTCTCTGTGTCTCTGTGGTTTCTTTGGGCTGGTGGGTTTGAAGCCCGGTCCTGCAAATAGGTTTTCCCGCGGTATGATTTCGTAGGGGTGGGTCTGTGACCCGCCCGATCGGCGCATCCCGGGTCTGCGCCGAGGGTTTTCTTTCCGGCGGGCGGCTGCGCTAAGATCGTGGCCGACGAAGCGACGCGATAATTTCGCCTTGGCGTCGCCCCCGGAGGAGTGTCCGAATGAACAAGCCGCCCTTCGCCGAGATCGCCTTCGCGCCACCGGGCGTGGATGTCGAGCGGCGCGACGACGGCACGATGATTTTCCGCTCGCCCTATACGCTTGCGCAGACGCCGGTCAGCGTGCCGGCGATGCTGCATCGCTGGGAGGACGAGGACCCGGGCCGGCTGTGGATCGCCGAGCGCACCCCATCGCCAGCAGGGCCTCCGGTGAGTGACGCGCCCTGGCGCAAAATGACCTTCGGCGAGGGCGGCGATCTGGTGCGACGGTTGGGTCAAGCTTTCCTCGACATGGGCGTGACGCCCGAGCGGCCGGTGATGCTGCTCTCCGACAATGCCATCGACAATGCGCTGGTTCAGCTCGCGGCGATGGAGGCGGGCGTGCCCGCCTCCCCGATCAGCCAGGCCTATTCGCTGATGTCGACCGATCACGGCAAGCTGAAATACGTCCACGGGCGGTTGACGCCCGGCCTGGTATACGCCGCCGATGGCGCGCGCTTCGCCAAGGCCTTCGCCGCGCTCGATCTGGGCGATGCCGCCGTCGTCGTGAGCGACAATGCCGGGCCCGGTCAGGAGCTGCTCGCCGACCTCATGAAGACCGAGCCGGGGCCGGCAGTGCGCCAGGCCTATGCCGCGGTCACGCCCGAGACGATCGCCAAGGTGCTCTTCACCTCGGGCTCGACCGGCATGCCCAAGGGCGTGATCACGCCGCATTCTATGCTGACCTCCAACGTCGTCGCCATGGCCCAGGTCTGGCCCTTCATCCGCGAACGCCCGCCGGTGCTGGTCGACTGGCTGCCCTGGTCGCATACCTTTGGCGGCAGCCATAACTTCAACACCGTGCTGCTCCACGGCGGCACTTTCTGGGTCGATGCCGGCAAGCCGGCGCCGGGGCTGATCGAGCAGACGGTGGCGAACCTGAAGGACGTCGCGCCGACGGTCTCGTTCAACGTGCCGCGCGGCTATGACGTGCTGATCCCCTTCCTGGAAAGCGACGCCCAGCTTCGCGAAAACTTTTTCAGCAATCTCGACATGCTGTTCTATGCCGCCGCGGCCCTGCCGCCGGCGCTGTGGGCGAAGCTCGAGGAGTTGTCGATCAAGGCGCGCGGCGACCGGGTGGCGATGATCTCCTCCTGGGGCTCGACCGAAACGGCGCCTGCGGCCGCCACCGTCCATTGGCTGATCGAGAAGGCCGGCGTGATCGGCGTGCCGCTGCCGGGGACCGAAATCAAGCTCACGCCGTCCGGCACCAAGATGGAGCTGCGGGTCAAGGGCGCGAATGTCACGCCCGGCTACTGGCGCCGCCCGGAACTGAACGAGGAGGCCTTCGATGAGGACGGCTTCTTCAAGATGGGCGATGCGGGCAAGCTGGAAGATCCGGACGATCCCGCCAAGGGGCTCGTCTTCGACGGCCGCACGGCGGAGAACTTCAAGCTCATGTCGGGGACCTGGGTGCATGCGGGCGAGCTGCGCCTAAAGGCCATCGACGCGGGCTGGCCGGTTATCGCCGATGCGGTGCTGACCGGTCACGACCGCGAGGAGATCGGCCTGCTGATTTTCCCTAACGCCGCCGGCTGCACGTCGCTGCTCAAGGACGGCGGCGGCGATCTGCCGCTGCCCGAGCTCGTCGCCCGGCCGGAGGTGCGGCAGGCGCTGAAGGCAGGCCTTGCAAAGCACAATGTGGAGAACAGCGCCAACAGCCGGCGCTTTGCCTATGCGCTCATTCTCACCGAGCCGCCTTCGATCGATGCCAACGAGATCACCGACAAAGGTTATGTGAACCAGCGCGCCGTGCTCGACAACCGCCCCGATCAGGTGGCCAAGATCTATGCGGGCGGCGATGCGGACGTGATCGAGATCGCGTGACCCACCCTACCTCGGCAAGGAAAGGCCAGGCCGTCATGCCCGACACGCCAAACCCTGATACGCCAAACCCCGACACGCTAAACCCCGACACGCCAAACCCCGACACGCCAAACCCCGATATGCCAAACAATGACCCCTTCATCTTCGACACCCGGGCGCCCGGCATTCTGGTCGATCCCTATCCGGCTTTTCGGAAATTGCGCGCGGAGGACCCGGCGCATTGGAGCCCGGCGCTCAAGGGCTGGGTGCTGACGCGTTATGGCGATGTCAAAACCTGTATGACCGACGAGCGTTTCTCCGCCGACCGCATCTCGCCGTTCCGCGACAATCTGAGCGAGGGCGAGCGGGCGCGCATCCCCGATTTGCTGCGCGACCTCGGCTATTGGATGGTGTTCAACGACCCGCCGCTGCACACGCGTCTGCGCGGGCTCGCCAACCAGGCCTTCACCAGCCGCGCCGTGGAACGCTTGACGCCGCGTATCGAGACGATCGTGCACGAGCTGATCGACCGCTTCATCGAAAAGGGCGAGACCGATCTGATCGCCGACTTCGCCTTTCCCCTGCCGGTGATGGTGATCGCGCATATGCTCGGCGTGCCGCTCGACGACACAGAACAGTTCAAGCGCTGGTCCGACGATCTGGCGACCTTCGTGGGCTCCGCGCAGATGACCCCCGACAAACGCGCCCGCGCCCAGGCCGCGGTGAAGGCGCTGGAAGGGCTGTTCGGGGAGCTCTTCGAAGCGCGCCGCAAATCACCGGGCGATGATTTGATTTCTGGGCTAATCGCCGCCTCCGACGAGGAGGGCGGGCTTAACGACGAGCAGCTTCTGGCGACCTGCGTGCTGCTGCTCTTCGCCGGGCACGAAACCACGATGAACTTGATCGGCAACGCCTTCTATCACTTCGCGCGCAATCCGGAGGTTCTCGCGCGGCTGGCGGGCGATCCGGGCCTTGCCGCCAGCGCGGTGGAGGAAATCCTGCGCTTTGAGGGGCCGGGCCTGGCGATGACGCGGGTCCCGATCGAACCGATCGAATTGCACGGGCGCACGATGGAGCCGGGCCAGCGGGTCTTCGCCATGCTGGCGGCGGCGAACCGCGACCCGGACGAGTTCGCCGAGCCGGAGACGATCGATATCGCGCGCAAGGACAACCGGCATCTCACCTTCGGCCACGGCATTCATTTTTGCCTCGGCGCACCGCTGGCGCGGCTGGAAGCGCGGATCGCCTTCCCCGTGTTGGCGAAGCGTTTGAGCCGGTTGGAGCCGCGCGGGCCGGAGCCGGAATGGCTGGATTCACTTTCTTTTCGCGGTGTGCGCTCGCTGCAACTGGGCTTCACGCCCGCCCCGATAAGCGGCGCTGCCTGACCAGCGTGTACGGAACGCGGCTTATCGCGGTCGCCGGGTGTGTTTTCCGCAAACTCGAATATTTGGTGGGTAGGTAGTATTACTTGCGCATATGTTGTGGCGTTGAGTCTCGATGACGCATTGTCAGACGCGCATTGTTGCTCGGCCAGTCAATCTTCCAACGAAGACTCAAGATTGAGGCGCATAAGTCTGCAGACTCCATAGAATGAACTGAGTATATTTTTTATTCTTGGAAATATTACTAGCAAGATTTGATATAGATTTTTTAAATATTGATATTTATCAAAGATAGAATCACGCCTGATTGATGTGACGCGAAGCCGCGGCACCCGCAATACGACACAACCGTGTTGAATCAAGATCGTTCGTGAGTGATTCAAAGAAATCAATTCTGTATTCGGCACTAATTGCCGGAGCTTGAACCGTTGTTGAAATACGACTAACGTGCACCGTTGATCGTTTACTTTACTCGATATAGAGAAATGCCGGTTCAGTTTTCTGACCTCGCCGACAGTATTGGGGAGCACCGTTGACGCGCCTTCGTGCCCAGTCAACGCGGCTTCGGAGTGTCGCGGTCCTTACGGCCAGTGCGTCCATTGCTGTCGCGCTGGCGCTTTGGGCCGGTCCCGCGACGGCACGGACGCTGGAAGAAGCTGTTCGGATCATCGTCAACACCAACCCGGAGATCAGCGCGGTGCGCAAGAACCGCCGCGCCATCGGTGAGGAACTGCGCGCGGCGCGCGGGCTTTATTTCCCGCAGGTTGATGTGCGCGGTGCGGTCGGCCCGGAGGCCAGCCTGAACGGGGCGACGCGCGGCCGCGGCAAATCGGGCTATGACGGCATGCCCCGCCAGGAGGCGGGCGTTGTCGTCCAGCAGCGCCTGTTCGACGGCTTTTTCACCGACAGCGAGGTGG
>DATKZM010000090.1:0-59327 GCA_035527975.1 Alphaproteobacteria bacterium | reverse complement strand
GTAACGCGGCCGGAGGGCCAATCGGCCCCACCGAAGGCCGCCATCTTTTGTCCGCCGGCGTCGTTGCGCGCGGCTTGTGGTGCGCCGCACCACGGCGCAACCCGCGCCCAACCGGCGGACAAAATCTTGGCGGTCAAATAGGTCAAATTCACTGAGATTTGGTATAATTCTTGATCTAACGCATATGTCTAGAGCGCGATTTACCCGTCAGATCACCGTGACGCGATCGTGCTCTGGGCGTCTTGTTCCGGCCTGATTAGCTTGCGAGCGGCGCAGTCGCCTGCGCCAGCCATTCTGCCGTCTCGGCATCGACCAATGGCGTCAGCGTGGTGCGGACGCGCGCGTGGTAGACGTCGAGCCAAGCCAGTTCCTCGGCCGACATCAGCGCCGTGTCGACCAGCGCCCGGTCGATCGGGGCAAGCGTCAGCGTCTCGAAACCGTATATCTCGCGCTCGCCGCCTTCGACTGCCTCCTCTACACGCACCGCGACCAGGTTTTCGATGCGAATACCAAAGGCGCCTGTCTTGTAATATCCAGGCTCGTTCGAACAGATCATGCCGGGGCTGAGGCCCACCGTGTTCGGCAGTTTTGATATGCGCTGCGGGCCCTCATGGACCGAAAGATAGCTGCCGACGCCGTGCCCGGTGCCATGGTCGAAGTCGAGCCCTGCCTCCCATAGCGGACGACGCGCGAACGCGTCGAGTTGCGAGCCGCTGGTGCCCTTCGGGAATTTGACCGTGGCCAGCGCGATATGCCCCTTCAGCACCCGCGTAAAGCGATCCCGCATCTCCGCCGATGGCTCGCCGATCGCCACCGTGCGGGTCACGTCGGTCGTGCCGTCGGGGTACTGCGCGCCTGAGTCGACGAGGTAGAGCTCGCCGGGTCCAAGCGTGCGGTTGCTGGCCTCCGATACCCGGTAATGCACGATCGCGCCATTCGGCCCGGCGCCTGAGATCGTATCGAAGCTCAAATCGCGCAGCAGGTTGCTTTGCCGCCGCAACGCCTCGAGCTTCTCGGCGGCGGCAAGTTCGCTGACATTACCGCCCTCGGCTTCGCGCGCGATCCAGCCGAGAAACCGGGTCAGCGCGGCCCCGTCCCGGATATGGGCCTGCCGGGCGCCTTCGAGCTCGACCGGGTTCTTGAGCGCCTTGGGCATGAGGCACGGATCGGGGCCCCGCACGATCGTCGCGCCGGCCTCGGCGAGACGTTTAAAGACCCAGTCGGCCGCGGTGGAGGGATCGGCCAATACCTGCGCTTTGGCCACACCCAGCGCGTCAATCGCCTCGGCAAGCGCGTCGGGCCCGGCAATTGTCACCGCATCGCCCAGATGGGTGCGCAGCCCGTCATCGACCTTGGCCGGGTCGATGAAAAGCGAGACTGATCCATCGTTGCGCACGATCGCAAAGCTGAGCGGCAAGGGCGTGCGCGGCACGTCGCCGCCGCGAATGTTGAGGAGCCAGGCGATCGACTCCGGCAATGTTAGGATGACCGCATCCACCTGGCGTTGGGCGAGCGCCTTGGCGATCTCAGCGCGCTTTTCCACCGAAGCGTGCCCGGCATACTCCAGGCCGTGTGGCACGGCTGGGGCAGTAGGCGTGTCCGGGCGGTCAGCCCACACCGCGTCGAGCGGATTGCCGTCCGTCGGTACAAGCGTCGCGCCTGCTTTTTCGCAAGCTTCGGCAAGCCGGCGCGCGGCGTCTTCGGTATGAAGCCAAGGATCGTAGCCGAGCACCCCGCCCGGTTTCAGCGCGGCGCCAATCCAATCGACCGGCGGCTCGTCGGTGATGTGGCGGAATTCAAAGCGCTCGCCATCGACCTGATCGCGAACCTGCAGCGTATAGCGGCCGTCTATGAAGAGCGCCGCGCGGGATCCAAGCACAATCGCCAGCCCCGCCGAGCCCTCAAAGCCAGTGAGCCAGGCCAGACGTTCCGCCGAAGGCGGCACGTATTCGCCCTGATGCTCGTCGGCGCGAGGCACGACAAACCCGTCAAGGCTGCGGCGCTTCAGCTCGGCCCGCAAAGCCGCGAGCCGCTCAGCCATTGCATCCTTGGGGTCGGCCCGCACCGGACGGTTCACGTGGCCCCCCGGTGGTTTGATTTGGCGGCTGCTAAAGCGTTCATGCAATTCAAGCTAAGCGCCTCCCGCGGGCCGCGCAAGGTCGGGATGAAACCAAGCAATAGTTAACGCGGTCATGCACCATCGGCAATGCTGCAATGCAACATAACCACTCGAAATCGAAGGAATCCCGTCCCAAATCTTGTTCAGATGGAAACAATCCGGGAACGGCGCTGCGGCGCCCGGCAGCACAGGACAAGGACGATGAAGACACCGAATATGCACGCCATTCAGGGTTCGAACGGCCTGGATAGCTATGAGATCAGCGAGATGGAAGTCCTAGGGGCCGCCCAGCGCGCCCGCGCCGAAGCCATCGGCAATTGGTTCGAGAGCGTTTCCCGGACCGCCGGCCGCTGGTTCACTGCGCGCTTCCGGCGGGCTCGCCAGCGCCAGCGCGTCATCAATGAGCTGAACGCGCTCGATGGGCGGATGCTGAGCGATATCGGCATCACCCGCGGCGACATCCCGTTCGTGGCGAACGGTCAAAGCCGCCTGCGCAACCCGCGCAATGGCGACGACGCCGCGGCCGCCTAATACGCCGAACAATCAGTCCGTGCGAAAAAGGGCGGTCCCCGGCGGGGCCGCCCTTTTTCATGGGCTGGGCCATGTTGAATCCTACGCCCGGTTCAGCACCAGATCGAAACGCGCCTTGAGCGCGCCGCGTTCGATCTCGGAGGCGGGGCTGAAGCGCGCGGCGATCACGGCCGCCGAACCGGCAACGCCGCGATAGACAAAGTCGCGGGCATTCTGCGGGTGACCCTCGATATACATTTGCGTCGAAACCGCCTCGAAGCCCGGCGCGGCAACGGCGAAATGGATATGCGGGGTGCGGCCGGGATAGGGAACCGGCTTGATCGTGCGAAAGCGATAGCCGCCATCCGCGGCGGCACGGGCGCGGCCATAGCCCTGGAAGTTGCCATCGATGCGGCTGCGCCGGCCATCGCCTTGATGGTGGTAGACGCCGTTGGCGTCGCACTGCCAGATCTCGACCCGGGCCCCCGGCACCGGCTTGCCGTCGGTGTCGAGGATACGGCCGGACAAATGTGTGACCTCACCCAGCGCCCGGGCCGACTTGCCCTTCACCCGCACCAGATCATTGTCGCTGTCGAGGGGAAAGCTCTCGGGATAGAACGGCCCGCGGGTCTGGCGCGGCGTCGGCTTGAGCGCGGCCAGCGCGGGCGTAGCAGCCACAAGCGCCGCCGCGGAAAGGCCCGAAGCCAAAACGCGCCGCCGGGGAAAGATGAAATCAGTCATGCGCCGTGGTCCTGTACCATCAACGCCCGGGAATGTGCGGCGTTGTCCTTTCAACGATTAGGACGGCCGCCATCCGTCGTTCAAGTCACGCTTCGGTGAAGGGGCATCGCAGGATAAGCGTCGGCCATTCGCCAAGCCGGACCGATCCGGCAGCCCGGAGCCGTGCCGCGCGGTAAGCAGCGCGGACCTCGCGCTCCTGCTCGCGCAATATGCCTGACAGGATCACGAAACCGCCCGGCGCCAGCGCGCCCGCCAATGGCTGGGCGATAGCCATCAAGGGATTGGCGACGATGTTGGCCGTGATGAGATCAAAGCGCCCACTGCGGGGCAATGTCCCGGCCCTCAGCGCATCGCCGGCCCGTGCCGTCACGAGCGAGCCTACATCGTTGCGGCGCGCATTCTGTGTTGCCGTCTCGACGGCGACCGGATCGTGGTCGACGGCATCCACCGGCTGGTGCCACAGCTTGGCCATGGCGATGGCGAGAATGCCGGAACCGCAGCCGAGATCGAGCAAATGCCGTGGCCGGAACCGCGCCCGCCCTGCGAGCCGCTCGAGCGCCAGCAGGCAGCCGCGCGTGGTTTCGTGGCTGCCGCTGCCGAAGGCCGGACCCGCATCGAGCGCGATGGCGATCGACCCTCGCCTGGCGCGGGCGCGCCGGTCGGTCGGATGGACACGGAAGCGGCCAGCGTTGACCGGCTTGAAGTCCTTGGCGTTCTCGGCCAGCCAGTCGCGGTCGGCCAGCGCCTCGATACGGATCGCCGGCCGGCCGATCTGCGCCGCCATCGCCGCGAGCGCCGCCGCGCCTTCTATCACCGCGCGGTCCGGCTCGACTTCGGCATACCCCGCGATACGCCAGATCGAGCCGTCGGGCCGCGCCTCGAACATCGAGACAGCCTCCGCATGCCCATCGAGCACCCCCTGGAAGACCGGCAAGGCCGCTGCCGGCACCACCAGCTCGATCAGCCAGAGCGGCGGGCCTTGCTTGCGGTCAAGGGGCGCCGTCACCGCCGGCACGCGCTCAGCGACGACGCTCGATCCCAACCGGGAGATCATCGTAGCGGCGCATCTCATCGCCGGTGAAGAGCCCCGGATATTCCAGATAGTCGCTCACCATCTCGGTCGCATCGACGCCCCAAATGATCTGGCCGTCGATGACGAAGCTCGGCACGCCCCAGACGCCGCGTTTCAGCGCCTCTTCGCCGTTAGCAATGAGCGCGGCTTTGACGGCGGGATCGTTGATCTTGGCATCGGCCTCGTCGCTGGTAAGTCCGAGCGCGGCGGCGAAACCGGGCCAGTCGGTGTTCGGATCGCGGCCCTCGGCCCAGATGAAGTTGTATATCTTGGTGACCGCCTCGGGCGTGTTGCCGAGCGCGATCGACATGCGAAGAGCCTTGATCGGGTTATAGGGAAAGGCCGGCACCACCTTGAACGGGATGCCGTTTCGGTCGGCCCACCACTTGGTATGACGCAAAGTGAAAATGCGCTTCGGCGGAAGTTCGGCCGGACCTTTGTGCTCCCAGTGCCCGAGCAAGCCGGCGAACAGGACAGGCTTTCGAGTGATTTCAAGATCGTCGGGCAGGCGGTGGAAGATCGCGTGCTGCAGATAGCTGAAGGGCGAGATGAAATCGAAATACCAGTCGGCCTGCCGCATCACTTGCCCTCCTCGACGAAGCTCTCCATCACCTTCTTCTCGCCGGTGTGGTCGAAATCGATGGTGAGCTTGTCGCCTTCCACCGCAGTCACGGTGCCGTAGCCGAATTTGTCGTGAAAGACGCGCGCGCCGGAGGCAAAGCGCGGCGCCTTTTTGGCCGACACGGGTTCGGCCGACCCTTCGATGAGGACACCCCGTCGCGCGCGTGGCTGCGGGATCGCACCGCCGCCCGAAAGCGATCCTCCAGCGGATCGTCCCCAGTTGGTTTGGGCGCGACCGCTATCGCCGCGCGCTGTGGGTGTCGCCCAGCGGTCGCCACCACCGCGCTCACGGCCATAGCCGGCGAAGCCGCCGCCGCGCGAGGCGCCCCTGTCGCGACCGCCGCCATAGAGCCCGCTTTCCGTGCTCACCTCGACATGTTCGGGCGGCAGCTCGTCGACGAAGCGCGAGGGGATCGCCGATTGCCACTGGCCGTGGACGCGCCGGTTGGCGGCAAAGGAAATGTAAGCGCGTTTGCGCGCGCGGGTGAGCCCGACATAGGCCAGCCGGCGCTCCTCCTCGAGCCCCGCAGCGCCGCTCTCGTCCATCGCACGTTGGTGCGGGAACAGCCCCTCCTCCCAGCCCGGCAGGAAGACGCTTTCAAATTCGAGCCCCTTGGCGCTGTGCAGCGTCATCAGATTGACCATGTCGCCTTGCGAGCCCTCCACCGCCTCCATCACCAGGCTCACATGCTCAAGGAAACCGGCGAGGTTCTCGAACTCCTCCATCGCGGTGATGAGCTCTTTCAGGTTCTCCAGCCGCCCCGGCGCCTCGGGCGTTTTGTCGTTCTGCCACATCGCCGTGTAGCCCGCTTCGTCGAGCACCACCTCCGCAAGCTCGGCGTGGTCGGCGCCCTCGGCCAGCGTCCGCCAGCGCGCAAAGTCGTCGAGCAGCGCCTTCAGGGACCGCCGCGCCGCGGGCCGGATCTCGTCGGTCTCGACGAGGTCGAGCGCGGTAGCCGTCAGCGAAATATTCTTCTCGCGCGCATGGCGGTGGATCGCCTGCACGCTTGCATTGCCGATGCCGCGCCGCGGCGTATTGACGATGCGCTCGAAGGCCAGACCGTCATCGGGCTGGTGGATCACGCGCATATAGGCGATGGCGTCGCGGATCTCCATGCGCTCGTAAAAGCGCGGGCCCCCGATCACCCGGTAGGGCAGTCCGACGGTGATGAAGCGCTCTTCGAATTCGCGGGTCTGGAAGCTCGCGCGCACCAGGATCGCCACGTCGTTGAGGGCGTGCTTGCGCCGCTGCAGCGTCTCGATCTCTTCGGCGACCAGTCGCGCCTCGGCCTCGCCGTCCCAGAGCCCGGTGAGCGCCACCTTGTCGCCCTCGCCGACCTCGGTCCACAAGGTCTTGCCGAGCCGGCCCTCATTCTTGGCGATCAGCCCCGACGCGGCGCCCAGGATGTGGCCGGTCGAGCGGTAATTCTGCTCCAGCCGCACCACCTTGGCGCCCTCGAAATCCTTCTCGAACTTGAGGATGTTGCCGACCTCCGCCCCGCGCCAGCCATAGATCGACTGGTCGTCGTCGCCGACACAGCAGATGTTGCGGCGCTTCTGGGCAAGGAGACGCAGCCACAGATACTGGGCCACGTTGGTATCCTGATACTCGTCGACCAGCAGGTATTTGAAACGCTCCTGATATTCGGCGAGCACGTCGTGATGGCTAGTGAAGATGGTCAATATATGCAGCAGCAGGTCGCCAAAATCCGCGGCGTTGAGCGTTCGCAGCCGCGCCTGGTATTCCGCATAGAGCTTGGCAAGCTTGCCGCCGGCAAAATCCCCCGCCTCGGCCGCATCGACCTTGTCAGGCGTAAGCCCGCGGTCCTTCCAGCGCTGGATCACCCCCAGCAGCGCCCGCGCGGGCCAGCGCTTGTCGTCGATATTCTCCGCCGCGAGCACCTGCTTCAACAGACGGATCTGGTCGTCATCGTCGAGGATGGTGAAGTTCGACTTCAAGCCCACCAGCTCGGCGTGCCGGCGCAGCATGCGGGCACCCAGCGAATGGAAGGTGCCGAGCGCGAGGCCTTCTGCCGCGCCGGAACCGATCAGCCGTTCCACCCGGTCGCGCATCTCGCGCGCGGCCCTGTTGGTGAAGGTGACGGCGAGGATCTGCGAGGGCCAGGCAAGGCGACTGGTCAGGATATGCACAAGACGCGTCGTCAGCACACGCGTCTTGCCGGTCCCTGCCCCCGCCAGCACCAACAGCGGTCCCTCCAGCGTCTCCACCGCCGCACGCTGGGGCGGGTTCAGTGTCTCCAGATAGGGCATGGCCGCCCGCGGCATCGCTGCCTCGGACAGCTTGCGCGGCGGCGCCGGCGCGCCGACAGGATCATCGGTAAATTCGAAGGGATCGGCCATGAAGTCTCTCTCTGCCATTATATAGACCCGACGCCTACCGGTGCTCCACCTGAAAGAACAGCCGCCCGCTGCAGCCCGCACCAGCGAAGCAATTTTCCGTGAGCCCCTTCGCCGGGTGGCGGCGGGAGACTATAGTCATTCGCATCACCGGGCCGGCGATTGCCAAGGAGGTGGACAATGACCATCGCATCGATCCGAAAATCCTGGCTGAGGTCTTGGTGTCTGGCGGCCACGGTCTTGCTCGCTGCGTGGTTGCCCATCCAGTCGGCGCATGCAGCAGCCGCGAAACGCAGCCTCGACGAAATTTTGAACGCGGTCGTGCGGGTCATGGCCACAGTGCCCGCCGATGCGCGCACGGCGCGCGCGCTTGGCCGGGAACGCGCCGGCAACGGGATCCTGATCGACAGCAACGGCCTCGTGCTGACCATCGGCTATTTGATCCTTGAAGCGGACAAGATCGTCGTGATGCCGCCGGGCGAAAAGGCCACGTCGGCGCGCTTCATTGCTTACGACCATGAGACGGGGCTGGGACTGATCCGCACCGCCCGAAAGCTCAAGGTGAAACCCATGCCGATGGGCGATTCGCGAAAACTGAAGCCCCGCGACACGCTGGTCGTCTCCGGGTTTGGCGGCCGCACGCGGGCGCGCCCGGCCATGATCGTCTCGCGGAGGGACTTTGCCGGCTATTGGGAGTACCTGCTCGAGGGCGCAATCTTCACCGCGCCGATCTATCGAAACTTCGGCGGCGCCGCGCTGATCGGGCTCGACGGCACGCTGGTCGGCGTGGGATCGCTGGCGGTACCCGATGCGGGCGGTCCTGGACGGCGCTTGGCCGGCAACATGTTCATTCCCATCGAGAAGCTGAAACCGATCCTGGCCGACCTCCTGACCCACGGCCGCTCGCAGGGTCCGCGCCGCCCCTGGCTTGGCGCCTTCACACGCGAAGGTCCCGCCCAGCAGGTATTGGTGGTCCAGGTGACACCTGACGGCCCGGCAGCGAAGGCCGGGATCAAGCCAGGCGACTTGGTGAGCGAAGTTGCAGGCAGAAAAATTGCCGGCCAGCTTGATTTCTACCGCAAGCTCTGGGCGGCGGGAAAACCGGGCGTCAAGATCGCGATCACCATATCGCGCGGGGCGCAGGCCATCACGGTCACGGTGACCGCCGGTGATCGCTATCGCTGGCTGAAGATGGGCAAGCGCGGCTGAGGCACCTGCATCCCGGCATTCAAATTTCGCCGCGTTCCTCGGCCCGCGCCTTCAGCATGGCGCGCTGCTGCGCCAGCATGAAATCGCGCTCCAGCAACACACCGACGAGCCGCATCGTCTCTTTGTCAGTCACCACGGCGAGGTATGGATCGCCGGCCGGACCGAACGCGCCCATTGCCTCATAGAGCGTGTTGTTCTGGCTCAACACCGTGCGCGGCGTGCGAACCAGGTCATTTGCCTTGATGAGTTTGTCAAGCGAATGGTCGAACAGCGCATCGCTCATATCGGAGAGCGCGATGATGCCCATCAAGCGCTCGTCGCCATCGACGACGAAGAGCACACCGTGCGGCGCCCTTGCGATCCGGCGCCGCAATTCTGCGAGATGGGTTCCGGGACCGACGGTGGCGAACTCGCGCACCATCACCCGGCGGGCCGGCATGGCGCGCAAATGATCGTGTTCGCGCCCACCGGCGAACTTCACGCCGCGCCGCTTGAGCTGCCAATGAAAGAATGACCGCCCGCCGAATTGCTGGAGGATGATCGAGGCGAGTGCAACCGCCACCATGACGGCGATCGTCACTTTGTAGTCGCCGGTGAGTTCAAAGACGATGAGCACCGTGGAGATCGGCGCGCCGAGCACGGCGCCCGCCACCGCGCCCATGCCAACGATGCTGTAAACGCCGATACCGGAGGCGGGAACCGGGGCGATCGCCGCCGCGGCAGCACCGAAAACCCCGCCGAGCATGGCGCCGACCACCAGCGAGGGGCTGAACACGCCGCCGCCGAAGCCGAAGCCGATGCACAGCGCCGTCGCGAAAATCTTGATGAAAAGCAGCGAAATCAGCAGCTCGAATGTCAACAGACCCCGGATCGCCTGATCGGTCACGCCGTAACCGACGCCGAGCACCTGCGGGAACAGAAGCGCGATCAATCCCAAAACCAGACCGGCATAGGCCGGTTTCGCCCACACCGGTCCCGGGATCTTCGCCGCCAGATTTTGCATGTTGAAAATGCTGCGCATGAACAGAAAGGCGACCCCCGCGCTGGCGATCCCTAAAATGGCAAAAATGCCGAACTCCCAAGCCGAGACGGTCAGGGTCCCGGGCATGATGAAGGCTGGGAAATCCCCGTAGTGAGCCCGCGAGATCATCGTGCCGATCACCGAGGCAATGACGATCGGCGCAAAGGCCGAGAGCGCGTAGTGGCCGACCACAACCTCGAGCGCGAAGAAGACGCCGGCGAGCGGCGCATTGAATGATGCGGCAACCGCCGCCGCCACACCGCAGCCAAGCAAAGTGAGAGCGCTTGCTCGCGGCAGGTTGAAGCGCTTGGCAAACCACGCCGCGATGCTGGCACCCAGATGAACCACCGGCCCCTCGCGCCCCGTCGAAGCGCCCGCACCGATCGATGCTGCGTTGACGAAGGCGCCCTGGAGCGCCCGGGTCAGATGCATTCGCCCGCCATGAAGCGCGGCCGCCTCGATCACGTCGGCAACGCCCAGCGACCGCTTGTCGTGGGTCGCATAGCGCAGGAACAAACCGACCACCAGCCCGCCCACCACCGGCGCCAGCACAATGCGCCATGCCGGCAAGTCGTTTAGGCCACCAAGCAGTTGTTCGGCGTCGGTGGCGAAGGCGCCCCATTGCACGAAGGCAATCAGATATCGAAAGCCAATGGCCCCATAGGCGGCCGACACGCCCAACACCACGGCCATGACGGCCAGGACAACTTGGTTGTTGCGCCGGAAGCGCCGCAATCGAACCAACAGGCGCGGCATCCACCGTCGCTGCGTGGGTCTGTTGCGGGGCGCGGGGTCAGGGGCCTGCGGCACCGTGCGATGACTTTCCAGGATCGTGGCGAGTTCGAAGAAACCGAATGTAACGCCTTAACATCACTGGACAAAGATCGGGTTAACCGACCCGCCGCGAATGGCTAAGAGTTTCGTTTCCGTCGCCTGATGCCGATGACACGGCCTTTGTTGTCCGGCGGGTCGAGATGCGCGTGCGCCTTCAGCACCGCGGCCAGGCGCTCCTCGACGGGCGCAAAGAAATCCGCGCTCCGCCGCGTCGTCATGTCGACATGCGTGTTGATCCATTCCGAAGTCGCGGCCAGATGGCCCTCGCTGTCATGGATCATCGAATGAAAGAAATGCATGCGCCGGTGATCGTGGTCGAGCAGCTGGGTCTCGATCCGCACCGCATCGCCCTCATGCAGCTCGCGCAGATAATTCACATGCGCCTCCAGTGCAAATGTCGAGGCGTTGTTGTCGCGGCGATAGGCATCGGTGAGGCCGAGGAAATCGAAGAACGCGTCCGTCGCGTGATCGAAGGCGAGCACGTAGTAGGCGACGTTCATATGGCCATTATAGTCGATCCATTCCGGCCGGATGGCCGTGCTGTGCAATCGCAAAGGGGCGTCGATGGCCGAAATATCCATGGGCGCCACGATAGCCGCCGCGCCCGCGCTGGCAAACCGTCTGTCGCTCGCTAGAGCATTTTCTAGGCACAGTTTGAGACGCGCGAGGCGGCGCTGGATCCAGATCTCGACCGTGCCAGGCGGCGCCGCAAATTCGCGCGACTTCGCCATGCGTGAGCCCACGAATGACAGACGGATACAGTTCACTCAGATGAGATACGCGCCGGCATTCGATCTGGATGCACCTTGTAGCCACCCGGGTTAACGAATAGCGTCAATCGTCCCACATGGCGATCGCCCTCATGCTCTCCCGCTTCCTCGTCCTCCTTTCCACACACGGCACTTGGATCCTCGCCGGCGGCGTTTTTCTCGGCCTTGCCTGGCCGCAGGCGGCCCGGTTCATGGGGCCGATGCTTGCACCGTCGGTGTTTCTTATTCTGACCACCTCGCTGGTCCGTCTCGATTGGTCGGCGACGCTCGGTCATGCGCGGCGGCCGCTATTGGTGGTTATGGCGTTGATCGTGATTATCGGTGTGGCTCCGGTCGCAACCGCGCTTGTCATGGCACTGACCAAACCGCCGCCGGGCCTAGCCGGAGCCATCGTGCTGATGGCGGCAGCGCCGCCGTTCATGTCCGCAATCGCCTTTTCGCTGCTCCTTGGGCTGGATGCGGCGCTGGCAACGGTCCTGTCATTCACCGCTACGCTGCTGGCGCCACTCACCGTGCCGCCGATCGCGCTCGCTCTTTTGGGGATCGAGATCACGGTCGGTACCGGCGAGCTCATGCTGCGGCTTGCGATTTTCGCTTTTGGGGCTGCCGGCGTCGCCGCGGCGATCCGCAAGCTGGTGCCGCGCGAGATTTTGCAGCGGCGGAGCGGTGAGATCGACGGTATCGCGGTCGCCTTGCTTGTGGTTTTCGCGGTAGCGATCATGGACGGGGTCTCGGCGGCAATTGCCGCGCGCCCTGGTTTTGTCGCCACTGCTATCGGACTGGCCTTCGCCAGCAATGTCGCCCTGCAACTGACCAGCATCGCCGTATTCTGGTGGGCCGGGCTACGACAAGCGCTGACCATCGGCCTTGCCTGCGGCAACCGCAATATGGGGCTTCTGCTCGGCGCGCTTGCCGGCACGGCCGAGTTCGACATCGTGCTGTTCTTCGCGGTCGGACAGATCCCGATGTACGTGCTGCCGTCACTTCAGCGATCGCTCTACAGGCGGATATTGCCGCGCCCCTCTTAACCTTGCCCGCCATGTGCTGCAAATGGACGGCGAAAAAAGTGAAGGGCCGCCGAGGCGACCCTTCAAGGGGCAGAGG
This sequence comes from Alphaproteobacteria bacterium, assembly GCA_035527975.1. Lineage (GTDB taxonomy): Bacteria > Pseudomonadota > Alphaproteobacteria > JAPULJ01 > JAPULJ01 > DATKZM01. The sequence continues at coordinate 46,968 of DATKZM010000090.1, read as the reverse complement.
AAAAAGGGCTTCCATCCGAAAATGATCGTTGGAGGAACCCCAAACCTGGCGCTTTTGGCCGGTTTCCAGGTTTCACGATCGATCACGGTGTCGTCAGGCTCATCTCACGAAATCGTGAAGAAAATCACTTAAATGCAATCCCAATAAGCCGGATTTCCAGCCAAATCGGCGTCCATCGGCGGTTGCCGAACGGGTACATGGCCGCCATCGCGACGGGCAGATTTACAATCTTGTTAATCATTGCGTTCTAATCTTGGCAAGGTGCATGAGCCAGAGAAGCGCGATCCTCAGGAAGCGGATCGACGCAGGCTCAGTCAGGAGGAAGTGATGAGAGCCTCGGTGAAACGACCCGGCCTTTTGTGGCCCAGCCTGATCATTCTCGGCGCGGTAGCCGTGGCTTCCGCGGCAAGCAATAGCGCCGTGGCAGGCGAGCCCCTGTGCAACCAGCGGGGCGTGGTCCTGAAGACGCTCGAGAAAGATTACGGCGAGAAGCCGATCGCTTTCGGGATCACCGAAAACGGCGCCATGGTCCAACTGGTCGCAGCCAAGGACGGCAAGACCTGGACGCTGGTCATTCACAATCCCAAGGGCACCAGTTGCCTGATGGCCGCAGGCGAGATCTGGAAGACGCGCCGCGAGCCGCAACACGCCTCGCTGCGCGCCGGCGGTCCTCGCTAACAGCTTTCGCCTGCTGGCGACACGCGCGGCCTCTTTGCGTCGACTAGGGCTCGTAGCCCAGGACAGGCGCGAGCCAGAGCTCGGCCTCTGAAATCTCCCAACCTTTGCGCTTTGCGTAGTCGGCGACTTGATCGCGTCCAATGCGGCCGATGCCGAAATAGCGCGCCTCGGGGTGCCAGAAGTAATAGCCCGAGACGGCCGCGGTCGGCAGCATCGCGAAGCTTTCCGTCAGGGTGATCCCGGCATTGGCCTCCACATCGAGTAGCGCGAAGAGCGTCGCCTTCTCGGTGTGGTCCGGACAGGCAGGATAGCCCGGCGCCGGGCGCACGCCCTGGAACTCCTCGCGGACCAGCGCTTCGTTGCTAAGATCCTCCTTGGGCGCGAAACCCCAATACTCTTTGCGCACACGCTCGTGCATACGTTCGGCAAAGGCCTCGCCGAGGCGGTCGGCCAGCGCCTTGGCCATGATGCTTGAATAGTCATCGATCTCGCCTTCATAGCGCGCCACCAGCGCGTCGAGACCGATCCCAGTGGTGACCGCGAAGCCGCCCAGATAATCGGCGGCGCCGCTCTCCCTCGGCGCGGTGAAATCGGCGAGCGCGAAGTCGGGCCGACCTGCCGGCTTCAGGAGCTGCTGGCGCAGCGTATGGACGGTTGCCCGGACATCGCGGCGATCGTCATCGGCATAGATTGCAATATCCTCCGCGCCGTCGCTGTTGGCGGGCCAGAAGCCGATCACGCCGCGCGCGGTGAGAAGCCGGCCGTCGACGATCGCCTCAAGCATCGCCTGGGCATCCTTGAAGAGATCGCGCGCGGATTCGCCGACGACGCGGTCGTCCAGGATTTGCGGATAGACGCCCGCAAGCTCCCAGGCGCGGAAGAAGGGGGTCCAGTCGATGCAGGGCACCAGCTCGTCGAGCGGATAATCGTGGAAGACCTTTGTGCCGAGAAAGCTGGGTTTGGGCGGCCGCGTTTCGTACCAATCGAAATGCGCCTTGTGGACGCGCGCTTCCTCAAGCGCCCGCCGATCGCCCTCGCCGCTTTTGCCGGCATGGCGCCCGCGCAGCTTTTCGTATTCCTTGCCGGTCTGGCGCAGCAGCCGCTTGCGCGCATTTTCGGAGATCAGCCGGCCGGCAATGCCGACGCTGCGCGAGGCGTCGAGTACATGGATCACGCCGCCATGATAATTGGGCTCGATCCTGACCGCGGTGTGGACCCGCGAGGTCGTCGCCCCGCCGATCAAGAGCGGCATGGTGAACCCTTCGCGCTCCATCTCGCGGGCCACATGGACCATCTCGACGAGCGACGGCGTGATCAGGCCCGACAGGCCGATCATATCCGCGCCCTCGTCGCGCGCGGTCTTGAGGATGTCGTGCGCCGGGACCATGACGCCGAGATCGACAACATCGAAGCCGTTGCACTGCAGGACGACGCCGACGATGTTCTTGCCGATGTCGTGGACATCCCCCTTGACCGTCGCCATCACGATCTTGCCGTTGCCCTCCTTCTTGCCGGATTTGGCTTTTTCCTCCTCGATGAAAGGGACCAGATGGCCGACCGCCTTTTTCATTACCCGCGCCGATTTGACGACCTGGGGCAGGAACATCCTGCCCGAGCCGAATAGGTCGCCGACGACGTTCATGGCGTCCATCAGCGGCCCTTCGATCACCTCAATGGCACGGTCATAGGCAAGACGCGCCTCCTCGGCATCCTCGACCACAAAGTCGGCGATGCCGTTGACCAGGGCATGGGCGAGACGCGCCTCGACGGTGCCCTTGCGCCAGGCCTGGTCGTCGGCGGCCTCCTTCGATTTGCCCTTGGCCTGATCGGCGACCTCCAGCAGACGCTCGGTGGCGTCGGGCCGGCGGTTCAGCACCAGATCCTCCGCGCGTTCGCGCAACTCCGGATCGATATCATCATAGACCGTGAGCTGGCCGGCATTGACGATGCCCATATCCAGGCCGGCCCGGATCGCATGGTAGAGGAAGACCGAGTGGATCGCCTCGCGCACCGGATTGTTGCCGCGAAACGAGAAGGACAGGTTGGAAACGCCGCCGGAGACTTTGGCGCCTGGCAGCGCGTCCTTGATCCGCTTAGTCGCCTCGATAAAGGCGACGCCGTAGTCGTCGTGCTCCTCAAGGCCGGTGCCGATCGCCAGGATGTTGGGGTCGAAAATGATGTCTTCCGGCAGAAACCCGACCTGTTCGGTGAGAATACGGTAAGACCGCTCGCAGATTTCCAGTTTGCGGTCGGCAGTATCCGCCTGGCCTACTTCGTCGAAGGCCATCACCACCAGCGCCGCCCCGTATCGCCGCACCAGCCGTGCCTGGTGGATGAATGCAGCCTCGCCCTCCTTGAGGCTGATCGAGTTCACGATCGGCTTGCCCTGCACGCATTTGAGGCCCGCCTCGATCACCGCCCAGTCCGACGAGTCGATCATCACCGGAACCCGGCTGATGTCCGGTTCGGAAGCGATCATGTTGAGGAAGGTCGCCATCGCGGCCTTGGAGTCGAGCAGGCCTTCATCCATGTTCACATCGATGATCTGGGCGCCGCTCTCGACCTGCTGGCGCGCCACCTGAAGCGCGGCCTCGTAATCGTCGGCCATGATCAATCTGGCGAAACGCGACGAGCCCGCAACATTCGTCCGCTCGCCGATATTGACGAAGGAGGCGGTCGGCCCGCTCGGCTCCACGGGATCGTCAACTGCCGGCGCCTTGATCTGTTCGGTCACGCGCGCCTCCGCCTCATGCCAGCTCGAACGCTTCGAGCCCGGCCAGTCGCATATGCGGCGCCATCGTCGGCGGTTGCCGTGGTGCCTTGCCCGCCACCGCCTCGGCGATCGCCGTGATATGCGCGGGCGTGGTGCCACAGCATCCGCCGACGATGTTGACCAGGCCCGCCTCGGCCCATTCGCCCAGATGCTTCGCCGTCATCTCCGGGATCTCATCGTAGTCGCCCATGTCGTTGGGCAGTCCGGCATTGGGATGCGCGCTGACCGGCACCTCTGCAACACGCGATAGTTCCACCAGATAAGGCCGCAGTTGCTCGGCGCCCATCGAGCAGTTGAGGCCGACCGCGAGCGGCCGGGCATGGCGAACCGCGTTCCAAAACGCCGCGATCGTCTGACCGGAAAGCGTGCGGCCCGACTGGTCGGTGATCGTGCCGGAGACGATGACCGGGATCGGCTCGCCGCAGTCTTCGGCCAGCGCGTCAACCGCAAAGATCGCGGCCTTTGCGTTGAGCGTGTCGAACACCGTTTCGATCAGCAGGATATCGGCCCCGCCGGCGACAAGCGCTTCTGCGGCTTCGCGGTAGGCATCGCGCAGCTCATCGAAGCTGACATTGCGAAAGCCCGGATCCTCCACATCGGGCGAGATCGAGGCCGTCCGGTTGGTTGGCCCCATCGCGCCCGCGACGAAGCGGGGCCGTTCAGGCGTGCTCCGCGTCACCGCATCGGCGACCGCCCGGGCAAGCCGTGCGCCCTCCTGGTTGATCTCCGCGACGACCGCGCTGGTGCCGTAGTCGGCCTGGGCAATCGTCGTTGCGTTGAAGGTATTGGTCGACAGGATATCGGCGCCCGCCTCAAGAAAGCTGCGGTGTATGTCGGCAACCATTTGCGGCTGCGTCAGGTTGAGCAGGTCGTTGTTGCCTTTGAGATCGGAGCCGTGGTCGGCAAATCGATGGCCGCGATAATCTGCCTCCTCAAGACCGCGCTCCTGGATCATCGTGCCCATCGCGCCGTCGAGCACCAGGATGCGTTCGCCGAGCAGCGCTTCCAGCGTCTTGCGGCGCTCGGCAGGTGAGGCGGTGTAGATCATGGCTGCGCTTGCCCCCCGCGCATCAGGCTTCGGCCGCGGCGGGCAACGCCGCTTCGGTCGGGCGCAGGCCGAGCATATGACAGATCGCGAAAGTCAGGTCGGCGCGGTTGAGGGTGTAGAAGTGAAACTCTTCGACACCGGACGCTTGCAGCGCGCGGCATTGCTCGGCGGCGATGCTCGCGGCCACCAGCTTGCGCGTTGCCTGGTCGTCGTCGAGCCCCTCGAACTGATCCGCCATCCAGGCCGGCACCGCCGCCCCGCACGCCTTGGCGAAGCGCGCGACGGTGTGGAAGTTGGTGACCGGCAGGATGCCGGGGACGATCGGAACCTCGATGCCGGCGCGCCGCGCCTTCTCAAGAAAGCGCAGATAGTCACCGCTTTCGAAGAAGAACTGGGTAATCGCCCGGGTCGCTCCCGCATCGACCTTGCGCTTTAGATTTTCAAGATCGGCAGCGGCGCTGGGCGCCTCGGGATGGACTTCAGGATAGGCGGCGACGCTGATCTCGAACTCAGCTACGCGCCGCAACCCGGAAACGAGATCGGCGGCATAACGATACCCTTCGGGGTGCGGCTCATAGCCGGCGCTGCTTTCGGGCGGATCGCCGCGCAGCGCCACGATATGGCGCACGCCAGCCTCCCAGTAGCGCCGGGCGACCGCGTCCACTTCGGCGCGGGTGGCGCCGATGCATGTCAGGTGCGCAGCCGGATCAAGCTTGGTCTCGCGCCGTATCGGCTCCACCGTTGCGTGGGTGCGCTCGCGGGTCGAGCCGGCCGCACCGTAGGTCACCGAGACGAAACGAGGCGTTAATGGTGACAGGCGCTCGATCGCGGCCCAAAGCTGGGCCTCCATCGCCTCCGTATTGGGCGGAAAAAATTCAAATGACGCCTCGATACGGCGCGCATCACCGCTCCTCGCCATTGTGCATTGCCCTTCATGGCGGCCGCCACCGCCGGTTGCTGCATCCATCCGTGTTTCGTGCGCCTGTTCACATCAACCGATTGGACGCCCGGGGGTTGGGCAGTAGCCCAACCATCCGTCGATTGCAAGCCTGCCGGTCCGACACGATCATCCCGGAATGGATTTGACCGCAGAAGCATTCCCGGCTAGCGGGGATAAGGTTCCGATTTGGTCGAACATCAAGCCAAGATTCGAGCGGCACGCACACCGCTGCGACCTTTCTGCAACGTGATTGACTGGATAGTCACGCCGATCGCTGATCGGCGTTGGCAAAGCGAATCGGCCTATGGTAAGGGGTCAACTGTGCTCGAGAGGGCCGCGAGGAGCGCATCTGCTGCTAATCTGGGGAGATCAAGCAAAGGCAGTCTGCGCATGTTCGGGGAATGGTGACCGCCGGTCGACATTGGGTTGACGCAGGCGTATGGGGAGCGATGATGGGGCCGAGCCGCGATCGGACGACGGTTCGCGCGGCTCGTGTCGTTTGAAAAGAGGTCGGTGATCGCTTGATAAACGGTGATCCGTCGATGACGAACACCATCGCCGCCGGCCATGGGTCCGGATTGAGAGCGCGGGGAGCACTCCGGATCGCGGTCATTCTGCTGAGCGTGCTCGCAATTGATGCCTGTGCGCCGGTGCCCAAGGATCCCGAGGCGCTGAGGGCCTACCAGGAGGCCAACGACCCGCTCGAGCCGGCCAATCGCAAAATTTTCGAATTCAACATGGCGCTCGACCGCAACGTCATGAAGCCGGTCGCCAAGGCGTATCGCAAGACATTCCCCGCCTTCGTGCGCAACAGCATTCGCAATTTCCTCGACAATGTTGCTTCTCCGCAAACCTTCATCAACGACGTGCTGCAGGGCAAGCCGGGCCGGGCCGCGGAAACCGCCATGCGCTTTTTCGTCAACACCGTCGCAGGCGTGTTCGGCTTCTTCGACGTCGCCGCCCAGTACGGGCTTGAAGCGCATAAGGAGGATTTCGGTCAGACCCTCGCCGTGTGGGGCGTGACCGAAGGCCCCTATCTGATGATCCCGTTCCTTGGGCCGCACAATGCACGCCACGCCGCCGGCCGGGTCGGGGACAAGCTGCTCGATCCGCTGACTTATGTGGCGCCAGGCGGCTGGCAATACCGGGTCGCCTCCATCACCTCGACTGTTGTCAACATCATCGATCGTCGCTCACGCAGCATTGAGGCGCTGGAGGATCTTGAGCGAAATTCGCTCGATCTCTACGCCACGATCCGCAGTCTTTACCGCCAGAACCGGGCCTCCGAAGTCCGTGACGGCGCTCCCGCCAAGATCACAGTTCCGGAGATTGTCGAGTAGCGCCCGTCCGCTCCACTTTAGCCGCCGCCACCGCGTTGGACGGCTCGCCAGCTAAACGCGCTCGCGGCATACTTCCTCACGTAAAAACAACCAAAAACTGGGATGAGGGCGGACATGGCGGTTTCACAACTACCGGCACGTATACTGGGAACGGGCGTCATAGCGCTGGTCTTGATGTTCGCGGCCGCACCGCAGCCAGCCCGCGCGCAGTCGGCCAACGATGCGCAAGCGCTCGTGCAGGCGTTGGCCAATCGGGCGCTCGAGATCCTGGCCGACAAATCGACGACAAAAGCCGATCGTGAAGTCGAATTTGCAAAGCTCTTCACAACCAACTTTCACACCCGCTCGATCGGCGTTTTTGTGCTCGGCCGTCATTGGCGGCGCGCGACCCCGGCGCAGCGCAAAGCCTATCTCGCGGTCTTCAAGCGCTTCATCGTGAAGACTTACACGGTGCGTTTGCGCCAATACGCCGGCGAGAAGTTCCGCGTGCAGCGCGCGACCGGCCCCGACAACGGCGCCTATGTGGTGGAAAGCGTAATCCTGCAGAAAAGCCGCCCGTCGATCCCGCTGCGCTGGTCGATCCGCCGGGCCAACACCGGCTTGAAGATCGTCGACGTAGTGATCGAGAACCTCTCCATGGCCCAGACCCAGCGCGCCGACTTCGCCGCTATCCTGCGCCAGCGCGGCTCGGTCGACGGGCTGATCAAGGCGCTCGAAAAAAAAATGCGAAGCCTCGACCGCGGTTGAACGGGCAACCGCGCCGGCGGTCTGACGCGCGATCCGAAATCCATCCGACCTGCCCGCGCCAAGACGCTCACATTGAGCGTGTCGAAAGTGACGCCGTCGCAGAGTGACGCCGTGCCCTTCGGAACGCGCACGGCCGCAATTCACTAGCCCGCACCACCACAAGATCGCAAAAGGTTCCGGATTGACGCGGAACAGGCCGGCGCTAGGATCGGGGGATTTTTCCCAATAACCGATCCAGCAAGGAGCCAACCCCGCAATGCCAGAAGAATTCCGCCGCCTCTTCGAAGGCCCCGACGAGATCGAGCAGTTCCCCGACCCATTCGGCCGCGTCGGCGAGGGCGCCACCGAGATAAGCGATCCCACCTTCGACCCGATGGGCCAAAAGCTCTTCCAGGACTTCCGCGATGCCTGGGCCGAGGGCCGGGCCCTGCCCGAGCTCTTCGGACCCACGGACACGCTGGAGATCAAGGCCGGCATCGGCGAGGGCCGCCGGAACCGCCGCCCCGACGTCGCCAAGATCGAGACCTTGATGGACACCCTGGGCGAGCACGACGCCAGCCCCACCGACGGGCCGACCGGTTTCCTCAACACCCGGCTCGAAGAGGACCTGCAGCGCTTTCAGGCCCGAAACGGGCTCACCGTGGACGGCATCGTCGATCCCGGCGGCGAGACCTTGCGGGAGATCCAGGGCGAGCTGAGCCGGACGCTCGGCCCCGGCGCGCTGACACCGCCAAGCGCCCGGCGGGACGCAACCGGCAACCGGTTCGACGCATCGGGAGGGGACCCGCTGGCGGGGGTTCCGGAGGGCCCGGGCGACGGCGCCAACCTGATCCCCACCCAATCGACCGGCGGCCTGCCGGGCCGCGGGCGTGATGGCCGGCCGGCAGCGGGAGGCTCCCTCACCCGCGAGGAGTTCCTCAGGATCAGCCGCGAGAGCGAACGCAGACGCAAACGTGCTCTTAAGGACGAGTTTCTCGAAGCCAGCCGCGGGAGCGAGCGGCGACTGAACCATGAACTCGACGAAATTGAACGAAAAGCGCGGCAGTTGCTAAACGGGGCGAAACGCCTGAATGACGCAGTCGCAGTAGGACGTTTCATACCGGGGCCCCTTTCTGCGCCAGATGTGCGAGTGAGCAAGGCAATCAAGGCGTGGGAACGCTATCTCGATGGAACGGGCGGTGCCGTCGATTATGATCCGCGATGGATTCTGAGGCATAAGGCGCTGCGGACCGCTGCCAATAGAATAGAGGGACATTACCAGGACTGGATGATTGGCAAGCGTAAACCAAAGGATCCAAGCCGGGCTGTCGCAGGTCGGCTTCTCTCGCTGAAATCCGGCCGATCGATCACTGTCAGCGACGATTTCGACGGGCGATACAAGTTCGACCTGAGCAGGAACCGGTTTTCGGATCACCGCCTGCTGCTCGGGAACGGCTCCATCCGCGCGAACGGAACCTTCACTTTTTCGCGGAAAGGCAACATTATCGAGGTGACTGGGGTGATCGAAAACCGCATTCGCGATCCTTTCGACTTTACCGAAGGGCAGGTTGCGCGTTTCTTCCCTCGTATCTCGGTGCGGCATGACGACATGATCAGGTTGGAGCAGCATGGCAGGGCAAAGACCTTCATAATCCGGTCGACATGGCGGCGGAGGATCAAAGGACGCCTCCGCATCGTCCCGATTCCCGGCACAAAGTCATCGCAACTTGTGTGGATCGATCGCGCAGAATGGACCGACGAATGATACGCCTGAGCGACGTGCTAACTGATCGTGGCCGGAGGATCGGAAAAACGATACTCTTCGTCCTGTTCGGCTTAAGCGTCATGGCCAACTTCGCGCTGCTCACCGAAGTACTGGTATTCAGTTTCAATCAACCGCTCTACCCGATCTGCTTTACCAAAGCGGATGGGTTTGTGGTGATGCGATCTTCCAGTCGAAAATTTATTCAAGAACTCGCCACAACGCTGCCCGATACGCGATGGCACGAATACAGAAAAACAGCGTATGTCAAAACTTGGTACTGGCGGCACGAGAAAAATGAAATATGGAATGCGACACGAGAGCTGGCGGAATACATGCACTACAAGCGAACTGGCGAACGGGTGACCGATGCCAACGTGTGGAAGCTCAAGACAAATTCGTGCCCCTTCATCCGCAAGTACGCGTCGCAGTAATCAATACGAAGGCGTCGAAGGGGACCACGGAGAGGCTTGCGCCGTTGCGTGCCTCCGCCGGACATGTTGATTGTCGCTGGGTAGTACCGGTTATATCCAATTCGCCAAAGTGAGGACTGGGCATTGGCGCGACGAGCGGACGACATCTTAACAACGTCCGAAGCAGCGATCGTCGGCGCATTTTCAGGCATCTTCTCTTTCATGGCCTACGCGACATCGATCGGCACCTATAAGGTCGATCTTGCCCGGTGGATTGCGATCCTCGGGCCGGGGATCATTTACGGGTTTGCTCTCGCTCTTTATCTCCGCGCGGCCACACGAGCAGCCCTGCTCCGAGCGATTGCGCTTGTGCCCCTGATGGCAGCAATTTGGTACGCTTCCCTACGCTCAACCACCGCCGGGCCGCGCCTGATTGGTCATTCTGGCGCGGAGCCTTGGCTATCCGGATTGAATGCGGGCACCGTCGCCGCAACAGGCGTCGTCGTGGCTACGTGGCTGCTCTTTCCTTTCTTTCGCCGCTTCTCGTCCGCCGCAGTCACCCTCCTGGTTGGAATGGCCTTTGGAATGCTGGTGGCATTGCCGATCGGGTGGCACATTTCCCTGTTTCTGACCTTCGTCGTTTGGCAAGCGGGCGTCACGGCGTGCATCGGCTGGGCCGTGGCACGGGCTAAAGCGGCCGAGACGTCGCCCCCTACGCTCGCAGCTTCTTGTATTTGATGCGGTGGGGGCGGTCGGCCTCCTCACCCAGGCGCTTCTTGCGGTCGGCCTCGTAGTCCTGGTAGTTGCCCTCGCACCAGACAACCTGGCTGTCGCCCTCGAAGGCCAGGATGTGGGTTGCGATGCGGTCGAGGAACCAGCGGTCGTGACTGATGATCATCGCCGAGCCGGCGAAGGCCAGGAGCGCTTCTTCCAACGCCCGCATCGTGTCGACGTCGAGATCGTTGGTGGGCTCGTCGAGCAGTAGCAGGTTCGCCCCCGACTTCAGCACCTTGGCCAGATGCACCCGGTTGCGCTCACCGCCGGAGAGCTGGCCCACCTTTTTCTGCTGGTCGGAGCCGCGAAAGTTGAAGCCAGAGACATAGGCGCGAGATGGCACCTCGCGCTTACCGAGCTCGATCAGCTCGTTGCCGCCCGAAATCTCCTCCCAAACCGAGTGATCGCCGTCGAGCGAAGCGCGCGACTGGTCTACATAACCGAGCTTCACTGTCTCGCCCGTCGTCAGCGTTCCGGCATCCGGCGTCTCCTCTCCCGCAAGCATGCGGAAGAGTGTCGTCTTACCCGCGCCATTGGGGCCGATGATGCCAACGATGGCACCCCGCGGCAAAAGGAAGCTCGCATCCTCGATCAGCAAATCGCCGCCGTAACCCTTGCCCACACCCTTGGCATCGACCACGACATCGCCCAAGCGCGGGCCCGGCGGGATCGTGATTTGCACGTTCTCCGGCGCATTGTTGTTGGCTTCGGCGAGCAGCGCGTCGTAGCGGTTGATGCGCGCCTTCTGCTTGGCTTGACGCGCGCGCGGGCTCTCGCGGATCCATTCAAGCTCGTTTTGCAGCGTGCGCTGACGCGCGCCCTCCGACTTAGTTTCCTGGGCCAGGCGCTTTTCCTTCTGCTCCAGCCAGGAAGAATAGTTGCCTTCCCAGGGAATGCCGTGGCCGCGGTCGAGCTCCAATATCCAGCCGGCGACATTATCGAGAAAATACCGGTCATGGGTCACCGCGACGACGGTGCCCGGATATTCGTCGAGAAAACGTTCAAGCCATGCCACCGACTCGGCATCGAGATGGTTGGTCGGCTCGTCGAGCAACAGCATGTCGGGGCGCTGCAGCAGAAGGCGGGCCAGCGCAACGCGCCGGCGCTCGCCGCCCGAAAGCGTGGCGACCTCCGCGTCGCCCGGCGGGCAGCGTAGCGCGTCCATCGCGACCTCGATAGTGCGGTCGAGGTTCCAGGCATCGGCCGCCTCGATCTCTTCTTGAAGCGCCGCCTGCTCCTCGATGACGGCGTTCATCTCGTCCTCACTCAGCTCCTCGGCGAAGCGCGCGTTGACCGCTTCGAAACGGTCGAGCAACGCCTTGGTTTCCGCCACACCCTCCAGCACGTTGCCGGCGACGTCCTTGTGCGGATCGAGATCGGGCTCCTGCGGCAGGTAGCCGATCTTGAAGCCGTCAGCCGCCCAAGCTTCGCCGATGAACTCCTCGTCGAGCCCCGCCATGATTTTCAAAAGCGTCGACTTGCCCGAACCGTTGAGGCCAAGCACGCCAATCTTGGCGCCGGGATAGAAGCTCAGCCAGATATCCTTCAACACCTGGCGGCCCCCGGGATAGGCCTTGCCCAGGCCCTTCATGACATAGACGTATTGCGGATTCGACATGGGGCGCGATCGGTTCCTTTGAGTTTTCGGGATTGCGCCGTTCATACGCCCTGCCCCCGCCCGGCGCAATCGCGGCGCGGCGGCGCAGAAAGCGCTTTTCGCGGTGCCTCCAACGATTGACATCCCCGGCGGCTGGTTTAGTTCCCATTGGATGCAGTCCAACGATCAGGAGGCGACGATGCGGCCAGGCATGACAGGGCCATGGGGGTTATGCCGGTGACGCTCGATCCCGACGTCCAGGCGATCCTCGACGAGCTCGACGAGCGCCGCGAACGCGACCGCGAGGCGTTCAAAAAAGAGGGCTTCGATGCCGATAAGGCGGCGCTGGCGGCCGGGCCCGAAACGGCCGGCCTGCTCAATCTGATGATCCGAATGACCGGCGCCAAGCACATCGTCGAGGTCGGCACCTCGATGGGCTACACCGCGCTTTGGCTGGGCGAGGCCGCGCGCGCCACCGGCGGCCATGTCATCGGCACCGAGGCGCTGGAAGCCAAGCACGCGATCGCGAACGACTACATCGCCCGCGCGGGCCTGTCCGGCATCGTCGAGGTGCGCCTGGGCGATGCCAAGGCGAGCGTCGCTGCGATCGAAGGGCCGATCGACCTTGTTTTCGTTGATGCCTGGAAGACCGACTACATCGATTACTTCGACATGCTGCTGGCGAAGATGCGGATCGGCGGCGCCATCGTCGCCGACAACATCACCTTCCCGGAAAGCAATGCCGAGGTGATGGCCGGATACATGGCCCATGTACGCGGTCATGCGAATGTGCGCAGCGACCTCGTCCCCATCGGCAACGGTATCGAAGTCTCGGTGCGAACGGGCTGAACGGTCGCCCCCAGCGCCTTGGCCCTTGGCAGAGGATGAGCCCCATGCCGCCCGCCGCGGCGTGGACCAGAACCATGTCGCCCGGCTGCACCCGATAGGTCCGTCGTAACAATTACTGCGCGGTCAATCCATTCAGCATCATGTCGGCGGCCTGCACGTCGCCAATCGCGTCGGGCAGCTTGACGAGGCGGTCGGCCGGAAAGACGCGCGACTGGCTGTAGGCGCCATAGGCGACCCGGTCGCCGGGGGCGAGCCCGTCGACCCCCTCCCCCAGCGCCTCGACGACGCCCATGCCCTCCAGCCCCAGCACGACCGGAAGCGGCGGCACCGGCCAAGGATGCGGCATCCCCCGGCGGTGATAGGTATCGACATAGTTGACACCGATAGCGCCGTGGCGGAGGCGCACCTCGCCCGGGCCCGGCTCGCCGACCGGCCAGTCCTCCCAGCGAAAGACCTCGGGCGCGCCTTTCTCGTGGATCACCGCCGCCATGTTCATGCCGCCCTCCTGTTTTCGTTCATCCGCCCGGCCTGCGGCCCCGTCCCGTCAGGCGTCTTGGCGGACCGAAAAGGCGCCGCTGCCCTGGCTGCGGGGGTCGCGGGCGGTCCATTTTCCGTTCTCGACCGCAGAGAAGAAACCCTGAAGCGCATTGTTGAAGGCAGCAGGCTCCTCAAGATTAATGCCGTGGCCCGTTTTGGGCACGACCCAGAGACCTGAGGCCGGAATAGTGCGCTTGAGGAACAGATTGACCTCCAGACAGGGATCGTCCTCGTCGCCCACGGCGAGCAGCACCGGCACAGTGAGCTTCGATAGCGCCGCCTCGAAGTCATAGAGCGAGGGGCGCCCGCCTTGATAGTTGCGCACGGTCAGTGCGGAGCCTTCCGTTGAATGCTCCTCCAAATACCCGTTGAACTCCGCCCAACCACGCGGATCCTTGTTCTGCAATTGCACCCGGGTCGGTGAAAGCGACAGGGTCGGCGCCACGGCTGGCATTCCGTCCTTCAAGAAGCGCTGGGCCAGCGCGTCGGCCTGTTCCTTGAACGCCGCCTGCTCTGCCTTGGGCGAGCCTGAGCCGCCGCCCGCCAGCACCAGACCCAGAGCGCGGCCGGGATGGGTGAGCCCGAAATGCAGCGCCGCGTAGGCGCCCATGGAAAGACCCACGATGTAGGCGCGATCCTCGCCCAGATGATCCAGTACCGCCCGTATATCGTCCACGAACAGCTCGTAACCATACGCCGCGGGATCTGGGGGCACATCGGAGGGCGGATAGCCGCGCGCATTCACGGCGACGGCGCGGTGGGTGCGGGAAAAGAAACGCAGTTGCATCTCCCAGCTTCGGAAATCGGCGGCGAATTCGTGAAGAAACACGATCGGTGTTCCGGTCCCTGCTTCCTCGAAGTAGAGCTTGACGCCGTTATTATCTGCGTGAGGCATGGGTTCAGCGCCTTTCTATCCGTGTATGTGAGCGTGCGCCGGACCGGTGCGGGTGCCAGGCATACCGAAGTGATCTCAGAAATCCGTCAGAAGAATACGCCGCGCTCAACGGCCTTTGAAGACCGGCCGCCGCTTCTCGGCAAAGGCCTTGCGGCCTTCGGCAAAGTCGTCGCTGTCGAAACAGCGCTCGATTGCAAGCCCAACTGCGCCCATATCCTGCTCACCGGACGGCAGCAGCGTCTCGTTTACCGCCCACTTCGCCGCGGCGATGGTCAACGGCGCGTTTTCGCCGATCGTCTCGGCCGTAGCACGCACCTCAGCGGCAAGCGCATCGACTGCAACCACCCCGTTCACCAACCCAATGCGCCAGGCTTCGGCGGCATCGTAGTTTCGTCCGGTGAACAGGATTTCCTTCGTATAGGCAGGACCGACAAGGTCGATCAGCCGCTTGACGCCGTCCTGCGCGTAGCCGAGGCCGAGCCGCGCCGCCGGAATGCCCATCCGTGCGTCATCCGCTGCAATGCGAAGATCACAGCACAGCGCCACTGCCAGCCCCCCGCCGATGCAGTAGCCGCGGATCATCGCGATCGTGGGTTTGGAAACATCACGCAGGCGCGTGAATGCCGTTCCCGCCACCGAGCGATAGTTTTCATTGGCGGCGGCCGAGGCCCGGCGCTCGTCGAACTGCGAGATATCGGCGCCGGAGATAAATGACTTTTCGCCCACACCCCGCAGCACGATAACCTTCACCTCGGGATCGGCTTCATGCGCCGCCAGGACGTCAGGCAAGGCCTGCCACATCTCATACGACATGGCATTGTGACGGTGGGGCCGATCGAACGTGACCCAGCCGATCACCCCTTCCGCGACACCGGTAACGCGCCCCGCATCGCTGCCCCTCTCATCCGGCATCAGACCACTCCCTGTTCGTGAAAGCCCGCGATCTCGCCATCGTCATAGCCGAATTCACGGAGGATCTCGTCGGTGTGCTCGCCGCGCTCGGGTGCCGCGGAATGGATCCTGCTCGGGGTGCGGCTGAGATGCACCGGCTGGCCGACGACGTGGATCTCGCCTAGCGTATTGGACCGCACGGGCGTTGCGATCCCCGTGTGCTTGACCTGCTCGTCGGCGAAGACATCGTCGATGGTGTTGATCGGCCCGCATGGCACCCCGGCCGTGTTCAACAAGTCGACAAGGCCGCGGCTGGTGTGCTGCTTCGTCACCTCGCCGAACGCCGCATTTAGCGCCGCTCGGTTTGTCGAACGCGCCTCGCCGGTGGCGTAGTCGCGATCGTCGACGAGCTGCGACAGCCCCAGCACCTCGCACAGGCGCTGCCACATCGCCTCGCCCGAAGCGGCGATATTGACGTGGCCGTCGCTGGTCGGAAAGACGCCTGTCGGGATGCTTGTGGGATGATCGTTGCCGGCTTGCCCCGGCACCTCCCCGGCCATTAGCCAGCGCGCGGCCTGGAAGTCGAGCATCGAGATTTGCGCCTCCAGGAGCGAGGCGCTGACCCATTGGCCCTCCCCCGAGACTTCACGTTCGAGGAGCGCGATCAGAATGCCGATAGCACATGTCAGCCCGGCGCTCAGATCCGCCACCGGTATGCCGGCGCGGACCGGGCCCTGGCCGGGCAGTCCGGTGACCGACATGAGCCCACCCATGCCTTGCGCCACCTGATCGAAGCCAGGCCGCAGGCGGTAAGGTCCGTCCTGACCGAAGCCCGAAATGCTGGCATAGACGAGGCGCGGATTGAGCGGTTTCAGGGCCTCGTAATCGATCCCGAGCCGGTGCTTCACCTCCGGGCGATAGTTCTCGACCAGCACATCGGCCGCGCCGACGAGCCGCTGGAGCACGGCGATACCGCCGGGATGCTTCAGGTTGAGCGTGAGGCTGCGTTTGTTGCGGTGGAGGTTCTGGAAATCCGATCCATGCCGCGGCCCGCCGACGCCCTGTCCAGCCTCGGCGGCCACTGGCGTTTCGATCTTGATGACCTTTGCGCCCCAATCGCCGAGCTGGCGGACGGCCGTCGGCCCCGAGCGCACGCGGGTCAGGTCGAGCACGGTAAAGCGATCGAGGGCTGCCATCGGAACCACCACAACTGGATCAAGACGCACTTGCCGGACCAGCCAACCGCCGGCCCGATACGTTAGCGCGTGCGGCCGGCCATGTCACAAGAGCCGCGACTGCGCGACAAACGCGATTGCGCTCATCGAATTGTGCAACAATACCCCGACGATCACCGGCCAGGGGTCGAAACGCGAGGATCGGGCGATGCTCAACACCACGATCGACAAGCTGCTTCAGCCAGCGATGCGAGACCGGGCCGCAAAAACGGCACTGATCTACAACGACCGGCAATACAGCTATTCCGAGCTCGACCAGGCCATCGGCAATCTGGCCGCCGGGCTCACCGAGATCGGCGTCGGCGAGGGCGATCGGGTCACGCTCTACGCCCAGAACAGCGACGAATGGGCGATCGCCTATTTCGCGGTGTCGCGCGCCGGCGGCGTGGTCAATCCAATCAACGTCATGCTGACGCCGGAGGAAGTCGCCTACGTGGTCAAGGACTGCGGCGCCAAGGCGCTGATCACGACGGCCGAGCGCGGCGCGCCCATCATGCCGCTGAAGGGCGGGTCCGACCTCAACGAGATCGTCTGTCTGGGTGAAGGTTCTCTCGACGGCACAATTCCTTACAAGGACCTTCTGACGATGGGTACGAGGGCCAACAGAGCGGCCGACGCGGCCCCCGACGACCTGGCCGTCATCTGCTACACCTCCGGCACCACCGGATACCCCAAGGGGGCGATGCTGAGCCACCGCAACGTGACCAGCAGTGCCGCCGTGCTCGCGGCGATGAACATCCGCACTGCGCACGACGTCCAGCTGCTCGCCCTGCCCTGCGCTCATGTATACGGCGCGGCGGCGATGATGGGGACCTTCATGGTCGGCGGCAAACTCATCCTCCAGGAACGTTTCGATGTGGAGAGCTTTTTCGCTGCCGTCGATCGCCACCAGCCGACGATCCTCGACGGCGTGCCGACGATGTACATGCTGATGCTCGCCGATGAGGGCTTTGGGGATCACGACTATTCTTCGCTTACCCGCGTCATCGTCGGCGGCCAATCGATGCCGGTGGCCAAGATGGTCGAGTGGGAGGAGCGCGCCGGCTGCCCGATGTTCGAGCTCTGGGGGATGACCGAGCTGGCCGGGCCGGGCGTCATGTCGCATGTCTACGGCGAGAACCGGCACGGCTCGATCGGCATCGCCTGCACGGGCAATGAAGTGCGGATCGGCGATGCCGAGGACGCCTCAAGGACCATGCCCAACGGCGAAGTCGGCGAGTTGATGGTCAAGGGCCCGCTGGTCATGATGGGCTATTACGGCAACGAGGCCGCGACCGCCGAGACAATCGAGCCAGACGGCTGGCTGCACAGCGGCGATCTCGCCCGCATGGACGACGACGGCTACTTCTATATCGTCGACCGCAAGAAGGACATGTTCATCACCGGCGGCTACAACATCTACCCGTCCGAGATCGAGCGCGTAATCGCAGGCCATCCGGCTGTCGCCATGGTCGGCGTCGGCAGCAAGCAGGACGAGACCAAGGGCGAGATCGCCAAGGCCTACGTCGTCCTCAAGCCCGGCTTGACGGCAAGCGAGCAGGCGATCAACGACTACTGCCGCGAGCACCTCGCTGCCTACAAGGTGCCCCGCGAGGTACAGTTCGTCGACGACCTGCCCAAGACCTCGACTGGCAAGATCATGCGGCGCGAGTTGAAGACGCTCGAACCGACAGCCTGATCGCCTGCCCCCCGCACGGGTCCTACGGCCCGTTGGATCGATCAACCGCTGCAAATAGCTCGCGCCAGCGATGGTCCTCGCCGCCGGCTTCTTGGTAGCCGGTCAGCGCGTCGGCGGCCCGGCCCACCAGGTCGTCCGCGCCCTGCCCGCGCGCGGCAAGATAATCGGCCACTGCGGCGATCGTCTGGGCGACAACGTCAAAGCCCGCCGTCATCACCGCGGTCGTCATTTGCACGCCGCGTGCGCCGGCCAAAAGAAAGCGCACGACGTCAAGGCCATCGCGCGCGCCGTTGGTGGCGAGCAAGGGAAAGTCGGGACCGACCGCGCGGCGGGCCAACGCCAGCCAGCGACAGGTGAGCGGCAGCGCCCAGGCTCCACCGATCGCCCCGAAAGTGCCGAGCATCGGGCCCTGGCTTTCCACATCGGGCACGAATCCCATGAAGCGCCCCATCACCGTCACCGCGTCCGCGCCGCCCTCGCGCGCCGCCACGACGAGGCCGGCCACATCGTCGCTCTGCCCCGTGAGCTTGACCCAGAGGGGCACTGTGACTGCCGCGCGCATTTGTTCCGTCATGGTGCGGACGCGCTCCGTATCGCGTGCGTGCGTGATCGCACCCGCCGCCGCTTCGCCGGCATGGGGCGCGCCGATGTTGAGCTCGATCACCCGCGCGCCCGCCCCTTCCATGGCCCGCGCATAATCGAGCGCGGCACCCGGATCGCCCGGGATGAGGCTTGCGACCACCAACGCATCGTGATGGCGCGCCCGCTCGTCGCTCTCCTTCAGCAGTTTCAGCCAGTCATCGAAGGCGAGCGGTGAGAGACCCGAGCGGCAGAAGAGATGCGCGCCGCGTGGCGGCGCGCCGTCCCAGTCGAGCGCCCGCCAATCGCTGTCAAGCAGGACGTAATCGGCCTGCGCGAGCTGGGTCTTGGCAGCGTCGGACTCGTTGGTCGATTTCATCACCACCGCCGCGGCGCCCGCCGCGAGCGCCGCCTCGATGCCGGCCGCCTCGATCAAGTGTTCGCCGGCGCCGCAGATGACGGGGTTCTTTAGGCGAATACCGCCAATCTTGACCGCCAGCCTGCTCGCGTCACCCATCTTCGAACACCGCCAGCGACAACGCGCCCGGTTGCCCGCAATTGCGGCAAAGGCCGATACGATTACTGGGCGCTGCCGAAGGCATGGGGCAGGGTCAGCGAGACCGCGGGCACGAGCGCCACCAGGGCCAGCACCAGGATGGCGATAGCGAGCAACGGCAGCGCCTCCTTGCTGACCTCGATCAGCGACTTGCCCGAAATCGCACAGACAATGAACAAGCACACCCCCACCGGGGGCGTCGCCAGGCCGATCACCACGTTCAGGATCGCCATCATGCCGAACTGGACGAGGTCCATTTGAAGGATTTTGGCCATCTGCAGCAGGATCGGCATGGTCAGGATGAGGATCGTGATCGGCTCCAGGAACATGCCCAGCAGCAGCAGGACGAGGTTGAGCATCAACAAGATGACGTATGGATTGTCGCTGATGGACAGCACAGTCTTGGCAACCGCCGCCGGCACGCCTTCCAGCGCGAAGACAAATGATACGATGCTCGCCATCGAGACGATGAACATCAGCGCCGACGTCACGATGGCGGTCGCGGTCAAGGCCTGCCAGAGCCGCTTCCTGGTGAGTTCGCGGTAGATAATGCCGATGATCAGCGCATAGAGCACCGCCACCGCCGCCGATTCGGTCGCGGTGAAGATGCCGCCCTTGATGCCGATGATAATGATCAGTGGCAGCATCAGCGCCGGCGTGGTCCGCACGATCGACTGCCGGCGTTCGCTCCAGCTTGCCTTGTCGGTCACCGGGAAACCTGAGCGCTTGGCCCGCCACGAGACATAGACCAGAAAGCTTCCCGCGATCAGGATGCCTGGCACCACGCCCGCCAGAAACAGCTGGCCGATCGAAGCACCCGACAACACGCCATAGACGATCATGGTGATGCTAGGCGGGATGATCGGGCCCATGATGGCGCTGACACCCACCAGCGCTGCCGCGAAAGATGCGGGCATGCCCTGGCGCGCCATCGTTGGGATCAGGATGGTGCCAAGGGCGGAGCTCTCGGCGGTGGCGCTGCCGGAAATGCCGGCGAAAAACATGCTCGACAGCACCGTGACGGACGACATTCCGCCACGCCG
Organism: Alphaproteobacteria bacterium; assembly: GCA_035527975.1. Taxonomy (GTDB): domain Bacteria; phylum Pseudomonadota; class Alphaproteobacteria; order JAPULJ01; family JAPULJ01; genus DATKZM01. The sequence continues at coordinate 26,654 of DATKZM010000090.1, read as the reverse complement.
GTGGCCGACCATGGCGCGGGCGAAGACGATGATCCGCTCGGTGATGCCGCCGACATTCATCAACGTGCCCGCAAGCAGGAAAAGCGGGATCGTTAGCAGCACGAAATTGTCGACCCCGCCCAGCATCTTCTGGGGGAAGGCGAGCACCAACTCGCCGTTCCCCGTAATGAAGAGATAGATGATCGCGCCGACACCCAGCGCCAGTGCGATCGGTACACCCGTGATCAGAAAGAAAAGAAAAAATCCGAGGAACGTGCCCATCGCCAGAGCCGGTTAGGCGCCGTCAGGCGCGGGAGCGGCCTCATTGGCGCCGGCGAACGCTTTCTTGGCGTCGAAGAAAAGCGATACCAGCATATGGACGATCAATAAGGCGCTGCCGATCGGCACCGATATATAGACCCAGACGATTGGCGCCTTCGCCGACGCACCAGTTAGCGAAGTCCAGATGAAATCAATCGCCGGGATCATCTGCCCCGAAAACCGTGTCGCATGGACATAGCCGTTCGTGACCATCAGCCACAAAAAGATGAGCACCGGTACCGTGACGACGAGCTTGAGCAAAAACCGCCGGCGCGGCGTCAGGGCGTTCGGCAAAACATCAATCGCAATGAACTCACCGCGCTCGAAGGCGATGCCGATGAACAGGAACGTGATCCAGATAAGCAGATAACGGCAGAGCTCTTCAGCCCAGATGAGCGAGTCGTTCAGGACATAACGGGCGAAAACCTGGACGACCATGACGACCACGATCGCGCCCATGAGCACGGCGGCGATGGTGTCCAGGATACGATTATACCAGCCGAGCGCCCCCCTCCGGCTGGTATCTATCCGGGTTTGATCCTGCACGTCGCTCGTCCATGCGCTGCCGCCGGCACCGGCCGGGCGGAAGCCAGTCTAGGCTCCGCCCCGGCCGGCCGCAGCACAATTCCGTCAGCTTTGCGCCAGCTTGACGAATTCGGCGATCAACGGTGAGCGCATCGACCATTTGGCGACCAGCGGCTCGACCTTCTTCTTCATCTCGTCGAGCTCGGCCAGATTGTAGATTTTGACGCCCTTCTTCTTGAGCGTCTCGCGGCCTTCGAAGTCCTGCTTCTTGGTGTAGGCGAGCGTCGCGGCGGTCGAGGCCTGGCCCGCCTCGCGGATCGCCTCTTGCACCTTCTTCTCCTGGCTTTCGAAGAACTTGCGGTTCATCGCGATCACGTTGTGCCATGGATAGTGGCCGGTCAGCGTGAAGTGCTTGCCGACTTCCCAAAGGTTCTCACCCAGCATCGACGACACGTTGATCTCGACCGCGTCGATCACCTTGGTCTGCAGCGCGCCGTAGACTTCGCCGTAGGCAAGACCGACCGGCGATACGCCGACCGCGTTCCAGATCGCCTTGTGCAGCGGCACCGGGACGATGCGCGTCTTGAGGCCATTGAAATCTGAGATCTTGGTGACCGGGCTCTTCACCGACAGGAAGTGACGCTGGCCGATATCGGTGACCTGCAGCCCAATGAGCCCAGCCGGGAGAAGGTCGTCGAGGATCTTCTGGCTGACGCTGCTCGTCGCGAGCTTGGAGAAGTGATCGTAATCCTTGATCAAAAACGGCAGCTGGAAGGCGTCGAGCGCCGGCCGGCCGGTGACCAGGGGATAGAGAATACCGCTGCAGCCGCAAAGCTGGTTGGTGCCGGCAATCGCCGCTTCCAGATTTTGCTTGTCGGTGCCAAGCTGGCGGTTCGGGAAAATCTTGACGTTGACGCGCCCGGGCAGCCGTTTCTCGAGCTCCTTCTTGAACTCAACGGCTGAGATGTGGCCGGGATGGATCGGATTGGCGGCGTGCGACAGCCGCATCTCGATCATCTTGCCGGCGCCGCGCGCAATATACGGCATGGCGAGTGTGGCCGTCGCGGCCGCGGCCCCGGTTGCAATTACCTTGCGACGAGATAGCATCGGATCCTCCCTGTTTCGCTTATAAGAACATTGTTTCGACTATAATCAGACACCCTCACGATATTGTCAAGGCGCGTCTAAGCCTTGAAACGCCCCGCATACAAAGCCCCAGCGCGCATGTTCGCGGCCGTGCCGGCGCCTGGCGTCGATACAAACGGTAGGGCTGGCAATGACTGTCTGACACCGTGCGCGAGGCCTCCCGCCACAGGCTCAGTTTTCAGGCCGATAGCCAAGATATTCCGAGATCTGCGCGGCAGCGGCGCTCACACGGCGGATCTGTTCGTCCGTCGGCATATCGGGCAGAAACTGAACCAGATCGACGATCGTGATCGCGCCGACATAGCGGCCAAGCGCGCCGAGCACCGGCGCCGCCAAGGCATTCAACCCGATCACCGACTCATTGGGCGATGTCGACCAGCCGCGCTGCTTGATCCGCTCCACCTCGGCCGCCAGCTTGGCGGGGTCGGTGATTGTGTGCGGTGTGCTTGCTGTGAGTTTCCGGCTGAGAACGTCACGCATGACCGCCGGGTCACCGAAGGCCAGCGCGAGCTTGCCCTGCGCGGTATCGTGAAATTGCAGCAGCGAGCCCGGCTTGACCCCGATCTCCACGTTGGATCGGCCACGCAGCACGGAGACGATCCGCACGCCGTCGGCTTCGGGGCTGCTGACCGCCACGGCATGGCTCAACGAATCGCGAAGCTCGTGCATCGCCGAGCGTGCGGCGTCGGACAGCTCGAAATTCTCGCTGACTGCATCGCCCAGCGTCATCAGCCGCGCGCTCACCCGGTACCGGTCGCTGCTTTGGTCTTGCAGGATATAGCCCGCGCTCACCAGTGTCTGCAGATGGCGGTGCATTCGGCTCTTGGTCGTGTCGAAGGCTTGCGCCAGCTCGGTGACACCGACCGCCGACCTACGCTGGGCAAGATACTCCAGGGTGCCCAGGGCCAAAAGGACCGCCTGGATACCGCTGCCATGTGAAGAGCCGGAGATGCGTGGCATGATCGCCGATCTACCGCCGCCCGAATTTGCTGCCGCCCAGCGGCGAGCTCACCACGAACATCGTTCCGCGCCGCGCCGTCGCCTAGCCGTCTCCCGATCCGTTCGCCGGCATCGGATAGTCGTCGGCGTTCAGTACCCAGCCCGGTTGCTTTGAGAAATCGCTTCGCGGCGGGCAAAAGATGTCGACAAGCTGGTTCTCGCCTTCATCGACCGCCCGTGTCGTGTGGATGGCCGGCGGCGGGATCACCGCGATCGACGGCGATCCGCAATGCTCGTGGTCGTCATCGCGCCAGGTGTTCATATCCTTGGTCCAGGGCCAACGGATGTGGTGCATGAACGCGCCGTGAAGCGCCAGCGAGCACTGCTCGAAATCGTCATGGAAGTGCGGCGAGAGCGCGGTGATGTCGCGCGGTCCGATCTGCTCGTCGAGATAGTTCACCATGAAGGTGGTGCAGCGGAAGATCCGCCCGAAGCGCCCGTCCTGCTTCGGCACATCGAGGCTGTATTGGCGGATCTTGAAACCGCCCGGCGGCTCCGGCCAGGGCTCGAAGGGCGGAATGTTCGGATGGGCCTCCGCATAAGCATCGGCGTTTTCGCATTTCGCCGCCAGATCCGCGGACCTCACCGTGAAGAGCCGCACCAGCTCGCCGCCATTGGGCACCGTGACCGTGCTGTCGCCCGGCGGCACGATGACCAGCGAAAAGCCCGGCACGCTCGCCGTCTCGCCGTTGGCCGCGACTTCGATCGGGGTGTCGGGGTCGCGGATCACGACGACGTATTCGTCGGGTTGATCCTTTCGCGTGAATTCGGCGCCCGGCGTCGCCTTGGTGAGGGCCAGGACGAAGTTCTGGCCGCGCGCATACCAGGTCTCGCCCGCCGGCCCGCTTTCGACCGGCTCGGACTGGTAAAAACGCGCATACTCCGCCGCCGCAAATGCGTTTGCCGGCCGCTTCTCCTTGGCGGGCGTCGCTGCGAGGACAGATCGCGGGTCTTTTACGTCGTACATGATCAGTTCTCCCGTCCTGAGTCTTCAACCCGAATGTCTATTGCCGTTTCACGTATCGAGCGCCTGGAATTCAACCAGGGCCCGGCTCGCGGCTTGGCGCATGAAGCCCTGATCGGAGGCGACGATCATGCCGCTAACGCCGAGTTCCTTCAGCCATTTCGCATCGTCGCCGCCCGCCGACATGGCCAGCACCGCCTTGCCGGCCTTCAGCGCCGCCGCGGTGATCGTCTCGGTCGCGGCCTTGACCTCGGGGGTGCCGGGACCGGCAACGCCGAGCGAGACCGTCAGATCGCCGCGGCCGATGAAGACCGCGTCCAGCCCCTCGACGTCGACGATCGTATCGATCACGTCGATGGCCGGCGGATCCTCGATCATGGCGATCACGGCAACCCGCGCGTCGGACTGGTCGACATGGTCCCAAAAGCCAAGCCGGCCATAGCCGCCGGCACGCGGCGAATTGGAAAAGCCGCGGTTCCCGTCGCGGTAACGGCAGGCCGCGACGACTTCCCGCGCCTTGGCCGCCCCATCTACATGCGGCACCAGCACGCCCGCTGCGCCACAATCGAGCACCGATAGCAGCGAGGTCGGATTGGCGCTCGGCACCCGCACGATGCCCGCGGTGTTCGCAGCGCGCGCCGCCAGCAGCGCGATATCGGTCGATCCCCGATCGAAGGGCGCATGCTCTTCGTCCAGCACGACGAAGTCGAAGCCAAGATCGCCCAGGATTTCCGTCGCATGGCCGGTCGGCGTCTTGATGAAGGTGCCGACCAACAGCTCCCGATCAATCAGGCGCTGGCGGAACGAGGTGTAGTGCGGGCGTGTCGCGGTATCGGGCATGAGGTCGACCTGTAGGCCTCCCGGTCAATCGATGAACGCAGCATTGCAAAGGGCGCCGTACTGGCGCCGCCCCACGAACTAGGCGGGGTCGAGGCCGAGCAGCTTGGCTGGATTGCCGCCGATCATCGCCTTGATGTCCGCCTCGCTGTAGCCCAGCGAGAGACACAGGCAAATCACGTTGCGGAAGCCCTTGACCGGCCAGCAATTGCCCTCCTGTCCAAGGTCGGAGCCGAGGATCGTCTTGTCGACCCCGGCGGCCTTGATCAGCTTGTCGAGTTCGTCCGGCGCGAATTGCTTGAACGCTTCGGGGATGAACATGCAGATCGAGTGCTCGACGTAAGCACCCATGCTGGCGAGCTGGGCAATGTCCTCAAGGCTTGCATCGATCAGGAAGGTCGGGTGGTTGCACAGGAGGCGATTGACGCCGCGGCGTTTGGCTTCCTCGAACAGCGGGAAGATCTCCCTGATGTTCAGGTGCCCGCCCGACAGGATGACGTCGTGCTCGGCGATGATGTCGAGGATCGGCAGAACATCGTCGATCAGCTTGCCGTCGTCGTCGAGCACGGTGAGCGGCGTCGGCTCGCGCATCGGCTTGGTGGTCTTCGGGAAGTTCTTCTTGTCGCCATGACCGATGTGGTTTGCCGACGAGAATGTCGGCATCCAGACGAGCTTGGCGCCGAGCTTGATGCCGTGATCGACCGCATAGGGATTGAAACCGCCGACGGTGTTGTTGAGCGGAACGCCCGAGAACAGCCGCACCGGGAGGTGATGGTAATGCTCGTTCAACAGCTCGGTGATCGGCGTCGCCGAATAGTAGTGGTCCTTCACCAGCACGGCGCGCAGCCCGTTCGCGGCGGCGTCGTGCATCTCTTCGATATGATTGATGTTGCGCGGCATCACCGACGGGCCGCTGTGGCAATGCAGGTCGACCGCGCCGACCAGAATGCGGCTGACCTGCTCGGAAAACGGGTTGATCGCATCCGCCGAGGGCGGCGCACCGGTATCCTGCCTGGCTTCGGTCCGTTCCGCGGTGTCAACGCTGCTGTTTGTCGCCATTCCCGTTTCCCTTCCGCTATCGCGTCCCTGATCGCGCCACTTGTTTGGCGCCACTTTTTTCACGCCACTTGTTGTCGTGCCGTTCGTGCCGCACCGCCTGACGGCGCTGCGTTTCGGTGTTCAGATACGGTCCAAATCCACCCTGACCCTGCCTCGACCGCGAGCCGCAAAACGGTTAATTCAACAAGCAAACCGGGTTATCCCGGACGTCGCCCTGCTTTGTCAGTGTTCTATGGAAAGAACCACTGTTCTTTTATTCAAAACACACACGTTTGTTGAAGTCAATAATCTCGCCGCGCCCCGGCGCCTCCGACAACGCCGACGTTCCTCCAAAACATTGTCCGTCAGGCCGCACCGGACGGCGCCGGCTCCTTTTGCGCCGCCGGGCCCGCCGCTTCGATGCGGGCCGCGATCTCCAGGAGCCGCCCCTCCCAGGCGTCCAGCTGGGCGGTCAGCTCTGCCTTGGTTACCCGCGACGCCGCATAGCTGACGAAGGGGTCGTGCGCCTCCATGCCAAGATATTCCAGCATGCCGAACTGCATCGGCTTCAGATACTGGTCGATCTCGCCGAAAATCGCACCGGGCGAAAACCGTTCAATTGTTCCGCCCGTGGTCACCGACAGAATGCCGTGGCGGCCCTTCATTGTGCCCGTGGCGAAGCGGTGATCGAGATCGTAAAAGCGGCGATAGGCCAGGACCCGGTCGATCCAACCTTTCAGGATCGCGGGCGTGCCGAACCACCACATCGGATACTGCACGACCAACAGATCGCACCACATCAGCCGTTCGTGCTCGCGCTCCAGATCGGGGGCAAACTGCGCCTTGTGGGTCGCGTGCTCCTGCTCGACCTGATAGTCAAAGCGCTCGGGATCGCAGGCTTCCACGAAATCGTGGCGGCCGGCGCGCGGATCGAACCAGTCGGCGTAAAGATCGGACACAACAACCTCGTGCCCGGCATTCTCCAGGCACGCAACCGCCCGGTCCTTCAGGGCGCCATTGAATGACGTCGGCTCGGGATGGGCGTAGACGATCAGCGCTTTCATGGGGGCGGCCTCGAGCGTGAATTGGGCAAGACTGTGGACTTGATTTCCGCCCACGTTCTATAGTCAGCAACGTTGTATTGGTCAATGAAACGAGCGTAGCGGCGGCGTCGGACCATCCAACGGCCGTCGCTCGGCGGCTCTCCTACAAGGGAACTGGGACAAACACCATGTCGGACTATCGAACGGCGGTGATCACCGGCGCGTCACGCGGGATTGGTGCGGCGACCGCGAGGGCGCTTTCCGCTCGCGGCATGGAGGTGATCGCCATCGGCCGCTCCGCCGGTCCATTGGAAGATCTGAAAGCCGAGATCGGCTGCACGATATTCCCGCTCGATGTCTCCGACATGGTAGCTGTCATGGAGGCGTTGTCGGGCATCGAGGCCGATATTGTGGTCAACAATGCCGGGACCATGACCCAGTCGGCGCCCTTCGCCGAGCTTGATCTTCTCGAGCTGCAGCAATCGGTCGATGTGAACCTCAAAGGGACCCTTGCGGTCACGCGCGCTTTGCTGCCGGGCATGATCGAGCGCCGGCGCGGGCATCTCTTTTTCATCACCTCGATGATCGGGCCCAATGCGGCGCCCAACGCCTCCGTCTATGCCGCAACCAAGGCCGGCGTCAGGGCTTTCGCGTCCTGTTTGCGCCTGGAGCTTGCCGGCAAACGCGTGCGGGTCACCGAGATCGCACCCGGCCGGGTCAACACGCAATTCTTTGGCCCGGCTTTCAACAACGATATGGAAGCTGTTGAGAAAACACTGTTTACGGAATACACCGCACTCGAGCCCGAGGACGTGGCGACAGCCTTGGTCGGCGCGCTCGACCTGCCCGAACATGCCGACATAAACCGGATCGAGATCACCTCGACCGATCAGGCGCTGGGCGGCATGACATACGCCAAGAAGGCGCCCTAGGGCGCAATGAAAGCGTCCTGAGGCGCGACTCTCGAACTCAATCCGGGCGATCAGGTTCGAGACAAAGGAAACCGGCTCATTCGGGGAGGACAAAATGGCGGCGGCGAACAACAAGGTCATCATCTCGTGTGCGGTAACGGGCGGCATTCACACGCCGACCATGTCGGACGCCCTGCCGATCACCCCAACCGAGATCGCCCAGCAATCGATCGAAGCTGCCGAAGCTGGTGCCGCGATCATTCACCTGCATGCACGCGACCCGGAAACCGGCGCGCCCACACCCGATCCTGACGTCTTCATGCAGTTCCTGCCGCGCATCAAGCAGGAGAGCGACGCCGTGATCAACATCACCACCGGCGGTGGCCTCAACATGACGCTGGAGGAACGGCTGGCGGCGCCCCTCAAGGCCAAGCCGGAGATGTGCTCGCTCAACATGGGCTCGATCAACTTCGCCATCTTTCAGATGGCCGACAAGCACACGAGTTGGAAACACGATTGGGAAGAGCCCTATCTGCGCAACACCGACGACTACATATTTCGCAATACCTTCCGTGATATCGAACGCATTCTGAAAGAGCTAGGCGAGGGCTGTGGCACCCGTTTCGAGCACGAATGCTACGATATCGGTCATCTCTACAATCTGGCGTATTTCGCCGACAAGGGCGCCGTCAAGCCGCCATTCTTCATCCAGTCGATCTTCGGCATCCTCGGCGGGATCGGCACCGACATGGAGAATGTGCTGTTCATGAAGCAGACCGCCGACCGGCTTTTCGGCGACGATTATGTCTGGTCGGTGCTGGGCGCGGGCCGCAACCAGATGCCGATCGCAACGCAAGCCGCCATGATGGGCGGCAATGTCCGCGTCGGCCTGGAGGACAGCCTCTATATCGCCAAGGGCAAACTCGCCAACAGCAACGCCGAACAGGTCGCCAAGATCAAGCGCATCATCGAGGAGCTCGGCCTCGAGGCCGCAACGCCCCAGGAAGCACGCGAGCGGCTCACCCTCAAGGGCGGCGACGACGTCGCTTTCTAGGACTTATCGAGTATCACGGCGCTAGAGCATTTTCCGTTCGGTTGGCATCACCAGCCGCAGCAGGGCCCGGACATTACCCGCCCGCCCGCGCCCGAATAACTGATAGGCCCCACTCCCGCATTGCATGGAGATCGCTCTCGGTCCTACCATCGAACTTACATTGCCGTAAAAACAACGCCAAACAGGACCGCCAATGCCCAACCGGTCGCTCAGCCGCGCTTATGCCGTCGCCGGTATCGGCAATACCCGCTACGGCAAGCTTCCCGAATACGATGCCTACGATCTCGGCGTGTGGGCGCTGCACGAGGCCCTTGACGATGCCGGCCTCGCCGTTGGCGACATCGACGGGCTGATCATCAATCGCATCGCCGACTATCAGCGCTTCGGCGAGATCATCGGCCTCAACCCGCGCTATTGCACCATCACCCCTGGCCAGGGGCGCTTCTCCGGACATTGCATCGAAACCGCCGTCGCCGTACTCGAGGCCGGGCTCGCCGAAGTCGTGGCGCTGGTTTATGGGAACAACGGGCGTTCGGGCGGCGACCGCTATGGCGGGGCTTCCGATCTCTATGGCAGCGGCGGGGCCGGCTTGTGGTTCCCTTACGGGATGACCTCGCCCGGCGCCTTTCATGCGCTGATGGCCCAGCGCCATATGAGCCTCTACGGCACCACGAGCGACCAGATGGGCCTGGTCGCCAAGACCTTCCGCGACCATGCCGCGCTCAATCCAGCGGCGGTGATGCGCGAGCCCTATACATTGGAGGAGTACCGCCACTCGCGGTTCATCGTTGAGCCGCTGCACCTGCTCGACTATTGCCTGATCAACGACGGCGGCGTGGCCATGATCATCACGTCAGCGGAGCGCGCCAAGGATATGAAGTCCGAACCTGTCGCCATCGCCGGCTTCGGCATGGCGACCGAGCTTGCCGGCTCGACCTTCCCGCCCGACGATTTCTGGCACGGCGCCGGCGCAAAAGCCGCGCAAGATACCTATGAAATGTCCGGCATAAGTCCGCCCGAGATGGACGGGCTCATGATCTACGACAACTTCACTCCGACCGTACTGTTCTGCCTAGAGGCGTTCGGCTACTGCCCGGTCGGCGAAAGCGGCCCCTGGATCGAGGAAGGCCGCCTCGCCCTCGGCGGCGCCAGTCCCGCGAACACGTCCGGCGGACATCTGTCGGAGAGCTACATGCAGGGCTGGGCGCTCAACGTCGAGGCGGTGCGCCAATTGCGCGGGCAATGCGATGAACGCCAGATCGAAGGCGCGCGCCACATCCAGTACATGACGCTGGCGCCCATGGTCACCTCGATCGTCTATGCAAGCGAGGTGGCATGAGCGTCTACGCCAAGCCCCTGCCCCGGCTCGACGACGCCAACGCACCCTTCTGGGCGGCGGCCAAAGCGCACGAGCTCAAGCTCCAGAAATGCGCCGACTGCAGCACGCTGCGCTTTCCCGCAACCCGGCATTGCGCATCCTGCGGCAGTACAAAGAGCGGCTGGGAGGCCGTCAGCGGGCGCGGCACGGTCGAGTCCTGGTGCCGATTCCATCAGGTTTACTTCGAAGGGTTCGGGACCGAGGTTCCGTATACCGTTATCGTCGTTCGCCTCAATGAGGGCCCGCGCCTTTTCAGTAATCTGGTCGGTGCATCGGCGGGTGGACATGAGAGCGAAATTGAAATCGGCCTGCCGGTTGATGTCTATTTCGACGACGTAACGCCAGAAGTGACGCTGGTGAAGTTCAAGCCCGCGACCTGAACGGGCAACGAAGCAGGGGAGGGAAAAACCCATGAAGGCTGTTGTTGTACGCGAACCGGGCGGCTTCGACGTGCTGAAAATGGAGGACATTCCAGATCCCGAGCCCTCGCCCAAGGATGTAATCATCCGCGTCGAGGCCTGCGGCGTCTGTTTTCACGACATCGTCACGCGCAACGGCACGCTCAAATTCGGCGTGAAAATGCCGCTTGTCCTCGGTCACGAGATTTCGGGCATCGTCGACGCGGTCGGCGACGAAGTGACCGAATTCAAGCCAGGCGACCGCGTGGCAACCGCCCAGCGCTATCATATCTGCGGGTGCTGTCGGTATTGCCGGACCGGCGCCGAGACGCTCTGCCCCGACCGCAAGTTCCTCGGCGACTGGGGCCTGATCGGAGGTTATGGCGAACTCGTCGCGGTTGAGGACGACAATGTGGCCTTGGTGCCCGAGGGCGTTCCCCTCGACAAAGCCTCGATCGTCGCCTGCACGATCGGCACGATCCTCAATGGCATCCGCGAGGTCGGCAAGCTGGCGCCGGGCGAGCGGGCGCTCGTCACCGGTGCGGGCGGCGGACTCGGCATGCATTCGGTCCAGCTCGCTCGGCTCGCCGGGGCACATGTTGTTGCGGTCACCACCTCGCCGGAAAAAGCCGACCGGATCCGCGAGCTGGGCGCGCATGACGTCGTCGTCGCCAAGCGCGGCGAGGATTTCTCCGATGCGGTCAAAAAGGCGACCGACGGTGAGGGCTGCGACGTCGCCATCGACAATGTCGGCAGCCAGATCTTCCAACCGGTGCGGCGCAGCATGGCGATCCGGGGCCGCTGGATTTTGATCGGCCAGCTAACCGGGGAGTTCGTGCCCTTCAACCCAGCGCAACTCTTCTTGAAGAACATCTCGATGCTGAGCGCCACCAGCACCACGCGCAAACAACTCCAGGACTGCCTGGAGCTGGTGCGCCGCGGCCAGATCGAGCCGATCGTGAGCGAGATCCTGCCGCTGGCCGAAGCGGCGCGCGCGCATGAGATGGTCGAAAGCGGCAAAGCGCTCGGCCGGGTATTGCTGCGGCCGGGCGCCTGACCGGGACCGCGCGGGAGGTTCGCTCATGAAGATGCCCGATGCCCGTACCCTGCCTGGCCTGATGGACGAGATGGCGGCGCGTTATCCGGGCCGCGAATTCGTCGTCTATAACGACGAGCGCCTCACCTTCGCCCAGTTCCGCGAGCGCACGCGCGAGGTCGCCAAATCGTTTCATGCGCTGGGCGTGCGCGAAGGCGACACGGTTGCGCTGCTGATGGGTAATCAGACCGAATGGCTGCTGATCGCCTTCGCGGTCGCGATGCTGCGCGCGCGGCTGCTTTCGGTCAACACCTGGTGGCAAGCGCGCGAGCTCCAGCACGCCCTTGGCCACGCCGAGGCAGACACGCTGGTCATGGTCGATCGCTATTTGCGCCAGGATTACGTCGAGACGCTCGGCGAGGTCGGCGATCTCAAGACCGCATTGCCGCATCTGAAGCGCATCGTCTGCCTCGGCGACGGGGCAACTTCGTCGATGCTGACTTATGACGCTTTCCTCGCCGGCGCCCAGGATGTGCCCGATGCGGTGATCGACGCCGCACAGGCCACCGTCGAGCCCGAGGACATCGTTTTCCTGCTCTACACCTCCGGCTCGTCGGCCTTTCCCAAGGCGGTGCCGATCGCCCATCGCGGCATGGTGGAGAACATGCACGGCATCGGCGAGCGCATGTACCTGACCGAGGCCGACCGCTTCCACATGGTGATCTCGCTGTTCTGGGGCCTTGGCTGCATGAACGCGTTGTTCGCCATCATGACCCACGGCGCCTGTATCGTGCTGCAGCACAATTTCGACGCGGGCGAGGCGCTGGAATTGATGGAACGCGAGCGCTGCACCGGCACCTACGCCATGGCCAATATGGCGCTCGCGCTCTTTAACCATCCAGACAGAAAGACGCGCGACCTGAGCTCGCTTCGCACCGGGCTCACCCTGGCCGAAAGCGTGGACCAGATGGTTGAAATAGGCGCGAGGGAAGTTGTCTCCGTTTACGGTCTCACGGAATCATACGGCAACAGCACGGTTTGCGACGGCCGCGATCCGGTCGAGTACAAGCGTAGAACCGCCGGGCCGGCGCTGCCCGGCACCGAGATCGTCATCGCCGATCCCCAGACCCACACGCCGCTCCCCCAGGGCGAGACCGGCGAGGTCAAGATCCGCGGTTACATCATCAGCGAATACTGGAGGGATCCGGAAAGCACCGCCAAAAGCTTCGATGCCGAAGGATTTTTGCTGACCGGCGATCTCGGCCGGCTCGACGAGCGCGGTTACCTGGAGTTCCGCGGCCGCTTGAAAGAAATGATAAAATCGGGCGGCATGAACGTTTCGCCCGCGGAAGTCGAAGTCGTCCTGCGCGAACATTCTGCGGTCGACCAGGCGATCGTGGTCGGCATTCCCGATCCGGCGCGCGACGAGATCCTGGCAGCGGCCATCGTGCTCAAGCCCGGCAAGTCGGTGACCGCAGGTGAGCTCGAAGCCTACTGCCGGGCCGAGATGGCGCGCTACAAGGTGCCGGCGCGCTTCGATTTCCTTCGTTCGGATGAAGTGCCGCTGACCGACACCGGTAAAGTCAGCAAGCGCGCCCTGCAGGACCGATTCCAGGCGGCCGCCGCGGAAACCGGTTAGCCGGCCCCATGTCCGACTTCATCCGCGACAAAACCGCCATCGCCGGGATCGGCCTCAGCAAGTTCGGGCGCGGCCTGGAAGAAAGCCAGCTTGAACTCGGCCTTGTCGCGTTCAAGGAAGCGCTCGACGATGCCGGTCTTACCCGCGAGGATGTCGACGGGCTTTCGATCCACATGGGCTGGCCGATCGGCGTTGACTATGACCGCATCGCCGAGGTCTTCGGGCTCGATATTCGCTACGTCAATCAGACCTGGCTGCATGGCCGCTTCGTCACCCACGCGCTCCAGCATGCGGCCCTCGCGGTCGCCGCCGGCATGGCCGATTGCGTTGCCTGCATCACCGCGATCAGCTTCACGCGGCTGCGCGGCCTTCTGGGCGGACCGGAGGATCACGAGGGCACGAGGGATGAAGGCGGCACCCACGGCGAGGCGCCAGCCTATGGCCTGACTGCGCCGGCGAGCGGAGCGGCGATGGCGATGCAGCGCTACATGGCGGAATATGGCGCAACCAGCGAACAACTTGGCGAAGTGGCCGTTACATTCCGCAAGCACGCCGCACTCAATCCCCGCGCGGTCATGCGCGCGCCAATGAGCCTGGAGGATCACCAGGCCTCGCGCATGGTGATCGACCCGCTGCGGCTCTATGATTGCTGCCTCATCACCGACGGCGCGGCCTGCGTACTCGTGACCTCGACCGAGCGGGCGCGGGATTTGAACGCCAGGCCGGTTACCATTGCCGGCATGCAGGGCATTCGCTCGGGCCGCGAGGAATTCATCTTCAGCCCGCGCGGCCTCGGCCTCAACCAGCAGACGACCGGCCCCGCCCCGGCGCGCGAGCGCGACCTTGAGGTCTACCGCGCGGCCAGCATCGACCGCGACGGCGTGGACGGCCTCTACACTTACGATGCCTTCGCGCCGCTGGTCCTGTTCACCCTGGAGCGCTTCGGCTTTGCCGGCCCCGGCGAGGCCGCCAACTGGATCCAGAACGGCCGCATCGGCCTTGGGGGCGAGCTGCCGATGAACACCTCGGGCGGCTTGCTGTCGGAGGCGCATGTCGCCGGCTGGAATTCGATCACCGAGATGGTGCGCCAGCTCCGCGGCACCGCGGGCGAGACGCAAATCGAGAATGCCTCGGTGCTGCAATGGGGCACCAGCTGGGGCGATTCCTTCATCCTGCGCAACTGACGAGCGTAACCGGATAGCACAATGACAGATGCGCCCTACGCCAAGCCGCTGCCTCGCATCACGCCCGACAATGCGCCATTCTATGAGGGGCTGAAGGGCGGTGAGCTGCGCCTACCGCGCTGCGCCGATTGCAGGCGCTATCACTTCCCGCCCGGCCCGGTCTGCCCGTATTGCTTTTCCGAGGTCGTCGACTGGACCGCCACGCCGGGGCGCGGCACGGTCTCAAGCTGGGTCGTCGTACACAAGGCCTGGTTCCCCGCCTTTGAGGCCGAAATTCCCTACAATGTCGTTCAGGTGGAACTCGAGGAAGGCCCGCGGCTCACCGCCAACGTCGTCGATCTCGCACCGGGCGATCTCGCGGTCGGCATGACCGTCGAGGCCGTTTACGACGCGGTCACGCCGGAGCGCACGCTCCTCCGCTTCCGCCGTTCGGGATAACGACCTCCCTCCCTACTCCGCAAAACGCGGCTCAGGCAGCCCGGTCACCCCGACATCGACCGCAAGCACGCCGCCGGCATGCGGCTCGCGCGCCAACACGTCCTCGGGCAGGCGAAACCGCCCGGTGGTGACGTAGAGGATTTCGAAGTTCTCGCCGCCAAAGGCACAGGCCGCCGGCCGGCTCACCGGTAGCTCGACGGTACGGTCGAGGCGGCCGTCGGGCGCATATCGATAGACACAGCCGCCATCGAACTGAGCGCTCCACAGAAAGCCCTCGGCGTCGACGGTGGCGCCGTCGGGCGTGCCGGCCCTACCCTCGGTCGAGGCGAAGAGGCGCTTGTTGGCGATGGCGCCGCTGGCTGTGTCGAGATCGTAGGCATAGATCGCGTTGTGATGGCTGTCGGCGAAATACATGATCGTCCCGTCGGGGCTGAAGGCCACGCCGTTCGATATCCAGATATTTCGGTCGAATACCTCGTGCGCGCCGTCGCCGTCATAGCG
Source organism: Alphaproteobacteria bacterium (assembly GCA_035527975.1). Classification (GTDB taxonomy): domain Bacteria; phylum Pseudomonadota; class Alphaproteobacteria; order JAPULJ01; family JAPULJ01; genus DATKZM01. The sequence goes on along the minus strand of DATKZM010000090.1, from coordinate 11,263 downwards.
GTGCAATTGCCCGGTAGCGGCGGCCAGCGGCTTGTCCATGCTGCCGACCCAGAACCGGCCTTGCCTGTCGCAATGCCCGTCATTCAGCAAATTGCCAGGCAGGTCGGGCTCAAGGTCGACGATGTGGTCGAATTGCCCGCTCTCCGGCTCGTAGAATGCGAGCCCCGAGCGCGCCGCCATCAGGAACCCGCCGCCCTCGCGCATCGCGAAGGAACCTGCTTTCTCCGGCGGCGTCCAGGACGTGACCTCACCGCTGGCGCCGTCGAGCCTATGGAGCGCCGGTTTAAAGATATCGATCCAGTAGAGCGCGTTCTCGCGGTCGTCCCAGAGCGGGATCTCGCCGATCACGTCCTGCGTCTGGGCGACGCATTGGATATCAACCATCGCGCCGAGACCTCCTTGTTGTTGGTTCTATATTGCCGCCGCCTCGTCCGAGCGAACCTGCGTGATTGGACAAATATCCCATGCCGCAGCCAGCCTGCCCGCCTCCAGCCCAGTTTCACTGCCGGCCAGGAAAAATAAAGGGAATTTCATCCAATCTAAGCGCTTTCCAGCACTCACCGAAGAAATAGCGACCGTCCATCAGAACGTTTGAGAGATTTTCCCAATGCAAAGGAACGCAGGATAGCAATCGCGCATGACGGCCGCCGGCGGCAGTCGGCAGCCGCTTTGGCCGAAATGGTTCGGGTTGGGGTCGGCTTGCTCCGCGCAATGCGCGGACTGCTGCCAATCGAAACGGTTCGCGACAACACCGACCGGATGCCGGCGTCCGAGATCAAGCGTTCGGCAATGCCCCGTTCGCCGGACAGACCCCGGGCAAGGTCACATAATCTGGGAGCTCGTCCCAAACGTGGAGCCATAGAACCGACCGACGCGGCTCTCTTGCGTGAGGGATGCCAGAGCAACGCCAATCAGAAAGGCGGTTTCCGCCAGATCAGCGTCTTCCGCCAGCTTTTCGGTTTGCTCCAACAACTGCCTGACTGTTTCGATGGCGGCTTCCTTGTCGTAGTCGCGCATGGTTGCATCCAATTCCTCGTCCGGTACCTTCGTCATCGGATACCTCCGATTGAACTATGAAGCGATGGCGTGAAAACTTTCCCGAACCTCGCCGCCCGCCAATGCGTCAATCAGCAATCCTGGATAGATGTCGAGTTCGTATTCGAGCGAGGCGACATCCAAGATTCGCAGCGGATTTGCCAGGGGTGACGCGTCGGCAAGCAGCTGCAGATGCTCGGAGCTGATATCTATCCAGCCGGCAACCGCGTGAGTTCTGCCGATCTTGCAAACTGGACCGAGCCTGTGGGCAATCGCACCGGCCTTTTTCAGAACCCGCTCGAACAGCAGATCGGAGGCCGATACAACCCTGGTGATCCCGGCACGCAGGCAAACCTGGATCAATGAGATCAGCAGCGCGCTCGTGATCGGGTGGACCGCGGCGAACGACTGCGCCCTGTCAGTGGGTCGCGCAGAAAATCGGCTTATTTCCCAGATCTGAGGGCCGTCCGGAGCGACATTCCCGCCGAGCAATTCCGGAAATACGTCGCGGATCATGTACGAGCCCGTGGTTGGCAAAAGCCGCCAACTGCCCTCCACCTTGCCGCTATCGCTGAGATACACGGCGTAGAGCGGAGCAAGGGCGTCGAATTGATCGATATCCAGTCCGTTGCTGTCCTGGATATCCCACTGCATCCGCTCCTTGAACACCTCGTATCGCAGACGATACATGTCACGCAGCAATTGCGGCGTTACCGACCTGGATGCGGCTTTGAAGACGAGAACCTTCGACATCATGGGCACCGTGAATTTGCGATCCGAGTGCAACATCACAGCGCGGATGCGGCCTGCCGTTAACTGTCAGAACTAACAGTGTGGGTGCGGCGCATTGATCTTGAAAAACAGCCTACAGCGATATCAGGTTGTAATAAATTGATTTAGCGACCGCGTGCGTGCGGTTCGAGACATCGAGCTTGCGGATCGCGTTGCCCATATGGAAATTCACGGTTCGCTCCGAGAGCGACAATATCTGTGAGATTTCCCAGGAGCTCTTGCCCAGGGCGGACCACTTTATGCACTCGATCTCACGCTCGGTTAGCTCAATTGGTTTTGACGCATCATCATCAAGTTCGAGCATTCGCTCGACAACGGCATGGAAATGGATTGCCATCAAGTGGGCGGTGTGTCGTTTGGCCTCGACGATTCGATTAAACTTTGTTGCCAGCTCATTCGCCGAGAGCGACACCACGGCAAATCCACCGCTCGGCCCGTGCAGTGGAATCGCGAGCCCGTCTGCAAGGCCAAAATCGTGCGCTTCAGAAAACAGCCGGCATTGAACCGGAGCCAAGTCGCGGCGCCGTGCTGCTTGCCGCCACCCAATCGACGCCGTGCTGGTTTGGCAATGCTGGTAGATGGGGTCGATCTGATGATAGTTTTTCTTGTTATACCGCGCCCTCCACTCGGACGGGAACGTCGTTACCAGGACCAATTTCTGTGTGAAAACATCCGACGACAATTCCTCATAGCCAAGCCTGTTCAGGCGCGTGTAAGCAGATATACTGAACCCGACATCGCTGAACGCCTTGTGAAAAAGTGGCCCCAACTCTCCTAAATCTGTGCAGGCATACAGATCCATTATGAACGGGTCGATGACCGAGTTGCTGTCCAGCATAATTTCCTTCCTTCCTATCGCCCCCTAAGGCTGGACCATTGGCGATGACTTGAGGTGCTCCATTTGCCTGATAAACCTGTGAATCTCCCGGTATTGAAACTTTGCCTCTGGCAACCGCATTTTCGCACGCACGATACGATCTTCGATGTGACCGTGGAAAACCAGCGACATCATATGCACTATGTCCTGGAAGACCTTGACAAGTCTCTCAGATTCCTCGCCATACAAATCGGTCGTGGCGTTCAATACCGAAAATCCGCTATTGGCTGAATGAAGGGGTATGGCGATACCGTTGTGCAGCCCGTATCCGTACGCTTCCTCGAATATCGCCGACGATTCGCACCACCCTTTCTGGATCTGCCGCAGGCTATGCCACGCCACCGGTGTTATCCTGGTCGCGCACTGCCATAAGGTTGGATCAATCGAGAAATGGTTCGCCTCGACATAGCGGCGGCACCATTCGCGCGGATACAGCGATATGGCCCGCGCAACAGGCGCGCCTCGATGATCCCGCTCAAATCTTAGATACGCGAAGCTATTGAAGCCGAGCCGCTGCAAGCCATCGCACAGCTCCGCACAGGAACCCTCAAGCGTGCTCGTGGAGCGAAGCTTGGCGTCAAGCTCGCCGACCAACTCGTCGCGGAAACAGGACGCACGAACCACCATCGTCACCAACCAAGACCCCTGTATTTGGTCGTGTCGTATGTTCCTAGCCCGACGGGGGCCTGCAGCTAACCTGTCATTTATACCAGATTGCTAGTTCTCCGCCGCGCGTCCAATTTCGCTCATCCACTATGGGTGTAGATGAAAAAGAGAGTGAGCCAATGGCTTATGCGATCGAGAGCAGGGAAGCAGCTTCACTCGACCGACGGCATTTAGGATCGAAGAAGCCGGAGCAGGTGCCGGGGGCCCATAGGCTGCCTTTAATAGGCCTGTTCCTGGAAATCCGGAGCGATCCGCTGGGGTTTGCCCTTCGAATGGCCAATCGGCATGGCGATCTTGCATCGTTCCGATTGGGCGGCAATACGGTATTCATGGCTAATCACCCTGAATTCTTCCATCACGTGCTGGTTGAGAACTACCGCAATTATCACAAGAGCGACTTCTACAAGGCGGTCCGGCCGATCTTCGGCAACGGGCTGGTGACCAGCGAAGACGCTACTTGGAAACGCCAGCGCCAGCTCGCACAACCCGCGTTTCATCGGCAACAGATCGCAAATATTTCCGCCGGCATGGTCGATGAAATCGACGTGATGCTGGATGGCTGGGCGCAGGCCTCACGTGATGGCTCGCCGCTCGACGTGGCCGCCCAAACGATGGAACTCGCGCTGGGAAACATCGCCCGGGCGATGTTTGGAACCGATGTCCGCGATGAATTCGGGACGATCAACGAGGCGATCGCCATCGTGCTCCGGCGCGGCGAGAAGGAAATCTGGTCGCCGTTTGCATTGCCGTACTGGGTACCAACACCGACGAACTTGCGCGCCCGGCAGGCCGTGAAACAGCTCGACAAGATTGTGTATCGCGTCATCAACGACCGCCGCCAAGGTGAGAGCGACGGCGATGACCTGCTGTCCATGCTGCTCTCCGCCCGATACGAGGACAGCGGCGATGGCATGACCGACGCCGAACTTCGCGACCAGGTGCTTACCATCCTTGTAGCTGGTCATGAGACCGTCGGCACCGCCGCGTCTATCATTTTCTACCTGATCTCAAATCACCCCGACGTGGAGCGACGCCTCGTCCGCGAAATCGACGAAGTGTTGGCCGGCCGACGTCCGTCTTTTGATGACCTACGGCACCTTGAATACACATCGATGGTCGTTCAAGAGGCGCTGCGGCTCTATCCCTCGGCGTGGACGATTTCACGCAAGGCGCTGAAGGACGACAAGCTGGGTGAGCATGAAATTCCGGCTGGCTCGACAGTCATGTTGAGCCCCTATGTTCTGCACCGCAATCCGAGGATCTGGCCCAACCCCGAGGCTTTCATGCCGGAGCGTTTCAGTGCCGATGAAGTTGCGCGCCGTGACAAGACGACCTTTGTGCCGTTCGGCGGCGGCCCGCGAATGTGTATCGGTGCGAACTTCGCGCTTACGGAACTTCAGCTGCTTGTTGCGCGGACCTACCAACGGTACCGGCTGAATACCCTGCCGGGCTTCAAGCTCAATCTGGAGCCGATGATCTCACTGCGGCCGGTTGGCGGGGTAATGATGCAGGTTCGCGATACCCAGAAAGCAGAGCAATCAGCCGCTTTCGCGACAGCCGCGGAATAGCCTGGAGGGCATCATGTGCGGCTTCACATGCCGAAGCTTCTGCTTGTTCTATTAACGGCCGTCACGTCGCTGGGTCAGTTTGCGAATGCCGTCTACCTACCCTCGCTTCCGGCCATCGGGCAGAAACTGCAAGCATCCTCCGGGCTGGTTCAAGCAACACTCACGGCGTTCCTTATCGGGTTTGTGGCAGCGCAGCTTGTCTATGGACCACTATCCGATCGGTTCGGGCGGCGCATTGTTCTTTTCTGGGGAAACGCGATCTACGTGCTCGCGTCCGTTTTCTGCGCGTTGGCGCCCAACATCGACACATTGATCGGAGCGCGCGTAGCGCAAGGCGTGGGGGCCTGTGCGGGTTTGGTGATCGCCCGGGCGATTGCCCGCGACAGATTCTCGGGAAAATCCCTCTCGGTTGTCATGGCCGTGATCGCAACGGCGGTGGCGATCGTGCCTGGGTTCGTTCCGCTTTTGGGCGGCATCATTCAGGACGGAATCGGCTGGCGGGCCACCTTCGTGGCAACGAGCGCGCTGGGCATCATAATCACGATCGCCGCGTGGCTTTGGCTGCCGGAAACGAACGCTTCTCAGGGAGATCGAGCCTCCGCACGCCAGCTTTCTCGCGACTACGGCGAGATTTTGCGCTCGCCCGTGTTTCGCCGGAACAGCATTGCGTCCGCTTGTGGGATGGCCGGCATGTTCGCCTTCAATGCGGCCTCACCCTCGCTCTTCATCGAGCGGCTTGGAACAAGCGCAACGGAGTACGGGATCTACCCGATGATCACCGTGTGCGGATACTTTATCGGGGCTATCACGGCCGCGAGATTGGTCAAGCGAGTGTCCGAGTACAGGCTCATATTTTTCGGCTCGGCGACGATGCTGCTGGGCGGCTCGCTCATGCTGATGATGCCGCTGACAGGGACGCTAACGGTCTCGGGAATGGTCGTCACGATGTTCGTGTTCGTGGCAGGCCTCGGGATTGTCCTGCCACTGGCGTCGGCCGCATCGCTTCAGGATTTTCCCCATTGTGCGGGCACCGCGGCGGCCGTTCTTGGCTGCATTCAAATGGCCGGTGCCGCCATTGGGACGGTCATTGTCGGCCTCATGCCAGTATCCCGCGATGCGTCTCTCGCATCGACGATGGTCCTGTTTTCACTGCTGGCCGTCGTTTGGTACTGCGCGCCAAACAGATCGATAAAGACCCAAGATACGGCAGACGGTCCGCTGCACCTTCGCTAGAGATCGCCATCCCTGATGGCGGCCTGTCGCGTGGGTTACCGCAGAGTGGGACTGGTTGGTGGGCCGGCAGGAAACTAAACGCTTTCACAAACACCCACCGAATTCTGCGATGTTTCCCTCAATTCGCCGTCGAATAAGCCGCGATCGGCAACGGCAAAAAACTCAAACTGACGGCACAGCGCGGCGAACCGGGCGCAGACCCTGCGAGCCGCCGCGCCGTTGTCCTCGCGGAAATCGGCGATCGTCTTGTGATCGGGCACGAAGGGACCCGTCAGCCAAATCAATTCCACGTTGCGTCCGGCCGCGCGTTCAAGCCGCCGACGCGGCCGCCTATCCTTGTTCGCCCAATGCCGCCTCGATCACCGGCGCGGTGCTCGCCATTTCGGGCGGGCTGGTGCTCGATTGGGTCCTTGATGCTACAATTCGGCGACGTTGCCGGCTTCGGGGATATGTGGGTTGAGGAAAGCAGTGTGGCGACCGGTTCTTCGGGTGACGGTCTCCGTCGCGCTCATTCTGGTGGTTATCGCATCGGTCGATCGCGGCGTGCTGGCATCGGAGCTCGCGCGGATTGAGGCGACTTGGCTCGTGCCGGCGTTCCTGTTGATCTGGTCGACAACTTTCGTGTCGGCCGGGCGCTGGTCGATCGTCATCCGCTCGTTCGGGCCGGTCGGCGCTCGTCGGCCATCTTACTGGCGCTTGTTGTCGCTCTACTGGATCGGACAGTTCTTCAACCAGCTGCTGCCGTCGGGACTGGGCGGGGACGGCGTGCGCATGTGGCTGGTGCACCGCGCCGGTCTGCCGACCGGCTCGGCGATTACCTCGGTGGTCGTTGACCGTGTCGTCGCCCTGGCCGCGATCGTACTGTTGGTCGCCATCGCGCTGCCGTTTGCTTTCGACGGCGCGGGCGGGCCCGCCACGCCGGTGTGGTTGTGGGGCGTCGTCGCGGGCTGCGCGCTCGCCGTTGCCGCCGTGGCTGGCTTCGGTAAGGTTCCGCTGCCAGGCTTGCTGTTGGCAAACCCGATGGCGCGCGGTATCCGGCGGCTCGGCACGGATCTTTGGAAGCTGATTTTGCGGCCCGGCTACCTGGCGGCGACACTTGGTGCCTCCGTTGCCGTGCAGTTGCTCGGGGCCGGCGCTGTCTACGCCATCACCCAGTCGCTGGGAGTACGCATCGGTCTGCTCCCCTGCGTGGCGCTGATGCCGATCGTCGTTTTGGCGACCGCCGTTCCGGTCTCCATCGCCGGGTGGGGTGTTCGCGAGGTGGCCATGGTCGCGGTGCTGGCCTCGGTCGGCGTGGCGGGGGAAAGCGCGCTGCTGATTTCGCTCCTCTATGGTGCAATTGCGGTGGTGACAAGCCTTCCCGGCGGCGCCTTGTGGCTATTTGGCCGCCGCGCTGACGGCGAAATTTTGAAGCGTTCACGATCGGGCAATGGGCCGCCGGTTCCGGAGGCAGCGGAATAACGACGCATCAGCCTGTCGCCTAGGCGTCCCTAGCTTTTCGTTCCGGTCCGTCGCCCAGCAGGACCACGGCGCTCGCCCCGACAAGCCAGAGCAGGGCGTGCCAACGCGACTGCCAGAGGCTGAAACTGAGCATCGCCAAGACATATGCGGTGGAGAACATCGCCAATCCTGCAGCAATGGAAGTGCGCGACCAGGGCGCGCGCGTGCAGGCAAGCGGAATGCCGCCGCAGAGCGCGGCCAGGAGCAGGGCGCCGACAACGCCGAGCTCGAGCCAGACCTGCAGCGCCGCGTTGTGCGGATGGAGCGGCATGATGACCGCGCGGGTCCTATAGCGCTGGTTTGGGTCTGCCATGTAGCGGTCGATTTCCACGATCGTGTTACCACCCGGTATACGGCGCGACGCATCGATCCCCCAGCCCAGGAGCGGCCGCTCGACGATTCGATCCGCGGCAAACGCCCAGATCTTCATCCGGTGATAGGCCGAGAACTGGATCAAGACCGGCGCCGATCGCAACCACGGTCCAGGCGCCAGCAGCTTGCCGCCGACCGGTGCGACGATGACGAACGCCGCGCATAGCAGCGCAACGGCGCTGCCGGTCGACCTCGGCCGTAGCATCGCCAGGCCGAACACGACCGCGCCGACGAGCAAGGCAAGCACGGCCGCGAACTGGCCGAACAACCATGCGAAGACGATCGCAAGCATGGGCGGCGCGGCGGCAACCCAAGTGTAGCCGTGGCCGCGTAACCAGACGCATATCAGCCAGGCGAACAGGGCCAGGTAGACGATCGCGGTGGTGTTCCGGTTGGCCGCTCCCATCTGCGCGCTGCCGCCGAAGAGCAGCGTCGATACCGCCCCGCCGGAGACATAGTCGACACACAACGCACCTGCGACAGCCAGGCCTCCCACGAGATGGACGTATCCGGCGCCGCGCCGCATCGCCGCGCCGTGTTCGAGTGTGACACTGACGAGTGCCAAGCCACAGGCGCCGTATGCCCCGAGCTTGAGGAGCAGGGTCAGACCGGCCTTCATGTCGGGCGCGTAGGCGAGCGAGATCGCGATCCAGACCAGCAGCGCCAGTGTCCAGCCAATCAGAGGATACATCGACCGCGGCGGGAGGCCGCGCAACGCCGCATGGCGGATCAGGCCAACGATGCCGGCGAAAACGAGCGGCCAGTAGGAGATCTTCGGGGCAACGAAAACGAACAGTGGGATCAGGATCGCGCCCCAGGCAAGGAGCCGCGGGTCGAGGACCCGCCCGATCGCTTTGTTCAGCGAGGTCATTTCCGCGCGCTTGTCGCGCCGCTTGGAGGCGCCGCTGCCGGCAGCGCCAGGGCAAGGCCGAGGATGAACCACAAGTGCCGCTGATACATCGCCTCCATGCCGACCGCCGCCCCAGTGAAGGTGAGCATTGCCGCCAATCCGGCGATGGCGATGCGTGGATCGGGGCCTCTGTCCTTGTCCCGCCAAAGCGCGCGCAGCACGACCAAAAAGAACGCAGCAAAAACGAAGAACCCGAGCGCGCCCATTTCGGTGAGAATCCATAAATATGTATTGTGGATGACCTCAGCGACGTGTCCGGTCTTTACCAACTCGTGCGGAAACCCGCCAAGACCCGCGCCGAGGACAGGTTCGCGCCACCACAGGTCGAGCGCCGCCACGCCGGTCCGGTATCGGTACGACAGTCCCCGATCGGCCCCGGAAAACATCGGCTCATTCAAGACATAGCCGCCGGTAACGCTTTGGTAGTTGGCCTGCCGCTCTTCCATCAGCGCCGGCGTGCCGAACAGCACGATGCCCAGCACGACGCCCGCGCATGCCGCCGCGATACCCAGGTCCCGCCACGGCACCGAGCGCGTCGCGGTCAGCAGGGGAGCGGCGAAAAGGATGCCGAGCCAGGCGCTGCGCGAGCCGGTCAGGACCAGCGCGGTGAGCGCTAAGGCGAGGCCGGCGCGGTGGACCCAGGGGCTGAACAGGGCGCCGGACCGGGCGTAGGGCAACTGAACGGCGACGGCGATGGCGACAAGGACTCCGAAGGCATTAGGGTTCTGCATGAAACCCTCGGCCCGGTTGTAGCGCAGCCACGTTGGCAGGCTGACATTGGCTTGGTAGAGCACGAAGCCAACCACGCTGAGCGCGCAGGTGGCCCAGAGGAAAATTAGGAAGACTTTGAGAAACCGCTCCTTTCCACCGGCTCCGAGCGACCCTGCGACGACGCCGCCAATGACCAGATACCAGACCAGCGCGAACCAGCCGCCGAACTTACTGACCATGGCCCAAGGCAGCCAAAACCCGAATTTTATCCTTCCCACGACAAGCGCCATCGCCAGCACGGCGCTCAACAAGCCAAGCCAGAGCCATAGCCGGGGCAGCGACCACTGCGGCCAATGAAGACGCCTGCGCGCCAGCGCGATCGCCAGCGCCACGAACACGATCGGTGATATCAAATCGGCGAAGCTGATCCGGACAGCGCTGCCGCCGAGCTTTTGCGTGGCCTGGATTTGGAAGGCGACCGCCAGGGTGACCGCAGCCGGTATCACGAACCAGGCGCCTTGCTTGGTCGGCTGCGGCGACGCCCCTTTGGCCGTCATTCCGGCCGGGCCATCACTTCAATGACATGACCTTTTTTTGCGAGCGCGTCGGCGGCCCATAACGCCCCCTGCAGCGCGGCGCCGACGATGCGGCTGTCGATGTGGAAGACTTGGCCGGGAAGCCAGGTCCTCAAGGAAACAATCCGGTATCCGGCAATGTCGAGCAGGCGCTTTATGCTATCGACCGTATAGAAATAGGGGTGGTGCAGCGAATAGGCGTCGAACGGCCGGCGCCGGCCGAGCACGCGATAGGCGAGATCGATCGGGTTGATGAACTGCTGCGGGATCTCGAAAACGAACAATCCGTCCGGCTGCAGCAATGAGCGGATGGCTCGCAGGTAATCGTGCGGCTGCAAAAGGTGCTCGAAGACGTGGTGCATGACGACCAAGTCGACCGGCGCGGGGACATTTAGGTCATCGTGTACGATGTCACCGACCAGCACTGGCGCGCCGGTTTCAGCGCTGGCGGCCTCCGCGGCGCGCGCGCAGAGCTCGACGCCCGTCACAGGAAAACCGGCCTCCCTGGCGGCGGCGAGGAACGCCCCATCCCCCGCCCCCACATCGAGAATACCGGCCGGGTCGTGCCCCAGTGTCGCAACGATGCGTTCGATACGCCTGCGGAAGTAGACCCGCTTGCGTTGGCGGATGCGCGGATTGCGCAGCAATTGGGCATGCGTGGGGTCGTCGTGATACTTGGAATTGTAGAACTCCCGGTACCACTCAAAGCTCGGCGTCGGGTCGAGCCATGCGAAAGTCCCGTCGCGGCGTATTCGCCATTCCGGCGGCAGTGACAACAGCCGCTCCGCTGCCGGCCAGTATTGTGCATCCGTGGTGGCTGGCGGGGCGGCGAAAGAGCGGTCGTCGTCTGGCATAATTCGAGCAGTACGAGTGAGGGCGCGAGGAGCTATGGTCAGAAGTTGGTGACGGCGTAATGGGTTAAGGCGGCGTATCGTGGGGGTGATTGAGCCTCCACTTCTCCAGCAAAGGAGTGATACGCCGTGACTGACAATAACGTTTTGAAGCTTTCCCGACCAGCGACGTT